>CAWCNZ010000010.1:0-6574 GCA_963797045.1 uncultured beta proteobacterium | reverse complement strand
TATGTCGTCTACTGGTTCGTTACGTATTGCTTGCTGACCTGTTACGACGCCAGCTTCGCCACGCTGCTGGAGACCAACGGCGTGGATGTGCTGCTGGTCGGCGATTCGCTGGGCATGGTCATCCAGGGGCGCGAGTCTACCTTGCCCGTCACCATCGAACAGATGGCCTATCACACCTCCTGCGTGGTGAGCGGCGCGCAACAGGCTTTCATCATGGCCGACATGCCGTTCGGCACCTCGCAGGTCAGCCCGCGCGAGACCTTCGCCTACGCCGTACAACTGATGGCAGCGGGCACGCAGATGGTCAAGCTCGAAGGCGGGGCAGAGATGGCGGATACCGTCCATTTCCTCACTTCGCGCGGCGTCCCGGTGTGCGGGCACATCGGCCTTACCCCGCAATCGGTGCATCAGCTCGGCGGTTACAAGGTGCAGGGCAAGGGCGATGTCGCCGCGCAGAAGTTGATCAAGGATGCGCTGGCCCTGCAGCAGGCAGGTGCGGGCATCGTGTTGATGGAAGCCGTCCCTGCGGCCTTGGCAGCGGAAGTCACCGCGCAGTTGAGTGTGCCCACCATCGGTATCGGTGCGGGCGCTGCCTGTTCCGGCCAGGTGCTGGTGGTATACGACATGCTGGGCATCTATCCCGGCAAGAGGGCGCGCTTCGTCAAGGATTTCATGCCGGGTGCCGGTTCCATTGCGCAGGCGGTGGCGAATTACGTGGCCGAGGTGAAGTCGGGCGCGTTCCCTGCTGCGGAGCACAGCTTTTCCTGATCCTTCCTGCCGTGCATCGTCAATCTATCCCGGGGTAACCTATGAGCGTTCCTTCCCGCCACGAAGCCCAGCAGCGCGCCGACCAGATCCGCGTCTTCCAGAGCGAACTGGCTCAACTGGAAAGCGAGGGCGTGTTTGCGCTGAGTGCCGAGCAGCGTCAGCGGATGGATGAATATCATCGCCGGCTGCTGGGGCAGTACGCGCAGAAGTTCGACATCGATCGCGACAAGCGCGCCAGCCAGTTGTCGCTGGGCATGCGCATCGCTTCCCTGTTTGGCGCACTGGCGCTGTCGGCCAGCGTGTTCTTCCTGTTCTACCAGTTCTGGGGCTGGCTCTCGACCAGCGTGCAGGTGGTTATCCTGATCGCGGCACCGCTGCTCATGCTGGGCGTCACGCTGCTGATCCAGCACAAGGATACATCCGGCTATTTCGCCAAGCTGGCCGCGCTGGTGACATTCGCCTGTTTTGTGCTCGACATCTCCATGCTGGGTCAGATATTCAATATCACGCCTTCCGACAAGGCGCTGCTGCCGTGGGCGGCGCTGGCCTTCCTGCTGGCCTATGCCTGCGACCTGCGCCTGCTGCTCGTGGCGGGCATCCTGTGCGTGATCGCCTGGGTCTCCGCGCGTACCGGCACCTGGAGCGGGATGTACTGGCTCTATTTCGGGCAACGCCCCGAGAACTTTTTTCCGGCGGCGCTGCTGCTGTTGGCAGTGCCGCAGTTCGCGGGGCATCGTCGCTTTGCCGATTTTCCGCCCATGTACCGCATCTTCGGCCTGCTCACTTTCTTCCTGCCGGTGCTGGTGATAGGCAACTGGGGCAACTCCAGTTATCTCGATTGGGATGCTGACTTCATCGAGGGCTTCTATCAGGTGGTCGGCTTTGTCGCCGCCTCGTTTGCGGTGTGGCTCGGCGTGCGCAAACAATGGCCGGAGGTGATCAATACCGGCGTCACCTTCTTCATCATTTTCCTCTACACCAAGATCTTCGACTGGTGGTGGGAGGCGATGCCGAAATACCTGTTTTTCCTGGTGCTGGGGCTGGTGGCGGTGCTGTTCCTGGTGGTGCTCAAGCGCCTGCGCGCGACTAATTACCAACTGCTCAAGGGGGAGCCGTCATGATGAAATGGTCGCACACGCTGATCGCAGGCAGCGCCATCATCCTGCTGACCAATGCCGCAGCGCTGGGCGGCGCCGGGTACAACCGCAGCGGCGATCCGGAAAGCCAACTGCAACTGACGCAGCGCGAGCTGCAACATTCGACACGGCGTTCGAGCAAGGACAACAGCGGCATCACGCTGACGCTGAACTGGCGTTTCGAGCAGCAGGCTGAGCTTAACGAATTCAATTTCGGCATGTATTCCAGTCGCTGGGGGAATCCCCTCTGGCTGGACAGCGCCAAGATGGCCGAACTCGGTTTCGATGTGGAGAAACTGGCTGGCACGGCTGAATACGGGCGGCGCTACAAGGAGTTCCAACCCAGGGAAGTGTTGCTGGTGCTGGAGTTTAACGACCGGGCCTACCAGCATCATTTGCAGCGCACAAGGGAATACGTCGAAGAGAGCAGGAAGCTGCTGGCGGCGTCTCCCGCCAATGCCGAGATGCAACGCAAGGCGAAGAACGCCGAGGAGAACTACAAGCACGAGCTGGAGAAGGGCAGTCGTCTGTTCGCGATCGATGCGGGGCTCGATCTGCAGACCTTGCGTGCCGCCTATCCCGACCGCGCCCGCTATGCCATCGTGCACGGGCTAATTCGCCCGACTACTGCACAAATCAAAAACGAAACCCGCATCGGCGGGAATATCACCGAGCTGCATGCGGGGCTCATCAACGTGCCGCTGGACAAGCGGCAGGTGTTCAACGATCCGGCTTCGTACGAAGTCACGGTCGCGTTCGGCAAACGCCTGGAACCCTGGATCGTCGCCGCATCCAAGAAGATTCCAACGATCGATATAGGGAACAAATGATGCAAACGATCCATGGCGTCGCGGAACTGCGCGCCCGTCTCGCCAACGAAAAGGCCATCGCTTTCGTCCCGACCATGGGCAACCTGCACGAAGGGCATCTCGAACTGGTGCGCATCGCGCGCCAGCAGGGTTCCTGCGTGGTGGTGAGCATCTTCGTCAATCCGCTGCAGTTCGGGCCGAACGAGGATTTCGACAAATATCCGCGCACGCTGGAGGCGGACTGCGCGAAGTTGCAGGGGCTGGCCGATGTGGTGTTTGCGCCTGCGGTGGCAGACATGTATCCCGAGCAGCAGACCTTGTTCGTCGAGCCGCCGCCCATTGCCAACGAACTGTGCGGCGAGTTCCGTCCCGGCCATTTCCCCGGCATGGCGACAGTGGTGCTGAAGCTGCTCAACCTAGTGCAACCGCAGGTCGCCGTCTTCGGCAAGAAGGACTATCAGCAACTGGCCATCATCCGGCAGATGGTCACCCAGTTCAATCTGCCCATCGAGATCGTCGGGGCGGAGACGGCGCGTGCCGCGGACGGCTTGGCGCTGTCGTCGCGCAATCAATATCTGTCGCCGGAAGAGAGAACCGAAGCGGCTTTCCTCTGTCGAACTTTACGTGGGATGGGGGAAACCCTGAAAAAGGGCGCGGTGGATTGTGTTGCATCGGAGCGTGAGGCAAGTGCCGCGCTTGCCAAGCATGGCTGGCAGGTGGAATATGTCTCAGTGCGCAGGCAGGCTGATCTGGGCGCGCCGGGCAGGGATGATCGCAAACTGGTGATTTTGGCGGCAGCGCGGCTGGGCAAGACCCGTTTGATCGACAATATCGAGGTTTGTCTTTGACGCTCAGACGTTTATAATGCGCGCCCCGAAGTTTGGGGAGAATTAGAAGATCGCTTTCCTCGCTTGATTGAGGAGAGGGTATCAGGAGGGTAACTATGCAACGAACCATGTTACAGGCCAAATTGCACCGCGTGCGCGTGACGCAGTCCGAACTGCATTACGAGGGTTCGTGCGCCATCGACGACGACCTGCTTGATGCCTCCGGCATCAAGGAATACCAGGCAATCGACATCTACAACGTCACCAACGGCGAACGCTTCAGCACCTATGCCATCCGCGCCGAGCGTGGCTCCCGTACTATCTCGGTCAACGGCGCGGCAGCGCACAAGGCGGCTCCGGGCGACATCCTCATCATCGCTGCGTTCTCCAGCTATTCCGAACTGGAGTTGCAGAAATACCATCCCACACTCGTGTATGTGGATGAGAACAACCGCATCATCGAGAAGCGCGAAAAGATACCAGTTCAGGCCGCAGCCTGAATGAAAAAGCCCCGCTTCGGCGGGGCTTTTTGTTTTTGGCGGGGCAACAGGTTAGATGCGCTTCGCCAGTTCCGCGGCCTTTCCAGTATAACTTTCCGGGCTCAGCGCCTGCAGGCGTTGTTTTTCCGCTGCGGGGATGTCCAGCGTCTGGATGAAAGCCGCCAGGCTGTCGCGGTTGATGCCGCCCTTGCCGCGCGTGAGTTCCTTCAGTTTGTCGTAGGCGTTCTCGATGTTGTAGCGGCGCATCACGGTCTGGATGGGTTCGGCCAGCACTTCCCAGCTGTTGTTCAGGTCTTCCGCCAGGCGTTGCGGATTGGCTTCTAGCTTGTTCAGTCCCTTCAGGCAGGATTCATAAGCGAGCAAGGTGTAGCCCAGCGCCACGCCCATGTTGCGCAGTACGGTGGAGTCGGTCAGGTCGCGCTGCCAGCGCGAGATCGGCAACTTCTCCGAAAGGTGCTTAAGCAGCGCGTTCGCCAGCCCCAGGTTGCCTTCCGAATTCTCGAAGTCGATGGGGTTGACCTTGTGCGGCATGGTGGAGGAGCCGACTTCGCCCGCCACCACCCTCTGCTTGAAGAATCCGAGCGAGATATAGCCCCAGATGTCGCGGTTGAGGTCGATGAGGATGGTGTTGGCGCGGGCGTAGGCGTCGTACAGTTCGGCCATGCAATCGTGCGGTTCGATCTGGATGGTGTAGGGGTTGAACTCCAGGCCGCGCGCTTCGACGAATCTCTTTGCGAATCCTTCCCAGTCGACGTCGGGATAGGCCGACAGGTGCGCGTTGTAGTTGCCCACCGCGCCGTTGATCTTGCCCAGCACTTCGACCGCGGCGATGCGCGCGTGGGCGCGGCGCAGGCGGTACACGACGTTCGCCATCTCCTTGCCCAGCGTGCTGGGCGTGGCGGTCTGGCCGTGGGTGCGGCACAGCATGGGCAGGTCGGCATGCTGGTGGGCGATGGCGGTCAGCTTGTCGATGATGCCTTGCAGGGCCGGCAGCATCACTTCCTTGCGCGCGTGGCTCAGCATCAGCGCGTGGCTCAGGTTGTTGATGTCTTCCGAGGTGCAGGCGAAGTGAATGAACTCCAGCGCCTTGGCGGTCTCCGGGTTGGCGGAGAGTTTCTCGCGCAGCCAGTATTCGATGGCTTTCACGTCGTGGTTGGTACGGCGCTCGATGGCCTTGATCTGCTCGGCATCGTCTTCGGAGAATTGCGCGGCGATCTGGTCGAGCTGCGCCACGGTGGCGGTGGAGAAGGGTGGCAGTTCCTTGATGCCGGCTTCATTGCCCAGCGCCTTGAGCCATTCGATCTCGATCAACACGCGATAGCGGATCAGGCCGAATTCGCTGAAATGGCCGCGCAAGGCGTCCACTTTGCCGTGGTAGCGGCCATCAAGGGGACTCAGGGAGGTGAGGGCGGAAAGCGTCATGGATTTTGCTCTGTCTGGAAATTGAGGGCGCATTTTACCCGTGGATGAGGGCACGGGCTATCGGATGATGCCGCCGCCGAGGCAGATTGCGCCGTCGTATATCACGACGGACTGGCCCGGCGTGACCGCCCATTGCGCTTCGTCGAAAGTGAAGTGTGCTTCATCGCCGCCGCTCAGCGTGATGCGGCAGGCTGCATCCTGTTGCCGGTAGCGCGTTTTGGCGGCATAGGCGCGCGTGGTGTCGGGTGCGTGGCCGCTGATCCAGTGCATCTCCAGCGCATCCAGTTGCGGGTTGAGCAGCAGCGGATGGTCGTGTCCCTGTACCACGATCAGGCGGTTGCGCGGTATGTCCTTGCCTGCGACGAACCACGGTTCGCCCGTCGTCTCGCGCGAGCCGCCGATGCCCAGGCCCTGGCGCTGGCCGATGGTGTAGAACGACAGTCCCTGGTGCTTCCCGACCACCTTCCCCTCCGGCGTGCGCTTGTGACACGGTGGTGCGGAGCACTCCGGTGCGGGAGCAAGCGCATTGGACTCCTTCTCGTAACCGGGCATATCGGCGGGCGTATTGGGAGTCCAAATGTCGCCCGGCTGCATCGGCAGGTAACGGTTGAGGAACTCGCGGAACGGGCGTTCCCCGATGAAGCAGATGCCGGTGCTGTCGCGTTTCGCGTAGTTGGCAAGATGATTCTTGCGCGCGATCTCGCGAACTTCGGTCTTCAGCAGTTTGCCGAGCGGGAACATCGCTTTCGACAATTGCTGCTGGTCCAGCCTGTGCAGGAAGTAGCTCTGATCTTTGCTCGCATCCTCGGCCTTGAGCAACTGGAACAGGCCGTCCACTTCGCGTACCTGCGCGTAATGCCCCATGGCGATGGCATCCGCGCCCAGGCGGATGGCGTGGTCGATGAACGCCTTGAACTTGATCTCCGAGTTGCACAGGATGTCCGGATTGGGCGTGCGCCCGGCCTCGTATTCGCGCAGGAAATAGCTGAACACGCGCTCCTTGTATTCCTTGGCGAAGTTCACGGCCTCGATCGGGATGCCGATCACGTCCGCCGCCGATATCGCATCGTTCAGGTCTTCGCGCGAAGAGCAGTATTCGTCATCGTCGTCAT
>CAWCNZ010000009.1:0-316602 GCA_963797045.1 uncultured beta proteobacterium | reverse complement strand
CGCGCTCGTCACGGCTCCAGAGACATCCGCAACCAATCGATGTTGAAATATTCCGGCACCGCACCCACGCTCATCTCGGGGCGGCTGCCGATCTGGCAACCTGAGCTATCGATCTGGCGATACCACTCCCGGAATCTCAACATGCTGACCGGATTCATCACACATGCTTTCTGACCGAACGGATGACCGAAATGGAAAAGCATGTGCCCGATCTCGTGAGCCAGATATGCCCCGGACAACTCCGCCGCTTCAGTATCGGAATATCTTTCCCCGCCACGCAATTGTTGGGCGTAGTCAGAGTCGTCCGTGAATGGGAACGTGCTCCACACGACATATGAGCCATATCTGCTGTTCCGGCTATATGTCGTCGTACCCACAGACACGCCGCCGCGAAGAGCGGAATGGATATCTGCGCCGTTGTATTCGGCGCTCGCAATGAATTGATTGGTGATCACCAGATCGTATTGCAGATCCCCGTAGCCCAGCGTATCCCAGTAGATCCATTCGTTGTACGGTGAGGCATCGAGCACGGGCGCGCCATCGGATGCCTTGAGCCTGCGCCAGTATTCCAGACGTTCAAGCATCACGTCCGACAGCAACTCGCTAAACTCCTTCAGGTCTTTGGGCTGCGCGCCGGCTGGCAGATAAGGTTCTGCGAACGCAAGTGCATCCTCCAGCTTCGTTCCGCTTTGGGTGAGCGTGGTGAATAAGCTCTCTGCGATTCTGTGCTTGTCCCCTCTTCCCGATTTGAAGTCGTAGATGGAAGTTTTGCGCACGTCCAGTATGGAAAGCGGGATGAGGGCGAACAGGCGATCGATGCCGGTTTCCGCTATCTCCGAGAATTCGACATTGACGCCGAAGTTTTTCTTTACGGTCGTTTGCGCGGACGCAAACAGGGTTCGCAGCTGCGAATCAGTCAACCGCGGAAGTCTGGGATTGACGGCGTGGAGTACACGGATATGAACGGTGGAACCTGCCGCAACAGGTGCAACAGTGACATTCTGCCACTCGCTACTGCTCCCCTTGCATCCAGAGAGCAATACGGCCAGACCTATGCACAGAATCCTGGATAGCAAGGCATTCCCCTTCTCGATGCAAAGCATTTGTTTGAGGCTGGCTTACCTTCGGGATACGCCATTGCTTCCCATATGCATCGGCGATCCCGATCAGTTCCAGAACCCTTTTTGCGCGGCGAACCGTTTCCAGACCTTGCCGAACTCGGCGACGCGCTCCGCATAGTCATGTTCCATCCAGCCGCGGATGAGCGCAAGCGTGTCGTGCCGCGCGGCATTGTCCAGTTCGTCCAGCAGCCGATGTGCGACGGCGATGTCGTTCAGGATGCCCAGGATGTCCTGAAGTTCGGCCAGCGCGGTCACGTAGCTTTTGGTCCTGGCTGCATTGAACAATGAGCCGAACATCTCGGTACTGTAGCGCAGTTTCTTGCAGGCGATGCGCAAGAGGTGCAGTTGCGCCGCATCCTCGCCGACCAGCGCCTTGCCGTACCTGGCGACTTGTTTGCTGCGTCTCTGCAGCACTTGCGTGGCGAACAGTTCCAGCGTGATTTCCGTCGCGCCCGTCTGTGTGCCATGCATCCATGCGCCGAAGCGCAGCAGCAGGCGCTGGAAGTCCTGCGAGGCGAGGCTCTTTTCCATACCGGCGTGCTGTTTCTTGCGCGCCCGCTCGCTCGTGGCCAGCACTTCGCGCAATCCGGCATGTTCCGGCAGACGGGTACAGATCGGTGCCAGCGTCTGGGTGACGAACACATCCCAGTCGCGCGAACGTCCCAGTTCCACGCACAGCTTCGCCACCTGTTCGCGCAGGAACGTCAGTTCGTCATCGGCACTGAAACGTTGCGCAATGGCCAGCACCACGCGCAGGCGGCGCAGTCCGACACGCACCTGATGCAGGTATTCCTCGTCCAGTTTCAGCAAGGCACCCGGCACGTTGGACTGCACATGCGCCAGGCACGCGCCGATCATGCTCTGCAGGGCGCTGGCGATGCTCTGCGACTTTTTCAGTTCCGGAAATCGAGCTTTGCTTACCGACGGCTTGGACGCCGAGAACAACAGATAACCGTATTCCGCCTTGCTGGTGTGTTCCACATCCAGCGGCACGATGTCGAGCAGGGCCAGCGCGAGTCTGAACAACTGCTGCGGGGAGCCGGACTTGAGTTCGAGTTCCAGCTCCGAGATCGGACAGCTCGCCTGTCCGGCACGGATCTCGCCGCTGTCCATGCACAGTTCGATCTGCGCGCCTTCGAAATCCACCAGGCGCACGTTGCGCGAAAAGTCGGTGACGAACACGGGCTGCAGGCGATTGCGCACGCCGCGCGGCAATTCGCCACCGCTGGCCTTGAGCGCATCGAGGTCCAGTTGTTCGGAGGGCACCAGCGTCTCCCACTCGTTGCGCTGATGCAGCCCCGCGCTCACCTGCCCGCCGCCTTTCAATGTCTGCATCCATTGCCTGCCAACGCGGCGCAGGCGCAAAGCCATGGCCTGCCGGCGCAGTTCGAGATCGGCGGTGTCGTAGTAGATGCTGTAGAGCTTTTGCGTGACGGCGCGGCCTGCGGAAAGCGAGCGGATAAAAGGATGGCGCTTGAGCTTTTGCAGATGCTCGGGCGAGATGTGCAGTTTGAGCTCGGTCTCGACGATCACGATAGACTCAGATCAGGACTGGGTGATCGGGCAATTCATTGGTTTTGCTGCCGACATGCGGGTAGTGCCGCGCAAGATGCGCTCCCACGCTGCGTATCCCGGCAATGGCTCCTTCTTCGAACTTGCCCTGGCGGAATGCACCTTCCATTTCCTGGCAGACCGCTTCCCACACCGGCTGACCGAGCTTGGCATGCACGCCGCGGTCCGCGACGATCTCGACGTCGCGATCCGCCAGCAGCAAATAGATCAGCACCCCGTTGTTTTGTTCGGTATCCCAGACGCGCAACCGGGAAAAGACCTCGATCGCCCGTTCCCGCGCCGTCTGTCCTTCCAGCAAGGGCTTGAGATCCAGCGCGTCTTCGACCGCGAAGCGGATCTGTCCGGCATGCGTCTGTTCCACCTCGGCAATTGTGCGTTCGATATTCTTCAGCGCCGCCTGCGGAAATATCCGGCGCATCGCGGCGTGGCTGGCAGAGAGATGTCTGATGATGCGTTTGATGTTCATTTACCAGCCTCCCGATGCCCCGCCGCCGCCAAAGCTACCACCGCCCCCGCCAAAACCACCGCCGCCGAAACTGCCACCTCCACTACCCCAACCTCCCCTGCCGCCGCCGCTGCTCCACCCAGAAGGGAAGTGCGAACCCAAACCACTCGCCCCGAAAATCAGTGAGAACAGGAAAGCCACCAGCGCAGCCGCGATCGCCCAGAACAGCGACAGCAGCATCACCCAGGCCAGAGCGCCGATCAGTCCGCCAACGATCAATCCACTGGGCAGTCTTCCCAGCAGCTGGCGCAAGATGATATTGCCCATCATGAAGATCATGAACGCCGTGCCGAGCACAATCTCGAAACTACCCTCAACGGTGCCGGAATAGCTTGAAGAATCCTGTGCGGGCGGCGGCAGCGGCTCGCCTTCGACTACTTTGATGATCGCGCCAACCCCCGCATCGATGCCGGGATAGAACTCGCCGCGTTTGAAATAGGGAGTAATGATCTCGGACACGATGCGTTTCGCCGTTGCATCGTTCAGCGCGCCCTCCAATCCGTAACCGACCTCGATGCGCAGCTTGCGGTCATCCTTGGCGACGAGCAGCAGCACGCCGTCGTCCACGCCTTTGCGACCCAGCTTCCATGATTCGGCGACGCGGATGCCGAACTCCTCGATGGTCTCAGGCTCGGTCGTGGGCAGCAGCAGCACGGCGATCTGCGAACCTTTGCCGGACTCGAAAGCGGCGAGGCGGGTATCCAGCGCCTGTATCTGCGGGGCATCCAGTGTGTTGGTCAGATCGGTGACGCGCTGCTTGAGCGGCGGGACAGCGACCTCTGCCTGCGCGGTGCCGCAAAGCAGCAGCGCAAGCAGAACGAATCGCGTCCAGAGCCGCTTCATTTACTTGGCGGGTGCAGCCTTGGGAGCGGAAAAATCCACAGTCGGCGGACGCGAGATCTCTTTCTCGTTCTCCACGGTCAAGGACGGCTTGACCTCGAAGTTGAACAACATGGCAGTCAGGTTGCTCGGGAATGAACGCACGGTGACGTTGTATTCCTGCACCGCTTTGATGTAGCGGTTGCGCGCAACGGCGATGCGGTTCTCAGTGCCTTCCAGCTGTGCCTGCAACTCGCGGAAGCCGGCGATCGACTGGAGTTGCGGGTATTTTTCGACGACCACCATCAACCGCGAAAGCGCCGATGACAGCTCGCCCTGCGCCGCGTTGAATTGTGCGAACGCCTTGGGGTCGTTGACCAGTTCGGGCGTGGCCTGGATGCTGCCGACCTTGGCGCGCGCCTCGGTGACACGAACGAGAATCTCTTTTTCCTGGGCGGCAGCGCCCCTGACGATCTCGACCAGGTTGGGAATCAGGTCCGCGCGCCGCTGGTACTGGTTCAGCACCTCGGCCCAGCCTGCCTTGATCTGTTCGTCGGTGGATTGCAGGGTGTTGTAGCCGCAGCCGCTCAGCAGCATTGTCAGCAAGACTATCAATAAGGCACGCATCGTCGATTCCCTCCGGGTGAAATACTGAAATTGTCTGCGCGAAAACTATAGCACTAAACCGCCTCCCCGGCGGCGTGCCCGGAAGCCCAGGCCCACTGGAAATTGTAGCCGCCAAGTTGCCCTGTCACATCCATCACTTCGCCGATGAAATACAGTCCGGGCACATCGTTGCACTCCATCGTCTTCGACGACAGCGCCCGCGTATCCACCCCGCCGCAGGTCACCTCGGCCTTGCTGTAGCCCAGGGTGCCGGTCGGGGTGATCTGCCAATCCTTCAGCTTGTCGGCCAAGGCGCGCAGTTCCTTTTCTGCATACTGGTTGAGCGGTTTGTTCTCCAGCCATTGCGTGGCCACGATCTCGGCCAGGCGTTTGGGCAGGTATTGCGCGAGGAAGTTGCTCAGCAACATCTTGCTGCCGCGCTGTTGTGCGAACACTTCGTGCAGGTCGTGGTCGGGCAGCAGGTCGATGGAGAGCGGTTGGCCGTGTTCCCAGTACGAGGATATCTGCAGGATGGCCGGACCGCTCAGGCCGCGATGGGTGAACAGCAGGTTCTCGCGGAAGCTGTGCTTGCCGAAGCTCACCACCGCATCCACCGACGCGCCGGACAGTTCGGCGTAGATCGCCCACTCTTCCGGATGGAAGCTGAGCGGCACCAGTCCCGGCTTGAGCCTGGTCATGGGTACGCCGAACTGCTCTGCCACCTTGTAGCCGAACGGCGTCGCGCCGATTTTCGGTATGGAGATGCCGCCGGTGGCGATGACCAGCGATGTAGTGTGGAACGTACCGCGAGAGGTGAAGACAGTGAAGTCGGTAGCAGAGCCCCTCACCCCTAGCCCCTCTGACAATTCCGCATCCGGCTTGCCGGATAGCGGATTGCGTACCTTTGGTGCTCCCGCTTGCGGGCGAGGGGAAGAGATTGTTTCCACGCTGCACGGCATGCACCAGCGTACGCCGGCGGCATCGCATTCCGACTTGAGCATGGCGATGATGGCTTCCGAACCGTCGTCGCAGAACAGCTGGCCGAGTGTTTTTTCGTGGTAGCTGATCCCATGCGCAGCAAGCATGGCGATGAAATGCTGCGGCGTGAAGCGCGCCAGGGCCGAGCGGCAGAAGTGCGGGTTCTGCGAAAGGTAGTTCTCCGGCCTGGCGTTGAGGTTGGTGAAGTTGCAGCGCCCGCCGCCCGAGATGCGGATCTTCTCCGCCAGCTTGGACGAATGGTCGAGCAGCGTCACCTTACGCCCGCGCCGGGCTGCGGTCAGGGCGCACATCATGCCTGCCGCGCCTGCGCCGATGATCAGCACATCGGTCTGTTGTGCGTTCGTCATGGTGTTGCCGCGTGACGCAGCGTGAACGCATTGAACGCGGCGCGATACTCCAGCAGTCCTATGCTGCTGCTGTTGTCATGTTCGCCGCCTTCGATGAGCTTGAGCGTCTTGGGTTGCGGCGCCATCTCGTATAGCTGCTGGCTCATCTGGTAAGGAGTGCGCGCGTCCCAGGTGCCGTGGATGAACAACACCGGCAGCTTCAGTTTGCCGACCTTCGCCAGCGCGTCGAAACGCTGGTTCAGCAGCAGGTCTACCGGCAGCCAGGGATGTTCCGCCTGCGCCATTACGCGCATGGAAGTGAAGGCGCTTTCCACGATCAGCCCCGCCGCTTCGGGATGGCGCAGCGCCAGGTCGATGCCCACCACCCCGCCCATGGAATGCCCGTAGATGAAAATGCGGCGCGGGTCATGATGGCGTTGCTGCAGCAGGTGGTTCCATGCCGCTTCGGCATCTTCGTACATCTTTGCTTCGGTCGGCTTGCCGCCCGTGCTCTTGCCGTAACCGCGATAGTCCGGAATCAGCAGGTTGTAGCCGGCTTCGTGCAGGTTGCGGGTGTGATCGATGAGGTGGGCGATGTTGCGCTTGTTGCCGTGCAGATAGAGCAAGGTCGGTGCGCCGGCCTGTTCCGCCGGTATCCACCAGGTGTAGAGTTCGCCGCGCTCCGCGCCGGTGCCGGAAGGGATGGTGAATTGCTCATACTTCATCCCCAGCCGGTCCGGTGTGGTCTGGATAAGCAGCACTTGGCTCGTATATCTTCTTGCTCTGGGTCGACCAGGCATAGCCGCACACGGCAAGGTAGGCCAGAACCGCCAACATCAGCATCCAGCGGACGCGCCGGGACCACTTCAAGATTGCGCTTGTCCTTCCAGACGCTTCCATACACATGCCCCTTTGCTGGCTTTCTCGATTTCTTCCAGTTGCACGCCGTGCAGCGCGAGTTCTTCTTCGCTGGCGGACAGCACACGCACGCTCAGGCGTATCGCTTCGCCGTCGGCGCTGAATAGCATCCCCTCTGCATCGCTGCCCTCTTCGCCCAGCAGGCTTTCCTGCCCGCGCGTCATGCCCAGATACACCTCTGCCAGCAGCTCGGTATCGAGCAGCGCGCCGTGCAAGGTGCGATGCGAGTTGTCGATCTGGTAACGGTCGCACAGCGCATTCAGATTGTTCTTCTTGCCCGGATGCAGTTCCTTGGCCACCTTCAGGGTATCGACAACCTGATTGCTCAACGGCGCCAATCCGGCAAGTGTCAGTTCGGCATTGAGGAAGCCGATGTCGAACGGTGCGTTGTGGATGATGAGTTCCGCGCCGTCGATGAATTCCAGCAATGCGGGCGCGACCTCGGCGAACCTGGGTTCGTCCTGCAGGCGATCCAGCGTCAGGCCGTGCACCGCTGCCGCGCCTTCGTCGATCTCGCGTTCGGGATTGAGGTAACGGTGGAAGGTGCGTTTGGAGACCTTGCGCCCGTCCAGCTCGATGGCCGCGACTTCGATGATGCGATGCCCCTG
This sequence comes from uncultured beta proteobacterium, assembly GCA_963797045.1. Lineage (GTDB taxonomy): Bacteria > Pseudomonadota > Gammaproteobacteria > Burkholderiales > Gallionellaceae > Sideroxyarcus. The sequence continues at coordinate 309,128 of CAWCNZ010000009.1, read as the reverse complement.
CCTGGGATCGAGACCCGTGGTTTCCGTGTCCAGTACGACCTGCCTCATGCCTGTTCCCTCACTGTTTCGATGCCCTTGTTGGCAAGCTGATCCGCGCGTTCGTTGCCGTCGTGTCCGGCATGCCCCTTGACCCACACCCATTCGACATGGTGCTGCCCGGCCAGCGCATCCAGCCTGCGCCACAGGTCTTCGTTCTTCACCGGCTTCTTGTCGGCCGTCTTCCAGCCGCGCTTCTTCCAGTTATGCACCCATTCGCTGATGCCCTGCTGCACGTATTTCGAGTCGGTATGCAGGCGCACGTTGCAGTGGCGCTTCAACGCCTCCAGCGCCGATATCGCCGCCAGCAGTTCCATGCGGTTGTTGGTGGTGTGCGCCTCGCCGCCGCACAATTCGCGTTCCTTGCCCTTGACGCGCAACAGCGCGCCCCATCCGCCGATGCCCGGGTTTCCCTTGCAGGCGCCGTCGGTGAAAATCTCTACAACGTCAGTCATCTTGTCCATTCTTGTGTGATGTGCCCCTGTGCAATTTGGGCGTGGCCGGCATCAGGTTTCGCACCAGCCTTTTGTTCCAGCTCGGCTTGATCAGGCGCATGCCCGGCACGCGCTTGATCGCGTGCAGGAAATACACGCCGCCGCTCACCGCCCACCAGCGGTCGCCCGCCTTCTCCATGAAACCGCAACGATCCAGCCATTGGCTGTGGTGGAACGGCGGCGCATAGGCGGCGAAACGCCCGCCAACAACCTCGAAACCGAGCAGCGCCAGCCAATCCTTCATGCGCGGCAGCGTGATGAACTGCCCGCACCACGGATAGCCCTGTTTTTTTCCCAGTACACGACGCAGACCCCACAGGCTGAAAGGGTTAAAGCCGCTGATGATGAGGCTCCCCTCCGGCATCAGCACGCGTTCCACCTCGCGGATGATCTGGTGCGGGTTTCGGCGAACTCCAGCACATGCGGCAGCAACACCAGGTCCAGGCTGTCACTGTCGAACGGCAGTTCGGTGCAGATCAGGCGCACATCGTTGCCGGGCTGGTTCCCCGCGGAAAAACGCAGCGGGATGCGGCTGTTGCGCAGGAAATCCTGCTCCGGCAGGCCCATCTGCACCGCGTTGAAGCCGAAGATATCCGCCACCGTGTGGTCGAAGTAGTCCTGCTCGCGCGTCAGCACATAGCCGCCCTGCTCGCTGGCGAACCATTCACTCAGACTATTCGCGCTTAACTTACAATTCGGCATCGGATCCCTGTTTTAATCATGCTGACCATCACCGCCATCCCTGCCCTGCAAGACAACTACATCTGGCTGCTCCAGCAAGAACGCCATGCCGTTGCGGTCGATCCCGGCGAAGCCGCGCCGGTACTTGATTTCCTGCATGCGAACGGCCTGCGTCTGGATGCGATCCTGTGTACCCATCGCCACCACGACCACGTCGATGGCATCGCGGAATTGCGCGGAGTATATAACGTGCCGGTGTACGGGCGAAGCCATCCAAAGAATCCCCATATCACCCATGACTTGCATGAGGGCGACCGGCTCCGGCTCGATGCACTGGACATCGTTTTCGACATCATCGAGATCCCCGGACACCTCGACGATCACATCGCCTTCATCGCCCCGCACATGCTGTTTTGCGGCGATGTCATGTTCGGCGCGGGGTGCGGCAGGAATTTCGAGGGGACGCTCGCGCAACTGCATCATTCGCTGCAGCGTCTGGCGGCATTGCCGGACGATACCCGCGTCTATTGCGCGCACGAATATACCGCCTACAACATGCCCTTTGCGCTCGCCTGCGAACCCGACAATCCGGACATCCAGCGGCGTTTTGCCGAGACACGCCGCCTGCGCGCTGCGAACCGCCCGACTGTCCCGTCTACCATCGCACTGGAAAAGGCCACCAACCCGTATTTGCGGTGCGCGAGCCCTGAGCTTGTCCGGACTCTGCAGGCACGAGGATTGACCGACACCAGCGAACTAGCCGTTTTCACGGCCTTGCGCGAGTGGCGCGAACGTTTTTGATTGCAGGAAAAGACGTTCTAGTTTATTCTGCGCGCCCTTTCGGAGAGGTGGATGAGCGGTTTAAGTCGCACGCCTGGAAAGCGTGTGTGGGGTAATACCCCACCGCGGGTTCGAATCCCGCCCTCTCCGCCAAATAGAAACCGTCCCATTCCGGACGGTTTTTTATTTTGTGCGTCATGCACTTGATCGCCAATTCTTTACGCGGTTTCATATCCGCTGAACGCGCTTCCGACCGCTACCGGAAAGCCAGACTTTAGATGTCGAGAATTGCAGTTGTTGATGCCATATGTGGCGGCATCTGCAATACTGGCATGCCATTTATGGCATCTACCGAGCTTCTGGATGTACATTCCCCCCTCCGCAATTTCTGTCTCAGCCGATTGATAACCATAACCATTAGCAATTACCACTGTAGTGGCACGGTCATTGCTGAACTGATCCCGCTGAACAGATTTACTGCCGTGATTTGCAGCTGCAGGCCTCTCTGATTGGGCGTAATCGTCCGTCAGCGAGGCATGTTGTGCTGTGCACGAAAGCAGTACTCGCAGGCAAGATGGAGGAAGCGGTGCAAATACAACGAATTCACAAAGTCCTGTTTGTGGTCATCGCACTCGGGGGACTCTACTGGTTCGGACTCCGAACCGACCCCAGGGTAGATGCATTAAATCAGGCGCTCGAGACGAGCAACACGGCAATACGGAGTTATCCGTATACCTTCAGGGTGCTGCGCCTGGAAGGCGAAGTTGCGGTGATGGGTACCCCGCGCTCTCCCGAGGTGCCGGTGTATCGCATGATAGGTGCCATATACCCCAACCTTTCAGGGCGGGCGGCGAACGATCCCGATTTCGTGGCGGCCGAGAAAGAATTGGCGCAAATACAGTCGGAATCGCGCCAGATCATTCTCGATCAACCCGGAGTCTCCAGCGTGAAATGGGAACTCGACCGGAATTGGCTGATTGCCCACGGCATTCAGCTCTATTGAGGCCGGAAAATTCCGCAAGCATGAAGATTGTCATGAAGCAGTAACGTCGAATTCGTTTTGAATCAGTCGTTGTTCTAGATATTGGGGGTTTACGAAATGTTGAAAGTCGTCGCTGGTTTCGTTGCTGGAGTGGTCGTTGTCATTCTGGTCGTCTACAACTTTGCGGGCAGTCTGATGTTCAGGGAGATTCCCAGCCCATTCGGCGTGGAGGAGACGGTCGCTCGCATCCAGCAGAACGTGCAGAACGCCGGCAACGGCTGGGCACTGTCCGGCCTGCGCAACGCGGCCAAGCCCATCGAGGCGGACGGGGGCAACGTGCTTCCGGTGCTGATGATCGAGGCATGCAGCACGAAATACTCCGGCCCCATCCTCAAGGACGACGCACTGCGTTTCCTCTCCAACCTGATGCCGTGCAAGATCTCGGTCTACAAAAAAAATGACGGCAAGACCTACATCGGCCTGATGAATGCGGAGTTGATCGGCAGCCTGTTCGGCTCCAAGGTCGGCGGGATCATGTCGCACGTTGCTGCAGACCAGGCCAGGTTCATCGTGTTCGATGCGAGCAAACCTGCTCCCGCGATGATCAAGGGCACGCCCGGTGCGGCCAGCGGCGGTTCCGGCGCCGGTGCGGCCGGCGGTTGCTGACGCGATTCCCGCATCGACCAAAAAGTATCTACGCACGCCCAGCACAATCCAAGGTGACCACATGTTATTAAGATTCAGATCAATTCTGTCGGCAGCGGCTGTTCTCGCCCTGCTGGCAGCGCCGACCGCATTCGCAACACCGGCCAGGCCGGATGCCGTGATCGCGCCGCAAGCGCAATCCGTCAGCACACCCAAGGCCGCGTCGACGGCCGATCACAGCAAGTTCAAGGAGCTGAACAGGAATTTCAAGACGGGCCCGGAAGTCACGCAAGCTTGTCTGGTCTGCCACACCGAAGCCGCCAGGCAGGTGCAACACACCAAGCACTGGACTTGGGAGTCGGTCGATCCCAAGACCGGACAGAAGCGCGGCAAAAAGAACATCATCAACAACTACTGCACCTCCCCGGTCTCGAACGAAAAGGACTGCATGGCATGCCATGCCGGTTACGGCTGGAAAGACAACAGCTTCGATTTCAAGGTCGAGAAGAATGTGGACTGCCTGATCTGCCACGACCAGACCGGCACCTACCGCAAACTGCCGGGCAACGCCGGCCACCCGGTGTATCAGCGCACCGAGTTTCCCAAAGGATCGGGCAAGTTCGTCGAAGCCGCCGACCTGAAGAAGGTCGCACAAAGCATCGGCATGCCCAGCCGCAGCAACTGCGGCTCCTGCCACTTTTTCGGCGCGGGCGGCAACGGCGCGAAACACGGCGACCTCGATGCCTCGCTGCTGCATCCCGGCAAGTACCTGGACGTGCACATGAACGAGAAGGGGCTGAACTTCACCTGCGTCACCTGTCACGCCACCTCCAGCCATGAAGTCTCCGGCAGCCGCTACAACGTGGCGGCGGCAGTCGAAGGTCCGGCACACATCCGCGGCAAGAAGGACGAATCTCCCGCGGCGTGCCAGTCATGCCACAGCGACAAACCGCACCATGACCGCATGTCCATGCTCAACCAGCATACCGACAAGATCGCGTGCCAGACCTGCCACATTCCGGAATACGCACGCAACGAGATCGGCACCGAGGCGAGCTGGGACTGGTCGCAAGCCACCACCATGGGGCCGGACGGCAAGCCGATGGTGCGCAAGGACAGCGCCGGTCGTCGCGCCTTCGATACCAAGAAAGGCACCTGGGTATGGGACTCCTATGTCATCCCGGAATACCGCTGGTACAACGGCGTTTCCACCTACAAGGTGATCGGCGACAAGATCGACCCGGGCAAGACCGTGCAGATCAATGAAGTGGGCGGCGCGTCCGAACGATCCCGATTCGCGCATCTGGCCGACCAAGGTGCACCGCGGCAAACAGCCCTACGACAAGGTAAACAACTATCTCACCGTGCAACACACCGCCGGCGAGGATCACACCGCGCTGTGGCACAACTACGACTGGCAGAAGGCGATCGGGGCCGGCATGAAAGCGGCCGGTCTTCCCTACAGCGGCGAGTATGGCTTCGTCGCCACCGAGATGACCTGGCCGATCACGCACATGGTCGCGCCCAAACATGACGCACTGTCCTGCGCGCAGTGCCACAGCAAGAATGGACGCCTGGAAGGCATCGAGGGCGTTTACATGCCGTCCCGCGACAACAACCGCTGGCTCGACCTGGCGGGCTGGACGCTGGCGCTGTTAACGTTGATCGGCGTGCTTTTGCACGGCGCGCTACGCATTTACACGAGCAAGAAGAAGAGAGGTTAAGACAAATGAACACAGCGAATCGCATTTACCTCTACAAGCGCTATGAGCGTTTCTGGCACTGGTCGCAGGCCTTGTTGGTCATCTCCATGCTGATTACCGGCTTCGAGGTGCACGGCACTTACCATCTGTTCGGTTTCGAGAAGGCGGTGAACCTCCACACCATCTCCGCCTGGACCTTGCTGACGCTCTGGGCTTTCACCATCTTCTGGCAATTCACCACCAGCGAATGGAGGCAATACATCCCGACGCTGAAGAAGGTCGATGCCATGGTGCGTTATTACGCCTTCGGCATCTTCCGCCATGCGCCCAACCCGTTCCAGAAGACCGCGGACAAGAAACACAATCCGCTTCAACGTCTGGCCTATCTGGCGCTGCTGTCCATGCTTTCGCCTGTCATCTGGGGGTCGGGGCTGTTCTACCTGTTCTATTCCCACTGGAAGAGCTGGGGCGTGGATGCCTACCTGAGCCTGGAGGCGGTGGCGCTCATCCACACGGCCGGCGCTTTCATGATGCTGGTGTTCTTCATCGCTCACGTCTATTTGACTACCACCGGACACACGCCGATGGCACACATCAAGACCATGATCACCGGCTGGGAAGAGGCAGAATGAACAGGCCGTGATCGCAAAAAAAAGCCGCTACCTTGTAGCGGCTTTTTTTTTCAGCGGCTGCACCTATCTGCCGGAGCGCGCCGCCACGTCGCGCAGCAGCGGCAGGTACTGCGACCAGTGTGAGACTGGCCCGATGTTGGAGAACACCACGATGCCGTGCTTGTCCAGAATGTAGGTGGTGGGAAACACTTCCGCAATGTGGCGGTCGTGGATGGACTTGCCTTCGGCCAGGCTCAGCATATCGTTCGCGCCCTTGCCCGCTCCCGAATCGTATAAAGGCAACTGCAGGTGTTGCTGACGCACCCACCCGCGCGCGACGGCGAAATCCTCCCGCACCTGCAACAGGACCATCTGGATGTCGGCAGACTTTCCAAGCGCGCGCTGCAGTTGCTGCAGTTCCGGCATCTCGCGCCGGCAGGGCGAGCACCAGGAGCCCCAGAAATGCAGCAACACCACTTTGCCTTGCAGGTCGGAGAGCGCCATCGGTTTACCGGAGGCACTCTTGAACACCAGGTTGTAGAAACGCTCGCCACGGTTCAACCCGGTGCGCGCCTGGCCTGCCTGGGCGCGATTCAGGTACGGCCCCCAGAGGCGAGACCACGCCTTGCTGTCGAATACCACCTTGTCGTCCAGCGCATAGAGGACGCAACTCTGCTCGCTGTTCTCCCGGCAGGCTTTCAATGCGCCCTGCTCCGCCGATTCCGCCGATGCCTCGCCGCCTTTCCAGGACCAGGCTCCGCCTGGTGCTATGGCAAAGGCACGGTGCTTGTCGAAAATGAGGAAATCGCGGTAGCCCTCCCGGCCTGCGCTGTCGAGATGAGGAACAGCCTCGGCATCATCCAGCGCGGCGGCAAGAACGGTCGTGGGCGATAAAGCCAAAAACATCGCTGCCCACATGGTTGTCTTCAATGAACGCAAGGTGTGGCGGTTCACGATTGCCAGTCTTAAGATGCTCTGGATCAAGCTTCGGACTTGATGGTGTGCGATCAGCTTGTCGATGAACTGGCGCAGGAAATGATCCGGATGCGCGCTGTGGAAGCGGTCGAACTCGGCACCGCGGCTATAGGCGATCACTGTCGGAAAACCGCGTACTTTGTGCTTTCCGGCGATGCGCATGTTCTCGTCGGCATCCACTTTGGCCAGCAGGAACTTGCCGGCATATTCTTTCGCCAGCTTATCCAGCCGCGGGCCGAGCACGTTGCAGGGGGCGCACCACTCGGCGCCGATATCGAGCAGGATGGGAGTCTCCTGCGAACGGTCTACTACTTTCTCGTCGAAATCGGCTTCTTCAACTTCATAGGTAAAGGGATGGGGGTCGTGCATGTGCATGGTAGATCGGTTTCCTTTATTTGATATTCATACAATTTCCGCTAGACTGCGATAAAACTAGCTACGCTTGTTTCCGGTGAGGTGACGACATCGCTATGCTACCAGACAACGACCTTCGTTTTGATGCTGCAGGGCAGGCATGGCTGGATCAACTGGTCGTGCATCATCACAACGACGCATCCCGGTTACTGCAGATGCTCAGGGAACTGCAGGAGCGCTTCGGGCACATTCCGCGTGAAGCGGTTTCGCGGCTCGCCCAAAAGCTCTCCATCCCTCGCGCCCGCGTCGAAAGCGTGGCTTCCTTCTATTCTTTCCTGCACCTGAAACCGCACGGCGAATACCGCGTGCTTTTCTCCGACAACATCACCGACCGCATGCTGGGCAGCCAGGCCCTGATGGACCAGCTGTGCCAGCAGTTGTGGCTGCAACCGGGCAAGGTCTCCGAAGACGGCCTGGTCAGCATCGATACCACTTCCTGCACCGGCATGTGCGACCAGGGTCCGGCGCTGCTGGTCAACGGTCGCGCCATCACGCGCCTCACGCACCAGCGCGTGCAGGAGATCGCGCAACTGATCCGCAACCGCACGCCGCTGGGCGACTGGCCCGCGGATTTCTTCCATGTCGAGGACAACATCCGCCGCAGCGACATGCTGCTCGGCAGCACGCTCGCCCTCGGCGAGGTGCTGCGTGCCGCGTTCGCGCTGGGCGAGCAGAACGTCGTCGAAACCGTCAAGGCTTCCGGCCTGCGCGGACGCGGCGGCGCAGGCTTCCCCACCGGGTCGAAATGGGAAGCCTGCCGCAATGCCCAGGGCGCAGAACGTTACGTGGTGTGCAACGCCGACGAAGGCGAACCGGGCACGTTCAAGGATCGCGTGCTGCTCACGCGCCAGGCCGATCTGGTGTTCGAAGGCATGACCTTGTGCGCGCTGGCCGTCGGCGCGCAGCAAAGGTTTCCTCTACCTGCGCGGCGAATACCGCTATCTGCTCGAACCCCTGCAGGCCGTGCTGCAACGCCGCCGCGGCGAGCAACCTGCTGGGGGCGAACATCCTCGGCCGGCACGGCTTCGATTTCGACATCGATATCCACCTCGGCGCGGGAGCCTACATCTGCGGCGAGGAGTCGGCGCTGATCGAATCGCTGGAGGGCAAGCGCGGCGTGCCGCGCAACCGTCCGCCCTTCCCTGTGACCAACGGCTACCTGCAACAGCCGACCGCGGTGGACAACGTCGAGACCTTCTGCCAGGCGGCGCTGGCCATGCACATGGGCGCCGAGAAATACCGCGCCATCGGCACGGCAAAATCCAGCGGCACCAAGATCATTTCGGTGTCGGGCGACTGCCCGCGCCCCGGCATCTACGAATATCCGTTCGGCGTCTCGGTGCGCGAGATATTGCAGGACTGCGGCGCGGCGAATACGCGCGCGGTGCAGATCAGCGGACCTTCCGGCGTCTGCGTTCCGGAAAGCGAATTCGACCGCAAGCTGGGCTTCGAAGATCTGCCTACCGCCGGGGCCTTCATGGTGTTCGACGACAGCCGCGACATGTTCGAAGTGGCACGCAACTACGTGCACTTCTTCGCGCACGAGAGCTGCGGCTTCTGCACGCCATGCCGCGTCGGCACCGCGCTGCTGAAGAAGACCATGGACAAGATCGCCGCCGGCTTGGGCACGCAGTACGACCTGGGCGAGGTCGAGAATCTCGACCGCGTGCTGCAGACGACTTCCCACTGCGGCCTGGGGCGCACCGCCTGCAACCCGGTGTTGCACACACTCAAGCATTTCCGTCCCGCGTATGAGAACAGGCTGAAATCGCTGGTGTTCTCGCCGGCATTCGACCTCGATGGCGCACTGGCGCGCGCGCGCCAGATGACCGGACGCGACGACGCCGGTGCGCACCTGAAACCGGAGAACCCATGAGCGAAAGTTTTCAACTCGACGGCGCAGCCGTTCCTTTCGAACCGGGGCAGACCGTGCTGCAGGCGGCACTGGCAGCGGGACATTACATCCCGCACCTGTGCTACCACCCGGAATTCAAGCCGCACGGCAGCTGCAAGCTGTGCACGGTGAAGGTCAACGGCCGCACCATATCTGGCTGCACCATGCCTGCCGAGGCCGGGCTGGAGATCGAAAGCAATATCGAGGAACTGAACGCACTGCGCCGCACGCTGCTGCAGATGCTGTTCGTCGAGGGCAATCACTTCTGCCCGTCCTGCGAGGCCAGCGGCAACTGCCAGCTGCAGGCCACTGCCTACGAACTGCAGGTGATGACTCCGCGCTTCAACGAATTCTATCCGGACCGTCCGCTGGACGCCTCGCACCCGGACATCCTGCTCGACTTCAACCGCTGCATCCTGTGCGAACTGTGCGTGCGCGCATCGAGCGAAGTGGACGGCAAGAACGTATTCGCCCTGGCCGGGCGCGGCATCACCAAGCACCTCATCGTCAATGCCGAATCGGGCCTGCTCGCCGACACCGACATCGCGCTCACCGACAAGGCGATGCAGGTATGTCCGGTCGGCGTGATCCTGAAGAAGGGCATGGGCTTCAGCGTACCTATCGGCGCACGGCGCTACGACCAGCGCCCGGTCGGCGCGCAGGCGCTGGACGATGCACCGCGCCCGGCCGTCAGCGGCAGTTGCGACGCCTGCGAGGGGACATCATGAGCAAAAAACTGCGCGTCGCCACCACTTCGCTGGCCGGCTGCTTCGGTTGCCACATGTCCCTGCTCGACATCGACGAGCGCCTGTTCCCGCTGCTCGACCTCATCGAGTTCGACCGCTCGCCGCTCACCGACATCAAGCACTGCGGCCCATGCGACATCGGCATCATCGAGGGCGGCATCTGCAACGCGGAGAACGTGCACGTGCTGCGCGAGTTCCGCAAGAACTGCAAGATCCTCATCTCCATCGGCGCCTGCGCCGTCACCGGCGGCCTGCCCGCGCAACGCAACCACCTCGATCTCAGCAGTTGCCTCACCGAGGTGTACCTGACCGAACCGGGGCTGGCGCATGGCCATATCCCGAACGACCCGGAGCTGCCGCTGCCGCTGGACAAGGTGCACCCGCTGCACGAAGTGGTGAAGATCGATTACTTCATTCCCGGCTGCCCGCCCTCGGGCGATGCAATCTGGAAATTCCTCACCGACCTCATTGCGGGCAAGACGCCGGAACTGGGGCATGGGTTGATCAAATATGACTGAAAGATCTTTCATCCACGAAAGACACGAAATTCACGAACAGCTGCGATTCAATCTTTCGTGCCTTTCGTGTTTTTCGTGGACAAGAATGGGGTGTAAATGACTTCTGAACTCGAAACTGCCGCGAATCCCGAGAACCTGCGCCGCGTCGCCATCGACCCGGTGTCGCGCGTCGAGGGCCACGGCAAAGTGACGCTGTTGCTGGACGAGAACGACCGCGTGCATCAGGTGCGCCTGCACATCGTCGAGTTCCGCGGCTTCGAGAAGTTCGTGCAGGGCCGTCCCTACTGGGAGGCGCCGGTGATGGTGCAGCGGCTGTGCGGCATCTGTCCCGTCAGCCACCATATCGCCGCATCCAAGGCGATGGACATGATCGTCGGCGCCACGCTCACCCCAACCGCGGAGAAGGTGCGGCGGCTGATGCACTACGGTCAGATCCTGCAGTCGCATGCGCTGCATTTCTTCCACCTGTGTGCTCCCGACCTGCTGTTCGGTTTCGATTCCGATGTGGCGAAACGGAATATTGTAGGAGTAGCCTCAGCGTACCCCGAGATCGCCAAACAGGGCGTGCTGCTGCGCAAGTTCGGGCAGGAGGTGATCCGCGTCACCGCGGGCAAGCGCATCCACGGCACCGGCTCCATCCCCGGCGGCGTGAACAAGAACGTCAGCATCGAAGAGCGCGACTACCTGCTGAAAGACATGGAACAAATCCTGACATGGAGCCGCGAATCCGTCGGCATCGCGCAACAACTGTTTGAGCAGAACCCCGACCTCTACAACAATTTTGGACGCTTCAATGCGCATACGCTCAATCTGGTGCGCGCCGACGGCGCGCTGGATCTGTATCACGGCGGCCTGCGCGCGCGCGATATGAACGGCGGCACCCTGTTCGACCACCATGACTACTCGCACTACTGGGACGTGATCTTCGAGGACGTGAAACCGTGGTCGTACATGAAGTTCCCTTTCCTGCGCAGCCTGGGGCCGGAAGCCGGCTGGTATCGCGTGGGGCCGCTGACGCGCGTGACGCAATGCGATTTCATTCCCTCGCCCGAGGCCGAAGCGCGACGCATGGAATTCCTCGCCTTCGACGCTGGCCGCGCAGCAGGCGCCACGCTGGGTTTCCACTGGGCGCGCATGATCGAGATGCTGCACGCCGCTGAAGTGATCCGCGACCTGTTGCACGATCCCGACCTGCAAGGCACCGATCTGGTCAGCAAGGGCGAACGCCAGGCGCGCGGCGTCGGCGTGATCGAAGCGCCGCGCGGCACGCTGATCCACCATTACAAGGTGGACGAGAACGACCAGATCGTGCGCTGCAACCTGATCGTCTCCACCACCCACAACAACCAGGCGATGAACGAGGCCATCCGCCAGGTGGCGCGCCAATATCTCGACGGCAAGAAGCTCACCGAGGGCTTGCTCAACCACATCGAGGTCGCCATCCGCGCCTTCGACCCCTGCCTGTCCTGCGCCACCCATGCGCTGGGCAAGATGCCGCTGGAAGTGGAACTGCTGGATGCGGAGGGAGCGCGGGTCGACCTGCTGACGCGCTCCTCGGACGGTTCCTTCTGTTCCTGATGATCGCCCCCCTCCTCGTCTTCGCCATCGGCAACGAATCGCGCGGCGACGACGCGCTGGCGCCGCTGCTGTTGCGCCAGTTGCAGGCGGACGGCAATGCGACGCAGGCAGATCTGATCGAGGATTACCAATTGCAGGTCGAGCATGTCACCGATCTGCTGGGACGCAAAGCGGTGCTGTTTGTGGATGCGGACATGTCCTGTGATGCACCATTCCATTTTTCCAGGATCACCGCGGCGCACGACCACAGCTACACCAGCCATGCCATGACGCCATTTGCGCTGCTGCATGCCTATCGGCAGGTGTACAGAACGGAGGCGCCGGACAGCTTCCTGTTGCGCGTCCGTGGCTACGGTTTTGAACTCGGCGCGGATATGAGCGACGAGGCATCGGTCAACCTGGAGTACGCGGTCATGCTGGCTCGCACATGGCTGGCTGACATTCCGACGGCAGGGTAGTAAGCTTCGCTAAAGCCTTTTCAAACACTCACAACGGGAGGCACATGTTCCAGGTACGCATACATGGTCGTGGCGGGCAAGGCGTAGTGACTTCAGCCGAACTCCTCTCCGTTGCAGCCTTTGACGAAGGGCGACATTCCCAGGCCTTCCCCAGTTTCGGTTCCGAGCGCATGGGCGCGCCGGTCATGGCGTTCTGCCGCATCGACGACAAGCCTATCCGCCTGCGCGAGCCGGTCATGGAACCGGACGCGCTGATCATTCAGGATTCCACCCTGCTGCACCAGGTCGATGTGTTCGCGGGCTTCAAGCGCGACGGCTACATCCTCATCAATACCAGCAAGAGTTTCGAAGCACTGGGCCTGGCGGAGTTCGTCAAGGATTGCCGCCAGGAGCGCCTGTGCTCCGTTCCCGCCACCGACCTCAGCGTCAAGCACCTGGGGCGGCCCATGCCCAACGTCCCTTTGCTGGGCGGTTTTGCGGCGGTATCCGGGCGCATCAAGCTGGAGTCGGTCGTCATGGCGATCAACGACCGCTTCTCGGGCAAGGTGGCGGCGGCCAACATCGCGGCGGCCACCGAGGCCTACCAGATCGTGCAATCCAGAATGTCCGGAGGTGCCCATGCTTAAGCAGATCGAAGGTTCCCAGGCCGTCGCCCAGGCCGTGGCGTTGTGCCGGCCCGAAGTGATCTGCGCCTACCCCATCTCGCCGCAGACGCACATCGTCGAGGGGCTGGGCAAGATGGTGAAAGCGGGCGAACTGGCGCCGTGCGAATTCATCAACGTCGAGTCGGAATTCGCCGCCATGTCGGTGGCGATCGGCGCCTCTGCCACCGGCGCGCGCTCCTATACCGCGACCGCCTCGCAGGGACTGCTGTTCATGGCCGAGGCGGTCTACAACGCCTCGGGCCTCGGCCTGCCCATCGTGATGACCGTCGCCAACCGCGCCATCGGCGCGCCGATCAACATCTGGAACGACCATACCGATGCCATGTCGCAGCGCGATTCCGGCTGGATGCAGCTGTTCGCCGAGAACAACCAGGAAGCGCTCGACCTGCACATCCAGGCCTTCCGCCTGGGCGAAGAACTGTCGCTGCCGGTGATGGTGTGCATGGACGGCTTCATCCTCACGCACGCGGTCGAACAGGTGGACGTGCCGACGCAGGAACAGGTGGATGCCTATCTGCCGCCGTTCGACCCGCGCCAGGTGCTCGATCCGAACGAGCCGGTGTCCATCGGCGCGATGGTCGGTCCCGAGGCCTTCACCGAAGTGCGCTATCTCGCCCATGCCAAGCAGTTGCAGGCGCTGGACCTGATCCCGCAGCACGCCGCCGCCTTCAAGGAAATCTTCGGGCGCGACAGCGGCGGACTGGTGCGTCCCTACCGCTGCGACGATGCCGAGACCATCATCGTCGCGATGGGTTCGGTGCTGGGCACCATCAAGGATGTCATCGACGAGATGCGCGACGAGGGCCACAAGATCGGCGTGCTCGGCATCATCTCGTTCCGTCCTTTCCCGCTGGCTGCGGTGCGCGACGTGCTGGAGCACGCGCAACGCGTCGTCGTGCTGGAGAAGAGCCTGGCGATCGGCCTGGGCGGCATACTCTCCAACGACGTGCGCATGTCCCTGTCCGGCATCCAGCTGCACGGCTACACGGTGATCGCCGGGCTGGGCGGCCGCGCCATCACCAAGAAGTCGCTGCATGGCCTGTTCCGCCAGGCCGAGAAGGACGAGCTGGAGCGCGTGCACTTCCTCGATCTCGACTGGAGCCTGGTCAACCGACATCTGGAACGCGAGCGCCAGACGCGCCGCTCCGGCCCCATCGCCGAGAACATGCTGCGCGACCTGGGCACGGTCGCCTCGAAGATCGGCTAAGGAGAACGCCATGGCCTTTCAACCCGTGAAGTTCTACCAGACCGGCACCTTCACCGTGGGCAACCGTCTGCTGGCGCCGGAAGAGCGCGCCGTGCAAGCCAACATGCGACGCACCAACTCGCTCAACTCCGGCCACCGCGCCTGCCAGGGCTGCGGCGAAGCGCTCGGTGCGCGCTATGCCGTGGACGCGGCGATGCAGGCCGCCGACAAGAAATTGATCGCCGCCAACGCCACCGGCTGCCTCGAAGTTTTCTCCACCCCCTTCCCCGAGACCTCGTGGCAGGTGTCGTGGATCCACTCCCTGTTCGGCAACGCACCGGCGGTTGCTACCGGTATTCAGGCAGCGCTCAAGGCCAAGGGCCGCAACGACGTGCGCGTGATTGCACAGGGCGGCGACGGCGGCACGGCCGACATCGGCTTCGGCTGCCTGTCCGGCATGTTCGAGCGCAACGACGACGTGCTCTACATCTGTTACGACAACCAGGCCTATATGAACACCGGCGTGCAGCGCTCCAGCCAGACCCCGCCCGCGGCGCGCACGGCGACGACCATGCCGGTCGGCCCCGAGCCGGGCAACGTGTTCGGCCAGGGCAAGAATATGCCGGAGATCGCCATGGCGCACGGCATCCCCTACGTCGCCACCGCGACGACGGCCGACCTGCACGATCTCGAATACAAGGTGCAACGCGCCATCGGCATCCGCGGCGCGAAGTACATCCAGATCTTCGTGCCCTGCCCGCTCGGCTGGGGCCTGCCCTCCGAGCAGTCCATCAACATATCGCGGCTGGTGAAGGAAACGGGACTGTACCCGGTGTTCGAGGCCGAGCATGGGGTCGTCACCGGCGTGCTGAAGATACGGCACAAGCTGCCGGTGGAGGATTATCTCAAGCCGCAGAAGCGCTACGCCCACCTGTTCGGCAAGCAGCCGGCGGTCGAGACCATCGCCCGCATCCAGGCGATCGCCGACAACAACATCCGCAAGTACGATCTGCTCGACGAGGAGGCGAAATAATGGACAAGCCCTTTGCGATCACGCTCGACCCCGGTTCCTCGCTCGCCAACCACACCGGCACCTGGCGCACCTTCCGCCCGCTCTATATCGACCGGCTGCCGCCGTGCAACAACGCCTGCCCGTCCGGCGAAAACATCCAGGCCTGGCTGTACGAGGCCGAATCCGGAAACTACGAGGCAGCCTGGCGCGTGCTGGTGCAGGACAATCCTTTCCCGGCGGTGATGGGCCGCGTGTGCTATCACCCGTGCGAGACGGCCTGCAACCGCGGCCAGCTCGACGAGTCGGTCGGCATCAATTCGGTCGAGCGCTTCCTCGGCGACGAGGCGAACAGGCGCGGCTGGAAGTTCGACAAGCCGAAGCAACTGTCGGGCAAGAAAGTGCTGATTGTGGGTGCAGGTCCTTCGGGACTGTCCGCCGCCTACCACTTGGCGCGAGTCGGCCACACGGTCGAGATTCAGGATGCCGGGCCGCTCGCGGGCGGCATGATGCGTTTCGGCATTCCCAAGTACCGCCTGCCGCGCGACGTGCTTGAGGCCGAGGTGCAGCGCATCCTCGACCTCGGCGTGACGTTGAAGCTCAACACCAAGGTGTCCAACATCGAACAGAGCATGAAGGCAGGCAACTTCGACGCCGCCTTCCTCGCCGTCGGCGCGCATATCGGCAAGCGCGCCTACATCCCGGCGGGCAGCGCCGCAAAGGTGCTGGACGCGATCTCGGTGCTGCGCTCGATGGAAGGCGAAGAAAAGCCCATGCTGGGCCGGCGCGTGGTGGTGTATGGCGGCGGCAACACCGCCATCGACGTCGCGCGCACCGCCAAGCGGCTGGGCGCCAGCGAAGCGATCATCGTCTATCGCCGCACGCGCGAGAAGATGCCCGCGCATGATTTCGAGGTCGAGGAAGCGCTGCAGGAAGGCATCCTCATCAAGTGGCTCTCCACCATCAAGAACGTCAGCGACGGTGGCGCACTTACCATCGAAAAAATGGTGCTGGACGAGACAGGCTTCCCGCAACCCACCGGCGAACTGGAGACGCTGGAATCCGATTCGCTCATTCTGGCGCTGGGCCAGGACGTCGACCTGTCACTGCTCGATGGCATCCAGGGCCTGGAGGTCAAGGACGGCGTAGTGCAAGTGTCGCGCAACATGATGACCGGCTACCCCGGCATCTTCGCCGGCGGCGACATGGTGCCGTCCGAACGCACGGTGACGGTGGGCATCGGCCACGGCAAGAAAGCGGCGCGCAACATCGACGCCTGGCTGCGCGGCACGGAATACCAGCCGGCGCCCAAGCACGAACTGGCGACCTTCAACATGCTCCACCCGTGGTATTTCTCCGACGCGCACAAGACCGTGCGCCCCGTGCTCGACATCATCCGCCGCCAGAGCACCTTCGAAGAGGTGGTGGGCGGACTGGACGAGAGCAATGCACTGTTCGAGGCGCGCCGCTGCATGTCCTGCGGCAACTGCTTCGAATGCGACAACTGCTACGGCGTGTGTCCCGACAACGCCGTGATCAAGCTCGGCCCGGGCAAGCGCTTCAAGTACAACTTCGACTACTGCAAGGGCTGCGGCATCTGCGCATCGGAGTGCCCGTGCGGGGCGATCAAGATGGTGCCGGAAGACATCTAGGGGCAACCCTGTAAGGCCCCGACGCGCCAACTGTCCATGGTAACGTCCGGAACGGTGGAGCCAATATGAAGAAGTGGGCGACATTTCTGAATACCCCGGCACGAGTCGTATTTGCGGTTGGGCTGATCATACTGGTGACCGAATTCCTGATCATGCTGCTGCTCGGAATCGTCCATTCCTCAGCCCTGCAGGATGGGGAATGGCAATTCGTCGACCCTATCCTGCTCACCGCGATCGTTTCCCCGATACTCTACTTCCTGATCTACCGTCCGTTGAATCAGAATGCCGTACTCGAGCGGCAACTCGAAGAGTTGCGGCGCTTCCAGAAACTGGTGGTCGGACGCGAATTGCGCATGAAAAAACTGGTGGAAGAAAACGCCATGCTGCGCATGCGGACCTCCACCGGAAAAGCCGACGAAGCCACGGGCAACTTCATGGTGAGCCGGCTGGGAGCAGAAACGGCAGAACATCCCGGAGAAACCGGGGAGTCGGAGGTCGAGCAGCGCAATGCATTGTTGTTCATGCTCGAAGACCTGGAAAAAGCGCGCAACAAGATCGAACAAGCGCATCAGCAGTGGATGGTTGCACTGGACGTGGTGCCCGATCCGATTTTTCTGCACGACCGGGAATTTCGCATTCTGCGCGCCAATCGTGCGTATGCCACACGTTCCGGGATGCCGTTCGACGAATTCATCGGCAAGCCCTACTATCAGGTGTTCCCCAGACTGGCGGGGCCGCTTGCCACCTGCCAGCTTGCACTAAACTCCGGGCGGGAAGAAACAGAGGAATCGACGCTGGAGAGCGGCAAAATCATTCGCTCGCGCTCTTCTCCCGTGTATGGCCCGCAGGGAGAGTACCTGCATTCGATTCATATCCTCGAGGACATCACCGAGCGCAAGGCCGCCGAGGGCGAGATTCTGCGGCTGTCGCAACTCTATGCCGCATTGAGCCAGTGCAACGAGGCCATCCTGCACTGTGGCAGCGAAAACGAACTGTTCCCGCAAATCTGCCGCGACGCAGTTGAGTTCGGCGGCATGAAGATGGCCTGGATAGGCTTGCTGGATGAAGCGACCGGCATGGTCAGTCCTGTTGCCTCGTGTGGCGAAGGCACGGAGTATCTGGACGGCATCCGTATTTCGGTGGATGCCGATGACCCAGCCGGGCGCGGCCCCGTGGGCAACGCCATCCGCAATGGCCAGCCGCAATGGTGCCAGGATTTCCAGAACGACCCGCTCACTGCGCCTTGGCATGAACGTAGCGCGCGCTTTGGCTGGGGGTCGGCGGCATCGCTGCCACTGCTGCGCAACGGCGCCGCCATTGGCGCCTTTACCCTGTATTCCGGCGCAACCAATGCTTTCGATGAAGCCGCGCGCGGGCTGCTGGTCGAAATGGCGGCAGATGTCAGTTTCGCGCTGGACAATTTTGTCCGCGAGGCGGACCGCAAGCGTTCCGAGCAGGTGCTTGCCGAGTCGGAGCAACGCTTCCGCGGTGTGGTCGAGCAGTCTCTCACCGGTATCTACATCATCCAGGATGGCCGCTTCATCTATGTGAATCCGCGTTTCGCGGAAATATTCGGTTATGCCTCGGCCGACGAGTTGATTGGCCTTGAGCCGACGTCGCTGGTGGCCGAACAGGACCGCGGTCTCGTCGCGGAGAACATACGCAGCCGCCTTGCGGAGGAAACACAGAGCATCAGCTACAGCTTCACCGCCGTGCGCAAGGATGGCAGCCTGATCGACGTCGGCGTGCATGGCGCGCGGGCAACTCATCTCGGACGCCCTGCGATCATCGGCCTGATGCAGGACGTGTCTGAAAAGAAGCGCGCCGAAGAACGGATTCAACACTATGTAAAGCAACTTGAAGATTCTTTCATGCACACCATCGAGGTGGCGACCACGCTGGTCGAGATGCGCGACCCCTATACGGCCGGACACGAAAAACGCGTGGCGCTGATCGCCGTCGCCATCGGTACGGAGCTTGGGCTGGATGCGCACCGCATCGAGGGGCTGCGGGTCGGCGGCTATATACATGACATCGGCAAGATCATTGTGCCAGCGGAGATACTTTCCAAGCCCGGCAGGATTTCCGCGGCCGAATACGATTTGATCAAGGGGCACCCACAGGCTGGTTACGACATCCTGAAGAACGTGGATTTTCCGTGGCCGGTGGCGGACATTGCGTATCAACACCACGAACGCATGGATGGCAGCGGCTACCCGCGCGGACTGAAAGGCGAAGAGATTCTGCTGGAAGCGCGCATCACCGCCGTGGCGGACGTGATCGAAGCGATGGCCTCGCATCGCCCCTATCGCCCCGGCATCGGCATCGAACAGGCGCTCGCGGAGATCGAACGCGGCAGCGGCAATCATTACGACCCGGTAGTGGCTGCCGCCTGTCTGCGGCTGTTCCGCGAGAAGGGTTACAAGCTGCCCGCTTGAGGGCAATCGGCACTGGAGAGACAGGCAATCTTGCTCTGGTTTAGTCCTGACCCAAACAATGGAGGATAGCGACATGGCCAACATGACAGTGATTTCACGAAAGGCGGCAACTGGAGGCTCCGCGGCATCGCACCTGAGCCCTGCGGCCAGGCAGCACATGATCGATGAGGCGGCGTACTACCGTTATGTGGAACGTGGTTATGCGCCAGGTCACGAACTGGATGACTGGCTTGCTGCAGAAGCCGATTTCGAACGCGCCAGCTTCAGGCGACAAGCGCCGCCGCAGGCGGAAAATGCCGCAGTATTCGGCATCCAGCAGAGCAGCACTCTCAGCCCCGCAGAAGACGACGCGTTGAAACGCGCCATCAAACGGGCATCCAAGGCGGGAGATTCCGCGAATCGAAAGCGTCGAGCAGGAGGAGGCGCAGCTGAAGGAATGACCGCCGGTCATTGCTCCTCGTCGGACTTCTTCCGCTCGGGATGCGGAGCGGCCTGGATCAGGTGGAGACCGTCCTCATACTCGCGTAGCAGCCAGTAGACTATCCCGAGCGCAAGGGCGATCGCAGCCAAGCCAAGCATGGTCTCGGCCGTGGTCGCTTCAATATCCATGACAATGAATTTGCGCGACACCGCCAAGAGGGCGATCAGCAGGATGAGCTTCGTCTGGACGATGCTCCTTTTACCTTTTACGGCGTATTGCAGGCTGTGGTTGAACTCCAGCGCGATCAACAACGTGACGATGTCGCCGAAGACGCCCTGGAACACCTTGTTGTCCAAGGGGTTCAGCACACCGAGGACAAGGCCGCCGATCACATCGGATGCCATACGGACAACGGCCACGACGATCACAAGAGTGACCAGCAGCATCATCACCATGGCAGCCACGCTCTCGAAACGCTGATAGGGCGTCATGGCAATCCACTGCTGTGGCAAAAGGTTCTGCAGCTTCATGGCTCCACCCTCCTTTGTGTGCTTGCGGACACGACCGACGCGGAGATGACTTGAATCAGACCACCTTCACCTGCACCAACTCCTCGCCTTCCGGATCAGTCACATGCACCGCGCAAGCGATGCAGGGATCGAAGCTGTGGATGGTGCGCAGGATCTCGATGGGCTGTTTAGCGTCATGCAGTTGGTGGCCCTGCAACGCCGCTTCGTACGGCCCCTGACTGCCCTGTGCATCGCGCGGGCCGGCGTTCCAGGTGCTGGGCACGATGGCCTGATAGTTGTCGATCTTCTGGTCCTTGATGACGATCCAGTGCGAGAGCGCGCCGCGCGGCGCCTCCATCACGCCCACGCCCTGCGCGTGGCTGGGCCAGGTCGATGGCTCCCACTTCGTTTCGTTGAAGGTCTTCACATCGCCCGCCTTGATGTTGGCGATAAGCTGGTCGTACCAGCCCTGCATGGCGTCGGCGACGATCTTGGTTTCCAGCGTGCGCGCTGCGGTGCGGCCCAAGGTCGAATACAGCGCCTGCACCGGCAGGTCGAGTTTCTTCAGCGTCATGCCGACCAGTTCCTTGGTCTGCTCGTGTCCTGAGGCATACAGCATCAGCACGCGCGCCAGCGGACCGACTTCGACCGGCTTGCCTTTCCAGCGCGGCGACTTGAGCCAGGAGTATTCCTTGTCCACATCCAGATAGTCATACGGCGGCTTCGGCCCGGTGTAGTCGAGCTTGGTTTCACCCTTGTACGGATGCAGGCCCTGCTCCTTGCCCACGGAATAGTCGTACCAGGCATGGCTGACGAATTCCTGTATCTCGCCTTCGGCGTTCATGTCGATGGGATGGATCTTGCTCAGGTCGCGATCCAGGATCACGCCGGAAGGGATGAGGTAGGAGGATGGGTCGGACATGCCCTTGGCCGGGAAGTCGCCGAAGGTGAGGAAGTTGCCCACGCCCTCGCCCTGCTTCGCCCCAGTCCTTGTAGAACCCGGCGATGGCCAACGTGTCCGGCACGTAGACCTGATCGACGAAACTGCGCATCTGGTTGATCGCGTTCTGCACCGTTTGCAGCCCGACCACGTTGACCGCCGTGCCGGCAGTGCCGCCGTAAAAATGCGGCCCCTTGCCCTGCCCCGGATGGCCGGGATCGATGCTGATGGCACAGGGCACGCCGCCGACCAAGAAGTTCGGGTGCGGGTTCTTGCCGCCGAACACGGCATGCAGTTTCACCACGTCGCGCTGCCACTCCAGCGCATCCAGATAATGCGCGACCGCCATGAGATTGGCCTCGGGCGGCAGCTTGTAGGCCGGATGTCCCCAGTAGCCGTTGGCGAAGATGCCCAACTGCCCCGCTTCGACGAAGCCTTTCAGCTTCTTCTGCACGTCGCTGAAATAGCCCGGCGACGATTTGGCATAGCCCGACAGGCTCTGCGCCAGCGCCGAAGTGGCCTTGGGATCGGCCTTCAGCGCCGACACCACATCCACCCAGTCCAGCGCATGCAGATGGTAGAAGTGCATCACATGGTCGTGGATGTACTGCGCGCCTATCATCAGGTTGCGGATCAGTTGCGCGTTGCTCGGTACTTCGATGTCCAGCGCGTTCTCCACCGCGCGCACCGAGGCGATGCCGTGCACCAGCGTGCACACGCCGCAGATGCGTTGCGCCAGCGCCCATGCCTCGCGCGGGTCGCGGCCTCTGAGGATGATCTCGATGCCGCGCACCATGGTGCCGGCCGACGAGGCGCGGGTGATGCGGCCCGAGGCATCGGTCTCCGCCTCGATGCGCAGGTGGCCTTCGATGCGGGTGACGGGATCGACGATGACGCGTTGGGTAGCTGGCTGGTTCATGCTAATAACCTCATGTTGTGGGTTTGGCACTCCCTTCTCCCGCAAGCGGGAGAAGGGCTGGGAATGAGGGTCTTTGCGCTGCAATAAAACTATTCACTACTCAACGCCCCTCACCCTGACCCTCTCCCGCCTGCGGGAGAGGGAATTGGGTATTCAACCGTTCAGGAATTCAGTCAGGATGCGGTATTGCATTGTTGCCTCGGTATTGTCGGTGCCGCGTCCGGATGCGATACCCTCGCAGGTGCGCGCCATGCGCGCGTGCATCGCGGCTTCCCATGCCGGACTGTCACCCGGCTGGGCAGGCTGGACGCAGGCCAACGCCGCCCGTGCAACGAAATGTCCGGCCTGGCTGCTCCAGTCGCACTCGGTTCCGCATTGGGTGAAGCTGTCCACGCTGGCCTTTTTTGCCGAGGCGAACGCGGCGGCGAGTTCGTCTTCGGTGATGTCGGTGCGCTTGGCCGTGCCGATCGCGTTCTTCACTCTGGCGTCCTTGCTCAGCGCCAGCACGTTCTCTGCAAAGCGCGCCGCGACCTGACGCTGCCCCGCCCTGGGAAGATCGCTCAAGGCAGACTTGAACTCGTTGTCGTTATTGATGGCCATCGCATCATTCTCCTTCAACCAGGTGTTCGGCAATGATCTCGGTCAGTCCTACCACCGGAATGTTCATGTGGTAGTGCTCCAGTCCCTCCTCCAGCACGATGCGGCAGTTGGCGCAGGCCGTGACCAGCGTGTTGGCGCCGGTGGCTTCGAGCTGCCGCTTCTTGACCTTGAATGCCTGCAGTCGCAGCGGTTCGGCGCGCGTATTGGCCGAGACGCCGCCCCCGCCGCCGCAGCACCAGTTCATCACGCCCGCATCCGGCATCTCGCGGAAATCCGCCGCCACCTCGCCGAGCAAGCGGCGCGGCTGTTCCACCACGCCGCCGCGGCGCGTGATCTGGCAGGGGTCGTGGTAAGTCAGCGGGCGCGTGTCCTTGCCCTTGGTCTTGAGCTTGCCCGCACGCTGCAGTTCGTCCAGTACTTCGAGGATATGCTTCACGTCGAAGCTGTACGGCTTGCCCATCAGGTTGGGCCCTTCCCAGCGCAGGGCGGTGAAGGCATGGCCGCATTCCGGACTGATCACGCATTTCACCTTCAGGCGTTCGGCTGCCACCACGATGCGGCTGACGATCTCGCGCGCCAGGTCGGAAGCGCCGATCTGGATGCCGCTGTTGGTCGCCTCGAACGCGTCCTGCGCCAGCGTCCAGCTCACTCCGGTTTGCTTGAAGATGCGGCAGAGCGCGGACAGGTATTCCGGAAAGTTGATGATCTCCATCGAGGACATCAGCACCAGGTAATCCGCGCCTTCTTTCTCGACGGGCACCTCGATGCCGGTCTCGGCCTGCACGTGCTTGATCTGCGCCTGCACCGCAGGCCATTTGACGCCCATCGGGCTGCCGATGTTCACGGCCCGCGTGGTCGCGCCGATCATGTCTTCCGGCGCATGCCCCGAAGCGGACATGCCTTCGCGCATCTTGCGGATCATGTAGGTGATGTCGTTGCCGACCGGGCACACCATGGAACAGCGGCCGCACATGGTGCAACTGTCGTACACCAGCGGCTCCCACTCCGTCAGCTCGGCATCGGTCACCGGTTTGGACAGGCCGAGCATCTTGCCCAGTTTGCCGAACAGCGTGTATTCCTGCTTCCACACGCGGCGCAGCGGCTCCAGTTTGTGGATGGGCGTGTATTTCTCTTCGCCCGTCTCGTTGTAGAACAGGCAGGCGTCGGCGCACAGGCCGCAATGCACGCAACTGGAGAAGTAGCTGGCGATCGGCGCGTCGATCACTTCCTTGAAGGCGTTGATGCCTTTGGCGAGGGTTGCGCTCATGATTCGGCCTCCTTTCGTCCAGCAATACTCCCCGATTTCAGTTGTCGGCCTCCAGCGTCACTCGCGGACGCTCCTATCCCCGCTGCGCGGGGCCCCTGATCGCTGCTCATGACTCGGCCTCCTCTTCGTCCGGCGCAAATCCAGGACCTCAGGCTTCGGCCTCCAGCATCATTCGCGGACGCTCTCATCCCCGCTGCGCGGGGCCCCTGATCGCTGCTCATGATGCTACCCCCTTCCTCGCGAACCAGTCGCCGTTGTACCAGCGCGAGATGAACAGGGAGAAGGCGTGGAACAGTTTGGTGAACGGCAGCAGCACCAGCAGCAGTTCGACCGAGAAGATGTGCAGCGCCAGCATCAGCGTGTATTCCACCAACAGGTGGTGATACGCCATATAGCCGGTTAGCAAGGGCAGCAGCGTCGCCACCCAGGCGACATAGTCACCGACGCCGGACAGCATGCGCTTCACCGGGCTGGTGAGGCGGTTCGCCAGCTGCGCCAGCAACGCCACCATGGCAGCCACCACTGCGGCATCGATCAGCGCCGTAGGCAAAGCGGGCCAGTGCAAACCAGTCAGGCCGCGGAACAGTTCGATATGCGGAGCGAGGAAGAAGATGGCCAGAAACAATCCGGTGTGGAACACGTAGCCGCTGATGTAGGTCACCGGCTCGCGTTTCAGCATGCCTTGCGGCGGCAAGGTCCGAGTGAACACGGTGCGCATGCCGCTGCCGGGAGTCTCGGTGCGCGCCACGGCCAGATCGGTCTTGCGGCCAAGGCTGAATATCTCGAACAGGCGCAGTATCACGCCTGCTACGAACAGCATCAACGCCCAGTTCAGTGCGCTGCCGCGCGCGAAAGTTAGTAGATCGAGATGGTTCATTTTTCCTCCCGCGTCAGGTCCGCCACCGTCACTTTTTCGTGCGCCGCTTTTGCCTTGGCCTTGGTCGAGCGGTTGTGCCAGGTGATCGCCACACCTGCCGCGGCACCGGCCGCCGCGGCAGCACCGAGCATTGAGGTCGTCGCCGATACCGGCATGGACAAGGCCTTGTACAGCGGTCCGGCATCCCAGAAATTCGGCTCGGAGCAGCCGATGCAGCCGTGACCGGACTGGATGGGGAAACTGGTGCCGTCGTTCCACTTGGTGGTGGCGCAGGCGTTGTAGGTCACCGGCCCCTTGCAGCCGAGCTTGAACAGGCACCAGCCCTGCCTTGCCGCTTCGTCGTCGAAGGTCTCGGCGAACTTGCCCTGGTCATAGAACGGGCGCCGGTAGCAGCGGTCGTGGATGGTCTCGCCGTAGAACGACTTGGGCCGGCCGAGATCGTCCAGTTCGGGGATGCTGCCGAAAGTCAGGAAGTGCGCGAGCACCGCGGTCATCACCACCGGGATGGGCGGGCAACCGGGCACGTTGATGATGGGCTTGTCCTTGACGATGTCGCCCACCGAGACTGCGCCGGTCGGGTTGGGGGCTGCCATGGGGATGCCGCCGTAGGCCGCGCAGGTGCCCACCGCGACGATGGCCGCGGCACCCTTGGCGGTCTCCACCAGCATGTCGTGGTTGCTGATGCCGGCGATGCAGGAGTAAGCGGGATTGCCCATCGGGATGGAGCCGTCGACGATCACCAGATACTTGCCCTCGTTGTCCTTCATCGCCTGCAGGCGCGCATGTTCGGCCGCCTCGCCGGAGGCTGCTTGCAGCGTATGGTGGTAGTCGAGCGAGACGAGGTCGAAGATCAGGTTTTCCAGCGTCGGCGAATGCGAGCGCGTGATGGATTCGGTGCAGCCGGTGCATTCCTGGAAGGAGAGCCAGATCACCGATTGTCGTCGCGCCTTGGCGATCGCCTCCGCCATCACGCTCGCCATCGACGGCGGCAATGCCAGCATGGCGGTGATGGCGGTACAGAACTGGAGGAATTCGCGGCGGGAGACGCCGCGCTGAGCCAAGCCTTCGCCTACGGTTCCGGGCAATGTGTCCGGCTGCTGTGCCTGCTTCATGTCGACTCCTTGTTGTTATTGTTAACAATGGAATGCCGGAGCATTTTGCATGGGCGGATACACCCGGTCAACTCATATCATCGCACTGCGCCGTATCGGTAAAAGACACCACGATTTCCGTGGCGAGGCTGCATATCTCCGGCATCGCTGCGGCGACTTGCGGCGTCAGCGATTCACCCCAATTCACCACGGCAGGCTGCACGCCGATCAAGCGCGCGCTGCTCCGGCCAGTGTCCGCTCAGCTGCGAGATGGACATCAGGTCGAGCAGCCCCACTTCGTGCACGCTGCTCTTGCGGTTCGCGCCCAGAAAACGATCCATCTCCGCACCTTCGAAGCTGCGCACCGAACCGGGTGCAGCACCCAGTTCGGCGGCATCGATCACCAGCAAGGCATCGCATTCGCTGATCGGCACCGCCAGGGTGAAGGAGAGCGTGCCGCCATCGAGGAATTCCATGTCCTCGCGCGCGCCGAAGCGCGCTTCCAGTTCGCGCATGGCGACGATGCCCACGCCCTCGTCGGTGAGCAGCGTGTTGCCGATGCCAAGGACCAGTGTCTTCATGCGCGCTCCGAGTTTGTGAAACATCATCGATCAAGGCTGATGCCGGGAAAGAAAGCATCGAGATTCGTCTCGCCCTGCAGCGCCGCGGCCAGGCCGTCGAGCGCCAGGTTGATCTCGGCCGCGCGCTGCGCCGTCATCTTTTCGCGCGCCTGCCCCAGCACGGCGTACACCCAGTCGCCGGGAGCGACTTCTTCCAGCAGGATGGTATTTAGCCGCTCGCGCCGACCGCGCCCCTCGCACCAGGCGAACGGGCCTTCGATTTCGACGACTTGCATGGGGATGCCTAGACACATGGCGGGAATCGTACCAGCAAAACGCGCTGAATGAACTGCAGGGGGAGAACTTACTGACGCTGCCGCACTGCCTCGAACAGGCACACGGCCGTTGCAGCGGCGGCATTCAGCGACTCGACCTTACCCGGCATGGGAATGATGAAGTGCTGTTGCGCTGCCTCCAGCAAGGCCGGCGACAGCCCTGCTCCTTCGTTGCCGATGGCGAAGGCAAGTTTGCCGCGCAGGTTGCTGGCATAGAGTGATTTGTCCGCCTGCAGCGACGCCGCCAGCAGCTTGCCGCTGAATCCGGCCGCGACCTGAAGCAGGTCGGCCGACTCCGCGATGCTCAAGGCGAAATGCCCGCCCATGCCGGCGCGCAGTACCCGGGGCGACCAAGCATCGGCACAGCCTGGCGACAGGTACACCGCATCGCAGCCTGCCGCTGCCGCCGAGCGCAGAATGGAGCCGAGGTTGCCGGGGTCCTGAATGTCTTCCAGCAGCAAAGCGAACTGGCTGTGTGCGACTTCGACCCTGGCGGGCGGAATATCGATCAGCGCCAGCAGGCCGTTGGGCGTCTTGAGTTCGGAGAGTTGCGCGAACAGCGCGTCGTCGAGTTGCGTCTGCGGCACATCGGTGCAGGCTTCGAGCAAGGCGACGATCTCGCCATCCCGCAATGCCTGTTCGTTGATCAGGAGGTGTTTTGGCTTGCCGCCCGCATCGAGAAAAGCGCGCAGCAGGTGCGCGCCGTCGAGCAGCGTCTGCCTGATTTCGCGCCGTTCGCGTGCGGATGAAGAGAGTTTGTGCAGCGACTTGTAGAACGGATTGTCGCGCGAGGTGATGCGCTTGATGGTGGACATCAGGCGGCGTTGGATTCCGGTTCGGGTTCTGCCGCTCCGGCTTCAATCATTTCCGGTTCGGCCTGCACAGGTTCATCCGCGATGCCTGCTTCGAGCAGGGTGCCCATCTCTTCCAGCGCCGGCAGTTCCTGCAGCGACCTCAGGTTGAGGTCATCCATGAATTGCGGGGTGGTGGCATACAGCGCGGGTTTGCCCGGGGTGTCGCGCGTGCCGATCGCTTCGATCCAGCCGCGCGCTTCCAGGGTCTTCAGCACCTGCGACGAGACGGCGACGCCGCGAATGTCTTCGATGTCACCACGGGTGACCGGCTGGCGGTAGGCGATGATGGCCAGGGTCTCCAGCACGGCGCGCGAATAGCGCGGCGGTTTCTGCGGTTCGAGCCGGTCCAGATGCATCTGCATCTCTGGGCGCGCGCGGAAACGCCAGCCACTCGCCACGCGGTTCAGCTCGATGCCGCTGTCGGCGTATTTGTCCGCCAGCTTCTGCAGCAACTCCTCGACGAAGCGGGTCTCCAGCGCTATCTCGCTCAGGCGTTTCAGTTCGGCGATGGACAGCGGCTCCTGCGTGGTCAGCAAGGCCGCTTCGAAGACGCGCAAGAGTTGCGCGCTATCCGCCGCATGCTCGACCTCCGCGACCGCGGTGACCTGATCACTCGGCAGTGATTGCTCGACAGGTTCGGACATAGATGTTCCCCATGGTTTCGGTTTGCGTGATCTCGACCAGACATTCCTTGGCGAGCTCGAGGATGGCGATGAAAGTGACGACCAGATGCGGGACGCCGTCGTTCAGGTCGAACAGGTCCTCGAACGGGATGAAATCGGTGTCGCGCAAGCGGCGCAGCACCTTGGTCATCTGCTCGCGCACCGACAGTTCTTCGCGACGCACTTTGTGGTGCGCATTGACTCTGGCGCGCGTGAGCAGCGCCAGCCAGGCATGGCGCAGGTCTTCCACCGCTGACATTGGGCAGGCGCTCGATCACGGTGCGCTCGATCAGCACCTGCACCAGCTCGAAATCGCGCCCGGCTTGCGGCAACTTGTTGAGCTTCTGTGCGGCCAGCTTCATCTGCTCGTATTCGAGCAGGCGGCGCATCAGTTCGGCACGCGGATCTTCGTCGCTCTCCTCGTCGCTC
The DNA here is from genome assembly GCA_963797045.1 of uncultured beta proteobacterium. GTDB lineage: Bacteria > Pseudomonadota > Gammaproteobacteria > Burkholderiales > Gallionellaceae > Sideroxyarcus. Next base: position 280,199 of record CAWCNZ010000009.1, on the reverse strand, counting down.
TGCCTTGGGCGGACGCGGCAGCAGCATGCGCGACTTGATCTCGATCAGCACCGCCGCCATCAGCAGGTATTCGGCTGCCAGTTCCAGGCGATGCTGTTGCATCACCTCGATGTAGGTCATGTATTGCTTGGTGAGCGCCGCCATCGGGATGTCGAGCACGTCGAGGTTGTGCTTGCGGATCAGGTACAGCAGCAGGTCGAGCGGCCCCTGGAACGACTCCAGCACCACTTCCAGCGCATCCGGCGGGATGTACAGGTCCTGCGGCATCTCCATCATCGGTTCGCCGTGGACATGCGCCACCGGGTTGGCCGGCTGCGTCTGCTGGAGTTGTACTTCGGTCTCGCTCATGGTGTCAGTTGTAGCCCAGCCCCATCGCCTCGCGCACGTCGCGCATGGTCTCGGTCGCCAGCTTGCGTGCCTTCTCGCAACCGTCGGCGATGATGTTCTTCACCAGGCTCGGGTCGTCCAGATATTGCTGTGCGCGCTCGCGCATCGGCTTCTGTTCTTCCAGCACCGCCGCGATGACGGGCTGCTTGCATTCGATGCAGCCGATGCCCGCGCTGCGGCAACCCTGTTGCACCCACTGTTTGGTGTCTTCGTTCGAATACACCTGATGCAGCTGCCACACCGGACACTTGTCGGGATCGCCCGGATCGGTGCGGCGGATGCGTGCCGGATCGGTGGGCATGGTGCGGATCTTCTTGTTCACTTCGGCCTCGTCTTCGCGCAGGCTGATGGTGTTGCCGTAGGACTTGGACATCTTGTGACCGTCCAGCCCCGGCATGCGCGAGGCCTTGGTCAGCATGGCTTCCGGCTCGGACAGGATCATCTTGCCGCCGCCTTCGAGATAGCCGAACAGGCGCTCGCGGTCGCCCAGGGAGAGGCTCTGCTGCTCGTCCAGCAGCGACTTGGCGGATTCCAGCGCTTCAGTGTCGCCCTGCTCCTGGAAGCGCGTGCGCAGTCTCGGCATAGAGCTTGGCTTTCTTGCCGCCGAGTTTCTTCACGGCGGCTTCGGCCTTTTCCTCGAAGCCGGGCTCGCGGCCGTAGATGTGATTGAAGCGGCGCGCGATCTCGCGCGTGAATTCGATGTGCGGCACCTGGTCCTCGCCCACCGGCACCTGCGTGGCGCGGTAGATGAGGATGTCCGCGCTTTGCAGCAGCGGGTAGCCCAGGAAACCGTAGGTGGAAAGATCCTTTTCGCGTGAGCTTTTCCTGCTGGTCCTTGTAGGTCGGCATGCGTTCCAGCCAGCCCAGCGGCGTGATCATGGACAGCAGCAGATGCAGTTCGGCATGTTCCGGCACGCGCGACTGGATGAACAGCGTGGCCTGCGACGGGTCGACGCCGGCGGCCAGCCAGTCGATGACCATGTCCCACACGTTCTGCTCGATGATCTGCGGGGTGTCGTAGTGCGTGGTCAGCGCGTGCCAGTCGGCCACGAAGAACAGGCACTCGTACTGGTGCTGCATCTCCACCCAGTTCTTCAATACGCCGTGGTAATGCCCCAGGTGCAGACTGCCCGTGGGGCGCATTCCGGATAAAACTCGATCAGCAAACATAGTCCTACTTCACAGTTAAAGAATTGATTCGACCAGACGGATCACCGCACCCACCAGCGGCGCCAGTATCCAGTTCAATATCGGTCTGCCGCCAACCGGCACCACCGCCATCAGGATCAGGATCACAAAGCCATATGGCTCCAGGCGCGCCAGTTTGAGAGCCTGCCTGTGCGGCAACAGGCTCACCGCCACGCGTCCGCCGTCCAGCGGCGGCAAGGGCAACAGGTTCAGCACGAACAGCACGGCGTTGATTGTAACCCCGATGTCCGCCATGCCGATGAGCGGCTCGGCAAAATAGTTATTCGGGAAAACGAATGCCAGCTTCATCGTAAGCGCCCAGAACAATGCCATCGCCAGGTTGGTGGCGGGGCCGGCCAGTGCCACCCACAACATGTCTTTCTTCGGATGACGCAAGGCGGCGAAATTGACCGGCACGGGCTTGGCCCAGCCGAACAGTATCCCGCCCACGAACAGCGTCAGCAGCGGCAGCAATATCGTGCCGACGGGATCGATGTGGCGCAGGGGGTTGAGCGAAATGCGCCCGGCAGCGTACGCCGTCAGGTCACCGAAGTGGCGTGCCGCATAACCGTGTGCCGCCTCATGCAGCGTGATGGCGAACAGCACCGGAATGGCTGCGAGCGCGATGGTTTGTATCAATGCATCAATGTTCATTATTCCTCGATCCCCAAATGACTGACCTCACCCTTGCCGCGCCTTACCAGGACCGGCACCGACCCGGTCAGGTCGATCACCGTGGTCGGTTCGATTCCTACCATCCCGCCTTCGATGATGAGATCGGCGAATCGCTCCAGATGTTCGCGTATCTCGTCCACATCGGTCAGCGGCTGATTCGCATCCGGCAGGATCAGGGTCGAACTCAACAACGGTTCGCCCAATTCCTCCAGCAGGGCCAGTGCGACAGGATGGTCCGGAATACGCAATCCCACCGTGCTGCGTTTGGGATGCTGCAAACGGCGCGGTACTTCCTTGGTCGCATCCAGTATGAAAGTGTAGCTGCCCGGGGTGTTGTTCTTCAGCAAGCGGAACTGCGCATTGTCCACGCGCGCATATTTTGCCAGTTCGGACAGGTCGCGGCACACCAGCGTCATATGATGTTTGTCGTCCACTCCGCGTATCTGGCGGATGCGCGCCACGGCATCCTTGTCGTCCAGATGGCAGCCGAGCGCATAGCCGGAGTCGGTGGGATAGACGATCACTGCGCCGTTGCGCAGCATGTCCGCCGCCTGCTTGATCAGGCGCGCCTGCGGGTTGTCGGGGTGGATGGAGAAGAATTGCGCCATGGCTCAGGCCGCGTCCTTTTCCCATGCCGTCCACACCGGCCGGCATTCCAGCGGAAAGTCCGGCAGGCGTCCGAGGTCGCGGTAGCTCTCTTCCGGCCCGTGGAAATCGGAGCCGCAGGAACAGAGCAGGCCGAACTCGGTGGCGTAGCGCGCGAACTCGGCATATTGCGGCGGCGTATGGCTGCCGCTCACTACTTCGATGCCTAGTCCTCCCAACTCGACGAATTCCTTGAGCAGTTCATGCATGCTGGTCTTGCCCATCGCGCAACGGCCCGCCATATAACGCCCGGGATGAGCCAGAACGGGGACCCCGCCCGCAGCGCGTATCCATGAGACCGCATCCTGCATGTTCGCCCATACATGTTCCACAAAGCCGGGCTTGCCCTTGACCAGATAGCGATTGAACACGCTGCGCACGTCCTTGCAGTGTCCGGCCTCGACCAGATAACGCGCGAAATGGGTGCGCCCGATCATGTCCGGATTGGAGGCATAGCGCAAAGCACCTTCCAGCACACCGCCGATCCCGGCGCGTGCCAGCGATTCGGCCATCAGCTCGGCGCGATGCCTGCGTCCGCCGCGAATAATCCGCAGCCCTTCGACCAGCGCCGGATGGTTGGGATCGATGCGCAGGCCGACGATATGCACGGTGTGCTTGCGCCAGGTGACCGATATCTCCACGCCTTTGATGAATTCGATGCCATTCGCAGCGGCAGCCTGCGCGGCTTCCGCCAGCCCGTCCACGTCATCATGGTCGGTCAGCGCCAGGACCTTGACGCCGCGGGTCGGCGGCGCGCTCGACCAGCTCAGTCGGCGTGAGCGTCCCGTCGGAGACGTTGGAATGGCAATGCAGGTCGTAATCAAGCATCAGAGATCGCCGCCGCCCTTCTTCATGACCTTGCCCTCTTCGGCGCGCTTGCGGCGCACCTCTTTCGGGTCGGCGATCAGCGGGCGGTAGATCTCGATGCGGTCCTTCTCGCGCAGAACCGTATCCGGCTTGACCAGCTTGCCGAAGATACCGAGCTTGGTGGTCGCGATGTCGATCTCGGGATGTTTTTCGAGGATGCCGCTGGTGCGGACGGCCTCCAGCACAGTTGTGCCCGCGGCGACCTGCTGCTTGAGCAGGGTCTGCTTGGCGGGAAGTGCATAGACTACTTCGATGTCGATCTTGTCGTTCATGGATTGAGATAGACCTTTTCTGCGCGGTGGATGAAAGCATCCACAAAACTGTTGGCGATATGGTGAAAGACCGGCCCCACCAGCTTTTCCAGCAGTTTGCTGGAGAACTCGTAATGCAGGCGGAACTCTATTTTACAGGCTTCGTCGCTCAAGGGGATGAAGCGCCAACTGCCGTCCAGATGCTTGAACGGGCCGTCTGTCAAGGTCATGTCGATCTGGCGCGGGGGCGTGCGCAGGTTCTCGGTGCTGAAATGCTGCTTGATATGGTGATAGTCGATGTGCAGCGTGGCATGCATCGCATCCCCTTTCATATCGTTGACAGTCGCCCCGCCGCACCAGGGCAGGAACTGCGGGTACTCCTCTATCCTGTCCACCAGGTTGAACATCTGCTCCGCCGTGTGCGGAACCAATACGGTCTTCTCTACCAGAGCCATTGCTTTACCGAGCCGCCAAATCAAAGGCTGGTAGAATATCGCAACACTCTATAAAACTCACCTAATTCCGGTCCAATTTCGAAGGTCAAACAAGGCGATGACGAACGAACGACGCGGGCAGTGCTAATGCACGACTAGGAGTGAGTGAGGAAATCAACGCAGTTTCACCGAAGAAATTGGATTGGAAACATGAGCATCATCCAGAACAAAAAGGCCTTTCACGATTACTTTATCGAGGAAAAACATGAAGCCGGGCTCATGCTGGAAGGCTGGGAAGTCAAGGCCATCCGCGCCGGGCGCGTGCAGCTCAAGGAAGCCTACGTCACGGTAAAGGACGGCGCCCTGTACCTGTTCGGCTCGCATATCAGCCCGCTACAGAACGCCTCCACCCACATCCACCCCGACCCCGTCCGCACCCGCAAGCTGCTGCTGCACAAGCACGAAATCGACAAACTCATCGGCAAGGTGCAACGCGCCGGCTACACCATCATGCCGCTGGACATGCACTACAAGGGCGGGCGCGTGAAGCTGGAGATCGGCCTGGCGAAGGGCAAGAAGGAACATGACAAACGCGCCACCGAACGTGAAAAGGATTCCAAGAGAGAGGCTGCCGCCGCCATGAAGAAAGAGCGCCGCTAGGCAATCTGGCGCGTTTGCGGCGCAGGCTAACATTCGCGCAGCGTGTTAAGCCCGCAGAGGGGGCGGCCGAAGCCACAAGAGAGCCAACTCCTATAAGCCATAGGTGATTCAGACAAGAATAGGGCATCTAAGCATTTTGAATCTTTGGAGAACATTATGGAAAATCTGCGTAACAGGATTCATGTGTGCCTTGGTGACAGAGCGCCGAACTCTCTAACCCTCGCCAATCTTATGTGCGTAATCCCAGGCGCAGAGCCCTCAGCCCTCGAAAAAGAACTTCAGTCCATGGCTACTGATGGGCTCATACTCATACGACCTGGAAAACGATATGCGGACTTTGTACTTCCGTCGTACGACAATATTCCGGTTCGCGAATATGTGGCCGTGGGCGATATTAAGGTCCCTCGCTTGTTAAATGACGAACGCGCTCGCCCCGAAGAACTGAACATCTTTGTAGAAGTATTAGCTCGAAAAATACAACAGATAGAGCTTGAGGCTGAAAAAAAGCTCGACAACAGACTTAAAGCTTACTGGGCCAATATTGTTACTTTATTCGGCGCATTTATCGGTGTCTTCGCGCTCATTGTCGGTTTCCTGAAAACAGTTCCTCTGGAAGAAAATTCGACCTTCTGGTCAGTTTTCATCCTAAGTTCAGCTCAAGTTCTCCCCTTAGCATTCATACTGGGGGCGTTTGTTTGGCTTTTGCGAGCGCTGTTCAAATAGCCAACCAACCCCTAAACCCACCAGAGACGAATTGTTTAGAAGCATACATTTCGGAGTAAACTTGCCGCATTAGATTGACTCAAGCACGGAGGCTCAGATGAACTTCACCATTGAGCAGGAACAGGAATCCGACGGCCGCTGGCTGGCCGAGGTCGTTGAATTGCCCGGTGTCATGGCCTACGGCGCAACTTCGACGGAAGCCGTTTCCAAGGCCGAAGTGCTTGCCCTTCGCGTGATAGCCGAACGGCTTGAACACAACGAAAGCCGCCCCCTCTCCATCAATATTTCCATCCCGATCGCTGCATGAGTCAGTGGCCTTCGGTCAAAGCCAAGCGCCTGCTTGCGGCGCTGCTGAAATTGGGCTGGATTATCAAGCGTCAATCCGGTTCGCACAAAACGCTTTCGCGCGACAACTGGCCTGATTTTGTTTTTGCTTTCCACGACGGAGACGAGATCGGTCCTAAAATGCTGGCGCGCATTGCCAAGCACACCGGCTTGTCACCCTCTGACCTGTAACAAAATGTCCCGCTCACTCTTTCTCTTCCTCACCCTCTTCACCCTCACCGTTCAAGCAGAACCGAAAGGAGCCACTATGACCGACACCAACCAAACCGCCTACCTCGCCGGCGGTTGCTTCTGGGGCATGGAAGAACTGGTGCGCCAGATTCCCGGCGTAGTGGAGACCGAGGTGGGCTACACCGGCGGCAATACGCCGAATGCCAGCTATGAGATCGTGAAGGCCGGAAGCAGCGGCCACGCCGAATCGCTCAAGATCGTGTTCGACCCCAAGCGCCTCACCTACCGCCACCTGCTGTTCGAATTCTTCCGCATGCACAACCCGACCACGCGCTACCAACAGGGCAACGACGTCGGCACGCAATACCGCTCGGCGATCTTTTACCTGAACGAAGAACAGAAACTGACGGCCGAAGAAGTCATCAGGACCGTGGATGCATCAGGCGACTGGAATGCGAAGGTCGTTACGGAAGTCGTTCCGTTCAAGGATTTCTGGCGAGCCGAGGAATACCACCAGAAATATCTGGTCAAGCATCCGCACGGTTATACCTGCCACTATGTGCGGAGAATGAAGCTCGGAGAGTGACAGGCAATCAGCAACTTCCCCGACTTGCTCAGGAAGCACAGACAGTATTTGGCGGAAGAGAGTGGGAGTCGAACCCACCTAAGCACGCTGGCGTGCTTAACCGGATTTGAAGTCCGGCCGTCCCACCGGGGATCGAATCTCTTCCGTGGTGCAGACTCATTGTAACCAGAGACATCTCAAGACATGAGATTTTCCTGGCGCAAGCGATGCTCGTCACCCGTGCGTCGCGTGTATCCGATGCGGTCGAAGAACTCGAGGATCTGGATCGCCAGTTTGCGCCCGACACCGATCTGGTCGCGGAATTCTGCGGCACGCACGCAGTCATGTGCCGCGGCGACATTCCGCGCGATGGTTGCCAGTTTCTCGACCGCGTCCTTGGTGAAGTAATGGTCGTGCGCGACCAGATAGACCTCGCCCACCCTCGCGACCCGGCGCAGCAGCATGCGTACCGAGGCTTCCGCCAGGGCAAGCTCTCCCGCGATGTCCCTGACCCTGGGAGGCTGGAACGGCTGGTCCAGGAGCATGGGCAGGATGCGCTGCCACAATTTCTCTTCTCCGGGACTGAGGGTCACCCTGTGTTCCGGCAGGTGCAGCCAGGGACCGCTCTGGACGATGCGCCCGTCCGCCAGCAGTTCATCAAGCAAAGCAGAGAAGACCGGACGCGCCAGCGCGGGCAGCGCCATGCGATGCAGGCGTGCGCAGTCCGGTCCGAGGGAATCCGGCGCCTGCTGGTGCTCCGTCGCCACGCGCTCCACGATTGCCTGCAACAATGTTGTCCAGCGCGCCGGCGCGAAACCGAACGTGGCGGCTGGCGTTGCGACCACATGCATGGGCAGGTTCTGCCACAACGCCTGTGCCTCTTCCTGCCGCATGTTCCTGCTTTGCGCGAAACGCACGAGATCGACGCCGGCGGAAGAATCTTCCAGCGCAAGCAGCAGCGCCCTCCCCGCATCTGTCTCCTGCATAACGCAAAGTTGAGCGATACGCGCCGGCGTGCGCCGGTTCCTTGCGGGCGGAAACGGATCCAGTGCCCGGCCGCCGCCCAAGGTACGGGTTGCCGACTGGTCGCGCAGAACGAAGCGATCGCCGTTCAGGATGCATACCGGTTTGTCCGCGATGATCTGCACCAGGGCTGCACCACCCGGTTCGATGGCTTCGCCCTCCAGCACGGCAACGCGACCGGTGACGTCCGAGGCACCGACATGCAGATGCACCGGCGTCCAGTGCTTGAGCGCCTTCTGCTCGGCGTCGAGCAAGCGGAAGTGTGCGTCGAAGCGCTGGACCGGCGCGTGTATCGGCGCTTCCAGCAGCCAGTCGCCGCGGCGCACGTCGTCCTTCTCGAACTGCGCGCCGGCGAGATTGAGGGCACAGCGCTGGCCGATGCGACCGATTTCGGAAGAACGGTTCTGGGCGTGAATGCCGCGCACCCGGACTTCGGTGCCGGAGGGTGAAACCACAAGCTTGTCGCCGACACGCACTTCGCCGGAAAACACCGTGCCGGTCACGACGGTGCCGGTGCCGGCAAGGCTGAACGAGCGGTCCACGGCCAGGCGGAAATGGCCGGAGGCAGGACGGGCTGGAAGTTCGATCGCGGTCTGATCCAGGTAGTTGCGCAATGCAGGCACGCCCTGCCCTGAAACGGCGGAAAGCGGGAATACCGGACTGTGCGCCAGCCCAGTGCCGGACAACAGGGCTTCAACCTCCTCGATGGCAACGGCAATGCACTCCGGCGGCATACGGTCGATCTTGGTGAGCGCCACTGCGCCACGATTCAGACCAAGCAGATCGAGGATAGCCAGGTGTTCCCGCGTCTGCGGCATGGGGCCGTCGTCCGCGGCGATCACCAGCAGCACGAAGTCGATGCCGGTCGCTCCGGCCAGCATGTTGTGGATCAGCTTTTCGTGGCCGGGCACGTCGACGAAACCCAGTATGTCGCCGTTAGGCAGCGGCGTGTAAGCGTAGCCCAGGTCGATGGTGATGCCGCGCGCCTTTTCCTCCTTCAGGCGGTCGGCGTCGACACCAGTGAGCGCCTTCACCAGCGAGGTCTTGCCGTGGTCGATGTGGCCTGCGGTGCCGATGATCATGTATTGATTTTTAGGCCTCGAATCTCAACTGGCCGAACTGACCAACCAGTTCACCTATATGGATCTCTTCCAGACAGCGCATATCCAGACAGAACGCACCCTCCGCGATGCGGCCTATCACGGGCACGGGAAGACTGCGGAACGCCTGCTCGATCCTTTTCAATGCGGTGCCTTCGCCCTTTCCCCTCACCAGCGGCGTGATGGCGATGCATATGCTGGGCAGCATGTCGACAGGTAGCGATCCGCTGCCGATCTGGGTGTGGCATGGTTTGAGCGCTACGTTCGCTTTGCCGGCAAGCGCGCGTTCCACGGCGGGCAGCACTGTTCTTGCGGCGATCTCGATCTCCTCCAGCGGCCGCGTGAGCAGGCGCAGCGTGGGCAGGGTCTGCGGTAGACGTTCGGGGTCGCGGTAGAGTTGCAGCACGGACTCCAGTGCGGCATAGATCATCTTGTCCACGCGCAACGCGCGCTTCAGCGGATTCTTCTTGATCTTCGCGATGAGATCCTTGCGCCCGACGATGATCCCGGCCTGCGGCCCGCCCAGCAACTTGTCGCCGCTGAAGGTCACCAGGTCCACGCCGTTGCGCAGCGATTCCTGGGGGGTCGGTTCCTTCGGCAGGCCGAGTTGTGCCAGATCGACCAGGGTGCCGCTGCCGAGGTCCACCATCACCGGGATGTCATGCTCACGCGCGAGTCCGGTGAGCGCCGGTTCGGAAACGGCGGCGGTGAATCCCTGAATGGCGTAGTTGCTCGTGTGCACCTTCAGCAGCATCGCTGTCTTGGGCGAGATGGCGCCGGCAAAATCCTTGAGATGGGTGCGGTTGGTCGTGCCGACTTCCCTGAGCTTGCAGCCCGCGCGCGCCATGATGTCCGGCACGCGGAACGCGCCGCCGATCTCCACCAGTTCGCCACGCGACACCACGACTTCCCTGCGCAGACCCAGCGTGTTCAAGGCCAGGAACACGGCTGCAGCGTTGTTGTTGACCACGGTTGCCGCTTCGGCGCCGGTGAGCTCGCACAGCAAGTCTTCCACCAGCGCATCGCGGTCGCCGCGCGCGCCGCCGTCAAGGTCGTATTCCAGGTTGCACGGGCGCGTCATGGCGTTGACCACGGCAGCGACCGCCGCATCCGGCAGCAGCGCCCGGCCCATGTTGGTGTGCAGGACAGTGCCGGTCAGGTTGAACATCGTGCGCAGCGCCGGACGGGACGCCTTTTCCAGCGCGGCCTGGAGACGTTCCGCGATGGCGGGTTCGGAAAACGTGTCGTGCGGCAGATCGTCACCGCGAGCGACGGCTTCCCGCAGCGCAGCCAGCATGGTGCGTATCGAAGTCGTCACCGGCGCTCTGCCGTATTCGGCTATCAGATGCTGTGTAGCGCCGAAATTGAGGACGCGGTCGACCGAAGGAATGACCAGCATGGTGCCGGCCGCTTGTTGCATCGCAAGACTGGGTTTGCTTGGCATCAGTTCGTATGTCGGTGTTTGTTATTCTGCAGAATCGGATGCGGTCATCAGGAACAGATTGGGGCCGCTCCTTGATTTTCCGATGTCGTCCATCATCAGATCAAGCGCAAGCGCGGCCAGATCGTCGGCAATGGGATCGACATACGGATCCTTGTCCATATAGGCGATCTTGAGGTAGGTGCCGCATTCGTCGCAGGACTCCGCCTTCACCGCGCCGGATGCGCCCTCGATCGCGTAGTAGCCGAGACCCTTGGTCGAATCGCAATTGCTGCATTTGGCGCGGACCATATGCCACTGCGTCGCGCACAACGAACAACTGAGATAGCGCAGCCCCTGTTCGGCACCGCCGATGCGCACGATGCTCGAAACCGGAGCGGAGGCACATACCGGGCAAAGGTTAGAGATGTCGCTGCGGCCGAATGCGCGAGCGCCCAGGGTGGTCACCATGTGGGTCCAGTACACTTGCAGCGCCGCAGCGACGAAGGGCGCTGCAGCAAGATCAATTTCGTCGCGGCGGCCGCACAGGATCGCATCCGCAAATGTTTCCAACGCAGTGCTGTCCATCTCTTTCACGCGGCCGATGACCGCTTTTGCAGCCGGCGTAGGGTCTTCCACATTCGCCACTATCTGCCTGAGTGCCGCTTGCCAGGCCGGATCGCGCGGCCAGCTTTGCACGGACAGCGGGGGCATGCCGTGCTCCTGGCAGAGCCTGAGTTGCGCTTCATGCGGCAAGGGCACCTCGGGAAAGGCGGCCAGCGCAGCCTGTTGCGCATCGCAGATGCTCGCCATGAAGCGGAGAAAGCCCTTCATGGTATGGTCTTGCGCGAGCGTGCGCAGCCGCGCTGCCCGGTCGCTGAATATCCCGTTCTTTTCCGGAATATGGATGAAGGGGATCTCGCCTGCTGGCGGTTCGATCTCGCCCGGCTGGATGATGGTGGTGGTCATTGCTTCGCTCCCTTGGAAATTTCCTCATACCACCCCGGATGGTGATGCTTGGCCCAGGCGGCGGTCACTGTGCCGCGGGTCATCGCGCGTATGGTGCCGCGTGTCCAGATGGCAGCATAGACATGCACGATGATGGTCAGGATGGCGACGAACGCAGCCAGTGCATGTATCAGCACGGCGAAGCGGACCAGTCCGACGGGAAAGACGGGCGCGAAATACGGCTGCCAGATGATGAAGCCGGACACCAGCAGGGCCGGAATGGTGGCTACCATCGTCCAGAACACATATTTCTGGCCCATGTTGTATTTCCCGATCTTGGGCAGGTTCGTAGCCTTGTTCGCCATGATATCTGCCAGATGCTTCTGCCACTCGCGGTCGGCGTCCGTGATGTGATTGTCTTTCCAGAACTTCGCTGCCAGACCCAGAAAAGACACGAACATCACCACACCGATGAAGGGATGCAGGATCCTCGACCACGTGCCGCTCCCGAACAGGCTGGTCAGAAAAAAGAACGCCGGGTGGAACAGCGCGAGCCCGCTCAAAGTCAGCAGGACGAATGCGATGGCCACGACCCAGTGGTTGAAGCGCACATTGGCATCGTGACGTTGTACCAGATTGGTTTCGTTGCTCATGATCACTCCTTGAGAGTCGGGTTGGGATGCAGATCAACTTGCCGGCGTCCATCCGCATCCGAATCATTGCGTCACTTTTCTGTCTCTTCCTCCACCTCGTTGGGTCCGGTCTTGACGTAGTGGAAGAAGCTGAACAGCACGGCCAAACCAAGGCCCAGGCTCATCAGCGGTTTGGCGACTCCCTTCCACAGCCCGACCAGCGCGCTGATCGACGGATCCAGCGGCAAGCCGTTGTACAGACCCGGCCTGTCGGCATGCTGCAGCACGTACATGACATGCGTGCCGCCCACTCCCTGCGGATCGTACAGCCCGGCATTGGCATAGCCGCGGCTCTTGAGGTCGGTGATGCGCCCCTCGGCATGGTGGATCATGTCGTCCTTGGTGCCGAACACGAGCGCCCCCGTCGGACAGGCCTTGATGCAGGCCGGCTCCAGCCCCACCGCCACCCGGTCGGAGCACAGCGTGCACTTGTAGACCTTGCTGTCCTTCTTCGAGATGCGCGGGATGTTGAAGGGGCAGCCGGTGATGCAGTAGCCGCAGCCGATGCAGTTCTCCTGGTGGAAATCGACGATGCCGTTGCTGTACTGCACGATGGCGCCGGGAGCCGGACAGGCCTTGAGGCAGCCCGGATCGGCGCAGTGCATGCAGCCGTCCTTGCGGATCAGCCATTCCAGCTTGCCCGGCTCCGGCTCCACTTCGGCATAGCGCATCACCGTCCAGGATGGCGCCGGACAGGTCCGGCGGGTTATCGTAGACGCCCACGTTGGTGCCGATCGTCGTCGCGCAGATCGTTCCATTCCATGCACGCCACCTGGCAGGCCTTGCAGCCGATGCACTTGGAGACGTCGATCAGCTTTGCCACCTCGGCCGTCTGGCGCTCGTGCGGAGAAGGCGTGGTGGTGGCGGAGCGGCGGGTAATATCGAGCGATTGCAGTGCCATGGCTCACCTCCTCACGCTTTCTCGATGTTGACGAGGAACGACTTGAACTCCGGCGTCTGGGTGTTCGCGTCGCCTACGAATGGCGTCAGGGTGTTGGCGATGTAGCCGTTCTTGGCCACGCCCTTGAAGCCCCAGTGGATCGGCACGCCGACGTGGTGGACCGTCTTGCCCGTCCACCTGCAGCGGCTTGATGCGCTTGGTCACCACCGCCTTGGCCTTGATGTAGCCGCGGTTGGAGCTCACCTTCACCGTGTCGCCCGCCTTGATGCCCTTCTCCTGCGCCAGTTCCTCGCCGATCTCGACGAACTGCTCCGGCTGGATGATGGCGGCCAGCCTCGACGTGCTTGGTCCAGTAGTGGAAGTGCTCGGTCAGGCGGTAGGTCGTGCACGCATAGGGATAGTCCTTGGACTTGCCGAAGCTCTCCCAATCGCCCTTGAACACCCGCGCCCCCGGGTTGCTCACCACCTTGGGATGCATCGGGTTGGTGTCGATGGGCGTCTCGAACGGCTCGTAGTGCTCGGGGAAAGGACCTTCCGCCATCTTGTCCACGGCGAACAGGCGCGCCACCCCTTCCGGGTTCATGATGAAGGGATTCATCGCGGTCGCCCGGTGGCGACGTCGGCCTTGAAGTCCGGGATGTCCGTGCCTGCCCCACTTGGTGCCGTCCCAGCCGATCAGCTTGCGCTTCGGATCCCACGGCTTGCCTGCGGGGTCGGAGGAGGCGCGGTTGTAGAGGATGCGCCGGTTGGCCGGCCAGGCGAACGCCCAGTTGAGCGTGTTGCCCAGGCCGCTACGGGTCGCGAGTTGTCGCGCCGCGCCATCAGCGTTGCCCTTCTCGGTCCAGGCGCCGGAGAATATCCAGCAGCCGCAGGCCGTGGTGCCGTCGTCCCTGAGCTGGGCGAAGCCGTCCAGCTGCTCGCCGGCCTTGCGGATCACCTTGGTCGTGTCCTTGGGATCGGTGATGTCCGCCAGCGCCTTGCCGTTGAACTCCCTGGCCAGTTCCTCGGCGGAAGGAGCGTGCGGGATCTTGTACGGCCAGGTCAGGTTGAGGATCGGATCGGGGAAGGCGCCGCCCTCCTTCTTGTACAGCTCGCGCAGCCTGAGGAAGATGCCGGCGATGATCTCCTGGTCGCCCTTCGCGTCGCCGGGCGGCTCGGCGCCCTTCCAGTGCCACTGCAGCCACCGGCCGGAGTTGACCAGCGAGCCGTCCTCCTCGGCGAAGCAGGTGGACGGCAGCCGGAACACCTCGGTCTGGATCTTGCGACGGAGTCCACGTCGTTGTACTCGCCGTAGTTCTTCCAGAACTCCGAGGTCTCGGTCGCCAGCGGATCGATGACCACCAGGATACTTCAGCTTGGCCAGCGCCGCGCCGATCTTGGCCTTGTTGGGGAAGGCCGCGAGCGGGTTGAAGCCCTGGCAGACATAGCCGTTCACCTTGCCCTGGTGCATCTGCTCGAACACCTGCAGCACGTCGTACGCCTTGTCGAGCTTGGGCAGCCAGTCGTAGCACCAGTTGTTCTCCGTGGTGGCCGCGTCGCCCCACCAGGCCTTCATCAGGCTGACGTGGAACTTGGGATAGTTCTGCCAGTAGGTCAGCTGGCCCGGCCGCAGCGGCTTCTGGGCGCGCTTGTCGATGTAGGCCTGGTAGTCCGTCTCCTTCTCGCCGGGCAGCGTCATGTAGCCCGGCAGCAGGTTGGACAGCAGGCCCAGGTCGGTCTGCCCCTGGATGTTGGAGTGGCCGCGCAGGGCGTTCATGCCGCCGCCCGCCATGCCGATGTTGCCGAGCAGCAGCTGCACCATCGCCGCGGTGCGGATCATCTGCGAGCCGTGGAATGCTGCGTCCAGCCCAGGGCGTACATGATGGTCATGGTCCGGTCGGGCACGGAGGTGCTCGGCGATCATCTCGCACACCTTGAGGAACTGCTCCTTGGGCGTGCCGCAGACGTTGCTCACCACATCCGGCGTGTAGCGGGCGTAGTGCTGCTTCAGCAGATTGAACACGCAGCGCGGATGCTTGCAGCGTGGGATCGACCATGGCATAGCCGTCCGCCCCCATCTCGTACATCCACGTGGACTTGTCGTACTTGCGCGTCTTGGCATCGTAGCCGGAGAACAGGCCGTCCTCGAACTTGTAGTCCTTGCGCACGATGAAGCTGGCGTCGGTGTAGGCCTTGACGTATTCGTGCTGGATCTTGTCGTTGCTCAGCAGGTAGTTGATCACCCCGCCCAGGAAGGCGATGTCGGTGCCGGTGCGGATCGGCGCATAGTAATCCGCCACCGCCGCGGAACGGGTGAAGCGCGGATCGACGACGATGAGCTTGGCGTTGTTGTGCGCCTTCGCCTCGGTCACCCACTTGAAACCGCAGGGGTGGGCCTCGGCGGCATTGCCGCCCATCACCATCACCACATTCGCGTTCTTGATATCGACCCAGTGATTGGTCATGGCACCGCGGCCAAACGTCGGGGCAAGACTTGCCACCGTCGGGCCGTGTCAGACACGCGCCTGGTTATCGAACGCCAGCACTCCCAGGCTTCGGACGGCCTTGTGCGTGATGTAGCCGGTCTCGTTGCTCGCGGCCGATGCCGCCAGGAAGCCGGTGGTGATCCAGCGGTTGACCGTGGCGCCGTCGGCGTTCTTGGCGACGAAGTTCTTGTCGCGGTCGTCCTTCATCAGCCGCGCGACCTTGTCGAACGCCTCGTCCCAGGAGATGCGCTTCCACTCCTTGGAGCCGGGCGCGCGGTACTCGGGGTATTTGAGGCGGTTGGGGCTGTGGACGAAATCGAGCAGGCCGGCGCCCTTCGGGCACAGCGTGCCGCGGTTCACCGGATGATCGGGATCGCCCTCGATGTGGTAGATGCTGGCCTTGGCGTTCTTGGCCTTGTCGCCGTAGCTGTACATGAGCAGGCCGCAGCTCACGGAACAGTAGGGACAGGTATTGCGGGTTTCGGTGGAACGCGTGAGCTTGAACTCGCGCACCTCGGCCAGCGCTTCGCCGGGCATGAACCCCAGCATGGCCAGGCTGGAACTGCCCAACCCGCCTGCGCAGACCTTGAAGAATTGTCTCCGGGTGACTTGCATTTTCTCCGCCTCCTTATGTTTACGTTGCGTAAAAAAAAGTTGATGCGAATAGTCATGTTTGCGGGGCAATAAGACCATCTTGATCTGAGCTTGTCAATGTTTTATCGCCGACAGGGTCTCTGACCTGTATCCAGGCGTCTGAAACAAAGCCGGCGCCTCCGCTGGCTGCCTGTATCCGCATGGCCCGCACCCGTCCGGCACTGCGAACATCATGGGTATTGGCTTGTAAGTTGCAAAGAAGTGACTGATACTTTCCCCGGACATCCATGGCCATGACTGACACCTTCCGCATCATTCCGGTTACCTCTGCAGCGCAACAAGACGCTGCCGTGGACTATCGCGCCCTGGATGTGGAGCGTGACTATTCGGACACGCTGCTGGACAGCCTGCAGCGGCCGCTGCGCGACCTGCGCATCTCCGTGACGGACCGCTGCAACCTGCGCTGCAGCTATTGCATGCCGCGCGAGATATACGACGAAAGCCACACTTTCCTGCCGCGCGCCGAATTGCTGACGTTCGAGGAGATCGAACGCCTCGCCCGCCTGTTCGTCCGCATGGGTGTGAGGAAGATCCGCCTGACCGGCGGCGAGCCGCTGCTCCGGCACGGCATCGAACAACTCATCGAGAGACTCGCTCCGCTGCAAACCATGGACGGCCAGCCGCTCGAGATCGCGTTGACCACCAACGGCGTGCTGCTGGCGCGCAAGGCCTTGACGCTGAAGAACGCCGGATTGCGGCGCCTGAACGTCAGCCTCGATGGCTTGAGCGACGCCACCTTCCATCGCATAAGCGATACGAACATTGCCGTTGCCGCGGTGCTGGAAGGCATTGAAGCAGCGCGATCCGCAGGATTCGAGCAGATCAAGGTCAACATGGTGGTCAAGCGCGACGTGAACGAACACGAGATCGTGCCCATGGCCGAATACTTCCGCCATACCGGGATCGTGTTGCGATTCATCGAATTCATGGATGTCGGTCGCACCAACGGCTGGCGCATGGACGATGTCGTTCCGGCACGGGAGATACTCGCCCGCATCGCCGAACGCTTTCCGCTGGAACAGCTTGATCCCAATTACAGCGGCGAAGTTGCGGAGCGCTGGCGTTATGCCGATGGCGCCGGCGAGGTCGGCGTGATCGCATCCGTCACCCAGGCATTCTGTCACGAATGCAGCCGCGCCCGCCTTTCCACCGACGGCAAGCTCTACAACTGCCTGTTCGCCAGCGATGGACTGCGTCTGCGCGACCCGCTGCGACAGGGGGCGACCGACAACGTACTCGCGAATCTCATCGCCGAACGATGGCAGCAACGCAACGACCGCTATTCGCAACTGCGCCACCTGGCAACCGTCCATGATGCCACCAAAGTGGAAATGTCTTATATCGGCGGATGACGGGGGCTGTTCGTGCGGCGCGTGAGACCGTCGAGGTCACAGTGCAACTTTGCGAAAGCAATGCAGAAAATAAAAATGGGCAACTCTATTAAAGTTGCCCATTTTCATACTTGATTGGTGCGCCGGAAGAGATTCGAACTCCTGACCCCTTGGTTCGTAGCCAAGTACTCTATCCAGCTGAGCTACCGGCGCATGTTTTGCTGCTGTTACTTTTCGTGGCGGAGAGGGAGGGATTCGAACCCTCGATACAAGTTTTAGTCTCGTATGCTCCCTTAGCAGGGGAGTGCCTTCGACCTCTCGGCCACCTCTCCGAAGAGGCGCGCATAATACTGATTCAGCGCGCTCTCGGTCAAACGTTTTATGCGTCTTCCTGATCCAGATTGAACGCTTTGTGCAGCACGCGCACTGCCAGCTCCAGATATTTCTCGTCGATGACGACGGAGATCTTGATCTCGGAGGTGGAGATCATCTGGATGTTGATGCCCTCTTCCGCCAGAGTGCGGAACATCTTGCTGGCGATGCCCACATGGGAACGCATGCCGACGCCGACCACGGAGACCTTGGCGGTCTTGTCGTCGCCGATGACTTCGCGTGCGCCGATGTGCGACTGCACCTTGTTCTTCAGGATGTCCATCGCCTTGGCGAATTCGTTGCGATGCACGGTGAAGGAGAAGTCGGTGGAGCCGTCCACGCCGACGTTCTGGATGATCATGTCCACGTCGATGTGGGCATCGCTCACCGGGCCCAGTATCTGATAGGCAATGCCGGGTTTGTCGGGCACGCCGCGCACGGTGATCTTTGCTTCGTCGCGATTGAACGCGATACCTGAGATGATTGCCTGTTCCATTTTATTGCCTTCCTCGAAAGTGATCAGCGTACCCTCGCCCTCTTCGGCAAAGCTGGAGAGCACACGCAATTTGACTTTATATTTGCCGGCGAACTCGACCGAGCGGATCTGCAGCACCTTGGAACCCAGGCTCGCCATCTCCAGCATCTCTTCGAAGGTGATGCTCTTGAGGCGGCGCGCTTCGGGAACCATGCGCGGGTCGGTGGTATAGACGCCGTCCACGTCGGTGTAGATCTGGCACTCGTCGGCACGCAGCGCCGCGGCGATTGCCACGCCCGTGGTGTCGGACCCGCCGCGACCCAGAGTAGTGATGTTGCCGTCTTCGTCCATACCCTGGAAGCCGGCCACCACCACGACATTGCCGTTGGCCAGGTCGGTGCGGATGTTCTGTTCGTCGATGCTGAGGATGCGCGCCTTGGTGAAGGCACTGTCAGTAAGGATCTTGACCTGCGCGCCGGTGTAACTCTTGGCCGGCAGACCGGCGTCCTTCAGTGCCATCGCCAGCAGGCCGATGGTCACCTGTTCGCCGGTGGAGATCACCACATCCAGCTCGCGCGGATCGGGGTGTTTCTGTATCTCGTGCGCAAGTTTGATCAGGCGATTGGTCTCGCCGCTCATGGCGGAGACCACGACCACCACCTGGTGTCCTTGTGCCCGGTATTTTGCTACGCGCTGCGCTACATTCTTGATGCGCTCGGGGCTGCCAACTGAAGTGCCGCCGTATTTCTGAACTATCAATGCCACGATATGCCTGCGTCGTTTTTTGAGAGGGCGGCATTCTAACCGAACTGGAATCAAAAGACGATTACCCGTCTGCTACACTGTGTGCAAAATCCAGGCCCTTCCCGATGAGCAAGATCACGCAACGCCCCTACCCTGCCGACACCGCCTTGCAGCTCGCCGAATCCGGCATTTCTCCTTTGCTGGCGCGGATTTACGCGGCGCGCGGCATCAACGATGCAGCGCAGCTGAACACCGACATCAAGCGCCTGCTGCCCTTCGCCCTGCTGAAGAACGCCGAGACCATGGCCCGCCTGCTGGCCGATGCCATCGCGGACAAGAAGAAGCTGCTGATCGTGGCCGACTACGACGCCGACGGGGCTACCGCCTGCGCGGTGGCCATGCGCGGATTGAGCGCTCTTGGCGCGCAGGTGGATTTCATCGTCCCCAACCGTTTCGAGTATGGCTATGGACTGACGCCCGAGATCGTGCGCCTCGCCAAACAATCCGGACCAGACATATTGCTCACCGTGGACAACGGCATCGCCAGCGTGGAAGGCGTGGCCGAAGCGCAGCGGCTGGGCATGCAGGTGCTGGTGACCGACCATCACCTGCCCGGCGATACGCTGCCGGATGCGCGGTGCATCGTGAACCCCAACCAGCCCGGCTGCGACTTCCCCAGCAAGCATCTGGCGGGGGTAGGCGTGATGTTCTATGTGCTGATGGCGCTGCGCGCAGAACTGCGAAAGCGCGGCGCGTTCGCCAACAAGGCCGAGCCAAATCTTGGAACGTTGCTCGATCTGGTCGCGCTCGGGACGGTGGCGGACGTGGTGAAGCTGGACGACAACAACCGCATCCTCGTGCACCAAGGCCTGCAGCGCATCCGCGCCGGCCGCAGTTGCGCGGGCATCCGGGCCCTGTTGCGCGTGGCGCGCAGGCCGGCCGAACAGGCGTCTGCCTTCGAGATGGGCTTCATGGTCGGCCCGCGCCTGAACGCGGCCGGACGACTGGAAGACATGAGCGTCGGCATCCACTGCCTGCTCACCGACGACGACGCTGAAGCCGGCGACATCGCCGCCAGGCTGGATGCGCTGAACCACGAGCGGCGCAGCATCGAGGCCGACATGCAGGATAGCGCGCTGGCGACGCTCGACGACTTCGACCCGGCGGACGGCTATTCGCTGTCGCTGTTCGACGAGGATTGGCACCAGGGCGTGATCGGCATCCTTGCCTCGCGCCTGAAAGACAAGTTCCACCGCCCGGTGATCGCCTTTGCCCGTTCCCAAACTGGCGAACTCAAAGGATCGGGGCGCAGCATCGCCGGACTGCATCTGCGCGATGCGCTCGATCTGGTGTCCAAACGCCAGCCGCACCTGATCCAGAAGTTCGGGGGGCACGCGATGGCGGCGGGCCTGAGCATCCGCGAGGAACATCTCGACGATTTCCGCAAGGCGTTCGAGGATGTCTCGCGCGAGTTGCTCGATGCCGACGCCCTGGTGAAGACCATCGCCACCGACGGCGAACTTGAAGCGAACGAGTTCTCGCTGCGGACCGCCCACGATCTGCAACGCCAGGTGTGGGGCCAGGGCTTTCCCGAACCGCTGTTCGAGGGGAATTTCGGCGTGCAGTCGCAGCGTGTCGTCGGCGAGAAGCATCTCAAACTCAAGCTGTCGTCGCCCGCCGGGAGTCTCGACGCCATCCGCTTCTTTTCCGCGGAACCTGCACCGGAGTCGATCCGCGCGGTATACAGCCTGAGCGTCAATGAATACAATGGAAACGAGACGCTGCAACTCATTGTGCGCCACTGGTCGTGAGGTGAAAGATGGACACCGGTTTCCTGCAAGGCAACGGCATTGAGGCCTTGCCGCAGTTTCTTACCAGCTTCGCCATCGGCCTGTTGATCGGGCTGGAACGCGAACGCAACCCTTCGGCCAAAGCCGGGCTGCGCACCTTCGCGCTGGTCGCGGTGCTCGGCACCTTGATGGGCATGCTTTCCACCAAACTCGACTCCCCCTGGCTGGTCATCGCAGGACTGCTGGCAGTGGCAGGAACCATCATCGCCGCCTATCTCAATACGGTAGCCGAGGAGGCCGATCCCGGCACCACTACCGTGGTTGCCCTGCTGCTGAGTTACGGCCTGGGGGTGATGGTCTGGTTCGATCTTTCCACGCTCGCAGTCATGCTGGCGATCGGCATCACCACCCTGCTCTACTTCAAGCCGGAGTTGCGCGGGTTCACGCAACGTCTGACGCGCCGCGACCTGGTCGCCGTGCTGCAATTCTCGGTGCTCTCCTTCATCGTGCTGCCCATCCTCCCCAATGAGGATTTCGGCCCCTATAACGCGTTCAATCCGCATCAGGCCTGGCTGATGGTAGTGCTCATCTCCGGCATCAGCCTGGCGGGTTACGCCGCATTGCATGTGGTCGGGACGCGCTATGGCGCGCCGCTGCTGGGCTTCCTCGGCGGCGTGGTGTCGAGCACGGCTACCACCATGATCTACGCCAAGCACGGCAAGGCCAACCAAGCGATGACCCAGATCGCCGCTTCGGTGATCGTGATTGCCAGCGTAGTGGTATTGCTGCGTTTGCTGGTAGTGAGTTCGGTTGTGGCTTATGGTGCCTTGCCGGAACTGATTCCAGTGTTCGCAGGCGGATTGGTCACCGGCATCATCGTCTCTATTTATGCATGGCAAAAGACCAGCAAGGTGACTGAACTCTATATCCCCGAGACCTCCAACCCGGCGGAACTGCATACCGCAATCGGCTTCGGCCTGCTGTATGTCGTCATATTGCTCGGTTCGGCATGGATGGCCGACCTTGCCGGCAGTCAGGGCCTGTACGCCGTGGCACTGGTGTCCGGCCTGACCGATGTGGATGCCATCACGCTGTCCAGCTTGCGCCTGTTCAACCTCGGACAACTGAGCGACCACCAGACCGTCATCTCGATAGCCATCGCCTTTCTCTCCAACCTCGCCTTCAAGTTCGGCATGGTCGTGTTCATCGGCGGCCGCGCGCTGGCCCGGCAAGTCGCCATCGGATTCGGTGCCATTGCATTCGGTGTGTTGTTCGGTCTGCTGTTCCTGTGACCTGACAGGGGGCGAGCCCCTTCGATACACTCGAGACCGTGTATAATCGCGGCCTTTCCAAGCAGCGACAGAAGACAGAAAAATGGATGCAGAACAAATCAACGCCATTTCCAACCAGATCCAGGATCTGCGCGCCCGCAACCTCGAACTACGGAGGTATCTTTGACTTCGATACCAGGCAGGAACGCTTAGCCGAAGTCGCCCAACTCACCGAAGACCCCGCCATCTGGAACGACGCCAAGCGCGCCCAGGAATTGGGGCGCGAGCGCAAAGCGCTGGAAGACGTGGTGCTCGGTCTGACCAAGATCGGCCAGAACCTCGACGATGCCGCCGAATTGTTCGAGATGGCGCAAGCCGAGAACGACGAGGATAGCCTGTTGAGCATCGCCGCCGACGCGCAGGACATCCAGGCAGCGCGTCGAGGCGCTCGAATTCCGCCGCATGTTCTCCAACCCGGCCGACCCCAACAACTGCTTCATCGACATCCAGGCCGGCGCCGGCGGCACCGAGGCTTGCGACTGGGCCTCGATGCTGCTGCGGCAATACCTCAAATACTGCGAACGCAAAGGCTTCAAGGTCGAGGTGCTGGAAGAGACAGCGGGCGACGTGGCCGGCATACGCAGTGCATCTTTGAAGGTCGAGGGCGAATACGCCTACGGCCACCTGCGCACCGAGACCGGCGTGCACCGGCTGGTGCGCAAGTCGCCGTTCGATTCCTCCGGCGGCCGCCACACCTCCTTCGCCAGCCTGTTCGTCTATCCCGAAGTGGACGACTCGATCGAGATCGACATCAACCCGGCCGACCTGCGCGTCGACACCTTCCGCGCTTCCGGCGCGGGCGGCCAGCACATCAACAAGACCGACTCGGCGATCCGCATCACCCACATCCCGACCGGTATCGTGGTGCAGTGCCAGAACGACCGCTCGCAGCACAAGAACCGCGCCGAAGCCATGTCGATGCTGAAGTCGCGCATGTACGAGGAAGAGCTGCGCAAACGCCGAGCCGAGGCCGACAAACTGGAAGCCACCAAGTCCGATGTCGGCTGGGGCCACCAGATCCGCTCCTACGTGCTCGACCAGTCGCGCATCAAGGACCTGCGCACCAACGTCGAAATCTCCAATACCCAGAAAGTGCTCGACGGCGACCTCGATCCCTTCATCGAAGCCAGCCTGAAGCAAGGCGTTTAAGTCAGATGTCCGAGCGGGAAGATAACGGCCTCGCCGAATTCTTCGTCGCGGGCGTCGAGCCCGCCGACGTGCCGCAGTTCTTTCCGCTGGTCGAAGCCAAACCGCTGATCGGCGCAATGATCGCGCTGTTCCGCGGCGGCGACGACGAGGTGATGGTGCGCCTGATGGTGTTGCGCGAGATCGGTCTGCGCGCCACCGCGCCGGAATGGGCGCCGCGCGAACTGCAAAGCCACTTCGCCTTCATCAATCAGTCCAAACTCAACACCGTGCTCGGCCGCCTGCGCGAGCACGAGCTGCTATTGTGGGACAGCGAGCGCCACGTTTACCAACTCTCCTCCGCCGGACGCATGGTGCTGTCCGCGCTCTCCAGCCTGCTGTCGTTCAGCACCGAACAGGACGGCGAGCTGGGATTCCTCGCCGCGCAGATCGCTGCTGGCGCCGCCGTCGGCAAGCTGTCGCCGGAAGCGCTGGCGCACCTGCTGGCGCGCCTTGCGGAATTGGAGGAAGAATTCTCCCAGGCCGTCGCTTCCGGCTCGGAATTTCGCCTGCGCGCCGCGCAAAGCAAGCTGGCTTCGGTGTGGCAGTGGATGGAGAAAGCCAACGAGGTGTTGCGCGACCTCTCTGCCGAAGGCTTCGCCGACGACGCCAGCTGGCGGCTGGCGCAGGAGATCGGCTCGCGCCAGTCGCGCATCATGCGCATGTCGTCGGTGTTCCAGCGCGAGCTGGCAGAGATCACCCGCCAGCAGGTGCACCTGTCGCACGGCGGCCTCAGTTCTTCCGAACTCGCGGCCTGGCTCAAGGAGCGCAACGTGGACGAACTGGTTGCGCTCGCCGCCGAACAACTGTCGATTACGCCGGAATGCACCCTCATCCTGCCCGACGTGATGCTGGACAACACCGAGGAGTTCGTCGCGCGCGAACAGCCGAACCGCCGCGTCTCCGCCATGCCCACCCCCGCCGAAGTCGAATACGTGGACGACGTCCAGCACGAGCCGCCCTACCAACTGGCCGCGCTGACGCGCCTGCTGGCCGGGCTGGAGGAGCCGATGAATCTGGCCGACGGCATCGTCGGCGGCAATTTCAGCGATGCCTCATACCGCCTGTCGCTGCTGTCTTTCCTCGGCGAACAGAACGTTGACCCCGAACTGGCTCCCCTGGCGCATTTGCCGCTGCGCCTGCGCTGGGATGAGAGCCTGGAACTGAAAACCATAGGACGCGATGAGATCGCCGCGATGAGCGACGGCCACATCGAACCGCAACAGGAGAAGACCCCATGAATCAGGATCACGCCGCCCGCCTGATCGCACGCCTCTTGGCATTGCGCTACCTGCCGCGCGAAGACAAGGAAGTGCGCCGCTTGCTGGTCGATGCCGGTTTTCGCGACGAAGTGGAACAGCGTCTCGCCAGCAGCGGCCTGCGCCTGCTGGCGCACCCCTTCTCCGCCTATGTCGGCATCGCCCTCACGCGCGAATGCGAGAGCGCGGTGTTCGAGCAGAACGACGCCTGGCAATCCAGCAACCTCGGCCTGCCCAAGGATGCCGTGGCGCTGCTGGTGATCCTGTGGGCGCTCATCATCCTGCCCAAGCGCGAGCGCCAGCAGTCCGGCGAGACGACGCGGAAAGAAGATCAAACCGAGATGTTCGAGACCGTGAAACTCACCCCGCTGGCGCACGAGGCCTCGCGCGGCATTTCGCAAAGCGTATTGCTGGAGGACTACGGCAAACTGCTCGGCGGGAAAACCCGCTTGCAGCAATTCGTGCTGCCGCAGTTGTCGCGCCTCGGCTTCATCGAACTGAAGAACAAGATGATCAACGAAGGCCCGCTGCTCGACCTCGCCTTCGACTACGCCGAGATGGCGCCGCGCATCCTCAACGGCGCGCTGTCCGACCTGCTGAAACAGCGCGGCATCCTGCGCGATGTGACGCTGGAGGAGTTGCATAAGGACTCCTCCAGGAATTCACTTTTGCGGGATGAAGCGCAAGGAGCCGCGCAGTGAGCAACGAGACATATCAGCTAGATAGGCGAGGCGCGAACGAGCACGCGACGCCGCGATTCGCCCGCAAAATGAATTCATGGAGGAGGCCGAATGTTTAGGTTGATGGAACTGGAAACAGTCCACTGGGACTACTGGCGCAATTTCAAACTGCCGCTGGATGCGCCCATCATCACCATCTCCGGCCCGAACGGTTCCGGCAAAACCACGCTGCTCGACGCCATGCGCACGCTGCTGGCGCTGGAGTGCTCGAAGAAGCGCGACTACAAGCGCTACGTGCGCCGCAACGGCGAGGACTTCTGCTGGCTGCGCGGCGTGGTGGACAACCAGCGTCCGCCCGGCAACAACACTTACCGCCCGTTCGGCCTGCCCTACCAGCAGGACAAGATCACGCTGGCCTGCCGCATCGACAAGAAAGGCGGCGACTGGTCGCGCAAATACTGGATCGCCGACGGCGAAGTGAGCCTGCAGGAGATCGAGGCGCAGGGCGAAGAGTTCGGCGTGCGCGACTACCAGCGCATCCTGCACAGCGCCGGACTGTCGCCCGCCATCGCCCGCGTGCTGTCGCTGGAACAGGGGCAGACCGACAAGCTGTGCGAGCTGTCGCACAAGGATCTGCTCGACCTGGTGTTCCAGGTGTTCGGCGACAAGGAAGTGCTGGAACGCTACGAGGAAGCGCGCCACCACCAGGAACACACCGCGCGCGAACTGGATGCCGCGCAGAACCAGCTGGAAGCCCTGGGCAACAACCTGGAGAAGCACGAACAGAAGGTGAACCGCTATCTGGAATGGCATCGCCTGAATCAGGAACGCACGTCGCTGGTCTCGGAAACGCGTCCACGGCTGGAGCATCACCTGCTGCAGCGCGAAGCAGCCAACGCGCGTCGCACCCTGCTCACCATGCGCCGCGAATGGCGCGCCAAGCGCGCCGAGCTGCAGTCCATGCAACTGGAAGCACAGGTGCAGCAACAGGCGCTGGAAACCGCACAACTGCGCCGCCAGGCCGCGCATGACAGCGAGCAGAACCAGCAGCGCGCGCTGAACGAGCTGAACCGCGAACTCGGTCGCTGGGAGACCATCGTCGAGCAACAGCAGCGCCTGGAACAGCAGGCGCAGGCCAGCGAAGGCGGCAAGCTCGCCGATGCGCGCGAGATCGAGCACTTGGAAGGCGAGCGCGCCAACCT
Organism: uncultured beta proteobacterium; assembly: GCA_963797045.1. GTDB lineage: Bacteria > Pseudomonadota > Gammaproteobacteria > Burkholderiales > Gallionellaceae > Sideroxyarcus. Next base: position 253,716 of record CAWCNZ010000009.1, on the reverse strand, counting down.
GCTGCTGCGCATCGCCGAACAGGAACAGAAGCTGCGCCAGCTCGACGAGATGCTGGAGAACCTCGCCGCCGGACGCCGTGCCGACCCGCAGGATGTCGCCGCCTTCCGCCAGGCGTTGAACCAGGCCGGTATCGCGCACGACCTGCTCGCCGACGTGGTGGAGATCGCCGATCCTGCCTGGCAGGCGGCGGTGGAAGCCGTGCTCGCACCGTCCGCGCACATCGTGCTGCTGGCCCAGGAAAAGGACGCCGAACAGGCGATGGCGCTGGGCGAAAAGCTGCGCTACCGCCACTTCATCGTGCCGGATTGCCTGCCTGCCGGTTTGCCGCCCAAGGGCTCGCTGCTGGAAGTGGTGCGCTTCACCAAGCCGGTGCCGGAATGGCTGCTGCGCACGCTGGAACGCACCCGCCGCGTGGAAGATGCCGTGGCCGGCGCCAAGCTGCCGCGCGGCGAAGACTGGATCACGCGCCAGGGTTATCTGCGCGAACGGCGCGGCGGACGTTACGCCGCGCAGGAACAGGCGCGCTTCGGCAAGGCGCGGCTGGAAGCGTTGCGCGAGCAGCGCAACGGCATCGAGAAATCGCTGGCCCCGCTGCGCCAGCAACTGGGCGACCTCACCGCCCGCATCCGCAACCAGCAGGCGCAACTGGCCGGCGTCAGCGCCAGCGCGCAGCTCGCCGCCCGCGCGGCGGAGTTCGCCGAGGCGCGCCAGCACTACGACACGCTGGTGCAGCGCCGCCGCGACAACACGGTGCTGCAGGCGCAGCAGGAACGCGACCAGGCCGACAAGGCCGTCAATATGGCGTTCGGCAGCCTGCAGAAGATCCAGTTCGCGCTGCAGACGCTGGAACGCGAGATCGGCGGCAAGGAGAACCGCGCCGCGCGCGACGAGCAGATCCGCCGCGTGCAATCGTTGCGCCGCAACCGCAAACAGTTTCCGGCCGGCTGGTGCGACGAAACCGCCAATCAGCAGATCGCCGAAAAATACCGCGACACCACCAACATCAACCGCCGCATCGAGGAGATCGAATACCGCTTCAAGGAAGAATCCTGGGAGACCGACGACACGGTGGTCGCGCTGCGCGACAAGATCAAGGACGACTACCAGCGCATGGAAAGCGACCTCGCCACGCGCCGCCGCGACAACGAGATGGCGCGCAGCCAGACCGACACGGCGCGCGAACAATACATCGCCGTGCTGCGCCACACCGTGGGCCGCTACGTGAAGAACCTCAAGGTGCTGGGCGACCTGGCCGGCATCAAAGTGGAACACGAACCGGTGGCGCTGGAGAACCACGACCTGTCGCTGGCGCAGGCCGGGCTCGCGGTACGCTTCAACTTCGACGACAAGGGCTTCATGGGCATGAACGACGGCGATGCTTCCGGCGGCCAGCAGGTGATGAAGTCGCTGATCCTGCTGGTGGCGCTGATGATGGAGGAATCGCGCCCCGGCGGTTTCGTGTTCATCGACGAGCCCTTCGCCCACCTCGACATCGTCAACATCGAGCGCGTGGCGAAGTTCCTCAAGGCCACCCGCGCCCAATACCTGCTGACCACGCCGGTCACGCACAACGTCGGCGTTTACGACCCGTCCATGCTCACCTTGGTGACTTTCAAGAAGAAGCCGACGGACGCCTGGGCACCTGGCGTGAAAGTGCTGGTGCGCGAGCGGGCATGACGGACCAGCAACCAGTCCAGAAAACCCGTCCCTGTGCTATATTTCACGCCGCTTAAATTCAACTCAGTCATACAGAACATCATGAGCAACGAACCCAACATCCCAGCCCAAGACGAAAACCAGATCATCGCGGAGCGCCGCGCCAAGCTGAACGCGATCCGCGCGAAAGGCGTCGCCTTCCCCAACGATTTCGAGCGCAAGCATCTGGCGGCCGACCTGCACGCCGAGTTCGGCGAGAAGACGCATGACGAACTGGAAGCAGCACAGATCCCGGTCGCGGTGGCCGGACGCATGATGCTGAAGCGCGTGATGGGCAAGGCCAGCTTCGCCACGGTGCAGGACATGAGCGGCCGCATGCAGCTGTTCATCAGCAACGACATCACCGGCGAAGCGGCGCATGGCGAGTTCAAGCATTTCGACCTCGGCGACATCCTCGGCGCCACGCGGCGTGCTGTTCAAGACCAAGACCGGCGAGCTTTCCGTGCGCGTGACCCAGGTGCGCCTGCTGACCAAGGCGCTGCGTCCGCTGCCGGAGAAGTTCCACGGCCTGACCGACCAGGAACAGAAATATCGCCAGCGCTACCTCGACCTGATCACCAACGAGGATGCGCGCAAGGTGTTCATGACGCGCACCAAGATCATCCAGGCGATCCGCGAGTTCTTCATCCGCCACGGCTATCTGGAAGTGGAAACGCCGATGATGCACCCCATCCCCGGCGGCGCCTCGGCCAAACCGTTCATCACGCACCACAACGCGCTCGACCTGCAGATGTATCTGCGCATCGCGCCCGAGCTGTATCTGAAGCGTCTGGTGGTGGGCGGCTTCGAGAAGGTGTTCGAGGTCAACCGCAACTTCCGCAACGAGGGTGTCTCCACCCGCCACAACCCCGAGTTCACCATGCTCGAGTTCTACGAGGCCTACCGCGACTACAAATACCTGATGGACTTCAGCGAGAGGCTGTTCCGCGAAGTGGCGCAGAAGGTGTTGGGCACGACCCTCATCTCCTATCAGGGCAAGGAGCTGGATCTGGGCAAACCCTTCCACCGTCTGACCATGGTGCAGGCGATCCAGAAATATCATCCGCAGTTCACCGATGCGCAGCTGGGCAACCGCGACTTCCTCATCAACGAACTGCAGGACCTGAAGGCGAAATACAAGCCGGAAGACGGCGTCGGCGGCCTGCAGCTGTCGCTGTTCGAGGAGCTGGCAGAATCGCACCTGTTCGAACCGACCTTCATCATCGACTACCCCATCGAAGTCTCGCCGCTGGCACGCAGCAGCGATGCGCGCCCCGAGATCACCGAGCGCTTCGAACTGTTCATCGTGGGACGCGAGATTGCCAACGGTTTCTCCGAGTTGAACGACGCGGAAGACCAGGAACGCCGCTTCGATGCGCAGGTCGCGGCCAAGGATGCAGGCGACGAGGAGGCGATGTTCAAGGACAACGACTTCGTGCGCGCGCTGGAATACGGCCTGCCTCCAACCGCCGGACAAGGTATCGGCATTGACCGCCTGGTGATGCTGCTGACCGACAGCGCCAGCATCCGCGACGTGATCCTGTTCCCGCACATGCGCCCTGAGTAACGAGCATCGAACCAATGTTGAATCGATACTCGTTTCCCTCACCCCAACCCTCTCCCGCAAGCGGGCGAGGGAGCAATCGAATCGCTTCGCGGATTTTTTATTGACGATGCTCAGCAGCGACCTCCGCAGCCGACTGTTGCAGCAGTACCCGATGCTGGGTGAACTGCCCGCGGCCGAGATGGAGGCGTTGCTTGGAAGCGCGATGGTCATGCCCCTGCCGGCCGGAACGCTGGTGTTCGACGAGAACCAGCCATGTCAGGGTTTCCCCATGCTACTGTCCGGCAGCATCCGCGTAGTCAAAGCAGCGCCAAACGGACGCGAGTTGCAGCTCTATCGCGTCGTTCCCGGAGAAAGTTGCATCCTCACCAGCAGCTGCCTGCTCGGACATACCCGCTACCAGGCACGCGGCATCGCCGAACAGGCTCTGGAGCTGGTGCTGCTTCCGGCCTCATCGTTCCACGCGTTGCTGGGCAAACACGAAGCGTTCCGCAATTATGTGTTCCACCTGTTCTCCGACCGCCTCACCGACCTGATGCAACTGGTGTCCGCCGTCGCCTTCCAGAAACTCGACCAGCGTCTCGCCGCCCTGCTCGTCGCCAAGCCCAGCCCGTTGCGCGCTACACACCAGGCTTTGGCCGACGAACTCGGCAGTGCGCGCGAGATGGTCAGCCGCCTGCTCAAGGGCTTTGCCGAGCAAGGCTGGGTGAAGCTGGGACGGGAACAGATCGAAGTCACCGATGCAGCGGCACTCAAACGCTTCGCTGAACTCTGACTTGCCGCCTATGTGACCATTGTCACAGACAGCCCCCCCGCTTTCCTCCTATTCTGCCCGCTCCTTCAACCTCTTCAAGGAGCAATAAATGAAAATCAACGTTGGCACTATCGACCGCACCCTGCGTATCGTTGCGGGTCTGGCGCTCATCGCACTGGCCGCTACCGGAACCGTCGGCGTCTGGGGCTGGATCGGCGTTGTTCCTTTGGTGACCGGCATCTTCAAGTTCTGCCCGGCCTATGCCATCTTCGGCATGAGTACCTGCCCGATGAACAAGTAATTATCCGTTGAACATCACATTACGCCCGTGATCATCCCGGGCGTTTTTTATTGAGGAAAATACCATGCGCAAGAAAATCATTCTGTCTGCCCTGCTCGCTGTTTTTACCGCTCCGGCATTGGCCGATGACGTCGCCAAGTATCAGCAAGAGAGCCGCGCCATCGTCGCGCCCTTCATGCAGCAACTGATTGCAGAGAACAAGAAAGCCGTCACCGAAGGCGGCCCGGCATCTGCCATCAAGGTCTGCAAGGACATCGCCCCCAGGATGGCAGGCGATCTCTCCCGTCAGCACGGCATCAAGCTCACCCGCGTCAGCCTGAAGGTGCGCAATCCACTGCTCGGCACGGCGGACGAGTGGGAACAGAAGACATTGAAACAGTTCGAGGCTCGCATGGCCAAGGGTGAGAAGCCGGAGACGCTGGAAGCCGCCGAGATCGTGAGCGAACCCAATGGGAAATATTTCCGTTACATGAAAGGCATCGTGCTGCAGCCCGGCTGCGTGGCCTGCCACGGAACCAGCGATGCGATCGACGAGACTGTGAAAACGCGCCTGACCGAAGACTATCCGCATGACCAGGCGACTGGCTATTCCGCCGGACAGGTTCGCGGTGGCGTGAGCATCAAGCGTCCCCTGTAACATCCTGGCCCTGCGACGGTTTCGCGGGGCCTCCTATCCGGACTACGCGTCTGAACCGTTGCGCTTTTTCAGCAGGAACAGGATCAGCGAGCGCAACTTGGCCGGGCGCACCGGCTTGTGCAGCAAATGGTGTCCGCGCTCTTTCACGGCCAGCAATATCTCAGGCGCGGTATCCCCACTGACCAGTATGAATGCGGGAGCTATCTCGCAATGTTCGCCGATGCGATCAGCCAGTTGCAGCCCGTTGCCGTCCGGCAGACGATAATCGCAGATCACCAGATCGAAATGCGATTCCGCGTATTTCTCCCCGACCTCTTGCAGAGTTTCCGCTAACGAGACATGACACCCCCAGGACTCGAGGATGCCGCCGGTACTGGTCCTTACCAGTAAGTCATCATCCACGACCAACACCCTGAGATTATCCAGTTGGTCATGCTTGGGCATCTTCGCGTCAGGCGTTTGGTCCGTTTCCGCCAGCAACTCGTCCACCCCGAACACGCGCGGAACCGTGATGGAGAACGTGGAGCCGCGATTCGGTGCAGAACGCAGAACCAGCGGGTGATGCAGCAGTCTGGCGAGACGATCCACGATGGCAAGCCCCAGTCCTATGCCCTTGCTGCGGTCGCGCGCGCTGTTCGCCAGTTGCACGAATTCGCGGAACACGTTCTGCTGTTCTTCTTGCGGTATGCCGATGCCGTTGTCACGCACCTCGATGCGCAGATCATCACCGCGCCGGCGAAAAGCAAGCAGCACCGTGCCATTCTGCGGCGTGTAACGGATCGCATTCCCCACCAGATTGAGCAGGATGCGCTCCAGCAACACCGGGTCGCTCAGTATCAGGACATTCGTGCACCGAACGTGCAAAGTGATGTTCTTGCGCTGTGCGACAGACTTGAAATCCTGCACCAAACGCCTTGCCATTGCGTCGATATCGACCACCTGTATCTGCGGGATCACTACCCCGGCATCCAGCTTGGAAATGTCCAGCAGCGCATCCAGCAGGCTGGACATCGCTTCTACCGATTCTTCCACCTTGTCCGCGATCTTGCGTTGCTCCGGCGTATCCAGCCTGCTATGCAATTCGCCGATGAACAGACCGAGCGCGTGCATGGGCTGACGCAGATCATGACTCGCCGCGGCAAGGAAGCGGCTCTTGTCGAAGTTGGCTTTTTCCGCTTCTTCTTTCTTGCGGCGCAGTTCCTGGGTCGCATCATCGATGCGCTGCTGCAGGCTGGTGCGGTCCTGCAGCAACTGGTGCGCCATGTCGTTGATACCCGCAGCAAGCGCATCCAGTTCCTGCACCCGATTCCCGGCGATACGCGTATCCAGATGCCCTTCGCCGATACGGCGAATAGCATTGTTCATTTCCAGCACCGGCAGGGTGATGCGGCGCGACACGCGCATGGCGATCATCATGGTGGTCAGCAACACGACCAGCATCAGGATCAGGTTGAGCAACAGCATTTCTGCCTTCTCGCGATTCAGCCTGTCCTTGCCGACCTCAACGATCACGCTGCCCATTGCCAGGTTGGCTATCTCGTCGACATTGCCGCCGCCCAACTCATCCAGCTTGATCTGCGTCGCAACGATGGGATGGAAAAGTCGCAGGACCTTATGGTCATCCTGGAAAGCAATGAGATCGCCCGCCTTGGCCGACAGGCTTTCGAGATGCCTGCGCTCAAATGCATCGGGCTTGCCCCCTGCACCGGCGAGAAATTTCAGGTCGTCACCCAGCACGAGAACGGAATTGACATCCTGTTGGGAAAAGGCGATATCGACCTGTTGCTGCAACAATCCGTGATTGCCGGAAAAGACCGGGTATTCGCTGGCCGATGCGAGTTGACGAACGATCAGTTTGGCGCGTTCGAACAAAGCACGATCCTGATCGGCGAAGCGCGTGTAGGTGAAATAGCCTTCCAGCAACAAGGCCAGGACCAGGATCGGAATTATCGCTACCGCCAGCGTCTGTCGTTCTATCCCTTGCCTTTTCATGGAACTATTCTGATTTCCTCGCGCAGCTTGTCTGCGTCTTTGATACGCAGATCGAGCGAACGCGCGACCTGCATGTTGACCGAGACGTCGAACTCGGATGGATACTGCACTGCGGGCAGCCTGCCCGATTCTGCATAGCGCCCGATCATGGAGGCTGCCTGGGCTGCGATCTGTTCCGGCGTCGTGAATACCGCGCACAGGGCGCCCGCCTTGACGTAAGCCTGTGAGATGCCTATCAGCGGAACCTGTTTGCGATACGCCGTCAGCAGGATATTGCGTATCGTGCCGGGGTTATAGACTTCGGCATCCGGCAACACGAACAGCACTTCGCTATCATTCAGCACGTTTTCCAGGGCATCGTTCAGGGAATGCCCCTCATCGACGGCCTGTCCATGCAGGCGCATGTTCCGGTCCCCCAAAAGACGGCGCAGGCTTGCAAGCTCCGGCGGGGGTGAAGTGTAAAGCACGCCGACATGCCGCGTATCCGGCAATGCCGCAACCAGCAGGGCGACCTGCCGTTCCACGGGCTGATCAAGGTAGATAGCTGAGCGGGGTGTGGTGCGCTGCGCCGGAACGGGCTGCAATTTGTCGTATCCGGCTTTGGTTACGAACACGTTCACGGCTGGCACATCCCTGAATGCCAGCACCGATGCCGCCTTCATGCCGACACCGACGTACAGTCCTGAATCATCCAGCGTCTCGCCGACGCGCTTGATGTTCAGCTCGAATTTCCCGGCCTGAAGCTTGTTGCGCAATGCCTCGCTGAACGTCTGATAGGCGCCGCCCGCCTCGCTCAGGAGGACAGTGACGCGCAATGGCTGCGCCTGCACCGATGACATACACGAAAGCGCAAACACCAGCGCTGCAGACAGCAGTCTGGGGGAGAAATGAAAGACCGGACGATAAAAAGCAGCCCGGCTATAACCAATGACTTGCCGTATTAGCGGCTTAGTCAGATGGCTAGTAGTTCCATCAGAAATTAATGGTCGCAGAAAAATAGGCCCGCCGTTCGAATAAGAGATTCATACGCTCCGGTACATTGCCGTATCCCATGTTGTTATCCCGGAATGCGTTCTGTAGCACCATAGCCATCTCTCCTCCCCCTGCTTTTTCTATTTTTTCGTGTGAGCTTGCGGGGTCCAGCCCCATACCTTGTTCCGCACATGATACCCCATGCTGCCATACCCGACGCACAACACCGCAAGCCGGGTGGCACCGGAAATACTTCGATTGCCTTTTGCATCACCTGTAGGGTGTCCAGCGCAATCTGCATCCGTCGGAAGGGGTAGACGGCGCGGGCATCATGTCATGCCCGCGCCGCCAACAACGTCAGCGCCTGGAACCGCACTCAACGACGGAAGGGCATGCGCCTGCCGGTTCAGCAAGCTAGGCAGCCTCTCCTGAAGCATCCCGTGACGCCGCCACAAACCGTCGCTGTACATCCGACGGGACAGATAATACCGGTGGCGGACATTCGGGCACCAGCAGCGGAAATGCTCCAGCGCACCTTGTCCGGCGCATTCTCGCCCAGGTAGGCGAGTAGCGCGCCGCCGGCGTTGGTGCAGCTTATTTTCGCCGCCTTCGCGGATTTCTTCATCGGCTTGCCGGAGCATCCCGAATCCTTGTACACCGCATCTTTTTCCAGCTTCGCCAGCAACGCCTGCACGCCCTTGACCGAACCCGAAAGCTGGACAGTGACTGCAGTTTGCGTGGCGGGGGCTGGCGCAGGAGCATCCTCTGCCCAAGCGGGTGCAGCGATCAAGGCCAACAATAAGAGTGCTATTCTTTTCATGATTCTTCTCCATTTGTGATTAGAAACACACGGCTTGCCCAATGCGCAAGCCGCCCGACAACAACACCAACAATAATTGGCGGGTAAAAAAACCGCCCTGCTTGCTCACCAAGCCAGCTTGAGCTTGGCATACGTCGTCCGCCCCTTGCTGAAGCGCGGGATGAGCGGGTCTGCCTCCGTGTACTGAACGCTCCTGCCGGTGACATTACGCACGCCGATGTCCATCGATCCCGTCCGGTTGAATTGCCAGTTCAGGCTGGCGTCCGTTTGATTGAAGCGCTCCCGAACATCGAGCAGGACGGGATTGAGATTGGTATCCGATGATTGCTGTGTGGCGGCGAGTAGGTTGTGGCTCCAAGCCAGGTTCGCCGTCCATTGCGCGCTGGCAAACCAGCGCAGGCCAAGTTGCTGCGAGCGCAAATGTTGTTCCTGGACAGAATTCGGCTGGAGAATGAAGGGGTCATTCCAGATGTGCTCATCGTCGTAAGCGAAGGTCACATTCAAGGGGTAACTGCCGGGTTGCCAGTGCAACGCCAGGCGGGACCCGTCAACCCACTTTCGAACCATTTGCTGTTCACCACCAGAAGAGACCGGCTCGTCAGTCCAGCGTCGCTGCGCCTGCCCCTCCAGCAGCCAGGCGGCATCCAGTTGCCGGTCCGCGCCCAGCGCGACGCTTCGCACCAGCTTGTAGGTATCGCCGGGGCGGTTCAGCACGATGCCTGCCAGGCTGGCCGGCGCCAGCGATGCATTGCCCACTGCCGCATCGTCCAGTTTTTTCCACGCGGCCAGGCGCACATGCGTCGCGCTGTCCGGCGTGTAAACCATGCCCAGCTTGGGCAGCCAGCGCCGCAAGGAAGTGCTGTTTGCGCCCCACTCCTTGTCGTTCCTGCCCCAGGCCAATCCCGCTTCCATCTGCCAATAGGGATTCAACGCCTGCTGCCAGTCCGCATAGATTTGCCGCGCGATATTGGTGACGCCAGGAGAGCCATAGGCCGATCCATCAAGTGGCGCGCGAACCACGTGCACGCCCCATTGCGAGGCATAGCCTGCGCCGCTGCGGCGATACTGAAATTCCGCACTACGCGCTTCGCTGCTGGCATAGTTGGTCGCTTGCGGGAAGGGAAGCGTGGGCCCGAAGAAAGGCGGCATGGTGCTGTAAGGCAAGGTGTTGCTGATCCATTCCCAGTTGGCTATTTGACTGGTCTGCTGACGACTTACCAGGCCGCGCAACTCGCTGTTGTCCGCCAGGCTATAACGCAAACCCAAGCGCGTGACGCTGCTGTTGTCTTCAATCTGGTTATATTCTCCCCAGTTCAACGGGTCCGCAGGATAGCGTGTTTCACCCCGCTCCGATTTGAAGGCCTGGCGCGACACGAACACCTGCGCGGAGTCGAACGGTCGCCATTGCACGGTAGCCTGCCAGATACGATTGTCGAGATTGTTGAAAAGCCCGAAACCGTCGGTCTTGTATCGGCGCTGCGCAATGCCCACTCCCAGCGTGTCGCTGCCCACGCCCACACGAATTTGCTCTCCTCTGCTGTTCTGGCTGCCTGCAATGGCATCGGCTTCCAGCGTGGTGCGGCGGCTGAACACCTCGTCGTAATCGTTGTAGCTTGCCTGCTGTGCGCTGAGTCCGCTGACAGCGCCATGCTGCGGGACGGCCTCGCCGGTTTGCCCCGCGCCGTCACCATAGATGTCCAGTTCCGGCGGCAGGTCGCCCGGTCTGGCGTTGAACTGGCTTTGCAGCAGCAGGCTGCGCCGCGCCGATTCGCCGAAGCGCTGACCTTGCAGGACATCGGCCTGATTCCTCAGGTTGGCGGTATTCTTTTCGCTGGCCGAGCCGGACAGGGTTCGAAAAGCGAGCCGATCTAATCCCAATTGACGCTGTACCTCGGCGAGATTCGCCTGCAACAATTGCTGGTCTTCCTTGAGCAGACGTTCGCCGCGATAAACCGAACGATAGGCCAGCCGCGCTTGTGCCTGGCGCAAACTTTCGCGGGCGTCCATAGGATGGTTTTCCCTTAGTTCCGCTTGTGCCTGATACAACCAGGGAACGGGATCCTTGGGGTCGGCTTGTTGGGCGCTACGCCAGCTTGCCCTTGCCGCTTCGGTTTGGCCGAGCTGCTGTTGCGAGCGGCCGAGATAAGTAAGAATCAGCGCGTTGCCGGGATCGGCTTCATTCGCAGCCCGCAGTCTTTCCTGCCCGCCTTGGAAGTTGCCCAGCTTTATTTCGGCCAAACCCAGACCCAACAATGCCTTGGCATCTTTTGGGTCGCGCTGCAGGGCAGTCTCGAACGCAGCCTTGGCTTCCCGCGCATGTCCGTCTATCAGGTAGACCAGGCCGCTCACGGCGGTTACATAGGGGTGCGCCGCGTCCACTTCGTGCGCGTGATCCACCAGCGTGCGGGCCGGTCGGATCTGGTCGAGCGTCAGCGCGAGCTCGGCCTCGCGCGCCAGTGCGATCGCCGATGCTGGTGCCCGGGTATTGAAGCCATGCATGACCTCGTGCGCTTCTGCCAGACGCCCAGCGCCCTGCAAGGCATAGGACAGCGCCAGAGGCGGCAAGATACCGCCCCCCAAGCCTTGCGCATGTTGCGCTGCGCCCAGCGCTTCCTGAACTTGCCCCTGTTGCAGGCGCGCCATGGCTGCTAGCGCATATGCATCCGCCGCATATCGAGTCTGGACCAGCAAAGGAGCGAGGTTCTCCAGCGCCTGCCGGGGCTGATTGCCTTGCAGCAAGAAGCTGGCACGCAACAGATCCAGTTCCGCCGCCGTAGCCGTGCCTGGCTTCCCGCCCTTGCCCGCCTCGTCGAGCAGTATCAGTGCATCGAGAAAACGGCCTTCATGCTGTGCCTGCAAGGCAAGTTGCATCGCGGGAGTGGGCTGCGCAGGTTGATATTGGGTCGCTACGAGAGGCAAGGTCCAGATCGCACTGCGACCATGTCCCATGGCTTGCTCCGACGGAGAGCGGATCTGCTCCAGGAATGCGTCTTCATCGGCTGCCTGCGCTACTTCGGCTACCAGGCTGACCACGGCAATACACAACAACAAAGTGCGTGAATTTTTCATAGCCAACACCAAGTGAAGGGATATGTGCGAATATTAACCCAGAGTTGCCGCCAAGGGATCGCCTATTCGCCACAATTATTTTTCGTGAGCGACGAGGGCCAAACGGGGGAAGGAAAGGGAAATGCAAACAAAAAGCCCGTCACCATTTGGGACGGGCTTTTAATCTGGGGTGGCTGAACGGGCTCGAACCGTCGACAACTGGAATCACAATCCAGGGCTCTACCAACTGAGCTACAGCCACCGTTGAACCGTTAAGTCTATTGGTGTGCCCGACTGGAATCGAACCAGCAACCCCCAGCTTAGAAGGCTGGTGCTCTATCCGGTTGAGCTACGGGCACAATTCATCGGCAAACCAACAAACTTCGTACTACTTGAACCTGGTCGGGGTGGAGAGATTCGAACTCCCGACATCCTGGTCCCAAACCAGGCGCGCTACCAGGCTACGCTACACCCCGAGAGCGCGGCATTATACAGGCCGAGCGACAAAAATCAATTTACTCGCGAGATTTTTGTGTGATCTGCGGCATCGCCAGCATCAGGTAATACACCATCGACCACAAAGTCAGCACCGCAGCGAGATAGATCAGCACTGTCCCCCACCACAGCGTCGAGATGCCGAACAGAGGTTCCTGATACAGCAGGAACATGATCGCGAGCATCTGGAACGCGGTCTTGAACTTGCCCAGCATGGAGACGGCCACACTCTTGCTCTTGCCCAGTTGCGCCATCCATTCGCGTAGCGCCGAGATGGTGATCTCGCGCCCGATGATGATGAAGGCGATGATGACATCGACCAGGCCCAGCTTGACCAGCACGATCAGCGCCGCTGCTACCATCAACTTGTCCGCCACCGGATCGAGGAAGGCGCCGAATGCGGAACCCTGATCCAGCGCGCGCGCCAGATAGCCGTCCAGCCAATCGGTGATCGCCGCCAGGCCGAACAGGAAGGTGCTGAGCAGATGCTTGTGATGCAGGCTGAGCGTGTCGTCCGACACATAGAACACCCCGACGAACACGGGGATCATCAGGATTCTGAACCAGGTCAGCAGATTCGGGATATTCCAAGGCATGGTCAATGTAAGTGCTGGTAGATTTTTTCTGCAAGCGCGGGACTGATCCCTTCCACGCGCGATAATTCTTCAATGCTGGCTTGTTGCACGCCCTTCAGTCCACCGAAATGCGTCAGCAGATTGCGGCGGCGCTTCTCGCCCACTCCCTCGATATCTTCCAGCGAAGAAGCGGTGCGCGCCTTGCCGCGCCGGGCACGGTGGCCGCTGATGGCGAAGCGATGCGCCTCATCGCGCACTTGCTGGATCAGATGCAGCGCGGGACTGTCCGGCGCCAATTGTAACGGCTTTTCCACGCCGGGTCGCAGCAATTGTTCCATGCCCGGCTTGCGCTCCACGCCTTTGGCGACGCCGACCAGCGCGATATCGCCCAACCCCAGTTCCACCATCACATCCACCGCCACCCCCAACTGCCCCGCACCGCCATCGATCAGGATCAGGTCGGGACGCTTGCCCTCCCCTTGCTGCAGTTTCTGATAGCGCCGTTGCAGGGCCTGGCGCATGGCCGCATAGTCGTCGCCCGGGGTGATGCCGCTGATGTTGTAGCGGCGGTATTCCTGCGGGCGGATGGCGAATTCGTCGTACACGACACAGGAGGCGACCGTCGCCTCGCCCATGGTGTGGCTGATATCGAAGCACTCGATGCGTTTCAGGTCGGGTGACGACAACGCCTTGCGCAACGCCTCCAGACGTAGCGCCTGCCCTGCTTGCAGGCCGGCCTGCTGTTTCAGGGCCAGCAACGCGTTGGACTGCGCCATCTCCAGCCAGTGGCGCCGTTCGCCGGTCACCGCATGGCGTATCTGCACCTTGCGCCCGGCCTGCTCGCTCAGCAACTGCTCCAGCGCTTCGTCCGCCACTTCGATGCTGGTGATGATCAACGGCGGCACGCTGCGCTCCAGATAATGCTGCGCCAGGAAGGCCTCCAGCACCTCGCTGCTGTCCTGCCCCTGCACGTTCTGCGGGAAGAACTGCTTGTCGCCCAGATGGCGCCCGCCGCGCACCACCGCCAGATTCAGGCACAGCGCGCCTTCCGCCTCGACCACCGCGATGATGTCGGCATCGGTGTCGCGCCCGCTCTCCACGAACTGCTTTCTGCTGCACGGTATGCAGCGCCTGCAACTGGTCGCGCAATGCTGCGGCATGTTCGTATTGCATCGCCTCGGAGGCCTGCTCCATCGCCGCGCGCAGCCGTTTCTCCACTTCGTCGTGCTTGCCCTGCAGCAACAGCGCCGGCATTGCGCACATCGGTGGCGTAATCCTCCGGGCTGATGAAGCCGACGCAGGGCGCGCTGCAGCGATGGATCTGGTACAGCAGGCAGGGCCGCGTGCGGTTGTTGAACACGCCCTCGTCGCAGGTACGCAGCTTGAACACCTTCTGCAGCAGGTTGATGCTCTCCTTCGCCGCCTGCGCGTTCGGATAGGGGCCGAAGTATTGGTGGCGCTTGTCGATCGCGCCGCGATAGTAGGTCAGGCGCGGCGACGGGCTGCCGGTGAGCACGATGTAGGGATAGGACTTGTCGTCGCGGAACAGGATGTTGTAGCGCGGCTTGAGCGTCTTGATGAGGTTATTCTCGAGCAGCAGCGCTTCGGCCTCGGAGCGCGTCACCGTGACCTCGATACGCGCGATGTGCGACACCATCAGGCGGATGCGCGGCGACAGATTGCCCTGCTGGAAGTAGGAACCGACGCGCTTCCTGAGTTGATTGGCCTTGCCCACGTACAGCACGTGCCCCGCTTCATCCAGCATGCGGTACACACCCGGCTGCAGGGGCAGCGAGGCGACGAACTCGGGGATGGAAAACTCGCTTTGCGGACGTTTACCCCCTCCACCCTCGGGGTAACCAGCGACTTGCCCGCTTGCGGGCTTAGTCGAATGGCTAGTAGTCCCATCAGAGGGTTGGGAAGAGGGCGCTTTGGGATCGAATGTGGTGCCGCTCATCGTTTATATCAGTGCTTGTAGTCCGTTGGCGAATTCCGTCGCACCGCCGTTGGCCGGATGGCGCACCGCCCCGGCGACCTTCACACCCATCTCGCCTAGCAGCCCTTCCGCCTTCTTGCCGACCGCGACGATCTTCGCATTCGGGAATGCCTCGACCAGCATGCGCAAAGCAGGCTCTCCCAGACTAATCTCCTCTGGCGCAGGTGTCCTGTTCGACCAGAGCTCATCCGGGCGATGCGGATGCAGTTGCATGGCGTTCCACAGGATGGTGCGCTCCGCGATGCCAAGCCGATAGAGTGTCTTCCATACGATGGTGGCGGACGGTTCCGAAAAGGGCAAGCGCCGGGTAGACAATCGTCCAGGCGATGCGGGAATGCGCGGTATGGCGCCCTCGCCCAGCAGACGTTCACTGGTGAAGGCGATCCCGCTGTAACGACAACCCTGATACCCCGGTGCCTCCCCGGTCAGGATGAATTCGGGCTCGCAATCCAGATGCTGCGCGAGCCGCGCCAGCTTCTCGGCCGGACCATTCCCGGCAGCATCATGCGGACAACGGTCACGCCATGGATTGAACAGACCGGGCATGCCGGATGGCAGGGTTCCCACAAGACCATGTGCCAATGAAACTCTGGATGGGTTCATGTTCTCTCTTCGTCGAATTGCGCAGCCGCAATGAAAAGCCCCGCGCGCGGCGGGGCTTGAAGGATACCACTCTGGCGCTTACTCGGCTGCAGGTGCAGCAGCTTCCGGATGCGGCTGCAACGCCTTCATGCTCAGACGCATGCGGCCCTTGTCGTCCACTTCCAGCACCTTGACCTTGACGATCTGGCCTTCCTTCAGGTGATCGGACACGTTGGCGATGCGCTCGTGCGAGATCTGCGAGATGTGCAGCAGACCGTCCTTGCCCGGCAGGATGTTGATCAGTGCGCCGAAGTCCAGCAGCTTGACCACGGGGCCCTCATACACCTTGCCCACTTCAACTTCGGCCACGATGTCTTCGATGCGTTTCTTCGCCAGCTCACCGGCATCGCCGCTCACGCAGGCGATGGTGATGTTGCCTTCATCGTCGATGTCGATGGTCGTGCCGGTCTCTTCGGTCAGCGCGCGGATCACCGAGCCGCCCTTGCCGATCACGTCGCGGATCTTTTCCGGATTGATCTTCATCTTGATCATGCGCGGCGCGAAGTCGGAGACTTCCGGACGCACGGCAGGCATCGCCTGCTTCATGAGGCCGAGGATGTGCATGCGGCCTTCCTTCGCCTGGCTCAGTGCGACCTGCATGATCTCCTTGGTGATGCCGTTGATCTTGATGTCCATCTGCAAGGCGGTGATGCCCTTGTCGGAACCGGCCACCTTGAAGTCCATGTCGCCCAGGTGATCTTCGTCACCCAGGATGTCGGTCAGCACCGCGAAACGGCCGCCGTCCTTGATCAGGCCCATGGCGATACCCGCCACGTGCGTCTTCAGCGGCACGCCGGCATCCATCAGCGACAGGCAGCCGCCGCACACGGAAGCCATGGAGCTGGAACCGTTGGATTCGGTGATCTCGGACACCACGCGGATCGCGTAGCCGCATTCTTCTTCGCTCGGCAACACCGCAACCAGTGCGCGCTTGGCCAGACGGCCGTGGCCGATCTCGCGGCGCTTGGGCGTACCCACGCGTCCGGTCTCGCCGGTGGAGTACGGAGGGAAGTTGTAGTGCAGCATGAAGCGGTCGGAATACTCGCCTTGCAACGCGTCGATGGTTTGTGAATCGCGCATGGAACCCAGCGTCGCCACCACCAGTGCCTGTGTCTCGCCGCGGGTGAACAGCACCGAGCCATGGGTACGCGGCAGCACGCCGGTACGGATGGTGATCGGGCGCACGGTACGCGTGTCGCGACCGTCGATGCGCGGTTCGCCGCTCAGGATCTGGCCGCGCACGATCTTGGCTTCCAGCGCGCTGAACAGTTCGCCGATCTCATTTTTGGAGACGTTCTCGAATTCCGGTGTCGCCAATGCCTCGGATACCTTGGCACGGATCGCATCCACTTGCTGGGTACGCGCCTGTTTCTGGCGCACGGCGTAAGCGGCCTTCAGCTCGTTCTCGGCCAGCGCATTGATCCTGGCGATCAGCGCTTCGTTCTTGGCAGCCGGCGTCCAGTCCCAGTCATCCTGGCCGACTTCATTCGCCATTTCGTTGATGGCGTTGATCACGGCTTGCATCTGCTCGTGGCCGAACACCACGGCGCCCAGCATGACGTCTTCCGACAATTCTTGCGCTTCGGATTCCACCATCAATACCGCTTTCGCAGTACCGGCGACCACGAGGTCCATCTGCGACTCGACCAGCTCGTCCTTGGTCGGGTTCAGCACATACTGGCCGTTGAGGTAACCCACGCGCGCCGCGCCGATGGGGCCGTCGAACGGGATGCCGGAAATCGCCAGGGCGGCGGAAGCGCCGATCATGGAGGGGATGTCGGAATCGATCTGCGGATCGGAGGACACCACGGTCGCCACGATCTGCACTTCGTTGTAGAAGCTTTCCGGGAACAGCGGACGCAGCGGACGGTCGATCAGGCGCGAGGTCAGGATCTCCTTTTCGCTGGGACGGCCTTCACGCTTGAAGAAGCCGCCGGGGATCTTGCCCGCGGCGTAGGTACGTTCCTGATAGTCCACGGTCAGCGGGAAAAAGTCCTGGTCGGGCTTGGCATCCTTGCGTCCCACCACGGTAACCAGCACCACGGTGTCGTCCAGGCTGACCATGACAGCACCGCTGGATTGGCGCGCGATCTCGCCGGTTTCCAGTGTCAGTTGATGTTTGCCGTAGCTCAGGGTTTTTTTATAGTGACTCAAGATAGCTCTCTCCAATGTGTATGCGTGACCGAGTAGCCAGCGATGTGAAAAACGACACCCAAAACGAAGCGGGCCGCATTCGCGACCCGCTTGAAACTTTGTTACTTACGCAGATCCAGACGCTTGATCAGCTCTTTGTAACCGTCTTCGTTCTTGCTCTTCAGGTAGTCGAGCAGCTTGCGGCGGCGGCTCACCAGGCGCAGCAGGCCGCGACGGGAGTGGTGATCCTTGTTGTGTTCTTTGAAATGATCGGTCAGGTAGTTGATACGGGCCGTCATCAGGGCAACTTGTACTTCCGGGGAGCCGGTATCGCCCTTGGCGCGCTGATAGTCAGTCACGATTTGCGATTTTTGTGCGGCGGTAATAGACATTGACTTCTCTCTCCAAATAAAAAGTGCCGCATTCTACCCTTTAAAAGGGTGTTCGCTCAAGCTGAATTAGCCACTGCAGCCGCTTTGGCCACACTGGACAGCAATCTGCTCGGCGCCAGCCGTCCGTTCGCCAGTTCGCCCAAGCCAATGAAGCGCCCGGCGGCGTATAAACGACGTTTTCCGTCGGGATAGGCGTCGCTCAGCCCCAGCCTTTGCCCCTGTGCCATGCGGTTGGCTTGAACCTCATCCAGTTCCAGGCGCGGCAAGTCCTGCACCAGGCTATCCAGCGGCATCACGCAGGCATCGCGCTGCACCTCGTCCATCGCCTCCAACTGCGCCAGTGTATAAGCATGGGCCAGGCTGAATGCGCCGATCCCCGTGCGCCGCAGCGCGATCAGGTGTCCGCCGCAGCCCAGCATCTCGCTGATGTCCTCGGCCAAGGTGCGAACATAGGTGCCCTTGCTGCAGAGCACGCTGAATTCCAGCTCGTCGCCTTCCAGGCGTTCCAGCTTCAGTTCACGGATGAACACCGTGCGCAGCTCGCGCTCCACCGTTTCGCCTTTGCGGATGTATTCGTACAGCGGCTTGCCCTGATGCTTGATGGCGCTGTGCATGGGCGGAAGCTGCCGGGTCTCGCCCATGAACTTTGCCAGCACAGCCAGCACTTGTGTCTCGTCCACCGCCACCGGGCGAGTTTCGATCACCTCGCCCTCGGCATCGCCGGTAGTCGTGCGCTGCCCCAGACGTATCGTCGCGCGATAAGACTTGTCGGCATCCAGCAGGGCGATGGTGAATTTGGTGGCTTCGCCGAAGCAGACCGGCAACAGGCCTGTGGCGAGCGGATCGAGCGTGCCGGTGTGCCCGGCCTTTTCGGCATGGTACAGACGGCGAACTTTTTGCAGCGCGGTGTTGGAGCTTAATTCCAGCGGCTTATCGAACAGGAGGACGCCATCCAGCGGTCTTGTGACGCGTCTGAATTGCTCAGTCTTTTTTGTCACTAGCAACCGCTTGATCGATCAGTTGTGAAAGATGGGAGCCGCGCTCGATGGAAGCGTCATAGACGAAATGCAGCTGCGGCGTGATGCGCAGCTTCATGGCATGCGCCAGCTGGCTGCGCAGAAAACCAGCGGCACGCTCCAACCCCTGCAATAACTCGGGGCTGTTGCCGTCCAACGAGGTGTAGTACACCTTGGCATGGGCGTGGTCGTTGGTCACTTCCACGCCGGTCAGCGTCACCTTGCGCACGCGCGGATCCTTCACTTCCAGCCGGATCAGCTCGGCCAGTTCGCGCTGGATCTGCTCGGCGATGCGATCGGTGCGTGCGTAGTCCTTCGCCATTACAGTGCGCGCGCCACTTCCACGATTTCGAACACTTCAAGGAAATCGCCGACTTGCAGGTCGTTGAAACCCTTCAGGGACAGGCCGCACTCGAAGTTCGACTTCACTTCCTTCACGTCGTCCTTGAAGCGCTTCAGCGAATCCAGATCGCCAGAATGGATCACCACGTTGTTGCGCAACACGCGCACGCTGGAACCGCGCTTGATCATGCCCTCGGTGACGTAGCAACCCGCGATCGTACCCACCTTGGAGATGGTGAACACTTGGCGGATCTCGACCATACCGATGATGCTTTCCCTCTTCTCGGGTGCCAGCATGCCGGACAGCGCCGCCTTGATCTCGTCCACCATCGCATAGATGATGTTGTAGTAGCGGATATCCACGCCGGACGATTCCGCCAGACGGCGTGCAGTCGCGTCGGCGCGCGAGTTGAAGCCGATGACGATCGCCTTCGAGGCCAGCGCCAGGTTGACGTCGGACTCGGTGATCGCACCCACGCCGCTGTGGATGAGATTGACCTTGACCTCGGCCGTGGACAGCTTCTGCAACGAACCGGCGATCGCTTCGAGCGAACCCTGCACGTCGGCCTTCACGATCAGCGACAGGGTGCGCACTTCGCCCTCGCCCATCTGTTCGAACATGTTCTCCAGCTTGGCGGCCTGCTGCTTCGCCAGCTTCACGTCGCGGAACTTGCCCTGACGGAACAGCGCGATCTCGCGCGCCTTCTTCTCGTCGGCCAGCACGAGGAAATCGGCACCCGCTACCGGCACTTCGGACAGGCCCTGGATCTCGACCGGGATGGACGGACCGGCTTCGTTGATCACCTTGCCGTTCTCGTCCAGCATGGCGCGCACACGACCGGACACAGAGCCCACCAGAACCGCGTCGCCGCGCTTCAGGGTGCCGGACTGCACCAGCAACGTCGCCACCGCGCCCTTGCCCTTGTCCAGACGCGCCTCCACCACCACGCCCTTGGCGCTGGTGTTCTTCGGCGCTTTCAGCTCCAGCACTTCGGCCTGCAGCAGGATACCTTCCAGCAGCGTGTCGATGCCCTGCCCGGTCTTGGCGGACACTTCGACGAACATGCAGTCGCCGCCCCAATCTTCCGGCACCACACCTTCCGCCACCAGTTCCTGGCGCACGCGCTCGGAGTTGGCATCCGGTTTGTCGATCTTGGTGACGGCCACCACGATCGGCACTTCTGCCGCCTTGGCATGGTGGATCGCTTCCTTGGTCTGCGGCATCACGCCGTCGTCGGCCGCCACCACCAGAATGACGATGTCGGTCGCTTTCGCGCCGCGCGCACGCATCGCCGTAAAGGCTTCGTGGCCCGGGGTGTCGAGGAAAGTGATCATGCCGCGCGGCGTATCCACGTGATAGGCACCGATATGCTGCGTGATGCCGCCCGCTTCGCCGCTCGCCACACGGGTGCGGCGGATGTAGTCCAGCAGGGAGGTTTTACCGTGGTCGACGTGACCCATGACAGTCACCACCGGCGCGCGCGATTCCAGCACCACATCGCCGTGGTCGACCGCTTCCATCAGGAAGGCATCGGGATCGTCCGGCTTGGCCTGCACCGCCTTGTGGCCCATCTCTTCGACCACGATCATCGCGGTCTCCTGATCCAGCACCTGGTTGATGGTGACCATGGAGCCCATCTTCATCAAAACCTTGATGATCTCGGCGGCCTTGATCGACATCTTCTGCGCCAGCTCGGCGACGCTGATGGTTTCCGGAACCATCACTTCCTGCACGATAGGTTCGGTCGGCAGCGAGAATGCGTGTGCCGCCTCGGGCTTGCTGTGTTTATCGTGACGCGGCGTGCGGATCGCGCTGCCGCCGGTACGTCCGCCCAATCCGGCGCGGGTATCCGTGGTGCGCGAAGGCGGACGCTTCTTGTGCCCGGCCTCGTCCCATGGGCTTTCCTTGGCGACGGCCGCCGGCTTCTTGACGGGCTTCGCCACCTTGTCGCCCGGCTTGAGTGTCGGTTTGTGCAAAGTCCCTTCCGGCGCCTCCGCAGGAGCAACCGGAGCTGCTGCAACGGCGACTGGTTTCGCCTCGACCACGGGTTCCGGTGCGGGTGCCGGTTCGGCAGCCGCGACCTTGCGTTTGCTGCGCTCCAGCTTGGCTTGTACATCGGCCGCCTGGCGTGCTGCCAGTTCGGCCTGCAGACGCGCCTCTTCTTCGCGCGCCTTCAGCTCCTGTTCATCCAGCACTTTTTTGGCTGGCTTGGCCGGCTTGGCTTCTTCCACCGCCGCCGCTGGCGCTGGGGCTTCCGCCACTGGCGCGGTCACAGGGGCGACCGTGCGCTTCTTGCGCACTTCTACCTGGATGGTGCGCGACTTGCCGGTGCCGTCCGCCTTCTTGATCGCTGTAGTTTCGCGGCGTGTCAGCGTGATCTTGTTCTTGCCGGCACCGTGCGCTCCGCGCAAATGCTCCAGCAGTTGCGATTTGTCCTGCTCCGATATGGTGTCGGTGTCTTTCTGTTTAGAGACCCCGGCTGCCTTCAACTGCTCCAGCAGCAGCTCTACCGGCAGCCCAAGTTCACCCGCAAATTGCGCGACGTTCATTTTTCCCATTACGACCCCTTAAACCAATACCAGACTACGGATAACCTTTACCTGCTGCGCTTCCGGCTCAAACGAACCAGGGCGCACGCGCCGTCATGATCAACTGATTGGCACGCTCGGCATCCATCCCGGTCATTTCCACCAGTTCGTCGCCGTCCAGATCGGCCAATTGCTCCTGCGTGCCGATGCCCTTGCCTGCCAGGATGCGCGCCGTCTCTTCGTCCATGCCGGCGATCTTCAGCAGATCTTCGATGTTGTGCTCGACCTGCTCTTCGTTGGCGATGGCCGCCGTCAGCAAGCGCGTTGCGTGCGCGGCTGCGCAGTTCATTGACCGTCGCCTCGTCGAAAGATTCGATGGCCAGCATCTCATCCAGCTCCACATAGGCCACTTCTTCCAGCGTGTTGAAACCTTCCTGCACCAGGATGTCGGCGACTTCCTCGTCCACATCCAGCTTGCTCACGAACAGGTCGCGAATCTTGGCGAATTCCTGCTCGTTCTTCTCGGCGGACTGTTCCACCGTCATCAGGTTGATCTCCCAGCCGGTCAATTCGCTGGCCAGACGCACGTTCTGACCGCCGCGACCGATGGCTTGCGCCAGGTTCTCTTCCTCGATCACCACGTCCATGCTGTGCTTGTCTTCGTCCACCACGATGCTGCTGACTTCCGCAGGCGCCAGCCCGTTGATGACGTAGGTGGCCGCGTCGTCCGACCACAGGATGATATCCACGCGCTCGCCCGCCAGTTCGTTGGTCACGGCCTGCACGCGCGAACCGCGCATACCGACGCAGGTGCCGATAGGATCGAGGCGCTGGTCATGGCTGCGCACCGCGATCTTGGCGCGCGAACCGGGATCGCGCGCCGCGCTGACGATCTCCAGCAGGCCTTCTTCGATCTCGGGCACTTCCAGCTCGAACAGCTTGGTCAGGAACTCGGAGGTGATGCGCGACAGGATGATCTGCGGGCCGCGCACGGTGCGATCCACGCGCAGCAGATAGGCGCGAACGCGGTCGCCGACGCGCAGGTTCTCTTTCGGGATCATCTGGTCGCGCGGCAGCAGTGCTTCGATCTTGCCGAACTCGACGATGGCGTTGCCGCGTTCGATGCGCTTGATCGTGCCGGACACCAGATGCTCGTTGCGCTCCATGAAGTCGGCCAGGATCTGTTCGCGTTCCGCGTCGCGGATCTTCTGGAAGATGACCTGTTTCGCGGCTTGCGCCCCGATACGGCCGAAGTCGATGTTCTCCAGCGGCTCTTCGATGAACTCTTCCAACTGGATATGGGGATCGCGCTTCTGCGCCTCTTCCAGCTTGATGTGCAGCTCGGGCGTCTCGAAGGTCTCGTCGTCCATCACCTGCCAGCGGCGGAACGACTCGTACTCGCCGGTCTGACGGTCGATGCTCACGCGCACATCTGCTTCTTCGTCCGCGAAACGCTTCTTGGTCGCCGAGGCCAAAGCCGACTCCAGCGCACCAAACACGATCTCCTTGTCCACGTTCTTCTCACGCGCCAAGGCATCTACCAACAACAGAACTTCACGACTCATCGCTCTCTCCAGCAACTTAAAACGTCGGCACCAGACGTGCCTTATCTACATTCGACAGCTCGATCTCGACCAGGCTGCCATCCATATCCAACTGCACCACACCATCCTTCACTTCGCCGAGGATACCGACGAAGTTCTTGCGACCTTCCATCGGCATGCGCACCTTGATCTGCGCCTTCTGCCCCGCGAAACGCACAAAATCGGCTTCCTTCTTCAGCGCCCGGTCCAGTCCCGGCGAAGACACCTCGAGGCGTTCGTACACCACGTTTTCCACCGTGAACAGACGCACCAACTGGTTGCTCACGCGTTCGCAATCCTCCAGCGTGATGCCGTCCGGCTTGTCCATGAACACGCGCATCAGCCCGCGCCCGGACAACTCCAGATCGACCAGCTCATAACCCATGCCGGCCAGCGTCGTCTCTACCAGCTTCGCCACATCCATATTCGTACCCACAAATAAAAAACGGGCTCGAAGCCCATCTGAAAACGGCGCGAATTGTACCAAAACGTTTGACCAAGGGAAACAGGTATTTAAGGAAAACTGCAAAACCATCCCCTCGCCCCATAGGGGAGAGGGTTAGGGAGAGGGGAAAATCTCAAATCCCCCTCCCACAGGAGTAGAGGAGCAAGTCAGGCTGACATCAACTTGCGGATGCCTTGCGCATCCGGCTGCAAAACCACGCCCTTTTCGGTGATCAGCCCCGTCACCAGCTCGGCCGGGGTCACGTCGAAGGCCGGATTGCGTATCTTCACCCCCTCCGCCGCCCAATGGTAGTCGCGGAAACCCTTCACCTCCTCCACCGAGCGTTCCTCGATGGGGATGTCCTTGCCCGTGGCGATGTTCATGTCGATGGTGGAAAGCGGGCACGCCACATAAAATGGAATGTTGTGCCGCCTGGCCAGCACCGCCACCATATAAGTACCGATCTTGTTCGCCACGTCGCCGTTGGCCGCCACCCGGTCCGTGCCCACCACCACAGCATCCACCTCTCCCTGCGCCATCATGTAGCCGGCCATGTTGTCGGTGATGAGCGTCACCGGGATGTTTTCCTGCACCATCTCCCACGCCGTCAGCCGCGCGCCCTGCAGGAACGGTCGCGTCTCGTCGGCGATGACCGATATCTTCTTGCCCGCCTCCACCGCCGAGCGGAACACCCCCAGCGCCGTCCCCCACCCCGCCGTCGCCAGCGCTCCCGCATTGCAGTGCGTCAGCACCCGCGCCCCGTCTTGCAGCAAGGCCGCGCCGTTCGCGCCCATCGCCTTGTTGATGCGGATGTCCTCGGCCAGAATCTCATGCGCCTCGGCCAGCAAACGCTGCGCGATCTGCTGTGGCGATTGTGTTGCGACGCCTTCCCACACCTTGCGCATGCGCTGCAAGGCCCAGAACAGGTTCACTGCCGTCGGACGACTGGCCGCCAGCACGGCAAAACCGGCTTCCATGCCGGCCTTGAAATCCACCGAACCATCCCCTCCCCCTTGCAGGGGGAGGGCTAGGGAGGGGGTAGAAACATTATCGACAACTTCTACCCCCATCCCAACCTTCCCCCTGCAAGGGGGAAGGAGTTGAGACAACCGCAACGCCTCCAGTGCCACCCCATAAGCCGCCGCCACCCCGATGGCCGGTGCACCGCGCACCACCATGCTGCGGATGCCTTCGGCTACCGAAGAAGCTGTGTAGTAACTCAGATATTCAAATGCGGCCGGCAGGATGCGCTGGTCTATCATTTCCAGCCGGTCGTTGAACCAGCGCAGGGTTTCTACTTTCATCTATACGTCCCGAATTCTCTTGTTAGCTTTTTGGTTTTTCAGAAATTTACCCAACTCATCTTTTGTAACTTGCACAACTTGGGTCTCATCTATAACAAAGTCCATGCTGCAATTTAAAACCGCGGGGGAAAAAGACCAAGGTTTCACAAAATCATCATCTTCTGTTGGCCGGACAAACTTGCATGTTCCTGCTTCAGCATCGTTAGCAATTTTAAGCGCAGAGATTATGTTATTAATGGATGCGCACACCAGCTGAAGTTGCAAAGCCACCTTTTCCACACTCCAGTTTAATGAGACTTTTCTAGACCTTAAGCTTCTATTGTTTTTTGTTTCGCCAAGAGGCTCCAGCCTAACAAAAGTTGTTCCGTACTCAGAACCACCTAGAGAAGTCATTTCCACATCAGGAGGAGCCACTCCATATTCATGCTCCATACCTATTGCGATAGAAAATCCTCCAGATCTAACTCTGAACCCATGTTTGAGGCTGTTGTATTCATCGATATTTTTATCATCCAAGTACTCTTGAGCTAATCGCCCCCAAAAGTCTGCGAACAGTTTTTTTGTTGTCTCGCTCTTTTTCGTTTTGGGTAAGTAGGACTGAAAAACCAATGCTGCTACTGACTCCCAAGAAACCTCATCGATATTGAACTTTGAAAAGACATCAGAATAACCTTCATTTACTTTCCCAATTAGAGAACGAAGCTCTTTGTTGGAACATTTCGCCACCCACGCATAAACACAATCAGGTGCCTGAATGTAGGCTCCGAGTAAGGAGAAGAGTGTTTCAGTCGCATGGTGTAATGTTGTTCTCAGAGCAATGGAAGCCCTTTTTTCATCCTCGGCATTCAAATGAACATTCAACAAATATTCAAAGTAATCGACATCAATACCACTAATGAACTCAATATTTCTTTTCTTTACGTCTACTTCCCAAATACAGTAAGGCTCCTCGTTGACCACTATGATTGTGTTTTGCAGAGACATAACAAACTTCCTGTAGGAACGACCGTTAATCCCCCTCAAACTCGCACAACGCAAACACCTTGTGCCCGCGCTTCTCCAGCCGCGCACGGCCGCCGATGTCCGGCAGGTCGATCATGAAAGCTGCATTCGATGACATGCCCGCCCATCTTTTCGATGAGGATGCAGGCGGCTTCGGCCGTGCCGCCGGTGGCGATGAGGTCGTCCACCAGCAATACCTTTTCTCCTTTTGAGATGGCGTCGGTGTGGATCTCGATGCGGTCGGTGCCGTATTCGAGTTCGTAGTCGTGGCCGATGGTCTCGGCGGGCAGTTTGCCTTTCTTGCGGATGGGCACGAAACCGATGCCGAGCGCGTAGGCCAGCGGCGCGCCGAAGATGAAGCCGCGCGATTCGATGCCGGCGATCTTGTCGATCTTCACGTCCTTGTAGCGGCGCACCAGTTCGTCGATGGTGGCGCGCAGGCCGACGGGGTCCTTCAACACCGTGGTGATGTCGCGGAACATGATGCCTTGCTTGGGGTAATGGGGGACGGTGCGGACTCTGGATTTGATGGGCATTGCGGTTTCCTAAATTGAAAATAAAATCACTTTCTTGCCCGCAGATTACGCAGATTCACGCAGATTTATTTGCTCTTAATCTGTTTAATCTGCGTAATCTGCGGGGAAAGGTTTTGGGTTAGCTCTTCTTCTTGTACTCGACGAACTTCTCCTTCACTGCATGCATCTGCTGCGCGGTGAGTATCTTCGGTTCTCCCACCGACAATGCACGCCAGTAGATCTCGCACAGGTATTCGACCTCGTGCGCGACGGACAGCGCATCGTCCAGGTCTTTTCCCAGCGCGATCATGCCGTGGTTGCCGAGCAGGCAGGCCTTGCGGTCGCGCAGCGCTTCCAGCGCAAGATCGGAAAGGTTCTGCTCGCCGAAAATGGTATAGGGCGTGCAGCGGATGGTGTCGCCGCCCGCGATGGCGATGTGGTAGTGCACGGCGGGCACGTCTTTGCCCAGACAGGCGATGGTGGTGGCGTAGGTGGAATGCATGTGCAGCACCGCGCCGATCTCGGGCCGCGCGTTGAGGATGTCGCAATGGAAGCGCCACTCGCTGGAGGGCTTGCGGCCCTGCAGCACCTTGCCGTCCTTGGCTATCAGCACCAGGTCTTGCTCGGTCATCTCGGCCACCGGCAAGGCCGAGGGCGTGATGAGGATGTTCTCGCCGCAGCGCACGGAGGCGTTGCCTGCCGTGCCGCGATTGAGGCCGAGTTCGACCATGCGGCGGGAGGTTTGCAGCAACTCAGTGCGTAACTGTTGTTCGTTCATAGTTGTCTCCACCCTCTCCCCCAGCCCCTCTCCCGCGCGCGGGAGAGGGGAGCCCTAGGCCGGGGGAGGGGATCGGTTGGCTTATTTCAGCACGCGGCCAGCTATCGCTTGCAGCTTGTTTTTCATTTCTGCATCGCGCGCTTCCGGCGCGGTGATGAGTGCGTGTTGCAGCGCAGTGCGGCAGCCGCAGTCGCAGGCGTTGGCATCGTTGCCGACATGCGGCACGAGATGTTTCACCAGCGTCTTGGCCTTGTCGGCATTGGCCAGCAGCACCTTGATGATCTGGTCCACGGTCACGTCGTCGTGGTTCGGGTGCCAGCAATCGTAGTCGGTGACCATCGCCACCGTGGCGTAGCACAGCTCGGCCTCGCGTGCGAGCTTGGCTTCGGGCATGTTGGTCATGCCGATCACGTCGCAGCCCCAGGTGCGGTACAGCTCGGATTCGGCGAGGCTGCTGAACTGCATGCCTTCCATGACGAGATAGGTGCCGCCGCGCATGGCGGTGATGCCCGCCTCTTTGGCCGCGGCCTCGATGTGGTCGCCCAGGCGCTTGCACACGGGACGCGCCATCGACACGTGGGCCACCAGGCCGGTGCCGAAGAAGGATTTCTCGCGGGCGAAGGTGCGGTCGATGAACTGATCCACGATGACGAAAGTGCCGGGCGGCAGGTGTTCGCGCAGGGAACCGACGGCGCTGACCGAAATGACATCGGTCACGCCGACGCGCTTGAGCGCGTCGATGTTGGCGCGGAAGTTGATGTCGGAAGGTGCGATCTTGTGCCCGCGACCGTGACGCGGCAGGAAGGCCAGCTTGACCCCGTTCAGTTCGCCGAACAGCAACTCGTCCGATGGTGCGCCAAAGGGCGATTCGACCTTCTCCCAGCGCTTGTTCTCCAGTCCGGCGATGTCATATACGCCGCTTCCACCGATGATGCCGATGCTTGCCTGCCCCATGTTTTTCCCTGCTTTTGAAATAAGGCAGGATTGAAACAGGAAACCTCGTTTTCCTCAAGGTCAATGGTGCCCAAGATGGACAAGAATGCTGCCCGAGCGTATCTTTCCGCACAGTTCCTTCCTCGATTCGTTACCCATGTCCCAAGCTGAAAATCACGCCGACCTGCAAATCACCGGCATGCATTGCGCCTCCTGTTCCACCCGTCTGGAAAAATCGCTGAATCAATTACATAAGGTCAATGCCGTGGTGAATCTGGCCACGGAAAAAGCCAGTGTGACCTTCGATCCGCGCCTCACCAATGTGGACGATCTCATCAAGGCCGTGCGCGACACCGGCTTCGACGCGCATGTGGCGCGCGACTTCGCCGCCGAGAAGGCAGGACGCCTCAAGGCTTTTAAGCAGGAAGAGCTGCGTTTCTACATCGCGCTGGGGCTTATCTCGCCGATGCTGCTGGAGATGCTGCTCATGCTGGTCGACGTGCATCTCATGGTCCCGACCTGGTTGCAGTGGCTATTGGCGACGCCGGTGCAGTTCTGGATCGGTGCGCGCTTCTATCGTGGCGCATGGGCCAGCCTCAAGCACAAGAGCGGCAACATGGACGTGCTGGTAGCCCTGGGTACCAGCGCCGCATATTTCATGAGCGTCGCCATCGTCATCTTCGACATGCATCAGCCGGTATATTTCGAAGCCAGCGCCGTGCTCATCACGCTGGTGCTGATGGGCAAACTGCTGGAGGCGCGCGCCAAGACCAAAGCTTCGGACGCCATCGAGAAACTGATCCAGCTTCAGCCCAAGATCGCGCATACCGAACGCAACGGCGAGGTCGTGGACGTGTCGGTGGGACAACTGCGCCCGGATGACATCTTCATCGTGCGTCCCGGCGAGAACATCCCGGTGGACGGCGTGGTGCTGGAGGGCGCTTCCACGCTGGACGAGAGCATGCTCACCGGAGAAAGCATGCCGCAAACCAGACAGGCGAACGACAGGATCTACGCCGCCACGCTCAACCAGCAGGGGCTGCTCCGCTGCCGCGCCACCGCGGTCGGCAGCCGCACCCAGCTCGCTGCAGTGATCCGCCTGGTGGAGCAGGCGCAAGGCTCGAAAGCCGACATCCAGCGCATCGCCGACAAGATCTCCGGCATCTTCGTGCCTATCGTGCTGGTGCTTGCCACCGTTACCTTCCTGGTCTGGCTCGTGGCAGAGGGCAATTTTTCCTACGCGCTCATCAATGCGGTCTCGGTGCTGGTCATCGCCTGCCCCTGTGCCCTGGGCCTCGCAACGCCCATCACTATCGTTGTCGCCAGCGGCCTGGCCGCGCGCGAAGGGATACTGGTGAAGGATGCAGCCTCACTGGAGCGCGCGCACATGCTGTCCGTGCTGGTGCTGGACAAAACCGGCACGTTGACCGAGGGCAAACCGGCCGTCACCGACCTGCGCCCCAGTGCTGTCAGCAACGCAGACGAGCTGCTGCGCATCGCCGTCAGCCTCGCCCAGCATTCCACCCACCCGCTCTCTGCCGCGATCAAGACATATGCCGACGCAGAAGCTATCCAGGCGCTTCCGATCAGCGACTTCGAAGAAGCGCCGGGCAGCGGCTTGCGCGCGAACATGGACGGCGCCCCTTATAGGCTCGGCTCGCCTTCCTATATCGCGCAACAAGGCATTGCGCTGGATGAGCCATCGGTGCTTGCCTTGCAGCAACAAGGCAAGACCGTGATCGCTGTCGCCCGCGAGAACGTGCTGCTCGGTTACCTCGCTTTAGCCGACGAGTTGCGCGCGAGCAGCCGTGGCGCCGTGGCCCGCCTGCGCGAGATGGGTATCCGTGTGGTGATGCTGAGCGGCGACAACCAGGCCACCGCCCAGGCCATCGCCCAGCAGGCCGGCATCGAGGAATTCATCGCCGAGGTGCTGCCGCAGGACAAGGCGAACTACATCACGTTGTTCAAGGCCTCGCAGACGCTGGTCGGCATGGTCGGCGACGGCATCAACGACGCCCCTGCACTGGCTGCGGCCGACGTGAGTTTCGCCATGAAGAGCGGCAGCGACATCGCCATCGAGGCGGCGGACATCACGCTCATGCGCAGCGATCTGAACAGCGTGGCGGATGCCATCGATCTGTCGCGCGTGACACTCTCCAAGATCCGCCAGAACCTGTTCTTCGCTTTCGCATACAATGTGCTGGGTATACCGCTGGCGGCGCTGGGACTGCTCAACCCGATGATCGCAGGCGGCGCGATGGCGATGAGCTCGGTGTCGGTCGTCAGCAACGCGCTGCTGCTGAAGCATTGGAGACCCGGTGAACCCGCGGCCGAACCTGAAGTCAAATGACACGACCAGTTCGTAAATGACACAACCATCTTAAGGAACGACATCATGAACAAGATAATCATCTTTCTATTGTCCGCCCCGCTCGTCCTTGCCGGCTGCGCCAGCGAAAAGGGCGGCGACGTCTATACCCGCGACCAGGTTCGCCAGGTGCAGCGCTTCAAGGTGGGGGTGGTCGAGAGCGTGAACAAGGTGCAGATCGAGGGCACCAAGAGTCCGGTCGGCACGACAGCGGGCACTATCGTCGGCGGCATCGCAGGCAGCACCGCCGGACAGGGCAAGGGCAGCGATGTCGGCAAGGTGCTCGGGGCCGTAGTCGGCGGCGTGGTCGGTGCAGCTGCCGAGGAAGGCTATACACGCGAAGAGGGCGCTGAATATGCCATCAAGCTCGAAGACGGCAGTTTCATATCCGTCGTTCAGGCCCTTGGCGACACCAAAGAAAACGAGATCAAGGTGGGCGACAGAGTTCGCGTCATCGAGAGCGACGGTGTGGCGCGTGTAGTGAAATACTGAGGAATCCAAGTTGCGGCTGAATAAAAAATGGGGGCTGCTGTCCCCGTTTTTTTGTTGCCTGGATCGAACCCGCCCGGGGGCGATCTCACCCGCCTCTGCCGGAAGCTTCAAGCTGTCCGGCGACATGTCCGAACAATCATTCCCACTCAATTATTCACCGCACCCACCAAACCCGCTATCACATGCTCGACTTGGCAGATACCATCGTTAGGTCAAACGACCCAGTATTTGTGCGGCTTGTAAGACGCATTCCCTGAGTAAGTTTCGCGCAACTTTTCCGTTATGCTTTTAGCAACACAACACAGACACAAGTCGTTGTTCTTACTAGATTCCACACGCTTATGGTTACACGTTGTGCGACAAAACGCAAAAACACTTCTCACTCCAACGACGCTCAAGTAGAATGGCAGTTCTCAATGTGAAGTATTGAACAAAGCTACCTATCAAACACTGGAGATATTGGTGCACCCAACTGCGTTGAACAACTGTAAGCTTTTTTTTGATACATATTCTCAAAGCTTCAAGAATCAATCTACTGTAAAGATAGTTGAAATAGGGTCTCAAGACGTTAATGGAAGCTTACGCTCTGTTACTCCGCCTCAGTTTGAGTATGTTGGCGTCGATTTTGTAGAAGGCAAGGGCGTTGATATTGTTTTGGATTCCCCCTATTCACTTCCATTTGAAAATGACTCCGTAAATATTGTTTTATCAAGCAGTTGCTTTGAGCATTCAGAAATGTTTTGGCTTGTGTTTTTGGAAATAATGAGGATACTTAAGCCAGCTGGATTGTTTTACTTGAATGTTCCGTCGAATGGGGCTTTTCATAGATATCCTGTTGATTGCTGGAGATTTTATCCAGACAGTGGCGATGCTTTGATTTCTTGGGCAAAGAAAAATGGCATTAATGCAGCCCTCCTGGAGTCTTACGTTAGTAGCCAGCACTTAGACCAGTGGAATGACTTTGTTGGTGTGTTTCTTAAAGATGAGCAACAAATATCGAAATACAAAACCAGGATATTGGATAGCTTTCAGGACTTTAGAAACGGCAAGAAATATGGAACAGAGGGTTTTATTAATCACAACGAAAATCCAGAAGATAGATTAAAACTTGCTGTAATCAACCAAATCATTAATAATCAAATAAAAATAAACTAAAACATCAAACCAACTCAACAGCAGCTTTGAGCATAGCTGGACGTGTTAGTGTAGTCGCCACACCACGGTTTATATGTAGTAGTCGCGACTTGATCTGACAGTTACCCGATTTGACGAAGTGACTGTCAGTTCAGATTCAGCTGTTCAATGGGGGTGTCCGGAATTTTGTGTAAACGGGGCTTCCTTACTGCTGCGGCATCCGGTCTTCAAACTGGATACTAAACCGATTTAGTGCAGCCTTCCAATCGCGTATCGGCATCGTCCATTTCTTGCTGATGTTATTCAGCGCCAGGTAAAACAATTTCAGTAGTGACTCATCCGTCGGGAACGATCCCCGGTTCTTGGTGATTTTGCGCAGGCTCATGTTTACCGACTCAATGGCGTTGGTGGTGTAAATCACCTTTCTAATCTCCGGTGGGTACGACGTCCCCCCGTCTTGAGTAGCACGTGACATTAGAGTCCAATCCCAACCATAAAGGAGATTGGACATGAAGAAGCGATTCACGGAAGAACAGATCATCGGTTTCCTGCGGGAGGCGGACAGCGGCTTGCCGATCAAGGATTTATGTCGGCGGCACGGTTTCTCTGAAGCGAGCTACTACCTGTGGCGCAGCAAATTTTGCGGCATGGATGTGGCGGATGCGAATCGGTTAAAGGCGCTTGAGGCGGAGAACACCCGCCTGAAGAAGCTGCTTGCGGAGTCGATGCTGGAGATCGAGGTCACGCGCGAGGCCCTCCGAAAAAAGTGGTAAAGGCTTTCTGTGGCCGAGCGATGCTGACTTGGGCACATGCCCGTGGTGTGAGGCTGTTCCTGATCCAGCCGGGCAAGCCCAATCAAAACGCCTATATCGAATCGTTCAACGGGCGGTTGCGGGACGAGTGCCTGAACGAACACTGGTTCATCAGCTTGGCGCATGCCACGGTGGAGATCGAAGCGTGGCGGCGGGAATATAACGAAGAGCGGCCGAAGAAATCGCTAGGCAGACTGACTCCATCGGCCTACGCAGCGCAACTGGCGGGAAAATCGGTTACATTAACCGAGGACTCTAAAGTCTTGTGCTACTGAAAATCGGGGGGACGTCGGGTAGTCGAAGAACGGGATGATGCGTGGCCAGTTGCGTCGCCAGGATTGGGCGATGGGTGCGTAGGCCGCGCCCCATTTCTCCTCGAACTCGTTCAGGTTCTGCTCGGCTTCCTCGACAGTGGCGGCCGCGTAGATGGTGCGCAGGTCGGCAGCAATCTCCTTGCGCAGTTTCCAGCTCACGTAGTTCAAGCTGTAGCGCACCATGTGCACGATACACAGTTGCACGGCGGTCTTGGGATAGCCCCCTTCTCGACGGTATTTACACGCACGTTTTGAGACCTTTGGTGCAGTGTTTTCATACCGCCAAGTGATACCGCCAATCGGACCTGCAAGCCTTGACTGGTGCGGCATTCGCCTTCTCGCACCAATCCCATTGTGTTCTCACCATCTGGCGGTATCGGATTTGGGACTACTAGCGCCTCTAGTCCTCGATAGTGCCAAATAGTGGAGAATTATGGGTTCATCATTCCCACTCGATGGTCGCGGGCGGCTTGCCGGAGATGTCGTAGACCACGCGGTTGATGCCGCGCACTTCGTTGATGATGCGGTTGGACACCTTGCCCAGCAACTCATACGGCAGGTGCGCCCAGTGCGCGGTCATGAAGTCCTGCGTCTGCACCGCACGCAAGCTCACCACCCACTCGTAGGTGCGGCCATCGCCCATCACGCCGACGCTCTTGACCGGCAGGAACACGGTGAACGCCTGCGAGGTCTTGTCGTACCAGCTCTTGCCGCGGCATCTTTCGTGTTACGCAGTTCTTCGATGAAGATCGCATCGGCGCGGCGCAACAGCTCGGCATACTCGCGTTTCACTTCGCCGAGGATACGCACGCCCAGGCCGGGACCGGGGAACGGATGGCGGTACACCATGTCTGCGGGCAGACCCAGCGCCACGCCAAGTTCGCGCACTTCGTCCTTGAACAGTTCGCGCAAGGGCTCCAGCAGCTTGAGGTGCATGGATTCCGGCAGGCCGCCGACGTTGTGGTGCGACTTGATGGTGTGCGCCTTCTTGGTCTTGGAGCCGGCGGATTCGATCACGTCCGGATAGATGGTGCCCTGCGCCAGCCACTTGGCCTGTTTCAGCTTGGCCGATTCGCGCTGGAACACCTCGACGAACTCGCGCCCGATGATTTTGCGTTTCTGTTCCGGATCGGTCACGCCGGTCAGGTGTTTCATGAACTCGCCGCTGGCATCGACATGCACGATCTTCATGTGCATGTTCCTGCCGAAGGTCTCCATCACCTGCGCGCCCTCGTTCAGGCGCAGCAGGCCGTTGTCCACGAACACGCAGGTGAGCTGGTCGCCGATGGCGCGGTGGATCAACGCCGCCGCCACCGAGGAATCCACGCCGCCGGAGAGGCCGAGAATGACTTCCTCTCTTGCCGACCTGGGCCCTGATCTTTTCCACCGCCTCGGCGATGTAGTCCGGCATGTTCCAGTCCTGCCCGCAGCCGCAGATGTCATGCACAAAGCGGCCGATGATGGCCTTGCCCTGATAGGTGTGGGTGACTTCCGGATGGAACTGCACCGCGTAATAGCGGCGCGCCTCGTCCGCCATGGCGGCAAACGGTGTTGCCTCATTGGAAGCGATCACCGAGAAACCCGGCGGCAAGGCCGTCACCTTGTCGCCGTGGCTCATCCACACGTCGAGCAGGCCGTGGCCTTGCGCGTTGGTCTTGTCCTGGATGCCGTTGAACAGCTTGGAATGCCCTTGCGCTCGGATCTCGGCATAGCCGAACTCGCGCACCTTGCCGCTCTCGACCTTGCCGCCCAGTTGCGCGGCCATGGTCTGCATGCCGTAGCAGATGCCGAACACCGGCACGCCCAGTTCGAACACCACCTGCGGCGCCTTCGGCGTCTCTTCTTCGTACACGGAGTTCGGCCCGCCGGAAAGGATGATGCCCGCCGGGTTGAAGGCGCGAATGTCCGCCTCGGTCATGTCCCATGGGTGCAGCTCGCAATAGACGTGGGTCTCGCGCACACGGCGTGCGATGAGCTGGGTGTACTGGGAACCGAAATCGAGGATGAGGATTTTCTTGTGCATGGTTAGAACCTGGGAAGGGTAAAGGGAGAAGGGATCGCTCCTGCGAGCGCTCTTGGGTGAAGTTGTCCGGTTTTATCCTTCCCTCTTCCCCCTTCTCCCTTCCCGCATTTAATCAATGTGGTAGTTCGGCGCTTCTTTGGTGATCTGCACGTCGTGCACGTGCGACTCGCGGATACCCGCAGAGGTGATCTCCACGAATTCGGCCTTGGCATGCACGGTGGGAATATCCGGGCAGCCGAGATAACCCATGCTGGCACGCAGACCGCCGAGCAACTGATGGATCACCGCCAGCACGCTGCCCTTGTAGGGGACGCGGCCTTCCACGCCTTCCGGCACCAGCTTGTCCTGGTTGGACACGTTGTCCTGGAAGTAACGGTCGCTGGAACCTTGCGCCATCGCGCCCAGACTGCCCATGCCGCGATAGGATTTGTAGGAACGTCCCTGATACAACTCGATCTCGCCCGGTGCCTCTTCGGTGCCCGCGAACAGGCCGCCCAGCATCACGGCATGCGCGCCGGCAGCGAGGGCCTTGGAGATGTCGCCGGAGAAACGCACGCCGCCATCGGCGATCAGCGGCACGTCGCTATCGGCCAGCGCATCCGCCACGTTGGCGATCGCCGAAATCTGCGGCACGCCGATGCCTGCCACCATGCGTGTGGTGCAGATGGAACCGGGGCCGATGCCCACTTTGACGCCGTCCGCACCGTGATCCACCAGCGCCTTGGCCGCCGCTGCGGTGGCGATGTTGCCGCCGATCACATCGACTTGCGGATAGTTCTTCTTGACCCATTGCACGCGGCTCAGCACGCCCTGCGAATGACCGTGCGCGGTATCCACCACCAGCACGTCCACGCCGGCCTCGACCAGCAGCGCCACGCGCTCTTCCGTGCCCTCGCCCACGCCGACCGCGGCGCCGACGCGCAAACGTCCGAGCTCGTCCTTGCATGCCAGGGGATGTTCGCTGGATTTAAGGATGTCCTTCACCGTGATGAGACCGCACAACTCGAACGCATCGTTGACCACCAGCACGCGCTCGATGCGGTGCTTGTGCATCAGGTGGCGCGCTTCGTCGCGGTTGGCGTTTTCCTTGACGGTGATGAGCCGCTCGCGCGGCGTCATGATGTTGGTGATGGACTGGTCGAGATTGTTCTCGAAACGCAGGTCGCGGTTGGTCACGATGCCGACCACTTGCTTGCCCTGCACCACCGGCAAGCCGGAGATCCTGTGCTGGCGGGTCAGATTGAGCACGTCGCGCACGGTCATGTTCGGCGCAATGGTGATCGGATCCTTCACGACGCCGCTCTCGAAACGCTTGACCTTGGACACTTGCGCCGCCTGCTCCCGGGCGGTCATGTTCTTGTGCACGATGCCGATACCGCCCTCCTGCGCCAGCGCAATCGCCAGACGCGCCTCGGTGACGGTGTCCATGGCTGCGGACAGCAGCGGAATGTTCAGGGTGATGTTGCGGGTGAGTTGGGTGCGCAGGCTGACATCGCGCGGGAGGACGTTGGAATGCGCCGGAAGCAGCAGCACATCGTCGAAGGTGAGGGCTTTTTGTGTAATACGCATGGGAACCTTCCTCGGCATAACCAGCGACTTGGCTATCGTCTTCTGATGGCCTAGTCGAATGGCTAGTTGCTTTATCTAAAGCGCGCATTATATCAAAACTTGCCCCGGGGCCGCAGGGCTATTCCCCTTTACTTTCCCTTCCTGCCCATCACATAGATCAGGTATTCGAAGAAGACCTCGCACCAGCTCTGGTCATTGTCCTTGAGCGTCATCAACAGCTTGTTCACTTCGCTGATGGGCCAGTTGGGATTGAAGCGTACCAGCATCTCCTGCGGATAGACCGGCAACAGCTTGCGCAGGCCATCCCCCTGCTTGTTGATCTCCTTGAGCATCAAGGCCAGATCCTTGTCCGAATCGATCTCGGCAGTGATATCTCCGTAAGTCTTGGGATGCTGTTTGGTGTATTCGATGAAATTGCTCAGCGTGTAGAAAAACTCGCTCTTGTTGTTCTCGGTCACCGAGTCGCCAAGCACGAAGGGCAATACGCTCAGCTCCAGCCAGTAATATTTCAATTTCGGATTCATGCGCATGCTCACGCCGATGTACCCATGCCGCTCCTGCGCCCGATGGATGCAATCGTCGAGGATCAGCTTGTCGGAAGCGCGGGTCATCAAGTCGACATCCTTGAGCACGATCGGCTTGACCATGAAGAAATCCGGGATATCGTCGAACAACTTTCCTGAATTCTGGTGTGCCCGGTAATAGGAGCGGAACAGCCGGAGCACCAAATCCTGATTCTTGTCTACCAGGAAATAATCCTGGTTGATGCCAGACGGCGATTGTAGTTGTGACATTTCTGCTTACGACTCCGCTAGTTGTCGTTCCATTATTCCTGAATCCAGGAGCCGGAAGTTCGAATTGGACGCTATCATAAATTGACGCGAGACAAATTAACAGCTAGTTTCGCGACCATCCTTAATTCGGGAGATGCTATGAAACTCTGGTCTGCAATCATCGCGCTATCGCTGCTTGGTTTAAATGCCCATGCCGGGGTAAACAAGTGGGTAGATTCGGAAGGAAAAGTGCATTATTCGGATGCCCCGCCTCCGGAGGCAAAGACGGAAACTGTGCGCAACATCTCCGGCAAAGGCCAGGCTGACGCCCCCGCCACTTACTCGCCCAAGAGCTATGCCGAACGCGAGGCCGAGATGAAGAAGTCCAAGCTGGATAAAGAAGAAGCAGCGCAAAAAAAAGCGCAAGAGGAAACTAACGCCAAAGCCAAGCAGGCGAACTGCGAGGCGGCCCGCCAGAATGCCCGTTCCCTCGAGGAGGGTGGCCGCGTCTACACGTACGACAAAGCGGGCGAACGGAATTATCTGGACGATGCGGCGCGCGAACAGCGACTGACCGAAGCACGCAAGGCCATCAGCGAATTCTGCAACTAGGCCGCAATAGCGGCCTTGCCGCCGCTATCCTCGCGCAGTTTCAACGCTTCTTCGATATCCACCGACACGACCTTGGAGACGCCTCGCTCCTGCATGGTCACGCCGATGAGTTGGTGCGCCATTTCCATGGTGATCTTGTTGTGGCTGATGTAGACGAACTGGGTCCTGTCCGACATCTTCTGGATCAGCTTGCACAGCCGTTCGGTGTTGGTATCGTCCAGCGGAGCATCCACTTCGTCCAGCACGCAGAACGGCGCAGGGTTAAGCTGGAACAACGAAAACACCAGCGCAATAGCGGTCAGTGCCTTTTCGCCGCCTGACAGCAAATGGATGGAAGCGTTCTTCTTGCCCGGCGGATGCGCCATCACCTGCACCCCGCTGTCGAGGATTTCCTCTCCGGTCAGCACCAGCTTCGCATCGCCGCCACCGAACAGGATAGGAAACAGTTCGGACAGATGACGGTTCACCTCTTCATAGGTCGCCATCAACAGATCGCGTGACTCCTTGTCGATGCGGCGGATCGCATCTTCCAGCGTCTCGATCGCTTCGTTCAGGTCTTTCGCCTGCGCATCCAGATAGGTCTTGCGCTCCTGTGCCGACTGCAGTTCCTCCAGCGCCGCCAGATTCACCGCACCCAGCGCCGTGATCTCGTTAGCCAAGCGGGTCAGTTCGTTCTGCAGTCCGCCCGCCTTGGCCCCTTCGACCAACGGCAGCAACGACTCTTCGTCCACGCCTTGCAGTTGCTCCGCCCATTGCTCGAACTGGATGCGCGCTTCCTGTTCCTTCAGCGTGATCTCGCTCACCTTCTCGCGCA
Source organism: uncultured beta proteobacterium (assembly GCA_963797045.1). Lineage (GTDB taxonomy): Bacteria > Pseudomonadota > Gammaproteobacteria > Burkholderiales > Gallionellaceae > Sideroxyarcus. The sequence goes on along the minus strand of CAWCNZ010000009.1, from coordinate 214,341 downwards.
AGGGATGCAGTTTCTGCTCGCAGGCCATGCGCTCCTGCTCCATGCGGTTCAGGTTGAGCGTGGCATTTTCCAGGTTGTTGCGCGCTTCGGCCAATGCCTGCTCGTTCACCTGACGCTGCTGCAACGCTGCCTGCAATTGATGATCCGCATCCCCTTCGCTCAGGTTCGCCAGCTCATTGCGGCTGTGCGCCAGCGCCTCTTCCAGTTGCGTCAGCGTCTCGCCATGCTGCTTGAGGTTCTGCTCCAGGTCAGCCAGCTTCTCCGCACAGGTCTTGGCGAAGAAGCGCGCTTCCTGCAACTCGTGCTGCGCCTTCTGCGCGCGGTCGCGCTGTTCGCGCAACAGACTGTCCTGCGTGCTGGACTGCTGCCGGGCCTGATCGCTTTCCATCTGCTGCGACGACAGCTGCTCGCGCTGGATTTCCATCTGCTCGGCGATCTCCTGCATCTGGCGCTGCTCGTTGTTCACGCGCTCGGCCAGCTCTTCCAGTTCCTGTGCGATCTGTACGTTGCGCTCCTGGGTGCGCTCGTTGGCCTGGGTCAGCTTCAGTATCTGCATCTGCAAACCATGCTGGCGCTGTTGCAGGTCGCTGCTGGAACTGCGCAAGGGTGCGATGCGCCCCTCGACTGAATGGTAGGCCTCTTCGGCCAGTGCGGATTGGTGCTTGCCCTGCTCCAGCGCCTCGATACGCTGCTGCGCTTCCTGCTGCAGTTGGTCGATCTCGCGCTGGCGCGCCAGCACGCCGTGCAACTGACTGTCCGGCGCATGGAACAACACGCTGTGCGCACCGACCAGATGCCCCTGCGCCGTGACCAGCCAGGCGCCGGTCGGCAGATTGTTGCGCTGGCTCAGCGCTTCGTTCAGGGTAGCCACGGCATATACGCCTGCCAGCCAGTCATCCACCACGGGGGCAGCCTGTGCGTCCTGGCAGCGCACGTAGTTGGCCAGCGGCGTCAAGCCGGACTGTGATGCAGTCTGGTTCGAGCGCGAACCGTCCGCCGCGTACACCGCCAGTTTGGCGGGCGGCGCGACGCTCCAGCTGGCCGCATCTTCCAGACGCGGCAGCGCCAGCGCATTGATGCGTTCGCGCAACACCGCTTCCAGCGCGTCTTCCCAGCCCTGCTCGATGCGGATGGATTGCCACAGGCGCGGCGCGTTATCCAGCTGGTGCTGCGCCAGCCATGCTTTCAGATTCTTGTCGTTGTCGAGCTGCGCCTGCAACTGTTGCAGGGCATGCAGGCGCGCGTCGGTCTGCGCCAACTGGCGCCCCAGTTCCTGCACCGCATCGCGCTGCTTGCGGCGCTCGGCATCGGCCAGCGGCAGGCGTTCCTGCAACTCCTGCAACTGCTGCTGCTGCATCTCGTACTCGGCCTGCATCTCGGCCAGCTGCTGCTGCGCCTGCGCCAGCCCTTCGTGGTCGGCCTGCGGCAGGTTGTCGCGTTCCAGCATCAGGCGCGAACGGCGGCTGTCCAGTTGCTGCACATTGCCCTGCACATGGCCGCGCTGGGTCTCGAAGATCTGCAACTGCTGCTGGATCAGCATCTGTTCGCGCTGCATCGCATTGAGACGCTCCTGCGCCACGCGCGCCGCATCTTCGACCTGCGGCAGGCTCTCCGCCTCAACCTCGCTGCGGTTCTCGCAAGTCGCCACGCGCACCGCTGCATCTTCCTGCTGTTGCTGCCAGTGCGTGCGCAAGGTGCGCAGGCCCTGCAACTGCGTCTGCTGCTGCGCGATCTGGCGTTCGCCGTTCTGGATCTGTTGCGACAGGCGGTTACGCTGCTCAATGAGGAATGAGATCTGCTGTTCCAGCCGCGCCACTTCGGCGTTGCTCGCGTACAACTCGCCCTGTCTGGCATGCAGCGCGTCGGACAGGCCGAAATGATCGCTGCGCGCCGTTTCCAGCTTGCTCTCCACTTCGCGCAGTTTGGCGATCTCGGCTTCCAGGTCGTTCCTGGTCTTCTCTACCTGTTGCGCGAAACGCGCGCGCCGCGCCTCGGCTTCCTGCTTGTTCACCAGCCACAACAGGCGTTGCGTGGTCTCGCGCCGCGCTTCCAGCTCGCGGTAGGTCTTGGCCACCTCGGCCTGTTCACCCAGATGCACCAGCTGCTTGTCGAGTTCCTGCAGGATGTCGGAGACGCGCAGCAGATTGTCGCGCGTGTCGCCCAGACGCAGTTCGGTCTCGCGGCGGCGGTCGCGGTATTTGGAGACACCGGCTGCCTCTTCGAGGAATACCCGCAGTTCTTCGGGTTTCGCCTCAATGATGCGAGAGATCATGCCCTGCTCGATGATGGCGTAGGCACGGGCGCCGACGCCGGTGCCGAGGAAGATGTCGGTGATGTCCTTGCGACGGACGTTCTGGTTGTTGATGTAATAGTTGGAATCGCCGTCGCGCTGCAGCACGCGCTTGATGGATATCTCGGCGTAGGTCGCCCATTGTCCGCCGACCTTGCCCAGCGAATTGTCGAACACCAGTTCGACGCTGGCGCGCGCCACCGGCTTGCGGTTGCCGGAACCATTGAAGATCACGTCCTGCATGGATTCGCCGCGCAGGGCGGAGGCGCGGGATTCGCCCAGAACCCAGCGCAGGGCATCGATGACGTTGGATTTGCCGCAGCCGTTGGGACCGACGATGCCCACGAGTTGCCCGGGCAATGCGATGTGGGTAGGGTCAACGAAAGACTTGAAACCGGCTAACTTGATGTGTGCTAGGCGCAATTTAGTTCAGGCTGACGATTGACGATATAATGCGCGCCATTCTAACCGAAGCCGGACACCTCACCAAATGACCACCCAACCCACTAAGACTTTAGAGACTTTCCCGAATCCGCAGCCCGGGCGCGATTACCACATCCACATGGAGATCCCGGAATTCACCTGCCTGTGCCCCAAGACCGGCCAGCCGGATTTCGCCACCCTGATCCTGGATTACATCGCCGACGAGAAGTGCGTGGAACTGAAGAGCCTGAAGTTGTACATCTGGTCGTTCCGCAACGAGGGGCACTTCCATGAAGACGTGACCAACCGCGTACTGGACGACCTGGTCGCCGCCACCCAGCCGCGCTTCATGCGCCTCACCGCCAAGTTCTATGTGCGCGGCGGCATCTTCACCAACGTCGTGGCCGAGCACCGCAAACCCGACTGGCAGCCAGCACCGCTGGTCGACCTGACGCAGTTTTCGACGCAGTCCAACACGCGCGGCTAACAGCCGGCCCCGTTCTGCCGTAACGCGGCGCCCCAGCATTCGTCCAGGTTCGCTTCCACCACCGCGACCACGCTGCCGTCCAGCTTGTGCGCCTCCACCTGCTGCTTGAGGTTGGCCAGGATGGCCTGCGGTTCCAGCGGCCCGCGGTAGGGGCGCTCCTGCGCGAGCGCCTGGAAAACGTCCGCCACGGCGATGATGCGCGCCTCCAGCGATATCTCGCTGTCTTTCGTTTCGTACGGGTAGCCGGTGCCGTCCACCCGCTCGTGATGCTGGTACGCCCACAGACTCACCTGCTCCAGCCCGCGGATGTTCTTCAGGACGCTGTAGGTGTCGAAGCTGTGGCGGCGCATGGTGATGACCTCGGCATCGGTCAGATGATCCCGCTTCTCCAGCAACTCGTCAGGCACCCGCAGCTTGCCGATGTCATGCAGCAACCCGGCCAGTTCCAGCATCTCGCAGGTCTCTTCCGGCAGCCCGAACAAGCCGCCGAGGTAGCGCGCCAAGTGGGCGACACCGTCGGAATGCTGTTTGGTGTAATGGCTCTTCGCGTCGACGATGCACGAGAAGACGTGGACCAGGCTGCGCAGCTCGGGGAACTCCATGGTACGGTCCGGAAAGTGCGACAGCCAGGTGGCGACGTAGCCGTTGACGTGCTCCCCTTCCAGCGCGAACCAGAACGCTTCCGAATGGGAGACCTCCATCAGGGCATCGACCAATTCCGGACAGAACCAGTCGCCGCGCCGCTCGAATATCTTGCGCCTGATCTCGTCCTTGCCCAGCAGGATGTCGCTTTCGGTCTGCATGTGGGCCAGCGTCAGCACATCCATGCGATCCGCCATATAGATGCAGTTCGCGTGCAGCTTCACCTCTAGCGGAAGGTTAAGATCCTTGAGTTCAGACCAGTGTGTGTGGTGATACAGCACCGTGCTCGACAGATGCTCCAGCATGGGACAGCCGGCCAGCAGATCGGCGCCGGTCTGGCAGTGCTCCGCCTCGTGCTCCCATTCCATCTGGGCCAGCTTGGCATGCACCGTCGTCTTGGACACCCCGCTGTCGTGCAGGATCGCCGCCTGGAACAGGTCGTCCTGCCGCGCACCGCTCCAGCCCAGGTGTTTGGCGCATTCCGATGCGATGAAGGCCACGCGTTTGCCGTGATGGATGTGCGTCACCCCCACCAGGTCCAGGGCATCGGACAGGGAATAGATCGCTTCATGCAGATTGATGTTATATGTAGACATCCCGGCCCCAAGTTTGTGATTGCATGGCTATGGGAAGAATTCTACTCCGCCTTCGAGCGGCGTAGCGATGAAGACCCTCCTCGGATAACGGCATGCCCTGGGGCGGACTTTACCATTAAAATGCAGCGCAACTCGACATGGGGTGGACATGGAATACAGGCGATTAGGCAATAGCGATCTGAAGGTTTCGGCGCTCTCCCTGGGCACGATGACCTTCGGCGAACAGAACAACGAAGCCGAAGCCCATGCACAACTCGATCTCGCCGTAGCGCACGGCGTCAACTTCATCGATACCGCCGAGATGTACCCTGTCGCTCCGCGCGCCGAGACGGTGCATCGCACCGAAAGTTATATCGGCACCTGGCTCAAGCGTCAGCAGCGCGACAAGCTCATCGTCGCCACCAAGATCGCCGGGCCTGCCCGCGGCTTCTCCTGGATACGCAATGGTCCGCGCATCGACCGCACACATATCACCGCCGCCATCGACGGCAGCCTGCGCCGCTTGCAGACCGATTACGTCGACCTGTACCAGATCCACTGGCCGGATCGCTACGTGCCGATGTTCGGGGCGACCAGCTACGACGTGACGCAGGAACGCGACAGCACCCCCATCGCCGAGCAACTGCAGGCGCTGGCGGAACTGGTGAAGTCCGGAAAGGTGCGCCACATCGGCCTTTCCAACGAGACACCCTGGGGGGTGAGCGAATTCGTGCGCTGTGCGGAACAACTCGGTCTGCCCGGGATCGTCAGCATCCAGAACGCCTACAGTCTGCTGAACCGCACCTTCGAGAGCGGCCTCGCGGAGACCTGCCGTCATGCCGATGTCGGCCTGCTCGCCTACAGCCCCCTGGCGTTCGGCTGGCTCAGCGGCAAATACCTCGCCGATCCGAAGGCACACGGTCGCATCACCCTATTCCCCGGTTTCGGCCAGCGCTACAACAAACCCCACGTCCCTGCCGCAACACAGGAATATGTGCGCATCGCACGGGAAGCCGGACTCACGCCAGCGACGATGGCGCTCGCCTTCGCCAGAACGCGCTGGTTCGCCAGCAGCGTCATCCTCGGCGCAACCACGCTGGAGCAACTGCAAGAAAATCTGGATAGTGCGGAAGTAACGCTATCTGCGGAAATCCTGGAGAGGATCGAAGCGGTGCATAAACTGTATCCGAATCCCGCACCGTAATGCCTGTCGACCAGATTTGAAATCCAATCCCTCCAGCTCTAACCGTAAGCGATTGAATTGATTTATCATGCGCCTGCAGGTAACAAAAAACAGGGAGAACAACATGGTCAAAAAGGCTATCGCGGTTGTACTCATCGTACTAACGGGCGGCGGTTGGTTCTATCTGGATTATCTGAACAGGCAACAATTACAGGAAGCGGAAGAGTTGCGCAGGGCGGTGGAGCAGGTGCGCGCCCAAGCGCTGGCCCATCAGCGCAATCAGTCTTCTTCATCCTTGGGCAACAGGCAGGCTGGCTCTTTGCAGCCGAAGATGGAAAAATAGCGCCACCACACCGCCAGCAGAAGCGGGAACAATGCCAGCCAGAGCCAGTTCCCGTCCTCGGTCAGCGACAACTCGCCGCGCCACCAGCCCACCGTCACTTTGACGGAAACCACCAGCAGCCCCAGCAGCACGACCAGCAGCAAGGGGCGCAAGATCGCTTGCCGCGTGTGCTGATTCATCGCCCGCTTTGCTCCCCAACAGAAAACTGCCCGGTCAAGGAAACGCCGCGCCCCTGGTGCGGAAGCTCCAGATAGCGGCGTGTCTGCATCTCGACCAAGCGGCTGGCGATGCGCTGCGCTTCGCTATCGTTTCGCCCAGACTCGTATAACGCAGCCGGTGCGACATCGAACGATGCCACCAGTTTGACGCGGTTGTCGTACAACACGTCGATCAGCCAGCTGAAGCGCCGCGCCTCGGCGCCATTCTCGGCGGACATCCGCGGAATGCCGGAGAGGAACAGCGTGGGATAACGATGCGCGATCTCCAGATAGTCTGACTGGTCGTGATTGCCGCCGCATAGCACCTTGAAATCGAACCAGACGACTTCGCGCGCCACCCGCCTGACCGGGATCGCGATCTGCCTCACCTGAATCGAATCCCGCTCGGCGTGCATGCCCGCCGTCAGGCGCTGGAACAGCGAACCCATGCGTTCGTCGGTCGCCGCATCGGTTGAAAGCATGAAGAGCGGATCGCGGGCCATCTGCAACATGCGGTAGTCGGTATCGCTGTCAAGGTGCAGCACCTTCAGTTCGCGCTTGAGCACTGAAATGGCAGGCAAGAAATTCTGCCGCTGCAAACCATTGGGATAAAGTTCATCAGGCGCAAAATTCGAGGTGACAAGCAACACTACGCCGCGGTCAAGCAATGCCTCCAGCAAACGCCCGAGGATCATCGCGTCGGCGATGTCGTCCACATGAAACTCATCCAGACACAGCAGGCGGGTAGAACGCTCGATGCTGTCGGCCAAAGCCATCAGGGGGTCGCGTTCATGCGCGAGCTGCTTCATCTCGTGATGCACTTCGACCATGAAGTTGTGGAAATGGATGCGGCGTTTGCGGCGGTACGGCAGGCAGTGATAGAAACCATCCATCAGAAAGGTCTTGCCGCGCCCCACCCCGCCCCAGATGTACAACCCGTTGGGCACGCTCGGGCTCAACAGGCTGCGTCCGAGGAATTGATTGCGTTTGGCCTTGAACTCGATCAGTTGCTGCCACAGCGTTTCCAGCTCGTCGATCGCCGCAAGCTGCCGCGCATCGCAGACGAAGCCCGCGTTGTCGCAAGCCTTCTGATACCAGGCTTTCGGGCTGATCTGTGTATTTTGCACGGCTTGTTGCATCACCGGGCGACCTCGATGAATTCCAGCGCATTCATGTCCGGATCGCGGCAGAACAGGGCGCGACGCCCGGACTGGCTTTCCGTGTAGACGATGCCGGCCGCATCCAGCCGCGCCCGCAGTATCTCCAGGTCTTGCACCGAAAGGGCCACGTGACGATCGCGCCCGCCGTGCTGCGTGTGTTGTTGGGGCTTTAGCCCCTTACAACCACGGCGTACCCCCTGCGGGTGCGCAGGCCGTTGCAGGCCGGCTTCCGGGTTGGGCAGCAGCATCAGATGTATCTGCTGGTTCGGTGCGATGTCATACCACACGCCTTCGAAGCTCATTTGCGGACGGTTCGATGCCAGCCGCAGGCCGAGCACGCCTTCGTAGAACGCGCGCGACCTGTCCAAGTCACTGGTAAGGAAGGCGGCGTGGTGGATGCCGCTGATCATCAGACCTTGACGGGAACGACCTTGCTCGCCGCCAGCTTGGCGCGCGCCCTCGCCTCGTCGGTATCGCGGCCGTTCGCCAGCGCTACGCCCATGCGACGGCGCTTGAACGATTCCGGTTTGCCGAACAAACGGATGTCCGATTCCGGCACGCGCAGCGCCTCGTCCACGCCCTTGAAGGAAATGCCTTTCTCTTCCATGCCGCCGTAGATCACGGCAGACGCGCCGGTGGCGCGCAACGAGGTATCCACCGGCAAGCCGAGGATGGCGCGGGCATGCAGCTCGAATTCGTTGAAACGCTGGGTGCACATGGTGACCATGCCGGTGTCGTGCGGGCGCGGGCTGACTTCGGAGAACCACACCATGTCGCCCTTCACGAACAGCTCGACGCCGAAGAGCCCCTGCCCGCCCAGATCGTCGGTGACTTTCTTGGCGATCTCGCGCGAACGCTGCAAGGCTTTTTCCGTCATCGCCATCGGCTGCCAGCTCTCGACGTAATCGCCGTGCACCTGCACGTGGCCGATAGGCTCGCAGAAATGCGTCCCGATCTTGCCGTCCGCGCCGACCGCGCGCACGGTGAGCTGGGTGATCTCGTAATCGAAGTCGATGAAGCCTTCGACGATCACGCGGCCCTGATTCACGCGCGAACCGCTGGCGGCGTAATCCCATGCTTTCTTCACGTCAGCGGGACCATCCAGCTTGGACTGCCCTTTGCCGGAGGAGGACATCACCGGCTTGACGATGCAGGGATAGCCGATGCCGCCGTCGATGGCGGCCTGCAGCTCTTCCAGGCTGTCGGCGAACTTGTACGGCGAGGTCGGCAGTCCCAGCGTCTCGGCGGCCAGACGGCGGATGCCTTCGCGGTTCATGGTGAGCTGCGCCGCACGCGCGGTCGGGATGACGCGCTGTCCTTCCTTCTCCAGCTGCACCAGCATGTCGGTGGCGATGGCCTCGATCTCGGGCACCACCAGATCGGGCTTTTCCTTCTCGATCAGCGCGCGCAAGGCCGCACCGTCCGCCATGTTGATGACGTGGGCGCGATGCGCTACCTGGTGTCCCGGCGCGTTCTCGTAGCGATCCACCGCGATGACTTCTACGCCCAAGCGCTGCAGGGCGATGATGACTTCCTTGCCCAGTTCGCCGCTGCCGAGCAGCATGACTTTGGTGGCGGAGGGGCTGAGGGGGGTACCGATGGTGAGCTGTTTCATGGCTAGTCAGATATTGAGGTTGGGAAAGGCAAAATTATACACATAGAGAGCCTTTTTTCCTGAGCGGCAACAGGAGTAAGATGTTCCGGCATTTCAACCACAGGAGCGAGATCATGACGAATATCGTGCAATTGTTGGGGGAAGAAGCGGAACATCTGTTGAAACATCGCTGCGCCGGCATCCCCAAAGAAGCGCTGCACCTGCCGGGACCGGATTTCGTGGACCGAGTGGTCGCGATGAAGGACCGCAAGCCCGGCGTGTTGCGCAGCTTGCAGGCGCTCTACGGCACCGGACGTCTGGCCAACAGCGGCTACCTCTCCCTGCTGCCCGTGGACCAAGGGGTGGAACATTCCGGCGGCGCCTCGTTCGCGCCCAATCCCATGTATTTCGACCCGGAGAACATCGTCAGGCTCGCCATCGAAGGCGGCTGCAACGGCGTGGCCTCCACGCTCGGCGTGCTGGGCTCGGTGGCACGCCGCTACGCGCACAAGATCCCGTTCATCGTGAAGATCAACCACAACGAACTGCTCACCTATCCCAACGAATTCGACCAGACGCTGTTCGCCAGCGTGGATCAGGCGTTCGACATGGGCGCGGTGGCCGTCGGCGCAACGGTGTTCTACGGCTCGGAACAATCGCGCCGTCAGATACTGGAAGTCTCGGAAGCGTTCGAACACGCGCACGACCTCGGCATGGCCACCGTGCTGTGGGCCTACCTGCGCAACCCAGCGTTCAAGACCGCGGACAAGGACTACCATGTCGCCGCCGACCTCACCGGACAGGCCAACCACCTCGCCGTCACCATCAACGCCGACATCGTCAAGCAGAAGATGGCCGAGAACAACGGCGGCTACAACGCCATCAAGTTCGGCAAGACCAGCCCCAAGGTATACAGCGACCTGACCACCGACCACCCCATCGACCTGGTGCGCTACCAGGTGGCGAACTGCTACATGGGGCGCGTCGGCATGATCAATTCCGGCGGCGAATCGGGCAAGAACGACCTGCATCAGGCCGTGCGCACGGCCGTCATCAACAAGCGCGCGGGCGGCATGGGACTCATCTCCGGACGCAAGGCATTCCAGAAACCGATGAAGGACGGCATCGCGCTGCTCAATGCGATCCAGGATGTGTATGCGTCCAAGAGATGTGACGGTGGCGTAATTACTTTTCTGAACATCCAGAACAGCAGCGACAGCACGAGCGAGACGACGATGCTCGATGTGATGGGGAAATGGAAGCTGAACCCTTTGCGCTCGATATGAATATCGCCCGGCAGGTGGCCCAGCCCCAGCCGGGACAGCCAGGGCCAGGCCAGCCCGGTCAGGATGAGCGCGACACCCAGGATGATGAGCCACTTTGCCATGGCAGGTGTGCGAACGTTTCAGGAAAAGGAGACGGGTCGTGGCATGTTCAGGACAACTTTGCGATTGAACGCGATTTTTCCGCAACGCCGTTGCGCTTGAGCATGGTGAAGAGTTCGGCTTCGTCGTGTGTGATGACTTTTGCCAGGTAAGCCATGTTCTTCTCTATCGACTCCAGGTAATAGTTGTTGCCGACCCCCAGCGTGTCCTTGAAGTGGAACTCCAGTTTCCTGTAGATGCCGCCCAGCGCACCGTCGAGTTTTTCACGGATCGTCTCGTAGAAACGATTGGTCTGGCACAGCAGATCGTACATGCTCTGGTAGCTCCCGAGGTTGGCTTCCCTGAACTCCAGATACAGGAACATCAGTTTCTCCAGGTAGATACGGTCCGCCATCTGCCCTGTGATGTCGGCGGTAGCAACGATGCTGGCCAGCATGCGGGATCGGTCGTCGCTGAAGCATATCTGCGCGAACGGGCGATTGTGCTCCGTGCCCAGGATCATGGCGGTCACGGCAACCGGAATAGCCGGCGGCAGGTCGTGATCCGAAAAATATTGCCGCATGAATTCGATGCCGCGACGAACATGCATCTGCGTATGCTGCGCACCGGTTCCCCTCTCCTCACTCTTTCGCTGCGCATAACCGACGTCATGCATCATGATGGCGAGTACGATCAGGGTGATCTCGTCATCAGACAGGCGATCACCCGAGACATGCACGCCGTGCATCAGCCTGACGCCGCACAGCAGGACTTCCAGCGTATGCGGAAGATCGTGATAGGGCGTTTTGATGGGTCCGTAACCGGAATAGTCGCCGCGAAACAGGCGCAGGATGTCGTCGAAGACGGAGCGAATCAGCGTGAAGTCGTAATCGGGATTGATGCGACGTATGATGCCGACCGCCTTGTCCCACACGATATTCGGGTCTTCGTTGTTGAACAGATCGTCTATTTCGGCAGGGGTCGGGTGGTTCTCATGTCCGGTGAATCCTCGCATCACACAGCCTTTCGAAAGTCACTGCTTCTGAACTGGATGCAGTCTAACCCAAGCGCTTGCCGGAACACAATTTCCCCGGAAGCGGACTGGTAGAAATGATGAGCGGCATCACCTATTGCTTATTCCCGAATTCCACCCCGCGCCGCGCCGCCATGTTGCGCCCGATGATCTCCAGTTGCGTAGCACTCAGCAGTTTTGCAGCCAGCGGCAGCAGCTTTCCGTTCTCCAGTTCGATGTGGCGCTCGTACACAGCGACGAAATGTGCGGCCGCAGCGGCATCGAGCACGTCGGATCGTCCATCCGCCAAGGCTTGCAACAAAGGACGCAAGCACTTGCCACGCAGCCTCCATTCCCTTGTGCTCTTCCAGCAGACGCGCCACCAGTTCGCTTGCTTCCATGTTCATCGTACCCACCAAAGCCGGGAACAGGTCGTGCTCTTCATCCTGATGGTGATACTGCCCGGCACTATCGAAATAACGCAGGATAGCCTGCGCCGCCTGCCGGGCCTGCTCATCGCAACCATGCAGCGGCAGATGTTGCTGCAATTTCTGCAGCGTGCTGCACTGCGCCCGGATGCGCCCGTGACAGGCTTCCAGCATCTCCAGCGGGTCATCGAATCCGGGGGCGGCTGCGCCGCCAAGCAAGCTGGTCATGTCGGTCCTCTCAATTATCCTGTCCCTGCGTGTGCAACCGCCCCGACAACAGCGTGGCGGAGACGATGAGCGCCGCACCGAGCCAGTCGCGCCATTCCATCGCTTCCCCCGCAAGAAAATACGAGGAGACGGCGGCGACCACCAGTTCGAACAGGAACAGCACCACGGCACGGTTGGCCGCAAGGTGCGTCACTCCGAATTGCACCGCGAAGCTGGTGGCGCACAGCACCAGCCCCATCAGCAAGAGCAGCAGCCAAGAATGAGGAACGATCGCTGCCACCTGCTCGGCCACGCCACCCTGCCATAGCAGGAAAGGCAGGGTCAGCGCGGCCGTGCCCAGCCACAGGCTGAAAGATTTCATTTCCACGGAAAGATGCGTCGCCCGGCGCGAAGTGACGTTGGAAAGTGCGAAGCCCATGCCTGCGGAGAGCCCCAGCCACTCGGAGACGTTCTGCGGCAGCGGCAGGCCAAGGTCGGGCTTCCACAACATGATGAGCGCGCCGCCCAATGACAGCGCGACGATGAGGTAGCCATAGCGGTTGAGCCTCTCGTCCAGCAGCCAGAACGAGAACAGTATGGTCCACACCGGAGCGAGATAGAACAGCAGCAGCACGCGCATCACTTCGCCCTGCAACATCGCCAGCACATAGCCGAGGTTCGCCCAGCCCGCACTCAGCACCAGCAGCAACGCCCACCAGCCGAAGGTTGAGCGCTCGCGCCACACGCGCGGCAGCATGAATACGCCGCACAACATCGCCAGCAGATAGGTGATGAGCGTCGCCATCGCGCCGGAAACCCCGACATCCTGCAATTCGCGATATGGATACCAGATCAGCCCCCACACCAGGGAACCGCTCAACACACCGATGACCGGCATCACATTTTGTTTTGATGGCACTCGCCCGACCCTTATAATGCGTGACGTTTTTCGCCACTGATCAAACCGAAATAATGAACCCGGATTTGCAGCGCCTTCAACCCTACCCGTTCCAGAAACTCGCCAGGCTGTTCGGCGAAGTGACTCCGAATGCAGCTTTCAAGCCGATCAGTTTGCATATCGGCGAACCCAAACACGCCACGCCGGTCTTCATCAAGGATGCATTGATCTCCGGTCTCGACGGACTGGCGAATTATCCCACAACCATCGGCAGCGACGCGCTGCGGATTGCCATCGCCAACTGGCTGGCACGTCGTTACGGCATCCCTGCGCCGGATGCGAAGACCCAGGTCCTGCCAGTCAACGGCAGCCGCGAGGCGCTGTTTGCCTTTGCGCAGGCGGTCATCGACCGCAGCCAACCCGATCCGGTCGTGGTCTGCCCCAACCCGTTCTACCAGATCTACGAAGGTGCGGCCTTGCTGGCCGGCGCCACGCCCTATTTCCTCAACACCCTGCCGGAAGACGACTACGCGCTGAATTTCACCGCAGTTGTCGGAAGAAGTCTGGCAGCGCACCCAGCTCATCTACGTCTGTTCGCCGGGCAACCCGAACGGGCGTGTGATGCCTCTGCAAGAGTGGAAAACCCTGTTCGAAATGTCCGACCGCTACGGCTTCGTCATCGCCGCGGACGAGTGTTATTCCGAGATCTACTTCGGCGAGGACAAACCGTTGGGCGCGCTTCAAGCCGCACAGCAACTGGGACGCAGCGATTACCGCAACCTCGTGGTGTTCTCCAGCCTGTCCAAGCGCTCCAACGTGCCGGGCATGCGTTCCGGCTTCGTCGCGGGCGATGCGGAGATACTGGCGAAGTTCGCGCTGTACCGCACCTATCATGGCTGCGCCATGAATCCGGCCATTCAGGCCGCCACCATCGCCGCCTGGAACGACGAGGCTCACGTCGCGGAGAATCGCCACCTGTATGCGGAGAAGTTCGCCAAGGTCATCGCCCTGCTCGCCCCGCTGCTGCCCGTATCCAAGCCCGATGCCGGCTTCTACCTGTGGCTGAGGACGCCCATCGCCGACACCGCCTTCGCGCAACAGCTGCACCGCGACTATAATGTCTCGGTGTTGCCCGGCAGCTTCCTGGCGCGCGAAGCGCACGGGATCAACCCGGGTGCTTCTTTCATCCGCCTGGCGCTGGTCGCCAGTCTGGACGAGACGTTGGAAGCCGCACGACGCATCGCCGAATTCACTTCAAAACTCAAATAGGAACCACCATGCCGCAATTGCAAGCCATCATCGAAGAAGCCTTTGAGCGCCGTGCCGAGATCACCCCGCGCAACGTGGACGCGCAACTGAAGGAAACCATCAATACCGTCATCGAGTATCTCGACCAGGGCAAGCTGCGCGTGGCGGAGAAGATCGACGGCCAGTGGGTTACCCACCAGTGGGTCAAGAAGGCGGTGCTGCTGTCGTTCCGCATCGAGGACAACGCCTTCATCAAGGGCGGCTTCACCAACTACTTCGACAAGGTGCCGTCCAAGTTCGCCGACTACAACTCCAAGGAATTCCGCGAAGGCGGCTTCCGCGTGGTGCCGCCGGCCGCCGCGCGCCGCGGCGCCTACATCGCCAAGAACGTGGTGCTGATGCCGTCCTACGTCAACATCGGCGGCTATGTGGACGAAGGCACCATGGTCGACACCTGGGCCACGGTCGGCTCCTGCGCGCAGATCGGCAAGAACGTGCACCTCTCCGGCGGCGTCGGCATCGGCGGCGTGCTGGAGCCGGTGCAGGCCAACCCCACCATCATCGAGGACAACTGCTTCATCGGCGCGCGCTCCGAAGTGGTCGAGGGCGTGATCGTGGAAGAAGGTTCGGTCATCTCCATGGGCGTGTTCATCGGCCAGAGCACCAAGATCCTCGACCGCGAGACCGGCGAGATCATCTATGGCCGCGTGCCGGCCGGCTCGGTGGTGGTCAGCGGCAGCATGCCTTCCAAGGACGGCAAGTACAGCCTGTACTGCGCGGTGATCGTAAAGAAGGTGGATGCCAAGACCCTGGGCAAGACCGGCATCAACGAGCTGTTGCGAGGCATCTGACCGGTAGTTCCTAGACGTTAGTCGTTAGTTGGTATGGTCGCTACGCGTTGTCGTTTTTAACTTACGACTAGCGACTAACTGACAACTGGAGGTAAACCATGATCATCACGCCACTGCTGCAACTTGCCGCCGACAAGAAAGCCTCCGATCTGTTCTTCTCGGTCGGCGCGCCGATCAACATCAAGATCGACGGCATCACCATGCCGGTCAACGCGCAGAAACTCGATGAGGACACAGTCAAGCGCATCGTCTACGAGATGATGACCGAGCAGCAGATCACCGAGTTCGAGCTGCACATGGAGATGAACTTCTCGTTCCGTGTGCCCAGCATCGGCAACTTCCGCGTCAACGTGTTCCGCCAGCGCGGCAGTGTCGCCATGGTCATCCGTTACGTGCGCGGAGATGTGCTCAACGTCGAGGAACTGAACCTGCCGCTGGTGCTGAAAGAGCTGGTCATGGAGAAACGCGGTCTGGTGCTGATGGTTGGCGCCACCGGCTCGGGAAAATCGACCACCCTGGCGGCGATGATCCAGCACCGCAACGACACCCAGAGCGGACACATCCTCACCATCGAGGATCCGCTCGAGTACATGTTCCGGCACAGCAAATCCATCGTGAACCAGCGCGAGATCGGCACCGACACGGTCGACTACGGTGCGGCACTGGTGAGTGCCATGCGCGAAGCGCCGGATGTGCTGATGATCGGCGAGATCCGCGACCGCGAGACGCTGAAGCACGCGCTCATCTTCGCCCAGACCGGCCACCTGTGCCTGTCCACGCTGCACGCCAACAACAGCTACCACGCGCTCAACCGCATGGTGAACTTCTTCCCTTACGATGCCCGCAACAGCATCCTGTCCGACTTGGCACTCTGTGTGCGCGCTGTCATTTCGCAGCGCCTCATCCGCAATGCGCAGGGCAAGCTGATGCCGGCGGTCGAAGTGCTGCTCAACTCGGCGCTCATCGCCGACCTCATCAAGAACGACCAGATCGACCAGATCCGCGATGCCATCGAACAGAGCGTCTCGCCCGGTTCGCAGACCTTCGAACAGGCGCTGTACAAGTTGTTCAAGTCCGGTCACATCACCAAGGAAGAGGCATTGCGCAACGCCGACTCGGCCAGCAACCTGTCTTCGCTGATCGACTACTCGCAGACCAGCAAGGTCAAGACATATGAGCCGAACGCGCAGAAACAAGCCGCGTCATCCGGAGCCGATTTCGACGCCATCAAGCTCAACATCGAAGTGCCCCCCAAAGCATGAAACTCTATGGTATTCCCAACTGCGGTACGGTGAAAAAGGCACGTGTCTGGCTGGACGAACATGGCATCGATTACGAGTTCCAGGACTTCAAGAAACAGGGTGTCACGGAATCCCTGCTCTCCGGCTGGCTCAGGCAGGTCGGCTGGCAGAAATTGCTGAAGAAGACCGGACCGACCTGGGGCCAACTGCCGGACACCGTCAAAGCCTCCATCAAGGACGACACATCTGCCCTGGCCTTGATGCTGGAGAAACCCAATGTCATCAAACGGCCGGTGCTGGAACACCGGGGCAAAGTGCTGGCGACCGGCTTCAACGAAACCGACTACAAGAATCTGGATCTTTGATCACGAAAAAATGAGCGACACACTTAACCTTGCAAAACAACTCATCGCCCGTCATTCGCTCACGCCACTGGACGATGGCTGCCTGGACATCATCGGCGCGCGTCTTGCGCCGCTCGGTTTCAAGCTGGAAAAGATGCGCCACAGCGAAGTGGACAACCTGTGGGCGCGGCGCGGCGACGCTGCTCCCGTAATCTGTTTCGCCGGACACACCGACGTGGTGCCGACCGGGCCGGTGAATCGCTGGGACAGCGATCCTTTCACGCCCACGGTGCGCGACGGCATGCTGTACGGACGCGGCGCGGCCGACATGAAGGGCTCGCTCGCTGCCTTCGTCACCGCGATCGAAAAGTTCGTTGCCGAACACCCGCGGCATCGCGGCTCCATCGCCCTGCTGCTCACGTCGGATGAAGAAGGCGTGGCGGTGGACGGCACGGTGCGCGTGGTCGAAGCGCTGCAGGCGCGCAACGAGAAGCTGGATTACTGCATCGTCGGCGAACCGACCTGCGTAGCCAAACTCGGCGACACCATCAAGAACGGCCGGCGCGGCTCGCTCTCCGGCACGCTCACCGTCAAGGGCGTGCAGGGACATATCGCCTACCCGCATCTGGTGAAGAACCCCATCCATCTGGCTGCGCCCGCCATCGCCGAACTGGCGGCGACCGAGTGGGACAAGGGCAACGAATACTTCCCGCCGACCTCGTGGCAGATTTCCAACATCCACGGCGGCACCGGCGCGACCAACGTGGTGCCGGGCACGGTGGAGATCCTGTTCAACTTCCGCTTCTCCACCGCCAGTACCGTGGATGGATTGAAACAGAAGGTCCATGCCATCCTCGACCGGCATGGGCTGGAATACGACCTGCAGTGGGAACTGTCCGGCAAGCCCTACCTCACGCCGCGCGGCGATCTGGTGGATGCGGTGAGCGCGGCTATCCGGCAGGTGAAAGGTACCGAGACCGAGCTTTCCACCAGCGGCGGCACCTCCGACGGGCGCTTCATCGCCGACATCTGCCCGCAGGTGATCGAGCTCGGCCCGTTGAATGCGACCATCCATAAACTGAACGAATGCGTGGCGGTGGAAGATCTGGACGCTTTGTCCGATATCTATCGTCTGACACTGGTCAACCTGCTGGTCGAGGATGATGGCAGCGCCACTTGCGATGACGGAGGAATCTAGATGGACATCAATCACTTTTCCGAGGCCAGCGCCTCGCTCAAGACGGTACGCGACTGCCTGCGCTTCGCGGTCAGCCGTTTCAACGAGGCCGAGCTGTTCTTCGGACACGGCAGCGAGAACGCCTACGACGAAGCGGCGTACCTCATCCTGCACACTTTGAACCTGCCGCTGGACCGGCTGGACCCTTTCCTCGACGCCAGACTGACGCAGTCCGAACTCTACGACGTGCTGGACATCATCGAGCGGCGGACCGAACAGCGCATCCCCGCCGCCTATCTGACCAATCAGGCATGGCTGGGCGATATGTCATTCTATGTGGATGAACGCGTCATCGTGCCGCGCTCCTTCATCGCCGAACTGTTGCGCGACCAACTCTTCCCCTGGCTGGAGAATCCGGAGGAAGTGAGTACGGTGCTGGACATGTGCACCGGCAGCGGCTGCCTCGCCATCCTGGCAGCGCACGCCTTCCCCAATGCGCACGTCGACGCGGTCGATCTTTCTGCCGACGCGCTGGATGTCGCCCAGTACAACGTGAGCGACTACGGGCTGGAAGACCGCATCACGCTGATCGAGTCCGACATGTTCGCCAAACTCAAGGGCAAGAAATACGACCTCATCGTCAGCAACCCGCCTTACGTCGATGCCGAATCGGTCGCCGCGCTGCCGCAGGAGTACAAATACGAACCCGAACAGGCGCTGGGCAGCGGCACGGACGGGTTGAATGCGACGCGCGTCATCCTCGAACAGGCCGCCGAACACCTCAGCGACAACGGCATCCTCATCGTCGAGATCGGCCACAATCGCGATGCGCTTGAAGCGGCATTCCCCAAGCTGCCATTCACCTGGCTGGATGTCAGCGCGGGTGATGAGTTCGTGTTCATGCTGCACCGGAACGATCTGCTGTAATGCCCGTTGATCATTACGAGAACTTCCCCGTCGCTTCCATCCTCATGCCCAGGCGGCTGCGCAAGCCGGTGGCAGCGATCTATCATTTTGCGCGTGCGGCAGACGACATCGCCGACGAGGGAGAACTGCCCGACGACGAACGCCTGCAGCAGCTCGACGACTTCCGCGATGAACTGATGCATATCGCAGCAGATGAAGCGCCGTTGCTTCCCCTGTTCAAACATCTGGCTATCGAGATCAAGCAGCATGCACTTCCCATGCAGCCGTTCCACGACCTGCTCGACGCCTTCGCGCAGGACGTGGTGAAGAAGCGTTACGCCAGCTACGACGAGTTGCTGGACTATTGCCGCCGCTCGGCCAACCCGGTCGGCAATCTGTTGCTGCACCTGTACGAAGAAGCCACGCCGGTCAACCTCGCCTACTCCGATGCCATCTGCACGGCGTTGCAGCTCATCAACTTCTGGCAGGACGTGGCCAAGGACTGGAACATCGGCCGCATCTATCTGCCGCAGGACGAGATGGCGCGTTTCGGCGTAAGCGAAGCGCAGCTTGCGCAAGGCTTGAGTGATGACAAGTGGCGCGCGTTGATGAAGTTCCAGGTGGATCGTGCCCGCGCGCTGATGCTGCAAGGCGCACCGCTCGGCTCGATACTGAGCGGGCGCATCGGCCTGGAGATGCGCATGATCATCGCGGGCGGCCTGCGTATCCTCGACAAGCTGGAAGCAGCCGACTACGACATGTTCCACCGCCGCCCGGTCTTGCGCCCGTTCGACTGGGTTATCATGCTGGCGAAAAGCGCACCGTTACGTTTCTGATATGACTCCAGACCAATATTGCCAGGACAAGGCCGCCGCCAGCGGTTCCAGCTTCTACTACAGTTTTCGCTTCCTGCCCAAGGACAAGCGCCGCGCGATCACCGCGCTGTACGCCTTCTGCCGCGAGGTGGACGATGTGGTGGATGAATGCTCCGATGCCAATGTGGCCCGTACCACGCTCAACTGGTGGCGCGGCGAAGTTGCAGCCATCTACGGCGGCACCCCCACCCACCCTGTTTGCATCGCGCTGGCCTCCATCGTCAAACAATTCAACCTGGCGCAGGAACATCTGCTGGAGATCATCGACGGCATGGAGATGGACCTCGACCAGCCGCGCTATGCCGATTTCAAATCGCTGCAGCTGTATTGCTACCGCGTCGCTTCGGTGGTCGGGCTGCTGTCGGCCGAGATCTTCGGTTACACCGACCGCCAGACGCTGAAATATGCCCACGACCTGGGCATCGCCTTCCAGCTCACCAACATCATCCGCGACGTGGGCGAGGATGCGCGGCGCAACCGCATCTACCTGCCGATGGACGAGATGCAGCAGTTCGGCGTCACGGCGGCGGACATCCTCAACGCGCGCGAGACCGAGAACTTCCAGAAGCTGATGGCGTTCCAGATCGAACGCGCACGCCACTACTACCAGCAAGCCTTCGATCACCTGCCTGCCATTGACCGCAAGGCCCAGCGCACCGGACTCATCATGGCGGCAATCTATCGGGCCACGCTGAACGAGGTCGAAGCCTCCGGCTGCCATGTGCTGAAAGAACGCGTCTCGCTGACGACGCGCTACAAGCTTTGGCTGGCATTCAAGGCATGGCTCAAGAATTGAGTGGATCGCTTTCTCCCCTGAGGGTGGGCATCATCGGCGGCGGCTATGCCGGCATGGCTGCCGCCGCCGAACTGGCTTCACGCGGCATCTCCGTCACCGTCTTTGAAAGCGCCAGACAACTCGGCGGACGCGCGCGCGGCGTTCAGTACGAAGGCATGCAACTCGACAACGGCCAGCACCTGTTGCTCGGCTGTTACCGCGAGACCCTGCGCCTGATCGAACTGGTCGGCGGCGATGTCGAACAGGATTTCCTGCGCCTGCCATTGCAGCTCGACCTGCACGGCCAGTTCTCGCTCAAAGCACCAAGCCTGCCCGCCCCGCTCCACCTTCTGGTCGCATTGCTGACAGCGCATGGCCTGACATGGGCCGAACGCATCAAGGCCGCGCGCTTCATGCTCGCGCTGCGCGGCATGGAGTTCCGGCTGCCCGGCGACATGACGGTCGCCAAGATGCTGGCTGATTTCGGGCAGGATGCCGACCTGACATTCAAGCTGTGGGAACCGCTGTGCATCGCTGCCCTGAACACGCCCATCAATAAAGCCTCAGCACAAGTACTGCTCAACGTCCTGCGCGATGCGCTGAATCGTACCCGTGCCGACAGCGACATGCTGCTGCCGCGCCTCGATTTCACTGCCCTGTTTCCGCAACGCGCAGCAACTCACGTCGAGCGGCTTGGAGGCAAAGTCTTCACTTCATGCGGCGTGGAAGCCATCGTTCCGGGGCCCGATGGCATCGACCTCGTCGCGGCCGATAAAACATACTCATTCGACCGCGTCATCTGCGCCGCGCCGCCTGCCATCGCTGCGAGATTGCTGCGCCCCATCGCCGGACTCGAGAACAGCGTCGCACAGATCGAAGCTCTGGAACACCAGCCGATCTATACCGTGTACCTGCAATACCCGGCACACATTACGTTGCCCCACCCCATGATCGGGCTGCACCAGCGTTTCAGCCAATGGCTGTTCGACAAGGGGCGCATCGCGGGGCAGCATGGCCTGCTCGCAGCCGTCATCAGTGCGGAAGGCATCCATCAGGAATTGAGTCACGAAGACCTGGCGCAGAAGGTCATCGCGGAATTGCGCGACGAATTCGGCATCGCCACGCAGGCGGAATGGTTCAAGGTCATCGCCGAGAAGCGCGCCACCTTCTGCTGTACACCGGATCTGCAGCGACCATCACAACGGACCGCCCTGCCCACCTTGTCGCTGGCAGGCGACTACACCGCAGGCGACTATCCCGCCACTCTGGAGGGGGCTGTGCAAAGCGGGGTGCGCTGCGCCGGACTGGCGACAGGAAGCTGAACAGAAAAAAGGGATTTGTGAACCTTCGACGGATCGAAGCCGATCAGTCTGCTTCAACGTTATGCTTGGGTTTCCGGGGAATACTGCCGCCTTGGACGGCGGGAACCGGTTGTTGCGTCTCTACAGGAGTTGCTTTCTGAGACACTGAGGGTTGCGGCGCAGCATCGCTCTGGCGACTCTCCTGCACGGCACCAGGCGCCCCCTTCGCCCGCGGAAAATTCGCGCAGGCAGACAAGAGCAGGACTGACAGCAACACGGCACTCCTCGTGACAACTTTCTTGTAGCGATTATCGGTCTTCATGGTGATGCTCATGTCACTCCTTGAATCGTTCCAGACGGCATTAATTGCTATGTGATGGCGGTATTGTCCTCACCATCGCCTGCAAGTAATGCAATATTTTCTTCATACAACCTTGGCGTCGCCCTGCCAAGATTACCAGCGGTTGGTCTGCAGAATGCAAGTTTAGTTCCTAATCGCGATTATCGGCAATCAGAATCACTTGATATTCTGGCGTCGCGCCACCGCAGTATCGGTCAGCAACGCTACGCCCCACCCCCATGACCTTGAATCGCAACGCAAGGTAGGTCGATACCCTATTGCAGTGAGCCTGTGCAAGCCTGATATTTTTCGACCGTAATTCCACATCGGGAATTTGCCAAGCGATGGTCAACGGGATATACATCGCGCAGGATTTCCCGCTTGAATAGATGTAATATTGTTGCAGACGAGGCATCCGCCTGATTTCTTGCTGCAACCCGAGCAACCTCGTCATTCTCCACTGCGGATAGTCCGCATGGATCAACAGGATAAAAGGAGAAGCCATGTCAATTCCATCTGGACGCCCAACGGTGTTGGTCGTAGACGACGAGCCGTTCAATTTGAGCTTGATGGATGAGTTGTTGAACAAGGATTACACCATCCAGAAAGCCAGCAACGGACCGGACGCACTGAAGCTTGCTTTTGCCAATCCACCCGACCTGATCCTGGTCGACGTGATGATGCCGGGAATGGATGGCTTCGAGGTCTGCCGTCTCCTGAAAAACAACGCATCGACAGTGCACATTCCGGTAATTTTCATCACTGCAAAGAATGAGGTCAGTGACGAAGAACGCGGGTTCGCCATGGGCGCGTCCGATTTCATTCACAAGCCCATCAGTGCGCCCATAGTCGCTGCGCGTGTCAGAACGCACCTCAAAATCAAGTTCATGCAAGACTACTTGCGCAGAGAAAACACCATGTTGCTGAAGAATGCCGGCGAGAAATCGGCCGAATTGCAGCAGCTGAAAGAATTCATGTGGGGATCCGACCAGTTGGCCCGGCGTTGAACCTGTCCACACTCGGAGCGGTTGTCAGGCCGGACAGCACAGCACGGTAACGGGCAACTGCCTGGCAGCCCCACGGAAGGCATCCACATGTCCAATCAGTTTCGGCATAGTTTCCTCGCGCTGTTTGTCCCTTTGGCGCTTCTGGTCATTCTCGCGGCTGTCTACCTTTTCAACCAGGCTCTCGACGATCAGAAATCCATCCTGAATGCGGATGGTGCGCTCAATGTGGCGTCTGGAGGACGCGCGATCGAGCGCTCTCTGGACGCCAGCGTCCAGGACGTGCTTTACCTCGCGAGCATCCCGGAATTGAGTGCGACACAAGAAATTTCCGGTGCCAGCATGGAGAAACTGCACAGGGCATTTGTATTGTTCTGCCTGACGCATCCGACTTACTCCAAACTGCGCTGGATAGACGAAAACGGCACGGAACTCCTGAGGATCAACAATATCGACGGGCGTGTCAGCGTCACGGACAAGAGTGAGCTGGAAAACAAGAGCGACCGCTTTTATTTCACGGGAAGCGTAAAACTCGACCCGGGGAAGGTTTATGTGTCCCCGATGCAACTCGAGATCGAAAACAAGGCAGTCCTTACCCCTTTCCTCCCCATCATTCGCATTGCCACGCCGGTTTTTGACTCCCGCGCGCACCGTCGCGGTGTGCTGGTGGTGACCGTTGCCGCCAACGAGCTCTTGTCCCGGATCGGAGCGGAAGATGCAGTCTCCCGCGGACAAGACATGCTGTTGAACAGCGACGGCTATTGGCTGAAAAGCAGCAACCAGGATGACGAATGGGGGTTCATGTTCGACAAGCCAAAGACGCTTGGCGCCAAATTCCCCGAAGCCTGGACGAAGATCGCTGCTGCGAATCAGGGACAATTTGAGGATCGCAGCGGGCTTTGGAACTTTGCGACAGTCTATCCGCTGAAAGCACGGAAAAACGCTGCGAACGGCAATAGCCAGATACGTACCAGCGTCGATCCGGACAAGTATTACTGGAAAGTGGTTTCGTTCGTTCCGAAGAAACAGATTCTGGAGTTGAGTTCCAATCTGATGTGGTCCACGGCATTCTACTCGGGCGGGATGCTGCTGCTTTTGCTGGTTGGAGGCTGGTATTACACCAGGATGCGCTTCTCCAAACTGAAGGCACAGCAGGATCTGAACACCGCCGCGGCAGAATATGCCAAGCAACTGGCGTTGCGCGACTCCGAGGCGCGCATGTACGCGATACTTCATACCATAGCCGACGGCATCATCACCTTCAGCGACGACGGCACTATCGAGGAATTTTCCGCCAATGCCGAACTTATTTTCGGTTATTCGCCTGCCGATGTCGTCGGGCAGAACATCAGTATGTTGATGCCGGATTTTGTTCGCTGGCTGCGCAACGGTGAGCTGCTGCAACCGGGCAATGATGCAGGCACAGCAGGCGAGCGCGAGACCACGGGATGCCGCAAGGACGGCAGCACCTTCCCGCTGGAGCTGGCAGTAAGCGAGATGATGCTGGGCGGACTGCGCCATTTCACCTGCATGGTGCGCGACATCAGCCGGCGCAAGCACATCCAGCAGGAGCTGATCGCTGCCAAGTACGATGCGGAGATGGCCAGCCAGGCCAAGAGCTACTTCCTCGCCAATATGAGCCACGAGATCCGCACACCGATGAATGCGATCATCGGTTTCTCCCACCTCTGCCTGGAAACCCAGCTTACCCCCGTGCAACGGGATTATCTGGAGAAGGTCTCGCTCTCGGCCAACTCACTGCTGGGCATCATCAATGACATACTGGACTTTTCCAAGATCGAGTCCGGCAAGCTGGATGTGGAAAAAGCTCCCTTCAACCTTGATGCCGTGCTGAGGGGTGTCGCAGCCATCATCAGCATCCGCGCGGAGGAAAAACGCCTGGAGTTCCTGATCGACGAGGAACACGGGATCCCGCACATTCTGCTCGGCGATTCGCTGCGCCTGGGCCAAGTACTCAACAATCTCGCCCACAACGCCGTGAAGTTCACCGAAGCGGGCGAGATCGCGATCCGCATCAGGGTGGAAAGACGGATACCTGGACTAGGTGAAGATTACGGTCAGGTCGTACTGCGTTTTACGGTGAGCGATACCGGCATCGGCATGACGCCGGAGCAGATCGAGAAACTCTTCCAGTCTTTCAGCCAAGCCGATGTCTCCACCACGCGAAAATACGGCGGCACTGGACTGGGACTGGCCATATCCAAACGTCTTGTCGAGTTGATGGGCGGGCGCATATGGGTGGAAAGCGCGCCGGGGAAAGGCAGTATTTTTGCATTCGACATCCCTTTCAGGTACCTGCCCGACGAGGCTGTGAACGCGCCGGATCTGAGCGGACTCAAGGTATTGGTGGTGGATGACAATGACAGTGCATGCCGCCTGATGCTGTCCATGCTGGAGTCATTCGGCATCGAGGCGACGTCCGCTGCCGGCAGCCTCGAGGGTCTGGAAGCAATCGAGCGGGCCGACCAGGACGGGCAACCGTTCGGTTGCGTGATACTGGATTGGGGCATGTCCGGCATGAGTGGACTGGAAGTGGCGAAACGCATAAAACACGACCTGCCGCTGCAGCACCAACGGCCCAAGGTCATCTATCTTTCCGGCCATA
Source organism: uncultured beta proteobacterium (assembly GCA_963797045.1). GTDB lineage: Bacteria > Pseudomonadota > Gammaproteobacteria > Burkholderiales > Gallionellaceae > Sideroxyarcus. The sequence goes on along the minus strand of CAWCNZ010000009.1, from coordinate 188,850 downwards.
GACACGCCGAAATGATCCACGCATCCGGTGCGGCGACATTGCTGGACGCGGTGATCAACAAACCCGTCACGGCATCCGGATTGCTGGACGCGATCATGGAGAGCACTGCGGATCAGTGTATATGGCCTCCGCCCACGCCGCCGCACGATACGCATGCCGACCTGAGCGGCTTGCATGTATTGCTGGTGGAAGACAACAAGTTCAACCAGCAACTGGCCAACGCACTGCTGATGCGCGCAGGAATCGAGGTGGGCATCGCCGACAACGGATTCGAGGCGCTGCAGGCGTTGCGGCGAGAGCGCTTCGATGCCGTGTTGATGGATATGCAGATGCCGAGAATGGATGGCCTGGAGGCAACGCGCCACATCAGGACAAGCCTGCCGCTGGCCGATCTGCCCATCATCGCCATGACCGCCAACGCCATGACGGGTGACCGCGAAAGCTGTCTTGCCGCCGGCATGAACGACTACATTGCAAAGCCGCTGCACCACCAGGAACTCTACGCCACGCTGGCCCGCTGGACCCGTCGCGCCGAATTCCAAGCCGCACAAGCGGCTCCGGTTGTTCAGCCGCCGGGCGATGCGCCACCGGTTCTTGATACGGCCGCTGCCATGGCCAGGATGGGAGGAAAGAAAATCTACCTGTCCATGCTGGCCAAATTCGTTCCCAGCCAGGGTCAGGCGATGCGATCCATAGAGGACGCACTGGCCACCAACGACCGCGCCACCGCAGAGCGCCTGGCGCACACACTGAAGGGAGTTGCAGCATCCGTTGGCGCTGCGTCCCTGGCGGAATCCGCCAGTCAACTGGAGCAAGCGATCGGGGCGGAGCGTGCCGAGGAATATGCGCAATTGACCGAGGCGATCGCAGGCAAGCTCGGTCAGGCGATTGCGGCAATAGAAAACTATCTGGAACAGCAGCGCGGCGGTGACTGACCACATCGCATGCGCGGGCCACAAGGCGGAAAGACGGCCCCGAGCTAATCGATCTAACCTGCCTGGCGGCTTTGTCTGCCCGCTCGAAAATAACTGCCGTTTTCGTAATACGCCGCGCACTCATTTTCTTCCGTCCAGCCAGGCACGCCGAGCAGCGGTACGGGTGTCAGTTCTCTGGTGCTGCGGCAGTGTTCCGGTGCGGACAGATAATCTGCCAGCAGTTCGTCCAGATGCGCCAATTGTCGCACCTGAGACCATGTGAAGAATGCCTGCTCCACCGGCAGCAGCAGTCCCTGCCCGGTCATGCCGATATAGGGGCGCATCGCTTTTTCGTACAGGCCGTGGCCGAACAGATAAAAGCCCATGCTGCTCTGCACTTGCGCGCGCCGTTCCCAGAACAATTCCTTCCACCGGAAACTACGCATCAGCTCAGCCAGTCCTTCTTCCGCACAGGGGACGATGACCCCGGACTCGTCCAGCAAGGTGCTGGTGTCGCGCACTACTCCGCGCTGGCTGCGCTTTGCCGCATCATCCTCAACGGTCAGAGCTTGAAAATGGCGGACATTGATGGCCGCCTTGGATTTGGGAAAAGTGAGCCACACCAGCGCATTGAGCAGGTCATGCCAGTTGTTTTCGCGCGTCGGCACTTCACCTTTCAGGTAGCAGCGCGGTTCGTACTGCGCCTCGAAGGGCAGTCTTCCGTATTGCTGCGGCACCAATCTCAGCGGTAACCCGCGTTGTACGGCGATAGTCGGGCGATGCGCGGCCAATAGCGCATTGCAGTCCTGCAGGCTCGGAAAACAATCGGTCTCAAGGCGGGCCAAAATCGGATGCAGCGGGGCGAAACAGGGCATGCGCAGCAGCGCCTCTTTGTTCCATTCGGGTATCGGTTCCATAGGCGGAGTTTAACCGAAGCGTGCGGTACAACACATCGCCTGCGGCTTGTGGTAAGTTGCGCACTATTCACCGATCGGGTCATCGGATTGACCCGCACAGGGAGGAAGAATGAACGAATTAGACGCCGTACAAGCCACGCTTGCCAGTTTCACCAAACGCCTGGACGAGGTCTCCAGCGACCGCTTCCATGAACTGCGCAAGTGCTCCTTCTTCGATCCCATCCCCAGCGAATGGCTGAAGCCCGTCTCGGAACAGGCCGAGATCAGGACCTTTTCGGCCGGGGATGGCCTCACCACGGAAGGCGACGATATGGACGCCTTCTACGTCATCCTGTTCGGATCAGCCACGGTTTACTACAACAAGAAAGTCATTGCTACGATACGCAGCGGCGAATGCATCGGCGAGGGCATGTTCTTCGCCAACGAGAACATCTCGCGTTCGGCGACCGTCGTCGCCGACGGACAATTGATCGCAGCCGAGATCAGGCAAACTGGCATCGATCGCCTTAGCGGCGAGGCCAAGGCTTACATGGACAAGGCGCTGCTGCTGGCGCTGTTCAAAAAACTGCAGGGAGCGAACCGCAAGATCGAAGAGTTGTTGCGCTGAACGGTCGCCTGCCGGCCCGAAGCGTTTGTTGTGGCATGTGGTGTTTTTTCAATCTGAAAAGGAGTCGAGTTTATGCGTAAATTGTTACTCGCGGCATGTCTGGTCTGTTTCTCCGTTCCTGCTATGGCTTCATGCGACAGTCTCAAGTCTGAGATCGATGCGAAGCTGCAAGCCAAGGGCGTCGTTTCCTACACGCTGGACATCGTCCCCGTCGCACAGGCTGCCACTGCACCTGCCGCTGCTTCGGGTGTAGCACCTGCCGCTCCGGCCCAAGCTACCGGCAAGGTGGTCGGCTCTTGCGAGGGCGACACCAAGCAGATCGTCTATACCCGTCATTGATCAGCAACCCGGCTCGGCCCGCACGGGCCGGGCCCCTCCTCCCGTCTTACCTTATTCCTCCGTACGCGATACCGATTTCGGCTAGAATCCTGGCCGTATGAGCATCATCGCTGTCTTCAATCAAAAAGGCGGAGTCGGCAAGACCACTACCGCCGTCAATCTCGCTGCCGCCTTGTCGCAGATCGGGCGCACGACCTACGGCATCGACCTCGATCCACAAGCGCAGTTCAGTTCCATCACCAGCGTCACGGCAAAGTCGGGCGCGGACACGGTATTGAGTCTGTTCCAGCACAACCGCCCGTTACGCGATCTGGTACAGGTATCGCCCTGCAACATCAGAGTCATCCCCAGCCACACCGAGTTATCCAAAGTAGATGCGTTATACGGCAAAGGCTTCAACGTGGTGAACAAGCTCAACAGCGCACTGCACGCCGAGCGCTTTGGCGGAAAGGATACCCCGGTGGTGATCGACTGCAATCCGATGGTCGGCGTGCTGTCGCTGAACGCGATCTTCGCCTGCAGCGGCGTGGTCGTGCCCATCTCGGCCGATCATCTCTCCACCAAGGGAGCGATGCAGATCGAGAAGACCTTGAACGCACTGGAGCAGGTGCTCAAGCGCCGCGTAAACCGCCGCTATCTGCTCACCCGCTTCGACGGGAGGCGGCGCATGGCCTGGGATGTGTTAAAGCTGGTGGAAGAACATTTCGGGGCCGATGTCTGCCGTACCCGCATCGCGGAGAACGTGAGCCTGGCCGAAAGTCCGGCGATGAACAAGACAGTGTTCGAACACGCCCCGGAAAGCCGCGGCGCGCATGATTACAGCGACCTGCTGAAAGAGCTGCTGGCTGACGGCTTTATCGAGTGACGCCCGACCGGGTCACTTGGAGATCAGCGAGAGGATGTCCTCGACCGACATGACCTGCTGGTTCGAATGGCCTTCAGACTGTCTGGCATTACAGCTCACTACTTCGCAATAACGATACATTTGCCGCAGCTTGCGTTCCGCTTCGGCCTCGTCTCGTCCCGCGATAACGATGCTCTCTACCTTCTGGCCGTCGCGAGTCAGAATCGAAAAATCGTACTTCTGCATCACTCTCTCCTCGTACTGTATTATTTTACGTAACTGCCCTCTGCCTTCTTGCTTCGTACAAACACACGCCGGTACTCACCGACACATTCAGACTTTCCACGCTTCCTTGCATCGGAATACGCACCAACTGGTCGCAGGTTTCGCGGGTCAGGCGGCGCAAGCCCTCGCCTTCCGCGCCGAGCACCCAGGCAACCGCGCCTTTGTGCTGCACATCATACAGGTTTGTTTCCGCTTCGCCATCCATGCCGATGACCCAGATGTCGCGCTCCTGCAGTTCGCGCAGGGTGCGCGCCAGGTTGGTGACCGTAATGTAGGGCACGGTCTGCGCCGCGCCGCAGGCGACCTTCTCCACCGTGGCGTTGATGCCCACGGCGCGGTCCTTGGGAGCGATCACCGCATGCACTCCAAAGGCATCGGCGCTGCGCAGGCAGGCGCCCAGATTGTGCGGGTCCTGCACGCCGTCCAGCACCAGTAGCAGCGCCGGTTCGGTCAACGTATCCAGCACATCGTCCAGATGTTGCACTTTCTGTGCCGCATCCACCCGTGCTGCGACGCCTTGGTGACGGGTGCTGCCGGCCATGCCGTCCAGACGCTTGCCGTCCACTTGGATAACACGCACGCCGTTGCTTTCCGCCAGTTTGAGCAGATCGCGCGCGCGCGGATCCTTGCGCTGGGTATCAACGAACACCTCCAGCACGCTGTCGGCGTTCTGGCGGATGCGGGCGGTGACGGCATGGAAACCGTGGATGATGCGTGACTCAGCCATGGCGCTTGCCTGCCTTTCCGCCAGTCTTCCCGGCTTTCTCGGCTTTATGCGCCTTCTTGGGCGGTGCCGCTCCCCAAGCGCCGACATCGATGCCATCGTCGGCGTGAGCCGTGACGCTTTCCAGCACGAAGTCGATCTTGGTGCTTTCCATGTCCACGCGCACCACCTTCACGCGCACGCGGTCGCCTAGGCGGTAACGCTTGCCGGTACGTTCGCCCAGCATCTGGTGCTTGGCCGGGTCGAAGTGGTAATAGTCCGCGCCAAGTTCCGACACGTGCACCAAGCCTTCGACATAGAGGTCGTCCAGCGCCACGAACAGGCCGAAGCCGGTGACCGAGGAGATGGATCCGTCGAACACGCTGCCCAGATGGTCGCGCATGTAGAAACACTTGAGCCAGGCTTCCACGTCGCGCGTGGCGTCGTCGGCGCGGCGCTCGGTCATCGAGCAATGCACGCCCAGTTCCGCCCACTTGAGTTGCGGCTTGTACTGCTTGCCTTCCAGCACCGCCTTGATGGCGCGGTGCACCAGCAGGTCGGGATAACGGCGGATCGGCGAGGTGAAGTGCGTGTATGCCTCGTAGCCCAGGCCGAAGTGGCCGGTGTTTTCCGGCGCATACACCGCCTGGCGCAGGGAGCGCAGCATCACGGTCTGCAGCAAGCCGGCATCGGGACGCGACTTGATCTGCTTGAGCAGCTTGGAGTAGTCGCCCGGCTGCGGATCGTCGCCGCCGCCCAGTTGCAGGCCGAACTCCTTGAGGAACTCGCGCACCGCCTCCAGTTTCTCCGGCGTCGGGCCTTCGTGGATGCGGTACAGCACCGGATGCTCATGCTCTTGCAGGAAGGCCGCCGCGCAAACGTTGGCCGCCAGCATGCACTCCTCGATCAGTTTGTGCGCGTCGTTGCGTATGACCGGCACGATCTTCTCGATCTTGCCCTGGTCGTTGAAGATCATCTGCGTCTCGACCGTTTCGAAGTCGATGGCGCCGCGCTTCTCGCGCGCCTGCAGCAGGGTCTGGAACAGCTTGTGCAGGTTGTTGATGTGCGGCAGCACGGCAGCGTATTCGCGCGCATTCTCGCCCTGCGGATTCTCCAGCATGTCGGCGACCTTGGTGTAGGTCAGGCGCGCATGCGAGAACATCACCGACGAGTAGAAGCGGTGTTTCTCGATCTCGCCGGAGGCACTGATCTGCATGTCGCACACCATGCACAGGCGTTCGACATTGGGGTTGAGCGAGCACAGCCCGTTGGACAACTCTTCCGGCAGCATCGGGATCACGCGGCGCGGGAAATAAACCGAGTTGCCGCGATTGATCGCCTCCTTGTCCAGCGCATCGCCGGATCTCACATAGGAGCTCACGTCGGCGATCGCCACCACCAGACGGAAGCCCTTGCCGTTTGGTTCGCAGTACACCGCATCGTCGAAATCGCGCGCGGTCTCGCCGTCGATAGTCACCAACGGCAAGTGGGCCACGCTCTCGCGCCCGGCGTAATCGGCCGGTTTCACTTCGGGTGAGAATGCTTCGGCCTGATGTTTGGCGGCGGGAGGAAATTCGTTGGGCAGATCATGCTTGCGCAAGGCGATCTCGATCTCCATGCCGGGGTCGGCATAGTTGCCCAGCACCTCGACGATGCGGCCGATCGGCTGCGCGTGCTTGGACGGCTGCTGCATGATCTCCAGGATCACCACCTGCCCCGCCTTGGCCCCGCCGGACTGGCCGGGTGCCACCAGGATGTCCTGGCTGATGCGGCGGTTCTCGGCGACCACGAACTGGATGCCGTGCTCTTCATACAGGCGCCCGACCACGCGCGTGTTGGCGCATTCCAGTACCTCGACGATACTGGCCTCGCGCCGGCCGCGCCTGTCCTCGCCGCCCACGCGCACCATCACGGTATCGCCGTGCAGCGCCTTGTGCATCTCCTTGGCGCGAGAGCACCAGATCGGGGCTGCCATCTTCCGGGATCAGGAAGCCGAAACCGTCCGGGTGGCCCTGCACCTTGCCCTTGATCAGGTCGAGCTTGTCCACCACGCAGATGGCGCGCTTGCGGTTGCGCATGATCTGGCCGTCGCGCTCCATGGCGCGCAGGCGGCGCAGGAACAGCTCTTCCTCGTGGTGTTCGATCAGCAACAGGGCGCACAGTTCGTCCTGCTCGACCGGCACACCCTTTTCCGCCAGCAGCTGCAGGATATATTCACGGCTCGGCAGCGGGTGTTCGTACGTTTCGCGTTCGCGTTCCAGGTACGGATCGAGTTCACGGATATTTTTTTTCTTCTTAGTCATTGACACAAATTCCTCTAACAATTAAAGTGCGCACCCTCGAAGCAATGCCCAGATGGCGGAATTGGTAGACGCACTAGGTTCAGGTCCTAGCGGTTGCAAGACTGTGGAGGTTCGAGTCCTCTTCTGGGCACCAATTATCAACAAGATGGTTCGCGCAAGCGAGCCATTTTTGTTTTGTACCAAGAACAAGCGAAACACCTGCGTATTTCGCGCCAGGACCCCCAAAACGTCCGATGCAGTGGACGCCAAGGTCGCGTTTATGCGACCAAGCCACTTCCGGGCACCACCATTTATAAATATGGCTCGCGCAAGCGGGCCATTCCTGTTTTCACTACACCCCATCAAATAAAAACACGCACCGCGGTCGCGATGCGTGTTCAGTTCCTTCATCAAGATCACCTACCTAGACCTTGAACGGATGCCGCAACACGATGGTTTCGTCGCGGTCCGGCCCGGTGGAAACCATATCCACCGGTACTTCACATATCTCTGCGATACGCTGCAGGTAGTTGCGTGCCTCGACAGGCAAATCTTCGTAACGCTTCACCCCCACCGTGCTGGCACTCCAGCCCGGCATGTCCTCGTACACCGGTTCGCAACCGACCAGCGATTCCGCACCGACCGGCAGGATGTCGCTGAACTGGCCGTCGATCTTGTAGCCCACACCGATGCGCACCTTCTCCATGCCGTCCATCACGTCCAGTTTGGTCACGCACAGGCCGGACACGCCGTTGATCTGGATTGAACGCTTGAGTGCTGCCGCATCGAACCAGCCGCAGCGGCGCGCGCGGCCGGTGGTGGAGCCGAACTCGTGCCCCTTCTCGGCCAGCATCTTGCCGATCGGGTCCTGCTTCTGTTCAGCGTCGTACAGCTCGGTCGGGAACGGCCCGGAGCCGACACGCGTAGTGTAGGCCTTGGTGATGCCCAGCACGTAATGCAGGCTCTGCGGGCCGATGCCGCTGCCGGCGCAGGCGGCGCCGGAGATGCAGTTGCTCGATGTCACGAAGGGATAGGTGCCGTGGTCGATGTCCAGCAGCGTGCCTTGCGCGCCTTCGAACAGCAGGTTCTGGCCGGCCTTGTTCGCCTCGTACAGCGCGCGCGGCACGTCCAGCACCAGCGGCTGGATGCGCTCGGCCAGCGCCAGCGCCTCGTCCATGGTCTTGTTGAAATCGACCGTCTCGACCTTGAAATAGTTCTTCAGCACGAAGTTGTGATAGTCCAGCACCTCGCCCAGCTTCGCGGCGAAACGCTTGCGATGGAACAGGTCCTGCAGGCGGATGGCGCGGCGCGCTACCTTGTCTTCGTAGGCCGGGCCGATGCCGCGGCCGGTGGTGCCGATCTTGCCGGCGCCTTTGGCGATTTCGCGCGCCTTGTCCAGCGCTTCGTGGTAAGGCAGGATCAGCGGGCAGGCCTCGGAGATGCGCAAACGCTCGTAAACCTTGACTCCTGCGGCGTCCAGCTTGTCCATCTCCTTAAGCAGTGCGGAAGGCGACAGCACCACGCCGTTGCCGATGTAGCACACCACGTTCTCGCGCAGGATGCCGGAAGGGATCAGGTGCAGCACGGTCTTCTCGCCGCCGATGACCAGCGTGTGACCCGCATTGTGCCCGCCCTGGAACCGCACCACGCCCTGGGCGTGGTCGGTCAGCCAGTCGACCACCTTGCCCTTGCCTTCATCGCCCCATTGGGTACCGATCACTACAACGTTTTTAGACATCTCTCGTTCCTGATTTCAAATATCAATTCTTCATTTCGACGACGATCCATTTGCCGTCGCGCGACACCATCTCGCGGTCGCAATTCAGTTCTGGGTGATATTCGGCTTTGCCCAGCAGGTCGACCACGACAACCTCACCCTGCGCGCGCAGTTTGGCGATGGCCGCATCCAGCGCAGCATCCTGACGATACGGCGCATGGATCGCTTTCGGCTGCGTGCGCTTGGCCAGCAGGCCGTGCAACTGGCGCAGATCCATGCTGAATCCGGTCGCCGGACGCGCGCGCCCGAAAGCCTTGCCCACGTCGTCGTAACGCCCGCCCAGGGCGATGGCATCGTGGCTACCCGAGTGGTAAGCCGCGAACACTATGCCGCTGTGGTAGTGATAGCCGCGCAGTTCGGCCAGATCGATGCCGATGTCGCTGGCCAGCGTCTTCAGATGCGCTGCAGCCTGCTCCAGTTCGTTCAATGCCGCAGTCACTTCCGGATAGGCAGGCAAAGTCGCACGGGCGCGGGCGATAACGTCCACGCCGCCATAGAGTTGCGGCAACGCCAGTAGTGAAACCCGAACGTCCTGCGGCAGGCCTGCCACCAATTCGTGCAAGGTCGCGACATCCTTGCGCTGCAATGCGTTGAACAATTCGGCTTCCAGAGCGGCCGGAATGGACGCATGCTGCGCCAGACTGCGGAACACGCCAACGTGACCGAGGTCCAGATGCACGCCTGCGATGCCCATCGACCCCAGCGCCTGGAGCATCAAACGCTGTATCTCCAGATCACTCTCGATGCCGGCGTGACCGTACAATTCGGCACCGATCTGCAAAGGTTCGCGCGTCCGCATCAATCCGGCCGGTTGCGTGTGCAGGACGCTGCCCGCATAGCACAGGCGCGTCACGCCCTGGCGATTGAGCAGATGGGCATCGATACGCGCCACCTGCGGCGTTATGTCGGCGCGCAATGCCAGGGTGCGCCCGCTCAGCTGGTCGACCAGCTTGAAACTGCGCAGGTCCATGTCTTCGCTGTCTTTTATGAGCAGCGATTCGGCGTATTCGAGCAATGGGGGGGAGACCAACTGATATCCAGACAAGCGCAGCAGTTCCAGCACATCGCGGCGCATGCCTTCGATACGCCACGCCTCGTCGGGCAGCATGTCTTGGATATATTCCGGCAACAACCAATTCATTATCTAATCCAGTAAATCAGCAACAACCCGCTCAACATCAGCGTCAGCCCGATGAAGCGGGCCTGCCCGTCCTGAAACTGCGACACTTTGCGCAGCGTCTCGCGCCAGGCCGAGGGGAACAAAAACGGCATGATCCCCTCCAGCACCAGCACCAAGCCCAGGGCCGCCAACCAGAAGTCGCTCATGCGATCCTATTTGCCGTCCCTGCCGGAACCCTTCAGGTATTTGAAGAAAGGCGAACCTGCATCCAGCACCATCACGTCGCTCTTGTTCTTGAAGCCTTGTTTATAGACATCCAGGCTGCGATAGAAAGCATAGAACTCCGGGTTACGCCCGAAAGCGCTGGCGTAGATCGCTGAGGCCCTGGCATCACCCTCGCCCTTGATCTTCTGCGCATCGCGATAGGCCTGCGCCAGAGTTACTTCACGCTGCCTGTCGGCATCGGCCCGGATCTTTTCGCCTTCGGCATTACCCGTCGCACGCAATTCGTTGGCAACGCGTTTGCGCTCCGCATCCATGCGGCGATAGACCGAATCGCTGATCTCGACCGGGAAGTCCACACGCTTCAAGCGCACATCCAGCACTTCCACGCCGATCTTGCGCGCATCCACGTCGGTCTTCTCCTGCACCACGCGCATCAACTCATCGCGCTTGCCGGAAACCACTTCGTGGATGGTCAGCTTGCCGAACTCTTCGCGCATGGCGGAATTCACCGTCTGCATCAGTCGGATCTGCGCGCGCGCCTCGTCCCCGCCCACGCTGATGTAGTACTGCTTCACATCGACGATGCGCCATTTGACGAAGGAATCCACCAGCATGTTCTTCTTCTCGGCCGTGATGATGCGCTCCGGCTCCGGAGCATCCATGGTGAGGATGCGCGAATCGAAGAAGCGCACATTCTGCACCAGCGGCAGCTTGAACTTGAGACCTGGCGTACTCTCCACCCTGATCACTTCGCTCAACTGGAACACGATGGCGGTCTGGCGCTGATCGACGACGAACAGACTCATGCTCACCAGGATCAGGACGACAACGCCACCGACCAGGAAATTTCTAGAATTCAGCTTCATTGGCGCGCCTCCCTTTCACGGCCAAACAGAGACTCGCGCACGCGCGGTGTCGCCTCGTTCGACGGTGTCGAAGTCAGTTGTTCCGTTGGCTTGGGCAATTCAACCCCCGGATTCGTACTCTGGATCAGTTTGTCCAAAGGCAGGAAAAGCAGATTGCCGCCGCCGCTCTTCTGGTCCACGACAACCTTGCTGGCACTGGTCAGAATCTGCTGCTTCATGTCCTGATACATGCGCTCGCGCGTCACTTGCGGCGCCTTTTCATATTCGACCAATATCTGCTTGAAACGGCTGGCGTCACCCTCGGCATTGGCGATCACGCTTTGCTTGTAACCATCGGCTTCCTGCATCAAACGCGCTGCCGCACCCTTGGCTCGCGGCACGACGTCGTTGGCATAGGCCTGACCTTCATTCTTCTGGCGCTCACGGTCTTGTCCGGCCTTGACGGCATCATCGAACGCCGCCTGCACCTGCTCCGGCGGTTGCGCGTTCTGCATGGTTACCTTGCTCACGACGATGCCGGACTTGTAACGATCCAGAATGTCCTGGACCAGCTTGGTAGTGGAGGCCGCCACCTGCTCGCGTCCTTCGTACAGAACGTAGTCCATCTTGCTGCGACCGACGACCTCGCGAATGGCTGTCTCGGCGGCCTGACGCACGTTCTCATCGGGGTTGCGGTTATTGAACAGATATTCGGCGGGATCTTTCAGGAAATACTGCACCGCGAACTGGATGTCGACGATGTTCTCATCGTCAGTCAGCATCAGCGACTCCCGCAGCATCTTGTTCTTCACGTTCTCGCGGTAGCCGATCTCGGCCGTGCGCACCTGGCTCAGGTTGACCACCTCCACCGTCTCGACGGGATAGGGCAGGTGCCAGCGCGGACCGGCTTCAGTGATCTCGACCTGCTTGCCGAAACGCAACACCACGCCGCGCTGGCTGGCATCGACGATGTAGAAACCGCTGGCGACCCAGACCAATGCCACGATCAGCACGATCAGGCCGACACCGCCGCCCATGCCGCCCGAGGAACTGCCGCTTCCACCCTTGGGCGCGCCGCCGCCGGACCTGCCGAACAGCGATTCGATCTTGCGATTCAGGCCGCGCATCACCTCTTCCAGATCGGGAGGGCCGCCACTATTCTTGCTTCCCCACTGCGGATCATTCAATCCCATAGTCTGTACCTTTAGGTCAACTTAATTGTCATTCAGGGGATGCCATTCTTCCGCCTGTATTTCCTCTACCGGCGCATCTCGAAATTCAGCAAGTGCCGCCCGCAACTCGGCCAAACCGGCGCCCGTCCTGGCGCTCAAATATACGTGGGCAATTTTACCATATTCGTTGCGCTTCACGCCCGCTTCCAGGCCCTGCAGATCGATCTTGTTGTAGACCACGACCTGAGGGATATGCTGCGCCCCGATCTCCGCCAGCACCTTGTTCACCTCGGCCACCTGGTCATGGCGTTCCGGGCTGTTCACATCCACCACATGCAGCAGCAGATCTGCCTGCGCCGTCTCTTCCAGCGTGCTGCGGAAGGCCGCCACCAGTCCGTGCGGCAAATGACGGATAAAACCCACGGTATCGGACAACACCACCTGGCATGGACTGTCCCCTTCCAGGAATATCTTGCGCGACGTCGTATCCAGCGTAGCAAACAACTGGTTGGCCGCATAGACATTGGCATTGGTCAGGCGGTTGAACAAGGTGGATTTGCCCGCGTTGGTGTAGCCGACGATGGACACCGACATCACGTCGGAACGGTTGCGCGCCTTGCGCTGCAACTCGCGGTGGCGCTTGAGTTGCTTCAGACGTTCATTGAGCAGATGGACACGCCGGTCCAGCTTGCGCCGATCCAGTTCCAGCTGCGTTTCGCCCGGTCCGCGCGCGCCAACGGCGAATTTCTGCTGCCCCATGTCCATGTTCATGCCGACCAGACGCGTAGACAGATACTTAAGCTGGGCCAGCTCCACCTGCACTTTGCCCTCGTGGCTCTGCGCCCGTAGCGCGAAGATGTCCAGGATCAGCATGGTGCGGTCGATCACCCGCGTCTGGATCTTGGCCGTGAGGTTGCGCATCTGTGCGGGAGACAGGTCGTGATTGAAGATTACCAGCGGCGCCTCCAGCTCCTCGACCAGAGCGGCGATCTCGTCCACCTTGCCGCTGCCGGCAAAGGTCGAGGCATCCGGACGTTGCCGTTTCCCTTCCACCAGCGCGAGCGTACGCACGCCGGCGCTCTCCGCCAGCAAACGTAACTCTTCCAGGCTTTCTGCGTAATCGGGTGCGCCGAAATCGAGACTGACCAATACTGCCGTATTGGCAGCAGTCGTTGACTCGTGCATTACTCTGCTTCGAACGGAATGGTGACTGCGCGTGCGGGAACGATAGTGGAGATGGCGTGCTTGTAGACCATCTGGGTGACGGTATTCTTCAGCAGCACCACGTATTGGTCGAACGATTCGACCTGGCCTTGCAGCTTGATACCGTTGACCAGATAGATGGCGACCTGCACATGTTCCTTGCGCAATGCGTTCAGGAACGGGTCTTGTAGTTGTTGCCCTTTTGCACTCATGATGTCGGCTCGTTTAGTTCTTGGGGCGGCTACTGTACTGGAAAATCAGGTGTTACGGAAGAGCACGGGCCTTTCCGGCAAAATCGGCACCTGCGCCCGGGGTAGGCTCGATCACAGATTCCGCGAAAAATCCCGCGTGAATTCCAATCCCCGCGGCAATGCACTCGATCGCCCCATCAGGAAACGGCCGATCTCGTCGAACATGCCCGCCCGCAGCAGTTCCGGATCCACTTTGGCTTTCATCTCGCCAAAACCATCCAGGTTGTTACAGGCGAGATCGACACTACCATCGGCATAATTACCCTGAAAGCGCATCCTGATCAGGAACTCCGGCTCCAGCCCGACCTGGAAGGTGACTTTCTGCGGCCTGTTCCGCCACATCTCGTGCATATCATCCACCGGCTTCAATCCATAAGCCTCCAGGTCTTTCCTGACCTCGTCGAACTGTTCCCAGCGACGAATCAGTGCAACAGGCTCAGGCACAGTCAACCGCACCTGAAAATACACGTGGTCCAGCAATGCATTGTCCGCAAGGCTCTGCTTGCGGTATTCGGCCATCCCGCTCTTCCATTTCAGTTGCGAGAACTGGGTCTTGCCATCCAGCGCATATATGCGCGGAACATCCGGCTCGATCGCATTCAGGTGCCTGGCGAACAGATTGAAGAACTGGAACGTCCGATCCAGCGCGCATTTACGCTTTGCACCATCGCCTGACGATCTTGCTGCTGCGCACGCAGTGCTTCCAGCTTTTGCGTCGCCTCGCCCGCCAGTTCCGCCAGAAAACTGCTCATTTCGCTACTCGATTGGCTCATGTTCGACTATCTCAAAAAAACCGTCGGTGAAATGATGACACAAACCCGAATCAGCCGTATAGCCTGCGCCCCCGGATGCGCGCGCGATGCGCCGCACGCTGCTCGCTCTCGGTGAGCACATGTTTCTTGTCGGCAAAGGGGTTCTTGCCCGATTTGAACTCGATGCGCAGCGGCGTGCCCTGCAGCTTGAAGGCATCGCAAAAGGTCTTTTCCAGATAGCGGCGATAGCTGTCCGGAATCTTGTCCAGCGCACTGCCGTGAATGATGATGAGCGGCGGATTGCTGCCGCCCTGGTGGGCATAGCGCATCTTGGGCCGGAAAGCCCCGCGCGGCGGCTGTTGTTTCTGGATCGCCTCTTCCAGCACACGTGTGAGTTGCGGCGTCGGCAGCTTGGCCATCGCCGCGGTGTAAGCCTGATTCACCGATTTCAGCAGCGCATCCACGCCCGTGCCGTTCAGCGCCGAAATGAAATGGTGCTTGGCGAAACTCAGGAAGTGCAGCTTGCGCTCGATGTCGCGCTTGGCGGTATCGCGCTTGTACTCGTCCAGACCGTCCCACTTGTTCACTGCCAGCACCAATGCACGACCGGCTTGCAGCACAAAGTCGGCAAGGTGCGCATCCTGTTCGGTGATCTGGTCGCGCGCATCCACCACCAGCACTACCACGTTGGCATCCTCGATGGCCTGCAAGGTCTTCACAACAGAGAACTTTTCGATGGCCTCGTCGATCTTGCCGCGGCGGCGCACGCCGGCGGTGTCGATGATGGTGTATTGCTTGCCGTCACGTTCGAAGTCGATATAGATGGAATCGCGCGTGGTACCCGGCTGGTCGAAGGCGATGACGCGTTCCTCGCCCAGGATGGCGTTGACCAGCGTGGATTTGCCCACATTGGGACGCCCGACGATGGCCAGTTTGGGATGGTCGGACTTTTCTTCGACTTCCGCCTCCGCGACGGCAGGCAGTTCATCCAGCGCAACTTCGATCATTTCGGCGACGTTGTCGCCATGCGCAGAAGAGATCGGGATGGGTTCGCCCAGACCGAGTTCGTGGAATTCCGCCGTGACCCGCGTGCGCTGCATGCCTTCCGCCTTGTTCACCAGCAGCAAGACCGGACGCCCGGTCTTGCGCAACTGCGTGGCGATGATACGGTCATGCGGCGTCAGCCCGTCGCGTCCATCGACGATGAACAGCACCAGATCGGCCTCGTCCACCGCCTGGCGTGTCTGCCGGGCCATCTCGTGCAGGATGCCTTCCTTGGCGACCGGTTCCAGGCCGCCGGTATCCACCACCAGATAAGGGCGTTCTCCGACGCGCCCGCGACCGTAATGGCGATCGCGCGTGAGTCCCGGAAGGTCGGCCACCAGCGCGTCGCGGCTGCGCGTGAGGCGGTTGAACAACGTGGATTTACCGACGTTGGGACGGCCGACGAGTACGAGTGTAGGTAGCATTATCGAATTGCAACAGAATATAGTTCGCCGTCGCCGGTCAGCACCAGCGCGCCGTCACCCAGCGTCAGCGGGGCAATGTTGATCGCGCTACCGTCGGTCTTGCGCCGCGCGACGAAGCTGCCATCCTCGCTCTTCAGCACATGCAGATAGCCTTCCAAATCGCCCAGCAGCAGATAGTCGCCCAGCGGATAGACTGCGGTCGCCTTGCGCAACAGGAGCTGGTCGTTCTTCCACAGCGAAGCGCCGCTGCTCTTGTCCAGCGCCAGCACATTGCTGTCGGTATCGGTGAGATACAGTATCTTGCCAACCAGCGCCAGCCCCTTGTCGCTGCCGACATCGCGCGTCCACAGCGCGCCGCCCTGCACCGCATCGAAGCAGGCCAGACGCCCCTGGAATGCCACCGCACACACTTCCGCCTCGTCCACCACCGGCAGACTGGTGATATCGCTGATGCGTTCCAGTTCGGTATTGCCGCGCGGCTGCGAAACCGAGGATTCCCAAACCACCACGCCGTTCTTCAGATTGATCGCCGCCAGCTTGCCTGCGGCGAAACCCGCATAGACCAGACCGTTCTGTATCACCACGCCGGCATGGCTGCGCACGATCAGCGTCGGCGTGGCGCGCTCATACAGCCAGAGGCGGCTGCCGTCTTTCGCGCTCAGCCCGGTGATGCGCTGGTTGCCGGTACGTACCACCACCACACCGTCGGCGACCCTGGGTGCGCTCAACACATCGCTGGATACCTTGACCTGCCATTGCAGCTTGCCGGTGTTCTCGTCGTAGGCCGCCAGTTCGCCCTTTTCGCCGCCGACCAGCACCATCCCTTCGCCCGCACCGACACCGCCGGTGATGGGAAAACCGCTATCGATGCGCCAAACCTGTTTGCCGGTGTTGCGGTCGAGGCGATACAGCTTGCCCTTTGCATTTGCGGCGAACACCGCCTCGCGCGTTACCGCGGGGAACAGCACGCTCTGCCCGGCATCGCCGACATCGACGTTCCAGCGCACTTCAATTTTGGCGGCCGGCTTGAAATCGACCAGCTTGGCCGGCTCGACCTTCGCCTTGTCGCTGCCGCACGCGGCCAGCGCCAAAGGCAGCAACGCAACGATGACACGGCTGTTCAAGTTCATTTGCTGCCCAATCCGTCCATCTTCAACTGGATCAAGTTGCGATATGCGCTCTGCGCATCGGTCTTGTCGTAAGCCTGCTGATAAGCGACGCGTGCTTCTGCAGTCTTGCCCTGCGCACTCAGGACATCGCCCTTCAGATCGGCATACAGACCGGTGAAGGACTCGGGATGCGCCGCATCGAGTTGCTTGAGGGCTTCATCGTATTTCTTCTCGTCCAGCAACACGCTGGCCAGCTTCAGGCGTGCCGTGTCCTGCAGGCCCGTCTCGCTCGCATGCTCGATCACCCATTGCAGCTGCACTTTGGCATGGGCCACATCGCGCGCCTGCAGGCTGGCCTGGGCTGCCAGCAATTGCGCGCGCGGCGCATAAGCGCTGCTGCCATAACGGCTGACCAGCGCATCCGCCGCATCGCCGATGCGCTTGGCATCGTTGGTCGCAGCCTGTTTCATTACTTCAGCATAAAGCTTGGCAGCCTCGGCCGCCTGGCTGGACTGGTGGCTCTTCCAGTACTGCGTTCCGGCAAACCCGAGCAATCCGACCACCAGCGCACCGACCACCCACTTGCCGTTCTCCTTCCACCAGGCTTTGAGCGCGTCGACCTGTTCCTGTTCATGCAAATCCAATTCCGCCATTTTCATTTCCTCACTTGATCAGTTCACGAACCTTATGCTGCAATTCTTCCAATCCGACACGCTGCTGCTCTCCGCTGCCGCGCAAAGGCTTGAGCATGACGGCATTCGCCGCCGCCTCGTCGTCGCCGATGATGACGGCACATGCCGCCGCGCTGCCGTCCGCCTTCTTCATCTGCGATTTGAAACTGCCGCCGCCGCAATGCAACAGCACGCGCACCCCGCCATCGCGCAAGTCTTCCGCCACGCGCCAAGCCAGACTCCGTGCCTGTTCGCCCTGATGCACCACATACACATCCAGCGGCGTTGCCGGATTCTGCATGCCGTCTTCCTGCAACAAGGCCAGCAAACGTTCGATACCCATGGCAAAACCGCACGCCGGCGCAGGCTTGCCGCCGATCTGTCCGATCAGGCCATCGAAGCGCCCGCCGGCACAGATCGTGCCTTGCGCACCCAATCGGGTCGTCACCCACTCGAACACGGTACGGTTGTAATAGTCCAGTCCGCGCACCAGGCGCGGATTGATCTCGAACGCGATGCCGTGCTGCTTCAGGATCGCCTGCACCGCTGCGAAATGCTGCAGCGCCTCCTCCTCCAGCTCATCCATCAGCTTCGGCGCCGCGCTCACCAAGTCCTGCATCGCCGGGTTCTTGGTGTCGAGTATGCGCAAGGGATTGCTGTACAGGCGGCGCTGCGCGTCCGCATCCAGCACGTCCTTGTGCTGTTCGAAATAGGCGATCAGTTTCTCGCGGTGGCGCTGCCGTGAGGCGGCATCGCCCAGCGTGTTGAGCTGCAGCGCCACATCGCGGATACCCAGTTTCTTCCACAGCCGCGCGCACATCACGATCTGCTCGGCATCGATGTCCGGCCCGGCAAAACCCAGCGCCTCCACGCCGATCTGGTGGAACTGGCGGTAGCGCCCTTTCTGCGGGCGCTCGTGGCGGAACATCGGGCCGGCATACCACAGTCGTTGCGGCGCGTTGTACAGCAGGTTGTGCTGCAGCACGGCGCGCACGCAGGAGGCAGTGCCCTCCGGGCGCAGCGTGAGCTGATCGCCGTTGAGGCTGTCCTCGAAACTATACATCTCCTTCTCGACGATATCGGTGACCTCGCCGATGGCGCGCTTGAACAGCGCGGTCGGCTCGACCAGCGGCATACGGATGTTGCGATAACCGTAACCTTCCAGCCAGTCGCGCACCGTATCCTCGAACCACAGCCACAACCCCGCCTCGTCCGGCAGGATATCGTTCATGCCGCGCACGGCTTGCAACGCATTACTCATTTCTTGACGTACTTTCTAGCCACATAGTCATTGACGATCTGCGTGAACTCCTCGGCGATGTTGTCACCGCGCAGGGTAGTCACCTTCTCGCCGTCTATATACACCGGCGCGGCCGGGCTCTCGCCGGTGCCGGGCAGGCTGATGCCGACGTTCGCCATCTTGCTCTCGCCGGGTCCGTTCACGATGCAGCCCATCACCGCCACCGTCATCTCTTCCACGCCGCTGTATTGCTCGCGCCACACCGGCATCTGCGCGCGCAGGTAGTTCTGGATATGCTGCGCCAGTTCCTGAAACACCGTGCTGGTGGTGCGCCCGCAACCGGGGCAGGCCGTCACCATCGGCGTGAACGAGCGCAAGCCCATGGTCTGCAAGATCTCCTGCGCCACCACCACCTCCTCGGTGCGCGCCCCGCCGGGTGCGGGTGTCAGGGAGACGCGAATAGTGTCGCCGATGCCTTGCTGCAACAGCACCGCCAGCGCAGCCGTGGAAGCGACGATGCCCTTGGAGCCCATGCCCGCCTCGGTCAGACCGAGATGCAGCGCGTAATCGCAACGCTTCGCCAGTTCCCGATACACCGCGATCAGGTCCTGCACCTCGCTCACCTTGCACGACAGCACGATGCGGTCGCGCGGCAAACCGAGTTCTTCTGCGCGTTTGGCGCTGTCCAGGGCAGACACGATCAGCGCCTCGCGCGTGACCTCGGACACTTCCTTCGGCTGCGCCAGCTTTGCGTTCTCGTCCATCAGGCGCACCACAAGGTCCTGATCCAGACTGCCCCAGTTGACGCCGATGCGCACCGGCTTGTCGTATTGTTTGGCGACCGCGATCATCATCGCGAACTGGTCTTCGCCCTTGCGGTTCTTGCCCACGTTGCCGGGATTGATGCGGTATTTCGCCAGCGCCTGGGCGCATTCAGGGAACTCGGTGAGCAGGCGGTGGCCGTTGTAATGGAAATCGCCGATCAGCGGAACGTCGCAGCCCATGTCATCGAGCATCTTGCGGATGCGCGGCACCTGCACGGCCGCCTCGGAGGTATTGACGGTGATGCGCACCAGCTCGGAACCGGCCTGTGCCAGTTCGTACACCTGACGCGCAGTACCTTCCGCGTCGGCGGTATCGGTATTGGTCATGGATTGCACCACGACCGGAGAATCGCCTCCGATGACGATATCGCCGACATGCACGCGCTGCGTCCGATGACGCGAGATGGAAGGATGGGTCATGCGCCTCACTCCACCTTCAGACGTGCGGTTTCCATCCCCGCATAAGGCGAAAGATCGATCTCTTTGCCTTTGTAATACAGTTTGACGCTGGTCCGGACGCGCGATGGTGATGTCATACGGTGCGCGCTTGGGTCCGCCGATCCATTTCTCGCTGCCGCGCGGTTCGTTCTTGACAGCAGGAGGTCGCCATTGACGTCTTTCACCTCCACCCAGGCATTCTCACTGAACACAAAGTGCAGCGGACGACGCTTGAGCAATTCCAGAGGCACTGGCGAATTGGCAGTCGCTGCCGGCGCCGACGCTGCCACGCTCTGCGAAGCGGGGGCCGCGGCGATCGGGCTGGTCTTGGCCGGCTCGGCGGTCTCGACTATCGCTGGCGCCTTGGCGACCTCGTCCGGCTGCACAGCAGCCACGGCAGCCACAGCGGAGGCAGCGGTATCCGGTGCCGGCAACGGCAAGGACTCAACAACGACCTCGGTCGGCGTCGTTGCCGGTCCGCCGTCATACAGCAGAACGAACAGAACCAGCGCCAGCACAACACCAAGCGCTCCGGCCAACCACTGGGCATTGACGCGCCGCAGCGACTGCATGGCCGGGAAAGCGACATTCATCACCGGCGGTCTGGCAACGGTCTGCGGTGCAGACTCGATCGGCAAGGCAGCGATCAGGACAGCCTCATCCATCTGTACCACGCGCGCATAACTGCGCACAAAACCGCGCAGGAAAGTCGCCCGCGGCAGATGCGCGAAATCATTGGCCTCCAGCGCCTCCACTTGCTTCGGGGCGAACTTGACCCGGTCCGCGACATCGTTCACGCTCATCCCCAAACGCTCGCGCGCCTCGCGCAGCGCCATGCCGACATTCAACGAAGACTGCTGTGGAGCGGTCTCTTTTCCTGCATTAGTAACGACTTCAGGGGTGTCCATCATTCACCTTGCGAAAGCAGTTGGGTTTCTCGGGAATCGGGGTAACGTTTACGCAATTGCAGTGCGTAACTGGCTTCCGAATTGCGATCACGCATCTTGCGTTCGATACGTACTGCCAGCCACAACTGCTCGGCATTCAGGTCGGAAGCGACTTGCGAAAAACGCATGAAATAGGACTTCGCGCCAGCATAGTCACCGCTGGCGTAGCTCCAGTCCGCAAGACCATACAATGCCTCAGGCATGCCGGGGTGCAAGATCAGGGCGCGCAGCAGATTGCTTTCCGCCTCCTTCATCCGCCCTGCCTTCTTGGAGCACACGCCCAGATTCAGATATGCGAGTTCCGGCGTTTCATACAACGGGTTCTTCAACGCTTCCTGGAACTGCACGAAGGATTCTTGTTCGCGTCCGCGCTGGCACAGGAACCAGCCATAGTTGTTGTGCGTATCGGAACTCATGCTGTCCAGTTGCAGGCTGCGGCGAAAATCCGCGTCGGCCTGCTCGTCCTCACGCAATGCCATGCGCACCAAGGCACGCACATTGAAGGCCGGCGCAAAATTCGATTCCGCCTGCATTGCCACTCCTATCTCCTGCAGAGCCACCGCATACTGCTTGCGCTCGTAATATGCCGCTGCCAACTCGGTATGCCCCCTGGCGATTGCCTGAGCGCGCGAGGCGACAGGCTGCGGCGTCCCCGCAGAACCGCCGCCGGATGACGCGCACCCCGCCAGCAACGATACGATGACAAGCAATTTGAACAGCTTCATTGACTAGCCTCCAGCGAACGATGGGTTCTTTTCGTCTTGTCCTGCACCTGCCCGGCCAACTGGCCGCAAGCCGCCGCGATATCATCGCCGCGCACCTTGCGGATGGTGGTGACGATATCGGCCTGCATCAGCACGTCGCGGAAACGCTTCACCGTTTCCATGTCGGAACGCTGGTACGGCGCCTGCGGAAACGGGTTGAACGGGATCAGATTGAACTTGCACGGCACCTCGCGCACCAGTTCGATCAGTTCGCGTGCATGCTGCACGCTGTCATTCACGCCCGCCAGCATCACATATTCGAAGGTGACAAAATCGCGCGGCGCCTTTTCCAGATAGCGCTGGCAAGCAGCCATCAGCTCCTTCAGGGGATATTTCTGGTTGATCGGCACCAGCACGTTGCGCAGCTCGTCGTTCGGCGCGTGCAGCGAGATCGCCAATGCGACCGGGCATTCCTCGCGCAACCGATCCATCGCAGGCACCACGCCCGAGGTGGACACCGTCACGCGACGGCGCGACAGGCCGTAGGCATTGTCGTCCAGCATCAGGCGCAACGCGCTCACGGTGCTATCGAAGTTCAGCAGCGGTTCGCCCATGCCCATCAGCACCACATTGGTGACCGGCCAGTTGCCCTCAGCATTTTTGCCGAGCTCGTGGTTCGCCCACCACACCTGACCGATGATCTCGGCGGTCGACAGGTTGCGATTGAAGCCCTGCTTGCCGGTGGAACAGAATGCGCAATCCAGTGCACATCCCGCCTGGGTGGAGACACACAGGGTGCCGCGGTCTTCTTCCGGGATATACACGGTCTCCACCGCGTTACCCGTACCCACGTCCAGCAGCCATTTGCGCGTACCGTCGGAGGCGGTCTCTTCGCGCATCACCGTGGGAGCCTGGACGCAGGCGATCTGCTTGAGTTTTTCGCGAAGAGAAATCGCCAGATCGCTCATCGCATCGAAATCGGACTCCCCGGCTTTATAGATCCAGCGCAACACCTGCTTGGCGCGGAACGGCTTCTCGCCGTGTTCCGCGAACCATGCGGTCATCGCTGCCGGTTCAAAGTCGAGGAGGTTTTGCTTCATCGGTCTGGCTTAGCGCGAGTAGACGTTCAGCGCCGGGAAGAAATACGCGATCTCGACCGCAGCAGTCTCAGCCGCGTCGGAACCGTGCACTGCATTCGCGTCGATGCTGTCGGCGAAATCGGCGCGGATGGTGCCCTTGTCGGCCTTCTTCGGATCGGTCGCGCCCATCAGGTCACGATTCTTCAGGATCGCGCCTTCGCCTTCCAGCACCTGGATCATCACCGGGCCGGAGATCATGAAATTGACCAGATCGTTGAAGAACGGACGCGCTTTGTGCACCGCGTAGAAACCTTCCGCTTCGGCGCGCGACAATTGCACCATACGTGCGGCCACGATCTTCAGGCCGGCGCCCTCGAAACGGCTATAGATCTGACCGATGACATTCTTCGCCACGGCGTCAGGTTTGATGATGGAAAGGGTACGTTCGACAGCCATGCTTCTTCTCCAAATGGTTATTGTGAATCAGAAAATTCTGAGTGCGCGATTCTAACAGGCTTTGGCTGCGCTGTCGCAGCCGGACGCCTATGCCACGACGATCCCCGGCTCGGAATCCGCTTGCCTGAAAATCTGCCGCGACCGCCACTCCCACCACAGCCGCGAGTTCATCGCCGCAATACAGCAGCGGCAGGCGCTCGCGTTGCCACGGGGGAACATGATGCTGCTGCAGCAAGTTCTTCAGCGTGCGTGACGCGGCACCGGGGTGCGGGCGCAGGGTTTCGCCACCGCTGCGCAAGCGCAAGGTGACCGGGGCGCGCTGCAACTTGGCCAGAATGATGCCCTGCCCCGGCGCATGGCGAAAACTGACGGCTCGCCCCAAAGCTGGCCATGGCAACTCCGCCTCGCCCTGCCACGACACGACCAGCCCGCCATCAAACGCACCCAGTGCTGGAAAGGCATAAACCCTGCCCTGATAGCGGCGCACCTGCCAGCCGCCGAACTCCACGCATACCGCCGCATCCTGCCGCGCACCGCACAACTGATGCAGCATGTCGTCGAGCTGCACGGCTTGCGGCATGGGGGCGTTCAGCGTATGCAGAAAATAGCGCAGCAGGTTCCTGGCGCGGGAAGGCGAAAGCGCTTGCAGGCATGCCACTTCGAGACTGTCGCCACCTGGCAAGCCCTGGCCATCCTGCCGCGCCAGTTCGTCCAGCATGTCGCCGGCTTCGGCAAAATGCCGCGCGCTGCGCGTCAGCGTGTCGCGATAGGCCGGAAAACGCTGCTCCAGCAGCGGCAGCAGGCGATGGCGCAGAAAGTTGCGCGGATAACTGTCGTCGGCATTGCTTTCGTCCTCGACCCATTGCAGGGCATGCTGTTGCGCGTATTCGAGCAATGCGCTGCGCGGGATATCGAGCAACGGGCGCAAGGTGGCGGCAGCATTTGCGGTCGCCGGCTTGAGCATGCGGCATGGCCGCCGCGCCCCTGATCCCGGCTCCGCGCAACAACTGCAGCAACATGGTCTCCGCCTGATCGTCCGCGTGGTGCGCCAGCGCGACGAAGTCGCAAGATTGCCGGGCGAAAGCCGCATGGCGCAGCTTGCGCGCGGCAGCTTCGATACCGTGGTCGTCGCGTAGCGGCGCGATATCGACGCGTTCGACCTGCAGCGGGACCTTGTATCGGGCGCAGAGTCCGGTGCAGAAGTCCGCCCAGGCATCGGCGTTCGGACTGATGCCGTGGTGAACGTGCAAGGCGGAGAGACGCCACTCGAAGCGTGGCGCAAGAGAATGCAGCAGGTGCAGCAGCACGACGGAATCCATGCCGCCGCTCAAGCCGATGAGGATGCTGCTGTGCTTGGGAAGAAGCGGCGCGAGGCGCGCCGCAACGGTGTCAGCTAAGTTCGATTTCCTTGAACTTGCCATAGCTCATCAGGCGACCGAAGCGGTTCTGCATCAGTTCATGCGTGGACTGCGCCTGCACCTGCTTGAGCGTCTCCTGCAATGCCTTCTTCATGGTCTGCATCATCGCCGGATAATCGCGGTGCGCGCCGCCCAAGGGCTCACTGACGATCTTGTCCACCAGCCCCAGCGCCTTCAGGCGGGTGGCGGTGATGCCCAGCGTCTCGGCTGCCTCGGTCGCCTTTGCCGCGCTCTTCCACAGGATAGAGGCACAGCCTTCCGGCGAAATGACGGAATAAGTCGCATATTGCAGCATCAGCAGGGCATCGCCCACCGCGATGGCCAGCGCACCGCCGGAACCGCCTTCGCCGATGATGGTGCAGATCATCGGCACCTTCAGCTCCGCCATCACGTACAGGTTCCTGCCGATGGCTTCGGATTGGCCGCGCTCTTCCGCACCGACGCCGGGATAGGCCCCGGGGGTATCGATGAAGGTCATGATGGGGATGCCGAACTTCTCGGCCAGGCGCATCAGGCGCATCGCCTTGCGGTAGCCTTCCGGGCGCGGCATGCCGAAGTTGCGGTACTGGCGTTCTTTGGTGTCGCGGCCTTTCTGATGGCCGATGACCATGACGCTCTGCCCGTTGAAACGGGCCAGACCGCCAACAATGGCGGGGTCGTCCGCATACACGCGGTCGCCGTGCAATTCCTCGAAATCGGTGAACAGGTGCTGGATGTAATCCAGCGTATAGGGGCGCTGCGGATGGCGCGAGACCTGCGATATCTGCCAGGGGGTGAGCTTTGCGTAGATGTCCTTGGTCAGCGCCTGGCTCTTCTTTTGCAGCCTGCCGATCTCGTCCGAGATATCCAGTGCGGAGTCATCCTGCACGTAACGCAATTGCTCGATCTTGTTCTCCAGCTCGGAGACCTGCTGCTCGAAATCCAGAAAAGTAACTTTCATGTGTACTGTCTCTAATTGCCCGGGGGCGAATGATACCGCAAGCAGGCCCATGATTTAAGCCCAAATATCGTATGGCTTAATTTCCCAGCGAGAAGAAGCGTTTGATGGTGGCAAGAATCTCGTTGCGCTGCTGTGACAGGTCTTTATGCGCCCCCGTGGCATCGAGATTCTGCATGGCGGTGTCCAGTTCGGCGCGGCGCTTGACGAGGATATGGGATATCTCGTCGGCGATGCTCGGGCGCGCCTGCAACAGCTCCTCCACCACCTCCTTGTCGATGCGGTAACACTCCACGTCGGTCTTGGCGATGACCGAAGCCGAACGCGGCGCTCCGGTCAGCAGCCCCATCTCGCCGAAGAAATTGCCGCGGCTCAAGGAACTTACAGTGCGCCGCTTGCCGTTGGGCAGGTCGACATAGACCTCCGCTTCGCCGTTAATAATGATGTACAGCCAATGCGACTTCTCATCCCCCTGTCTGGCGATGACATTGCCCTTGGCGAAGGGCGAATAGCGCAGCCGTTCCGCCAGCGCCTTCAGTTCCGCATCGTTAAGCTGCGAGAACAGCTCGACCCGGCGCAAAGTCTTGACGCGCAACAGCACTTCGCGCTGGTGCACGATTTCCTCGTATTTTTCGTTCTCCTTGGTGATATGGATGCTCTTCTCTTCCAGCGCCAGCTTGATGCCCGCGCGCTGCAAGGCGGTCATGATGTGCCAGCGCAGCATGGCATCGGTAAGATCGTCCGGCATCAGATCGGTCAGCCAGTAACGCAGGGCATAGCGGGCATAGCCCTTGTTGTCCATGTCCATCAGGATGCAGTTGGGCGCCGGATTCCTCGCCACATTGGCGATATCGGTCTGCAGGATGGAGTCCTCCACCACGCTCACCACCCGGGTCGGAGAGATATCCAGACCGACGTTGAACCACACCCAGCGCCGCCACTGCACGGGCTGGTCGGTGCGCCGCCCCAGCACCAGGAACTTGTTCTTCATCAACTGGCTGTTGGGGAACACCACCGTCTCCCAGTTGCGCGTCTCCACCAAGCGTGGAACGCCAGCGGATATCCACCACCTTGCCGGAGATGTCGTCCACCTTGATCCAGTCGCCGACCTCGACGGAATTGTCCAGTTGCAGGGCCAGTCCGCCGAGGATGTTGCCGAGCGTGTCCTGCATGGCGAACGCCACCACCGCGGTGATCACCGCCGACGTCGCCAGGATGCTGCCCAGATCGAGACCGGCATAACGCAGCCGCACCATGAACCAGGCGACATAGGCGATGATGACGAAGATGTCTTCGGTGATGCGCGGCGGGTTGAGTTTGACGGCGGGCAGCACGATGCGGAACACCAGCAGTCCCCACAGGCGGATCACCGCAACCCCGGCGCCGATGACGAACACCTCGTGGGTGACCGCCGCGGCACGCGCCATATCCAGCGCATGCAACACTCCGCTGACGAATTGCCCGAACAGGCAGACCAAGAAGAAACCGACGGTATTGATGAGGCTCGCCCGCTCGTCGCGACGGAAATGCAGGAGCAGCATCGCCATGGCCAGCACCATGATCAGAACGGGAAGCGACTCATCTCCCCAGAAGAAACCGGTCATTTTGTCCCAGAAACTCATCGCGCCAAGCCCCGTTTGCAGATGGCTCATTCTACACTGCATACCGCGCCAGGGAAGGCACGGCGCGCCACAACTTCCACGCCGAGCCGCGTGTCAGCTCGAAACGCCGGGCACTCTCCTCATGCGACACTTCCAGCACAAGACCCTGCAGGCGCCCCGACCGCAGCGCCAGCAACAAGGGCTGCGCACAGTCCTGCTCGACGCGCTGGACCGCCTCGCGCCAGGCGAGGTAATCGCCGCGCTGCTGCGCTTCGCCCGGCGCGGCGCATATCCACAACCCGCTTTCCCCTTCCCCGCCCAGCATTGCCTGTAGCGAGATCAGCTTTGCGGTACGCCAGCCATCTGAGCGAATGCCGCGCCTAATGTGCAGTCGCCACCGACCGCGTCAAACGCCCTGTTCAACCGCGCCGCGCGCCCGCCCCCCCACAACCACAGACTGTTGATGGCCAGTTCACCCCGCGCCGCGCGCGCCTGATTCACCGTATGCCCATGCAACAGCATCTGCGCTTCGTTGACGATGGCCTGCCAGCGCAGGGCTTCCGCCCCCTGCGGCTGATGGAACTTCGCGTCGCGCCATGCTGCCTGCCGTAGCGGCGTGGTCGTCATCACCTGATCCGCGTCGAGCCGCACATACCAGCGCTGAGGGTGAGGCGCGAAGAAACCCACCCCCATCCCGGCAAAATGCTCATTCAGACTTGCACACAGCGCCTCCGCCTCCTCCCGGCTCGGCAGCACATCGGGCAGCAGCAGCATTTGCGCGCGCTGTAACTGCAGGTTCACCGGATCGGCACACAGCCAATAGCCTTCATCGGTCGCCAACCCGTCCGCCGCCGCACGCACCGGCGCAACGGCCTGCGCGCCGAATGCAGTGCACAGCCAATCTTCCAGCGGTTGGGCGGGAGATGTGCTCGCATTCCCGCGCGCCAGCAGCTTTTCCAGCGCCGGCAATTGCAGTCCGGCGCATACTTCGGCGGCGATATCTTGTGGAGGGAACAAATCGGGGATGAGCAGGTGCAGATGTTTCATGCCGGCAGTTTACCATCCCGCTTGCCAGCCTCTTGTGGCACACTAGCGCCCGTCAACGAATCGAGCATTGCCCATCTTGCAACCATACGAACTCTTCATCGGCCTGCGTTACACCCGCGCCAAGCGCCGCAACCACTTCATCTCCTTCATCTCGCTGATCTCCATGCTGGGCATCGGCCTGGGCGTGATGGCGCTGATCGTGGTGCTGTCGGTGATGAACGGGTTCCAGAAGGAGATCCGCGCCCGCATCCTCGGCGTCACCCCGCATCTGCAAGTCATCGGCGGCGGACAACTGGGCGAATGGAACAAGGTGCTGGATACCGTGGCGGCGCACCCCGAGGTGCGTGCCGCAGCGCCTTACGTCAGCGGCCAGGGCATGCTGTCGCTGAACGAGAGCGTGGAAGGCGTGATGGTGCGCGGCATCCTGCCCGATGCGGAACAGAAACTGACCGCTCTCGGCGACAAGATGAAACGCGGCGCGCTGAGCGACCTGCATGCGGGCGAATTCAACATCGTGCTCGGAGTCGACCTGGCGCGATCCATGGGTGCGCATGTCGGCGACAGAGTGCTGCTCATCACCCCGCAAGGCCAGTTCACCCCCGCCGGCATGCTGCCGCGCCTGAAGCAGTTCCATGTGGTCGGCATCTTCGAAATCGGCATGTCGCCGTACGACAACGCGCTGGCGCTGATCCACCTCAGTGATGCGCAAAAGCTCTACCGCATGGGCGGGACAGTGAGCGGCATCAGCGGCAGCCTGCACAACCTCGACCTTGCCCCGCAGGTGGCACGCGAACTGGAGGGCAAGCTGCCTCTCGACACCTATGTCAGCGACTGGACGCGCCAGAACGCCAACTATTTCGCCGTGGTGGCGATGGAGAAGAAGATGATGTTCATCATCCTCTCCCTCATCGTGCTGGTCGCCGCCTTCAACATCGTCTCCACGCTGGTGATGGCCGTCACCGACAAGCAGGCCGACATCGCCATCCTGCGCACGCTGGGCGCTTCGCCGAAGAGCATCATGCAGATCTTCATGGTGCAGGGCATGCTGATCGGCCTGATCGGCATGGGGCTGGGCGTCGTCGGCGGCGTGCTGCTCGCACTCAACATCGGCACGATAGTCCCCTTCATCGAACACCTGTTCG
Source organism: uncultured beta proteobacterium (assembly GCA_963797045.1). Lineage (GTDB taxonomy): Bacteria > Pseudomonadota > Gammaproteobacteria > Burkholderiales > Gallionellaceae > Sideroxyarcus. The sequence continues at coordinate 159,532 of CAWCNZ010000009.1, read as the reverse complement.
GCGTGCAGTTCCTGGCCAAGGAGTTTTACTACATCAGCGAACTGCCGTCCGACCTGCAACAGGGCGACGTGTTCGTGGTCGCCGGCATGTCCTTCCTCATCAGCCTGTTCGCCACGCTCTACCCGAGCTGGCGCGCATCCAAAGTACAACCGGCAGAGGCACTGCGTTATGAGTAAATTCGTCATCTCCTGCCGCGACCTGCGCAAGACCTACGCGCAAGGCGACCTCAACGTCCCCGTGCTGAACGGGGTGAACCTCGATGTGGCGCGCGGCGAGCGCATCGCCATCGTCGGCGCCTCCGGATCGGGCAAGAGCACCCTGCTGCACCTGCTCGGCGGACTCGACAGCATCACCAGCGGCAGCGTGAACATCCTCGGGCAGGACGTCACCTCGATGAACGAGACGCAGCGCGGCGAACTGCGCAACCGCTCGCTCGGCTTCGTCTACCAGTTCCATCACCTGCTGCCGGAATTCACCGCACTGGAGAACGTCGCCATGCCCTTGCTCATCCGCGGCATGAAACCCGCCGAAGCGCATCCGCAGGCCGCCGCCATGCTGGAACAAGTGGGCCTGGCACAACGCGTGCGCCACCTGCCGCCGAGCTTTCCGGCGGCGAGCGCCAGCGCGTCGCCGTGGCCCGCGCGCTGGTCACCCAGCCCGCCTGCGTGATGGCCGACGAACCCACCGGCAACCTGGATCGAGCCTCCGCTTCCGCCCTGTTCGACCTGATGCAATCCCTCAACGCCAAACTCAACACCAGCTTCATCATCGTCACTCACGACCTCGACCTTGCCGCCCGGATGCAACGCCGGCTGAGACTGGTGGATGGCGTACTGCACGAAATCCAGGAATAAAAACGCCCCGGCACTTGCGTACCGGGGCGTGTCGATCCTGAAATCTAGATGCTGGCGTCGATTGATATGAACGTGGGTAGTGCAACGATAAGCGCCGTTACGCAGACTACCGCCCAACGAAAGAACATTGCCGCAGTTTCGTATACTTTCTTCATCTGACACCTCGCTTTCCTGTGAGATGTTAAGTGGGCGGACCCGAATCGTTCACCGACAGCCTTACCGCCAGCCCACACTTCGCATTCATGGCACTCACCTTATCACCCGCCGCAACCCGGTCAATACGCCAAACACCCCATAACCAGCCACTTGCTTGCCGCTCCTCGACAAGCAAACACTGTAGCCCTGATACAGCTTGCGAAATCAGGGATAAGCGGATCAAAGCCGATGGAGAATGTGCCGAGACAATCCGAGTCGCGTCTGGAAAAGCAACGTAGCTCAGCCAAATAAAACGCCCCGGGCTTGCGCACCGGGGCGTGATGATTCAGAGATTTCTAGATAGAAGAGCTGACGGATGTGAGCGCGGGTAGTGCAACGATGACTGCGATCACGCCGATGATTGCCCAACGAACGAACTTAGCCATATCTTCATAAGCTTTTTTCATTTTTGGCACCTCTCTGTTTAACGCGATATCCGGCTCAGGGTTGCCGGACGTTACATCAGACGCGAAAACTTGAGTGAAGTTCCAGGTTATTTGGCATGATGTTTGCTCCATTTCCACACCACGACCAAGCGCCAGATGAGGCGCACGGCGATATAGCCGGCCATCGACAGGGCGACTGCCAATAGCGGCAAGCCGATCAACAGCGGTTCGCCCAGAGAGGCCAGCCAATCCGATAGCGGATCGAACCAGTCGTCCCAATGCACTTCCGGGAAAGGCGGCGCGGCAGAGCCATCTACCCCGCTCACCCGTTTGCCGATCTCATAAGCCAGCAGATAGATCGGGACGATGGTAAACGGGTTGGTATAGAGCGTGACAAAGGCGGCCACGGGCAGATTCACGCGCAACAGCGCCGCCAGCAACACAGCCGAGATCATCTGCACCGGACCCGGAATCAGCCCGCAGAACAGACCTACCGCCACTCCTCCCGCCACCGAGCGGCGGTGCAAATGCCACAGGTTGGGGTGGTGCAGCCAATGCTGCACCGGACGCAACCAGGGGTGGCGCCGGATGGTGTCGTGGTCGGGCAATCGTTCTCGGAAGAATTTGCGCATGGGTGGATTCTATGGTTTTGCGGTACGCTATGCATATGGTTTCTTTCGCGCTCTCCTTCACGCTCGGCGTGTGGTATCTGCAACAGCAAGCCGCATTGCCCGCCCTCCCCGTCTTCTGGCCCATCCTCACCCTCGCGCTTTTCATTCCCGCGAACAAACGGCACGGGACTGATCGTTGCCCGCCGCCTGGTGCTGCTGTTCTGCGCTGCATTGCTGGGGTATTGCTACGCCGCGTGGATGGCGCAGCAGCGTCTGGCCGATGCGCTGCCTGAAGAGTGGCAGGGCAAGAACATCGTCGTCACCGGCATCGTGGCAGAGATGCCGCGAACACATGAGCGCGGCTTGCGTTTCGTCTTCGACGTGGAGAACGTGCAGACGCCGCAAGCCCACGTCCCGCAGCGCATCCTGCTCAGCACCTATGATGGCAACGGCAACGCTCCACTAATGCCGGCGGCCGGCGAACGCTGGCAATTCACCGTGCGCCTGAAACAGCCGCATGGCAGCAGCAATCCCTACAGCACCGACTTCGAAGTGTGGGCGCTGGAACGCGACATCCGCGCTGTCGGCTATGTGCATGCCAAGGGCGACAACCTCAGTCTGTCGCAACAGACCGTCAGTCCGGCCTATCTGGTGCAGCACCTGCGCGAAACGGTGCGCACGCATTTCCAGAAGACGCTGGGCGAAGCGCCGTATACCGGCATCCTCACCGCGCTGGCGATCGGCGACCAATCCGGCATCGCGCAGGATGAGTGGCAGTTGTTCACGCGCACCGGCACCAACCACCTGATGAGCATCTCCGGGCTGCACATCACTCTGCTTGCGGGCATGATCTTCGCGCTGGTCTACTGGCTGTGGCAACGCAGCGTCCGCCTCACGCTCTGGTTCCCCGCGCGCAAGGCGGCGGCCTTGGCCGGACTGTGCGCCGCGCTGTTCTACACCCTGATCTCCGGTTACGAAGTGCCGGCGCAACGCACGCTGTACATGGTGGCGACCTTTACCGCGATGCTGCTGCTCTCGCGCAACGTCTCGCCGTCACAGATGCTGGCTGCGGCACTGATGGTGGTGCTGCTCGCCGACCCGTGGGCGGTATTGTCGCCCGGCTTCTGGCTGTCGTTCGGCGCAGTCGCGCTGATCTTCTATGTGACGGCGAACCGTCTGCGCAAGCACAACTGGCTGGTGGAATATGGCAAGGTGCAATGGGCGATGACGATCGGACTGATCCCGCCGCTGCTCGCCCTGTTCCAGCAGCTCTCGCTGGTCGCACCGCTCGCCAATGCCTTCGCCATCCCGCTGGTCAGCTTTCTGGTCGTGCCGCTCACCCTGCTCGGCACGCTGCCGCCGTTCGAATGGATGCTCTATCTCGCGCATCAGGCCCTGGCTTTGTGCATGTTTCTGCTCGGCCTGCTGGACAAGTTGCCGTATGCGGTCTGGGTGCAGCATGCACCGCCCGCATGGACCGTCATCGCGGGCATAGCCGGCGCCTTGTGGATGCTCGCCCCGCGTGGCTTCCCGATGCGCTGGCTGGGCAGCCTGTTGCTGCTGCCGATGTTCCTGATCGCCCCGCCCACACCGGCACGAGGGTTCGGCGCGCATCACCGTGTTCGATGTCGGACAAGGCCTGTCGGTCGCGGTGCAGACGCGCGGACATGCCCTGCTCTACGACACCGGGCCGGACTACTCCGGCGAAGCGGACAGCGGAAACCGCATCCTGCTGCCCGCCCTGCGCGGCATGGGCATCAGGCAACTGGACGCGCTGGTGCTGTCGCATGGCGATATGGACCACATCGGCGGCACGACATCGGTGCTGCAGGGGCTGCCGGTGACGAAGGTCCTGTCGCCCGCTGCCGGCCACGCATCCCGGACTGCGACTCGCCACCCACAGCGAAGCCTGCGCCGATGGCCGCGGATGGGAGTGGGACGGCGTGCGCTTCGAGATACTGCATCCCGCCGAGACTGCAGCCAGCGCAGCCTTGAAGCACGACAACGAACTCAGCTGCGTGTTGCGCGTCAGCACCGGGCAGCACAGCGTGCTGCTGGCAGGCGACATCGAGCGGCTATCGGAACAGCGCCTGCTGCAATCGCACCGGGATGAACTGGCCGCCACGCTGCTGGTCGCGCCGCATCACGGCAGCAAGAGTTCCTCCTCGCAGGCCTTCGTGGATGCCGTGCATCCGCGCCATGTCGTGTTCACGGCGGGCTATCGCAACCGTTTCGGGCACCCCCGGGAAGAAGTGGTGGAACGCTACCGCGCGGCAGGCAGCGAGGTGCTGCGCTCGGACGAGGACGGCGCGGTCAGCATCGTGATGGATGCACAGGGATTAAAACTGGAACGCTATCGCAAGAGCCACGCGCGCTATTGGCAGCATGCCGCCAGTTCGGCCGGCACAAATGAAAACCGCACTGAACACGGCGCCATGCCGTAATCAGTGCGGTCTATAGAGCAAGGAGTGGCTTAGGCCAGCGCCTTGATCACGTCTTCCACGACCTTCTTCGCATCGCCGAACACCATCATGGTCTTGTCGAGGTAGAACAGGTCGTTGTCCAGGCCGGCGTAACCGGTCGCCATCGAGCGCTTGACCACCAGCACGGTGCGCGCCTTGTGCGCTTCGAGGATGGGCATGCCGTAGATCGGGCTGGACTTGTCGTTCTTCGCCGCCGGGTTCACCACGTCGTTGGCGCCGATCACCAGCACCACGTCGGTATCGGCGAACTCGTTGTTGATCTCGTCCATCTCCACCACCTGCTCGTAAGGCACTTCCGCCTCGGCCAGCAGCACGTTCATGTGTCCCGGCATACGGCCCGCCACCGGGTGGATGGCGTAACGCACGTTGCACGCCCTTTTCGGTCAGCAAGTGAGACATCTCGTTGATCGCATGCTGCGCGCGCGCCACGGCCAGACCGTAGCCCGGCACGATGATCACGGAGGAAGCATTGCCCATCAGGAACGCGGCATCGTCCGCGCTGCCGCTGCGATAGGTCCGCTGCACGGCATCGCCGCTATCCGCCGCCGCCTCACCGCCGCCGAAGCCGCCGAGGATCACGCTGAGGAAGGCGCGGTTCATCGCCTTGCACATGATGTAGGACAGGATGGCACCGGAGCTGCCCACCAGACTGCCTGCGATGATCAGCATGTTGTTGTTGAGCGTGAAGCCGATGCCCGCCGCCGCCCAGCCCGAATAGGAGTTCAGCATCGAGATGACCACCGGCATGTCCGCGCCGCCGATGGGCACGATCAGCAGCACGCCGAGCAGCAGGGCGATCGCGGTCATGATCAGGAACGGCGTCCAGGAAGGCTCCATGAAGAAAACGACGCCGAAGCCGATCATCACGATGCCCAGCCCCAGGTTCACCCAGTGCTGGCCGGCAAAGCGGATCGGCTTGCCCGACATCCTGCCCGACAGCTTCAGGAAGGCGATGATGGAACCGGTGAAGGTGATCGCGCCGACGAAGGTGCCGATGAACAGTTCGATGCGGTTGCTGGAATGCAGCATCTCGCCCGGCAGCGCGATGCCGTAGGCGACCGGGTTGTTGAAGGCGGACATGGCGACCAGCACCGCGGCCAGACCGACCAGCGAGTGCATCGCCGCCACCAGTTCCGGCATCGCCGTCATCTCGATGCGATGGGCGATGATCGCGCCGATGGTGCCGCCGACGGCGATCGCGATCAGGATGTACACCACGTTGTGGGTCAGTGTCAGCGTGGTCAATACGGCGATGGCCATACCGATCATGCCGAACATATTGCCGCGCCGCGACGACACCGGAGAGCTCAGTCCCTTCAGCGTCAGAATGAACAGGACGGCCGCGACCAGATATGCGAGTGCAACAGAATTAGCTGACATTGTGATTCCTTATTTGCTCTTTTTCTTGAACATGTCCAGCATGCGCTTGGTCACCAGGAAGCCGCCGAACACGTTGACGGCCGCCAGCGTCACCGCCACCAGGCCCAGCACCGTGCCCACGTCCATCTCCTGCGGGCCGGCTGCCAGCATGGCGCCGACGATGATGATGCCGGACACGGCATTGGTCACCGCCATCAGCGGCGTGTGCAGCGCGGGGGTGACGTTCCACACCACGTGGTAGCCGACGAAGATCGCCAGCACGAACACGGTGAGGTTGAGGATAAAAGGATCGACTCCGCTCATTGCATGCTCCTTACTTGGTGACGACCGCACCGTCGATCGCGATCAGCGAACCGGCGATGATGTCGTCTTCACGATTGATGTTGATGGCGCCGCCGTTCTTGGGGTCGCACAACAGGTTGATGAAGTTGAGCAGGTTGCGCGCGTACAGTGCCGACGCATCCGCCGCCACCGAACCCGCCAGGTTGGGCTCGCCCACCAGCGTCACGCCATGCTTGACCACGGTCTTGTCCAGCTCGGTCAGCGGGCAGTTGCCGCCGGCTTCCGCCGCCAGATCCACGATCACCGAACCGGGCTTCATGGACTTCACCATCTCTTCGGTGACCAGCACCGGCGCGGGACGGCCGGGGATCAGCGCGGTGGTGATGACCACGTCGGCCTGCGCCACGCGCTTGGCCACTTCCGCCTTCTGGCGATCCATCCAGCTTTGCGGCATCGGCTTGGCATAACCGCCCACGCCTTGCGCCGCTTCGCGTTCTTCGTCGGTCTCGTAAGGCACGTCGATGAACTTCGCGCCCAGCGATTCCACCTGTTCCTTCACCGCAGGACGCACGTCGGAAGCCTCGATCACCGCACCCAGACGCTTGGCGGTGGCGATGGCCTGCAAGCCCGCCACGCCCACGCCCAGCACCACCACGCGCGCGGCTTTCACCGTACCCGCGGCCGTCATCAGCATGGGGAAGAAGCGCTTGTACAGGCTGGCCGCGACGATCACCGCCTTGTAGCCGGCGATGTTGGCCTGCGAGGACAGCACGTCCATGGCTTGCGCGCGCGAGGTGCGCGGCAATTTTTCCATGGCGAAGGCGGCGATGCCCTGCTTGGCATAAGCGGCGACCTGCTCGGCGTTATGCGCGGCCAGCAGGCCGATCAGCACCGTACCCTTGTTCAGTTTGGCCAACTCGTCGGCGCTCGGCGCCCTGACCTTGAGCACGATCTCGGACTGGGCATAGATATCGGCCGCGCTGACCATGGTCGCTCCGACTGCCTGGTATTCCGCATCGGGAATGCTCGCGCCTGCACCCGCCCCGGTCTGCACCGACACCTTGTGCCCTGTCGCCAGCAACTTCTTCACCGTTTCCGGTGTTGCCGCGACGCGGGTTTCGCCTGCATGTGTTTCCGCAGGAATTCCTATACGCATGAAGCCCTCCTGTTAACGCACTACTGCAAAACGCCCGGATGACCGGGCGAGAAATATTTAGCCTGAGGATTATATACGAGCTTTTTGCACAATCGCAGTGCATTGTTTGCCCATAAACAAGAAGGCACGCCTGGCGTGCCTTCTTGTTCACAACATATCAACAATTTACCAACAACTTACCCACGACTTATCCACAGGCCGCACCGCTCAAGCTGCGATCTTCCTGCATTCCTCGTAACAGGCCGCACACGCTTCCTTGCAAGCCTTGCATTCGGGATGCTGCTCGGTCTTCTTGCACTCTTCTTCGCATTCCTTGCACACATCCATCGCGGCCTTGGCCAGTTTCGGCAAATGCCTGGACTCGGCCGTGGCCAATTGCTGCAAGGCTGCGCAGATCGCCGCAGCCTGGCCGGAAGTCTGCGCGCAGGCCGCCATCTCCTTGTCGCCCTGCCCCAGCAGAACGAGGCAATGCTGCTGGCAGATGTTCGCCTTGAGCACGCAATCCGCCGCCGCAGCGATCAGCTTGTCGTTGCGCGACGACATCGCGTGATGATCGTGCATAGAATGGTCGTGTCCGGCGGCGAAAGCTCGTCCGGCGGTTGCGGCGGCGGCCATCGCGGCAGCGCCAAGAAGCAATTCTCTACGATTCATGGGGTCTCCTCGGAAGTATTGTTACGTCAGTTACGACGCAGGCAGTCTAATTCAGGTGAGACCGTTGGGCAATAAAGGCATCTTCAAGTTCGAGCCAGGCACCTTTAATCGCGGCCGTAAGCATCGATGATTGCAGATATCTTCCAGACTGGCACTTTTTCAGGGCAGTTGTCTTCATACGGATCGACGCCTTCGCCTTCATGCACACTTGTCAACACGCGGAAGAAATACTCCATCCTGACTTTTTTTCCGCCCATTTCAACCAGCAAGGTTGCATGGTCATTGCCGAGGTAGCCTTTCTCTGGATAATAGGCGTAATCCCCCCCTCCATCATCCACCAGCGTCCATGCCCGCTGGCGTGATCTTGCAGCACTTGCTGTTGGAACTGTCCGCCACATAGACATTGCCCGCCACATCCACGGCAACGCCTTCGGGGAAATTGAACGACGCAGCCGTACCGGTGCCATCCACAGCGCCTATTGTGCCCGAGCCAGCAAAGGTGCTCACCACACCGGCAGGAGTGATCTTGCGGATTTTGTGGTTCGATTGATCCGCCACATACACATTGCCCGAGCCATCCACGGCAACGCCTCTGTGAAAATTGACGATGCCGCCTTGCTCGTGCCATCCACAGCGCCTATCGCGCCCGAGCCCGCCAGGTGCTCACCACACTGGCAGGCCCTGATCTTGAGGATTCTCTTCATTTCTGTAATCCCTACGTAGCTCTTGCCCGCCGCATCCAGCGGCAACATCGGAAGGGCTTTTAAACATCGCAGTTGTGCCGATCGGCATCCCATAAACCGGATAGCCCTCGCGCTCAAATGGCAGACGCCGATGACCCGCGTTGCAGTACCTGTTGTACCGCCTGTACTGCCTGTCTTACCCCCTGGGTTATTGCCGGCCGTGTTACCCGTGTTTGTTGTGTTGCCCCCCCCGCCACATCCAGCAAGTGTTAATGCAAGCAGCGCGAATGCAAATATGCCTTTGTGCAACTGATTCATCAGCAAATCCTTTAGGTAAGTAAGTTTCCGGTGTTCCTCAGATGAGGATTTTATGAGCAAGCGAATAAAGCGCCGAATTCTACTACAGCAGTTAAAGGGACCAGTTAAAGGAGCTCGAATTGTTTTCCGCCGCCGCACTCCCACCGGCCATCCCCAGTACCCACTTCGCGCCATGCATCAACACTATATCCCCGCTTTCACCGCTCCTCTGAAGTGAACCTCTGCGCCCTTGCCATTCTTGCGGCTGGTCAATATGACGTTTGGCCTATGCCTCCGGCTATGCCGGTTCTCTTTCGCAAAATGACAAAGGGCGCTTGCGCGCCCCGTGACATCTCTGAAAACCCTCGCGAACCTTACCCGTCACTTGGACAGCGTGATGAACGACAGCTTGCTCACCCCGGCCTTCTGCGCCAGCGCCATCAGCTCCGCCACCCGCCCGTAGGGCACGGCGCTGTCGGCCTCGATCTGCAACTGGAACAGCGGGTCTGCCGCGCGGCTCTTCAGCGTCTCGGCCAGCCCCTGGTCGCTCACGTGCATGTTGTCCATCTCGATGTTGCCCTGCGCATCCACCACCAGGCTGACCTTCTGCGGCTTGTCGTTCTGCTGCACCGAGTCGGTCTTGGGCAGGTTGATCTTGAGCGACTGCGGCGCGAGCAAGGGCGCGGTGATGATGAACACCACCAGCAGCACGAGCATCACGTCCACCAGCGGCGTGACGTTGATCTCGCTCATCATGTCGTCTTCTTGCGAGGAATTTCCGAATGCCATGACGACCTCAGAGTTTGTAATCGTGCTTCTGCGCCAGGCGCAGGAAGTCGTGGGCGAAATTCTCCAGATCGGTCACATGCACTTTCAGGCGGCGCAGGAAGAAGTTGTAGGCCAGCACCGCCGGCAACGCCGTGGCGATGCCGATGGCGGTGGCGATCAGCGCCTCGCCGATGGGACCCGCCACCACGTCCAGCGAGGCCGAGCCGGTTTTGCCGATGTCCTGCAGCGCATGCATGATGCCCCACACCGTGCCGAACAGCCCGACGAAGGGCGCGGTGGAACCGATGGTCGCCAGTTCCGCCAGGCCGCGCTCGTGATAGCGCTGCAGGTTCTGCAGTTGCTGGCGCAGCATGCGCTCCAGCACGTCGTGCGGTGCGCCGGAATGTTTCAGGTCCTGCTGCGCGGCATTCAGCGTCTTCAGCTCGGCGAAACCGGCTTGCGCCATGCGCGCGATGTCGCCCTGGCTGCCCTGCGCCACTTTCCCGGCCTCGCCCCACTCGCGCACCGCCCAGAAGCTGTCGTTGAAAGTGCGGTCGTCCTTCTTGGCCTGCCATTGCTTCCACAGCTTGAACAGCGCGATGGACCAGGTCGCGATGGAGAGCAGGATCAGCAGCAGCAGCGTCGCGGAGACGATGGGCGAATTGACGGAGAACAGATCGTTCATGCTTCGTTATCCTCTAAAGAAAATTTGATGGGGACCAGGAATCGTTGCGTCACCGCTTGACCGAAGCGGCGTGCAGGTGTGAAGCGCCAGGTCTTGACCGTCTGCACGGCAGCGTTGTCGAGAATGTCGTAACCGCAGCTCTGGTGCAGCTTCACCTCCCCCGCCTTGCCTTCGGCCAGCACTTCGACGTCCAGCACCACTTTGCCGTGATAACCCATGCGCCGCGCCACCATGGGATAAGGCGGGCGCGGATTGTTCAAATAATCGGCACGGTAGTCCGGCTCGGCATCCAGCACCACCGGCGAAGGCGGCGTGGCATCCTGCTGCACGGGTTGCACTTCCTCCTGCACCGCCGGTTCTTCGGCCGGCAGCGGCTCAGGCTCGGGTTCGCGCGGCTTGGGTTTGGGCTGCGGCATGACATCGGCCTGCTGCATCTGCATGTTGGCGAACGACACCGACATCTCGTTGACCAGCACGGCCGGTGCTTCCGGCTGCAGCAAGTACGAGGCGAACAGCGCCAGGTGCAGCAACACGACCACGCCGACGACCGCGACGCGCTCGCGCAGCGGGGTACTTTCCGGTCGGCTGGGAAACGGTGTATGCATGAACAGGTACGGCATGGAAGCTTGAATGACCGACATCCTACCAGCGCCCTTCCAAGGTGACCAACAGCGCGCGGTACCCGCCATCCACCGTGCGCAATTGCCAGGTGCTGCTTCCCGACATGTACACCGTCTCGCGCACCGTATCGGCCGCCAGCAGATTCTGCCCGCTGAAGCGCAAATTGAATTGCGGATTCAGCTTGTATAGCCAGAACGCATCCAGTGTCGTCTTCGCCTGGGTAAAGCCGCGCTGTTCGCCGGGAATGTCGGTCTCGCTGCGCCCGGACAGTTGCAGCGAGATGCCGTAGCTGGATTGCAGCTTGGGCAGGCTCTCATCCAGCCCGGCGGACAACACATACTTGGGCGTGTCGCGCGCCATGCGCTGTGATGCCCAGGCGCGGTATCGTCCACCCGTGCATGCGGCAGGGTCAGGTGCGCCTTGACGGTCGCCCCTTTCCACCCCAGGTTGTCGGTGCGCACCTTGCCGTCCAGCTCGAAGCCCCAATGCAGCGCACTGCCTTCGTTGTAGGGACGATCCACCCAGCGCCCGCTCACGCTATCCAGCTGCACGCGGCGTTCGGTGAAGTCCTGCGTGGATCGCGCATAGAGGTTGGCCCCCAGCACGCCCGCCTCCTCGGCAAGGTAGCGCTCCAGCACGGCTTCGAAATTCACGCTGCGCTCCGGACGCAGGTCGGGATTGCCGCGCCGGTCCGCTTCGACCGGCGTGTTGGTCGCGATGCTGGGCGACGTGGTGTTGCTGATCTCCTCCAGGCGCGGCATCTTGAGTCCGGTGCCGAGCGAGGAACGCATCACCCATCTATCCACCGGCTCCCAGCGCACCGCCAGCGACGGCATTACGAGCCCGTGCTGCTGCGTGGTGCCCTCCGAGTCCAGCGCGATGCTTTCGCCGCGCACGCCATAGGTCAGGGTCGTGTTGGGCAGCACCTTCCAGTCGTCCTGCACCCAGGCGATGCTTTGCCGCTCCTTTGCCTGGGCGGAAGTGATCGCTGCAAAGCTGCCGGTGAAAACCTGGTCGTCGCTGCGGCGCAGATTGATGTGTTCCAGCCCCACCGCGACCAGATGCTCGCCGACCGGCCGGTCCAGGCGTAAAGCCAGATTGGTCTCGTTCTCGTGGCTGTCGCCGTGTTCGGTGGAGATCGTCGAGGCGTAAGTCGCATCGCGCGACGTTCTCACTACATCCGATGTGCGTCTGCCGTTGTTGAACGAAGCGCGCGCCGACAATTTGGAAGCGCCGAGCAGCTTCTCGCCTTCGGCGCGCAATCGCAGCATGCGGCGGCGGCTCTCTTCGCGGCTGCTGCGGTCGCCGTTGAATGCCAGCCCGGTTCCGGCCGCGGGATCGGCATAGGCAGCCTGCGTCATGTCGCTGTCGCGGCGGCCCAGGCCGTCGAAGAACGTCGGCGAGATGGTCAGGCTGTCGCTGCCATCCTTCCAGGTCATGCGCGGCGACAGCGCGAGCTCGCGGAAACTGAAGGTGCCTATTTCGCTTTCCTGCTGCCACAGGCTGCGCGTCCCCGCAGTCGTGTCCTGCCGCTCCTTCTCGCTTTGGGCCGGGATGCGGTGCAGGTTCAGGGTGATCGGCAGCTTCCAGGCGAAGCCGCCTTCCCCGCCGTTCTCGGTCAGGGTGAATTGCGCATTGGGCTCGCTGCCGCGATAGCCCACGGCCGCCTTCAGCTCCGTCGAACGCTTGGACAGGGCCTTTTTCATGACCAGATTCACGGTCACCGGCGCAGCCGCCCCCATATTCGGCCGACGAGCCGCGCAGTATCTCGACACGCTCCAGATCGCCGGCAGGAAGCCGCCCCATGATCGCGGCCGCCATCGCGCGCACCGCCCGCCGAGCGCTCGCCGTCCACCAGTATCTGCACCGAGTCGCGCGACATGCCGCGGCGCGCTGCGACATCGTGCCGTCGCCGCCGGTCGCACCCAGTTCGACCCCGGGCAATTTGCCCAGCACCTCGCCTATGGTCATCACGCCGAGATCCTCGATGTCCTTGCGATCCAGCACGATCTTTTGCGTGGTGGATTCGCGGCGTTCAGCCACATCCGAGCCTTTGGCGGTGACGGTGATCTCTTTCAGGGAGGGCTGTTCTTCGGCCCGGACAGAACAAGTGATGAGAGAACAGACAACAAATACAGCAGCGCGCTTCATAAATTGGGAACCACAAGATCAAGAATCAAATCAACCAGAAAGATACGGCGCAAACCCAGCAAGATCAGCACTGCCGCAGCACCCCAGCGTATCCAGCGGGTCAGCCACTCGCGGTTATCGCGCAGGTTCTTGCCCAGCAGACTGATCAGCGGCAATAGTACCAGCAGTGGCGTCAGCGCCGCACCCAAACCGAAGGCCACGCCGTTCGCCATGCCCAGCCTGATGCTGCCCGCCGCCGCGCACACCGCCAGCAGCGAGGCCAGCGGCGCGCAGGGCGTGAGGCTCAGCGAGAAGCCGAGCAACAGCGGCGGCGTGCCGCCGGCTGCGCGCGCCACGCCACACGGCGCGTGCGCCTTCGCGGACCGCAGCAGCCACACGCCCGCCGCGATGGAGGCCAGACCGATCACCAGATTGCCGGTGCCGCCGCGCATCGCCTGCGCCAGCCAGGACCCCGCCCCGGCAGCGACTGCACCCAGCAGGCAATAGGCGAGGATGCGGCCGGAAACGAACAGGGCGGTGTCGCGCAGCGCCTGCAACTGCGAGCCGCCGCGCCCCAGCACCCAGGTGCCCATGAACGGCAGGCAGGTCGCGGTGCAGGCGGTCAGCCCGAGCGAGGCGCCCAGCAGCCACACGGTGAACAGCGTGGTCTGCTGCGGCAGCAACGAGGGATTCAACAGCTCATTCATTCTCTGGCTTCGGTTTGTCGAAGCGGATGTTGATCACGCGCTTCTTCGGCATGCCCTCCGGCGTCTCCCGTTTCACGCGCTTCTTGTAGTACTCGCGCGAGGAACCGAACAGCCTGATGCCGAAGAACCTGATCTGGATCACGTCGTCGTCCGGGCAGAACTCGGCGCAGCGTCCGCACAGGGTGCAGTCCTCGTGGAACGCCTTGTTGCCGTGCTCGCGTGCCGATCTCGTGGATGTCCATCGGGCAGGCGTTCTCGCACACGCCGCACTTCTCGCACTTGTCATGCTGCTTCTTCACCAGACGCATCGGCGACAGCTTCTGGAACAGCGCGTTCCACGACAGCAGCGGACAGATGCGGCAGAACGGCTGGCGCGCCGCCAGCGCCGCGATGATGATGAAGCCGAACAGCGCGTTGCCCGCTGCGCCGAGGAACAAATTGATGCCGGTTCCGGTGCGCACGGCGATCTGCTCGGTATCGGCGGTGAGCAAGGTGGTCGCGATGCGCGACGGGCACACCTGGCAGAACGGGTCGCCCAGTTCGTTGCCGACCACGCCCATGCCGGCCATGGTCGGCAGCGCCAGCACCAGCACCAGCAGCATCAGCCATTTCACCGGGCGCACGCGCCCGACGTTCGCCGGCGTGAAGCGGTTGAGCGGCCGGCCGAGACGGCGGCCGATGCGGTAGAGCAGCTCCTGCACCGTGCCCAGCGGGCAGACCCAGCCGCAGAACGCCTTGTTGAGGAAGAAGAAGAACATGAAGAACACGCCGACCGACATCAGCGTCGGGATGAACACCTTGAGCGTGATGTCCTGCGCCTTGACCAGCGCCTCGCCCACGCGGTGATGGAACTGGTGCTGGTTGACGATGAGGATGCAGTGGTCGCCGGTCATCTTGTCATAGGCGCAAGACAAAGCCGGCAGGGCCTGCGAGATGCGGTCCACGGTGTAGCTGCCGAGCAGCGCGCCGCCATAGACGGTGACGAACAGCATGGCGATCTGCACGGTGAAGCGGAAGCGGCCCAGCGTGGGGAACAGAGTCTTAAGCATGGTCGGCCTCCTTCTTTGCCGTCTTGCGCTTGCGCAGCAGCGGCGCCGCGCCCAGCATGCCCAGCAGGGTGAAGCCCACACCCAGCGCCAGGCTGCGCTGGTCGTAGGCGTTCTTGCCGTAGCTGCTGTTGAATGCGGTCAGGTAGCTCTTGCCGCCATCGGCATGCTCGGTCGCCAGCACGAAATCGGCACCGGGGCGTCCGTGGTTGTGACCGCCCGCCGCCTTGTTCTCTTCCTCGGCCTTGAAGTCGTCCGGCACATGCAGCGCGACCACGCCCTGCGCGTCCGCCACGAATTCGGACATGCTGCCGTTGGATGTCTCCAGATAGACCTTCTGGCCGGACAGCGGGCTGCCGTTGAAGCGCACCAGGAACTTCCAGTCCTCGTTGGCGCGGTAGCGCGAGTGCTCGCGCGGATAAGGCTGCGGGATGATCTCCAGTTCGTGCTTCTGCTGCATGAACATGGCGGTCGGATCTTTCGCGCCGCGCTCGCCGAACGGATGCACGGTGGAAGCGACCCGCACCGTATCGCCCTGCTCCTCGCGCGCCGACAGCCAGTGGAAGCCGCCGCTCGCCGGCTTGTCCAGCATGGCACCGCCCATGTCCATCGCCAGTTGACGGTGCGCCTTGTCGTCCTTCAGGTTGTTGGACCAGGCATCGATGCTCGCCGCCACGATGTTCTGCGGCATGATGGCAGTCTTCATGGTCTCGCGGCTATCGCCGCTCATCCTGGCCTTCAAGGTCGGATAGAGCGTCCAGGCGGCCGCTTTGCCCATACCCTGCATCATCGCCGCATGGTCGTGCCCGCCGGACATATCCATCGGCGGCCTTCCGTCCGGTTTGCCTTCATGGGCGGCAAATGCCGGCGCTGCTGCGAGCAGTACCCCCACCAATATCGCTTTCATTCGCATCGTCATGCTCCTTAAAAGACCAGGCTCAGACCAACCGTCCAGACACGTCCGGCATTGACCGTGATGGACGGGTCTTCCGCGTTGTAGACGCCATTGCCGTCGCTATCCGATCCGCCGCGTATGGTGGTGTAGTAGTAGCGATCGAACACGTTGTCGATGCGGGCGAAAGCCGACCACTTCATTTCTTTCTCGGTCTTGATCTCGTAGTTCGCCATCAGGTTGTATACCGTGCGTCCGCCCACCCACACGACATTCACTTCGTCGGCATAGATGCCGGATTGGGCGTTCAGCTCGCCGGTGAACGTCCACGCCTCGGTGGCGCGGTATCTGCCCGTCATATTGAGCTTGTGTTTCGGCGAACGCGGCACGGTATTGCCGGTGTTGTTGTAAAGCACGGATGGCAGCGGGTTGCTGCGCGAGCCCATGGCCATCCAGTAGCTGTCGTTGCGGGTGAAGATCGCTCTCAGATAGGTATAAGCCAGATCGCCAGACCAGGTCTGGCGCGAATCGGTCTTCGCCCCCACTTCCAGTCCGCGATTGCGCACGCCGCCGATGTTCTGGTATTGCTCAATGCCGGATGCGGTCGGCGTGGTCTGATACTGGCCGCCGGAATTAAGAATGAAGTTGTTGCGGTCGAGCTGGAACACGGCAATATCCGTATCCAGCGGGATGCCGAACAACTCGCTCTTGGAGCGCATGCCGATTTCGTAATTCCAGGATTTCTCAGGCACCAGATTTGGGTTCGCCGCCACCGTCCCGGTCGGCGTGACTGAACCGCCGTATAACTGGCTGATGGTCGGCACGCGGAATCCGGTCGAGATATTGGAGTAGACCTCGCGTTCCGCATCCACCGCATAGTTCAATCCCGCCCGTTCCGACCACACGCGGAAGGTCTTTTCCCCGCTGCTGACTTTTCCAGCCGCGATCTGCGCGCTGGTCAGCGGCATGTAGCTTTCATACTTGGCGTTGATGATGTCGAAGCGGGCATTCAAGGTGGCGGTCAAGGGCTCGGCCAGCAACCATTTGTACTCGCCATACACAGCCTTGGTGACAGAGCTCGACAGACTATTCTCGGTTAACGCGCCCGCCAGATTCAGCGGATTGCTTGGACTCACCGCCGTGTTGCGCGCGGTATACGTCACCAGGTTGCTGGTGATCGCCCTGTCCTCGAAACGTTGCAGATCGAGACCGCCCATCATTCCGGCCTGCTCGCCGCCTTTGCGCAATTCAGCCTTCATTCCCCTCTGCGTCTGCTTGGTGTCGGCTCCGCTGGCATAGACGTCCCGCATGGTGGACATGTTATTTGCCGGCAGCAATTGCCCGGTAGCCAGATCGCGCAGATAGCCGTTCGGATTCTGCCAGCCGAAGGTGTGATCCTTGAACAGATAGGTGTTCACCAGCAGGTTGGATGCCTCGCCGAAGTCCTTGGCATAGGAGACATTGAACTTGTTCAGATCGACGTCGTAATTGCGTGCATAGTCCTTGCCGCCCGAGGTGGCGCTGGTCGGGTCGATCAACGCGTTGGTCACGCCGCGCACTGTGCCGTGGCTGTCCTTGGCGCGCTTGGCGTGCTCGAAACCGAACGTCAGGTCGCTGCTCTCGTCGATCAGGTATTGCAGCTTACCGTCCAGATAGTCACGGCTCCATTCGCCCTGATCGTAGTAGTCGTCGGACATCGCCTTGGATTTCTGGATATGGCCGACCCAGTCGTTCCTGCGCGAAGCCGACACGCAGCAGACCCTTGTGATAGTTGAAACTGCCCACCTCGCCGCTGGCAGTGATCCCTGCCATCTTGGCGCCGCGCTTGGTGGTGATGATCACCGCGCCGGACAGCGCATCCTCGCCGAACAGATAGGAAGCGCCGCCCTTGATGACCTTGATCGATTCGATATTGTCGAGGTCGATATTGACGCGCCCCGTACGCTCCTGCACCGGCACGCCGTCGATCACGATCGCCACACCGGGTTTCTCCCCCATGTAGCGTTGCGCTTCGACACCGCGCAGCATGATCTTCACCGAGTCGCCGCTCTGCACTTCCGCCGTCACGCCGGGAACCGATTCGAGGATATCGACGATGTTCTTGCCGTGCTCCTCATCCACGCGTTTGCCGCTGATGTTGTTGACATTGGAGGGCTCGCCGCGCTTGGAATCGAAACGGTCATCGATGGTGGAGGAAGTGACGACCACCTCGCCCAGCATCTTTTTGGTCACTCCGCCCGTCCCTGCATCCGCTTGCGAAGTTTCCGCCGGAACGGCAGCAGGTGGAGTGCCAGACGTGCCGGCAGTCTCGCTATTGGTGATCGTCGGCTCGGCAGCAGGCGCAGCTACCGCATCTTCTGCATGGACAGAATTGACGAAAGACATGGACAACACGAGCGACATCGCGCCCGTGACAGCGAACTTCTTGCTCATACAAACCTCCGTGATTGCTTTTTTTGAACTGCACGGATACTAAAGCCCTCTCGCAAGCACGGGAATGTGACATATTGTCGCGCGTCATTTTGTCGCACCCCTGAGGGCCATTTATGTCCCCAGCGGATACATTGTCGGAACCACAAAATGCCACGTCAGCCTATCCGCTATAATCCGCAGATGTCTTCTCCCATTCAGTTGCTCCCCGACCTCCTCATCAACCAGATCGCCGCCGGCGAGGTGATCGAACGCCCTGCTTCGGCGCTGAAAGAACTGCTGGAAAACAGCCTGGATGCGGGTGCAACGGACATCGCGGTGCAACTGGAAAGCGGCGGCATCAAGTTGCTGCGCGTGCGCGACAACGGCGGCGGCATTGCGCCGGACCAACTGCCCTTGGCGCTGATGCGCCACGCCACCAGCAAGATCGCCTCGCTGGACGACCTGCAGCGCGTCGCCAGCATGGGTTTCCGCGGCGAGGCGCTGGCCAGCATGGCGGCAGTGGCGCAGGTCACGCTTACCAGCCGCAACGCAGACGCCGCCCATGCCTGGAAGATCGAAGCGGCGGACGGCACGCAGAGCGCAGCCGCCCCCGCTGCCCACGCGCAGGGCACCAGCGTCGAAATGCGCGAGCTGTATTTCAACACCCCGGCGCGGCGCAAGTTCCTGAAGAGCGAAAGCACCGAGTTCGCCTGGTGCGAAGAGACCTTCAAGCGCATCGCACTGTCGCGGCCGGATGTAGCGTTCTCGTTGCAGCACAACGGCAAGACGGCCTGGCAACTGGCCGCTTCACCGAACACCCCTCACCCTCAATCCCTCTCCCGCCTGCGGGAGAGGGAAGCCGATTCCCCTCTCCCGCAGGCGGGAGAGGGGCTAGGGGTGAGGGTTTCTGCAATCCTCGGCATCTGAATTCGGCCAACACGCCGTCACCGTAGAACGCCAGATCGGTGCCCTGCACCTCTACGGCATCGCCGCCCTGCCCGCCTATTCGCGCTCCACGCGCGACGAGCAATATTTCTTCGTCAATGGCCGCTTCGTGCGCGACAAGGTGCTGATGCACGCCGTGCGCCAGGCCTACCAGGACATCCTGCACCACCAGCGCCATCCCGCTTTCGTGCTGTTCCTCGACATGCCGCCGGAACAAGTGGACGTGAACGTGCACCCGGCGAAGAGCGAAGTGCGCTTCCGCGAAAGCCAGGGCATCCACCAGTTCGTGTTCCATGCTTTGCAGGATGCGTTGAGCGCGACGATGAACGAGGCTACCCCCGCCAAGTCGGCCCCCTCTCCCGCCCCTGCGGGAGAGGGCTGGGGAGAGGGTGCGACAAAAACATTCGCCCCCATCCAACAGCAAACGATGTCTTTCAGCGCCGCCCAACCACAGGCCGCCTACAAACTCTGGGAAGAATCTGCCACCGTCCGCGAACAGCAAACCGGCAACGTAGGATGGGTTGAGCGCAACGATACCCATCAATCTTCATCACAAGCAACCGATGGGTATCGCTACGCTCAACCCATCCTACGAGAAACCGAACATCCGCTCGGCTTCGCCCTCGGCCAACTCTCCGGCATCTACATCCTCGCCCAGAACCAGCAAGGCCTGGTGGTGGTGGACATGCACGCCGCGCACGAGCGCATCGTGTACGAACGACTGAAGACCGCCTTCGACGCGCAGCAGATGCCCACCCAGCCGCTGCTCATCCCCGTCACCTTCGCCGCCGAAGCACTCGATATCGCCACCGCCGAAGAAGAACAGGAAGCGCTGCAAAGCCTAGGCTTCGACATCGCCCCCATCTCCACCAACACCCTCGCGGTGCGCGCCATGCCCGCCATGCTCAAGCAATCGCACGCCGAAACCGCCGCGCGTGAAGTGCTGCATGAACTGCGCGACTTCGGCGCCAGCCGCGCCCTCACCGAACGCCGCAATTCACTGCTCGCCACCCTCGCCTGCCATTCCGCCGTGCGCGCCAACCAGCAACTCAGCATCCCCGAGATGAACGCCATCCTGCGCGAGATGGAACAGACCGAACGCGCCGACCAGTGCAACCATGGAAGGCCGACCTGGTTCCAGGTCACGCTGGAGGAGCTGGATGCGATGTTTATGCGCGGGAAGTAATTTAGGATTTCTATTATGAATAGTGCCTTTAAAACCGAAGAAATCCTTTCCAGCATTCGGTGGTACTTCGAATCCAAGAATCTAGCCTTAAGAAATGCACTGGCAATTCAATGCCCGCTATCAGTTGAAGCTCAAAGAGATATTCGACTTTATTACTCTCAATATTTTGCCTCGCTTCTTTCTGCAACCGAACTTCTTCGGGAAGATGAATATCCGCATAAGTCAGCCTTCGAAAATAAGCTTTATACAAGCCTGTCGTTTTCCGACTTCCCCAATGGAAAAGAAAATTATCTCTATCTAAAGGAGCTTCGAAATAGCATCGTACACAGAGGCTATGACATCACTTCTTCAGCTCATATAGTTGATAGCTTGCCTTTGTTTATAGCGCCAGAAAGCGTTACGAGCCGATATACGAATCGACATGGGAAATCGACTTATGAAGCATATGGGACATATGTGCTGGACATAATCAGGAAGACAGAGAGTGTGATCGGTCAGACATTTTGCTCACACATTGATGAGGTCGGGCTTTTGCAGCCAAGCATTCCCCACAGCGAAATGTTGAAACATGTCATTTCATTCATTAGGCAAACCAAAGTAATGCCTGAATGGGCAAAAAAGATGGCAATGGAAGCACTGCCAAAAATAGACTTTGAGATGATTCAACGAACGCAGTTTGCAAATCTCAAGGCCATTCTCACAGAAAAAATCATCTAGATAATGTCAGCAGCAACTTCCACCACCCGCATCGCCTTCGCCTCCTTCATCGGCACCGCCATCGAGTTCTACGATTTCTACATCTACGGCCTCGCCGTGGCGATGGTGATCGGGCCGATCTTCTTTCCCAACAGCGATCCGGCGGTGCAGGCGCTGAACGCCTTCCTCACTTTCGGCATCGCCTTCCTCGCGCGTCCGTTCGGCGCGCTGCTGTTCGGCCATTTCGGCGACCGCATCGGGCGCAAGACGACGCTGGTGGCATCGCTGCTGGTGATGGGCATCTCCACCACGCTGATCGGCGTGCTGCCGAGTTATGAGATGGTGGGCTGGGTCGCGCCTGCGCTGCTGTGCCTGCTGCGCTTCGGCCAGGGCATCGGCCTCGGCGGCGAATGGGGCGGCGCGGCTTTGCTGGCGGCGGAATATGCGCCCAAGGGCAAACGCGGCTGGTTCGGCATGTTCCCGCAACTCGGACCGCCTGTCGGTTTCCTGTTCGCGGTAGGCAGCTTTTTGCTGCTGGCGAATACGCTCGACGATGCCGCAGTTCCGCGACTGGGGCTGGCGCATTCCGTTCCTGGCCAGTGCGGTGCTGGTGGTGATCGGCCTCTATGTGCGGCTGAAGCTGGAAGAGACGCCGGTGTTCACTCAGGCATTGAAGACGCATGCACCGGCGAAGTTGCCGCTGGCACAACTCTTCGCCCACCACGCCAAACCGCTGGTGTTGGGCGCATTGCTGATGGTGGTGTGCTACGCGCTGTTCTACATCACTACGGTGTTCAGCTTGAGCTACGGCGTCAGCAAGCTCGGCATCGCGCGCCCCGACTTCCTCGGCATGCTGTGCATCGCGGTCTCTTCATGGCCGCAGCCACGCCGCTTGCCGCCTGGGCAGGCGACCGTTATGGCCGCCGTCCGGTGCTGATCGTCGCGGGCAGCGCGGCATTGCTGTCCGGCTTTTTGATGGAGCCGATGCTGAACAGTGGCTCGACATTGCAGATCACCGCCTTCCTCTCGCTCGAACTGTTCCTGATGGGCGCGACCTTCGCGCCGATGGGCGCGCTGCTGCCGGAGCTGTTCCCGACCTCGGTGCGCTACACCGGCGCGGGCGCGGCCTACAACCTGGGCGGCATCCTCGGCGCGTCGCTGGCGCCTTACATCGCGCAGCAACTGGTGCAGCACGGCGGATTGAGTTGGGTGGGCGGCTATATCTCGGTGGCGGCGGCGATCAGTCTGGTGGCGGCGCTGCTGGTGCATGAGACGCGCGACAGGGAGTTGGAATGAGACCAATTCTCATTACCACTGAGCAACTGTCGAAAGCCACGAAGCATGTCCGCTTCCAATTTCGTGCTTTTCGACCTGCTCACCGACGAACGGTTTGAAAATGAGACATTCATTGCCCCCCGCCATCTTCCTCATGGGCCCCACCGCCAGCGGCAAGACCGGTGTCGCGGTTGACCTGGTGCAGCGCCTGCCGGTAGAACTCATCAGCGTGGATTCCGCGCTGGTGTTCCGCGACATGGACATCGGCACCGCCAAGCCGGATGCCGCCACCCTCGCCCGCGCGCCGCACCACCTCATCGACATCATCGATCCCACCGAAGCCTATTCCGCCGCGGCCTTCCGCCACGATGCGCTGCGCCTGATGGCGGACATCACCGCGCGCGGCAAGATCCCGCTGCTGGTCGGCGGCACCATGCTGTATTTCAAGGCGCTGCGCGAAGGACTGAGCCCGCTGCCGCAGGCGGATGCGGAGGTGCGCGCCAAGCTGGATGCGATCATCGCGCAGCACGGCATCGAACACCTGCATGCCGAACTTGCCAAGGTGGATGCCGAGACCGCGGCGCGGCTGCACAGCACCGATACGCAGCGCATCCAGAGGGCGATGGAGATTTTCCTCGTCTCGGGCAGGCCGATGTCCGAAATCATCAAGGAATCTGCGGCTGCCAGCCCTCTCCCCCAGCCCCTCTCCCACGAGTGGGCGAGGGGAGCGGACTCGCTGCCCTACCGAGTCGTCTCTATCGCGCTCATCCCCTCCGACCGCGCCGTGCTGCACCAGCGCATCGCCGTGCGCTTCCAGCAGATGCTAAAGGATGGCCTTGTGGACGAACTGCGCGGCCTGCGCGAGAAATATCCTCTGCACCGCGACATGACCTCGATGCGCTGCGTCGGCTACCGCCAGGCCTGGGAATATCTGGAAGGCGAGATCACCGAAGCGGAGCTGCTGGAGAAAGGCATCGCCGCCACGCGCCAACTGGCCAAGCGCCAGCTCACCTGGCTGCGTTCGACGCCGGACATCATCGAGCTGGATTGCCTCGCACCCGACTTGGCGCAAACGGTGCCCGATAAAATTGAGCCGCTTGTGGTAACGTAGATCGAGAATAGTCATCCGACGCAATGTGCTTTGCATTGCGCCCTGCTTCGTTCCACACCACCACCAAGGAGGTACGCCATGACCGCCATCAACTTCAAGCGCGAGATCAACGACGGCTTTGACCATGCCATCGAACGCGCGACCAAAGCGTTGTCTGCCGAAGGCTTCGGCATCCTCACCCGCATCGACATGCACAGCAAGATCAAGGAGAAGACCGGCAAGGATATCGTCCCCACCGTGATCCTCGGCGCATGCAACCCCAACCTCGCCTACGAGGCCTATACCGCGAACAGCGACGTGGCGAGCCTGTTGCCGTGCAACGCGGTGATCCGCGAGATCGCGCCGGGCAAGGTGTCGGTCGAATTCGCCAAGCCGACCGGGATGATGAAGATAATAGGGGATGCCAAGCTGACCGCTTTGGCCGCCGAGGCGGATGCCAAGATCGAGCGAGCGCTGGCAAATGTCTGAACGGTGACTAAAGCCCTTCGTTGAAAATGGTGCGAGCCTTTCTATAACGGCATAGGGCGCGAAGGCCAGGAAGACTGCCCAGTCTAACCTTCACCTGGGTGGCTCGCGCCTACAGACTGCCTTCTCGATGCAAGGTGGAAATCCCGGTACTTCATGTCTTCGGTCAGGAGATGCTCGATCAGCACATTCTTGATCTGCAGACCTGCCTCGATCCAATCGTAGTCTGTTCCGCCGCGCTCGAAACGCGCCATGATGTCGTTCAGGGCACGCATTATCTGCGCATGCTTCACCGCATGCTCGCCCGCCTCTGGGTAGCGCCATTCCTTGAACAACGCTTGCTCATGGGCAAAGTGCGCCGCGGCATCGTCCAGGATAGCCTGCATGCATCTCTTGAGCACTTCCAGGTCCATGCGCCCGACGATGGCTTCGTTCAAATCGTTGACCAGATCGATGAAATGCCGATGCTCGGCATCGATCTCGGGGATATGCATGCTCAACCCCTCGTTCCATTCCAGCCGCCACAGCGGCACATCAGTTGGGTAAGACATATTTCTGCTCCCGGAAAAGTGCCACACACGCATCCACCACGCGGGAATCATATTGCGCGCCGCGCCCACGGAGTACCTCCTCAAGCGCCACCTCGACGCCGCGCCCGGGACGATAGGGACGGTGCGAGGACATCGCCTCGACCACATCCGCCACACTCAGGATACGCGTGCCCGGCAGAATATCTTCGTCCTTCAACCCCTGCGGGTAGCCGGAGCCGTCCAGCCGTTCATGGTGTTGCAATACCATCTGTGCGATGGGCCACGAAAAATCGATGCCTTTCAGAATGTCGTACCCGGCCTGCGGATGAAGCTTGATCATGCTGTATTCGATCTCTGTCAGCTTCCCCGGCTTGCTCAATATCTCCGCCGGCACCTGTATCTTGCCCAGGTCATGCACCAACCCCGCCAGATGGATGGCATGCATCTGCTCTTCGGGCAAGCCCATCTGACGGGCGATCTCCTGCGCCAGTGCGGCGACCCGCCCCTGATGCCCGGAGGTATAGGGGTCGCGCATCTCGACGATGCTGGCGATGGCTTCCACGGTCTGCAGCATGTTCTGCTGCAAACGCAGTTCATGCTCGCGGTGGGCTACCTTGACGCGCAGGGTAAGAATGCCGAAAGCGAGGTCGCCCGCCATTTCTTCCAGCAGCTTCAGCTCGTCTGCATCGAACACGTTCACCTTGTCGTCGAAGAGCAGCAATACCCCGAATGCACGTGCGCCATCCATCAGCGGCAATGCAATACAAGACGCATAGCTATATTTTCGGGCATTTTCGCGCCACAGGCTCGCTTTGGGATCGGACCCGATGTCCTGTACCACCTCAGGCTTGCCGGCGATGATGGCACGCGAGGCAGGGCAAGCTTCATGCTTTTTTTCGTCCCAGGTCAACGGGGTCAGGTTCGGGCAGCCCGTTTCAAAACCGGCCTGGGCCATCTGCTCTATCGTCTTGCCGGCATCATCGCGGGCGTAACCTATCCATGCCATGCGGTAGCCGCCGACTTGCACGGCGACCTCGCACATGTCATGCAACAGACTCTTCTCATCGGTCGCATGGATGAGCGTCTGGTTGCCCGCACTGATCGTCCGCAACGCCCGGTTGGCGCGCTGCATGGCACGCTCATGCTGTTTGAGTTCGGTCGTGTCCTCAAGGCTATGCAGGCTATAAAGGAAAAGCCCCTGCTCGTCATGCACCGGAAACGCACGCGAGCGATAGATCGTGTCTCCTGAAACGATCTCCTCCTCGCTTTCTTTTTCCTCTTCCAGCGCACGCAGACAACTCGGAAATGGTGCATCCCTTTTCGGGAATACCTCGTAATACGGCCTGCCGAGTATCTTCTGGAAAGGCAAGCCGGCAAGCCGCTGATAGGCCCGATTGGCACGCAGGATGCGGAATTGCCTGTCATGCAGGAAGATCGGGTCCTCAACGGCATCCAGTGCCGTCATCCATTCCTGGTGTGCCTGTTCGATCTGTCTGCGCGCATCCTCCAGATCTTCCAGCATCTGGATCAAGGCGGTGCGGCTCTCCAGCAACTCGAGCAGGCTCTCGCGCTCCCCGGATTCGCGTGTTTCGATCTGGGCCCGCAACTCGGCAAGGCTGTTCCGCGCGGCCTCCAATTTCTTGTGCAGGTCTTCCGCCGGGACGCTCACGATGCCACTCCATTGTTTGTTGCCTGAACAGGCCACAAGTGCAAAACCGGCGTTCCCGAATCGGTCGAACTGGCTGTGCGGCAAGAGACAATATCTGCTGGAGACACGCGGAATCGCGTGCCGTAGTGAAATGCGGATTCTTCGATGGCGCCGAAGAAAAGACGCCTGAGCTCGGTATTCATTGCCACGCCCTCCGGCTAGACAGTGCCGCTCCCCTACCTTATTTTTTTCTGCGATTATGGACTGATGTGGAGCAAATTCAAGCCACTAAATCGAATTACACCTGAGGCCAACCGGGGATCGACTGCGACAGCTTGGATAACGTAGATGGGATTGTCTTGTCCTGGAGGAGTTCCGCAAAGCGGCCCCATTTGCCTGAGCACCGGAATGGCGGCAAAGGAGGATGAAACAGCTCCGTCATTGTTGACGGAGCTTCAGCAGTTCAGGCTTGCACCGCCAGTGTGCCGCTACGGCCTTCGACCGTACCCGCCTTCACTTCGTGGCGCGGCAAGTCGGCAACCTTGAATCCCTGCAGGTACTGGCGCATCGAGACCAGCTCGTAGCCTTGCTCGCTCCAGCCTTGCAGCAGCTGCTCGAAGATCGGCATCCACTTCTGGCCTTCCAGTTCGGCATGCAAAGTATAGACATGGCCCGTGTCGGAAGGCTTGCTGGTGATGTCCAGCAGGTGCTGCGCGACATTCTCGGTGGTGATGCCGTCGCGGCCGATGAGTTCGTCCAGCGTCGGCAAGGTGGTCGGCAACTGCGGGCAGGCGATGATCTCCGCATCCCAGGTCGGGATGAACGGGTGCGTGCCGCGCGTGTCGGAGCTGTATTCCAGACCCAGGCTCTGGGTCAGGCGCAAGGCGTAGCGGTTGGTCTGCCAGCCTGCGGCGGCATGCGCCTTGGGCGCCTCGCCGAAGATCTCGGTGAAGCGATCCACCGCGCGCTGCATCTCGCGCTGTGTCCACTTGGCATCCTTGCCCGCCACATGGTCCTGCCAGCGGATATGGTCGTAGCAGTGGATGCCGACCTCGAAACCCGCATCGCGCACCGAACGCATGATGTCGGCGCAATTGCGCCCGATATCCGGCCCTGGCAACAAGGTGCCGTACATGAGCGTCTTGAAGCCGTAATGCTCGAGCACCGAGGTGCGCGACACCTTTTTCATGAAGCCGGGACGGAACACGCGCTTGATGGCGCGTCCGGTGTGGTCAGGGCCCAGCGAGAAATAGAAGCTGGCCTGGGCGTGGTGGCGTTGCAGCGTCTCCACCAGACGCGGCACACCTTCGCGCGTGCCGCGATAGGTGTCCACGTCGATTTTCAGGGCGATTTGTTTCATATGTGCAGGTTCAACGTAGGTCGGGTTTTAACCCGACACAACGCGTCGGGCTGAAGCCCGACCTACCAATCAATCCACCAAGCCGCGCGCTTCGGCGATCTGGCTGCGATAGGCGTCGAATATCTTGCGCAGGGTGTCGGCCATGGTGGTGGTCGGCTTCCAGCCCAGCTCTTCGCAGGTGTTGGTGATCTTCGGCACGCGGTTCTGCACGTCCTGGTAGCCCTTGCCGTAATAGGCGTCGGAGGTGGTTTCGACGATCTTCACCTTCTTGGCGGATTCGCGCGTACTCGGGATACTCGTTCGGCCAGCTTCATCATCATGTCGGCCAGGTCGCGGATGGCGAAGTTGTTGGTCGGGTTGCCGATGTTGTAGATCTTGCCGGTGGCCACGCCGTTCTTGTTGTCGATGATCTTCATCAGCGCGTCGATGCCGTCGTCGATGTAGGTGAAGGCGCGTTTCTGGTGGCCGCCGTCCACCAGGCTGATGTTGTTGCCGCGGATGATGTGGCCGAGGAACTGGGTCACCACGCGCGAGCTGCCTTCCTTCGGGGTGTTGATCGAGTCCAGACCGGCGCCGATCCAGTTGAACGGACGGAACAGGGTGAAGTTCAGGTTGTCCTGCATGCCGTAGCCCCAGATCACGCGGTCCATCAGCTGCTTGGAGTTGGAGTAGATCCAGCGCGGCTTGTTGATCGGGCCGCAGATCAGTTCGGAATTTTCCGGGTCGAATTCTTCGTCGTGGCACATGCCGTAGACTTCGGAAGTCGAGGGGAACACCAGGTGCTTGTTGTACTTCACGCACGCACGCACGATAGGCAGGTTGGCCTCGAAGTCCAGCTCGAACACGCGCAGCGGCTGCTTGACGTAAGTGGCCGGTGTGGCGATCGCGACCAGCGGCAGGATCACGTCGCATTTCTTGACGTGGTACTCGACCCATTCCTTGTTGATGGTGATGTCGCCTTCGAAGAAGTGGAAGCGCGGCTTGCCGATCAGGTCGGAGATGCGGTCGGTGCTCATGTCCATGCCGTAGACTTCCCAGTCGGTGGTGGCCAGGATGCGGTTGGACAGATGGTGACCGATGAAACCGTTCACACCCAGAATCAGGACTTTCTTCATTTCTTTTTCCTTAACAATTGAATTCAAATTTCCCCGTGCCGTACTTCGCCGCGAACTCCGCCGCGTTCATCTCAATTCCATCCAGCTCAAAGCGCACCACGCGCAGCACGCCGCTGCCGCAGATCGCATAGGCCTTGCCTTCTTTCACGTAGAAAGCCGGTCGTCCCGCGCCTTGCTCCTTGCTCGCCAGTGTCTGCAGGATGCGCATCGGCTTGCCCAGCACCTGCGTCGTCGCACCCGGATACGGCGGCGCCACGGCGCGCACCAGATTGTGTATCTCCAGCGCCGACTGCGCCCAGTCGATGATGCCGTCTTCCGCCTTGCGCCCGCCGAAATAGGCGCCCTTGGACAGATCCTGTTTCTCGGCTTTCGCCTTTCCTGCCAGCAACGCCGGCAGCACGGCATTCAGCGCCATCTCCGCCGCCACCGTCACCTTCTGGAACACCTCATGCGCGGTGTCGTTGGGCAGGATGGGCACAGCCTGCTGCGCCACGATGTCGCCGTTGTCCGGCTTCTCGGTCATGTAGTGCAGCGTCGCGCCGGTTTCCGTTTCGCCGCGGATTATCGCCCAATTCACCGGCACACGCCCGCGATATTTCGGCAGCAGCGAGCCGTGCATGTTCAGCGCGCCATGCTTGGGGATGGCCAGCAGCGGCGCTTTCAGCATCTCGCGGTAGTAGAAGGAGAAGTAGAAATCCGGCTGCAAGGCGCGTATCTGCTCTTCCACTTCCGCCACATTCGGATTGTCCGGCGTGATGGTCGGGATGCCGTGCAGCTCCGCCAGCTTCTGCACGCTCTCGAACCAGATGGTCTCTTTCGGATTGTCGCGGTGCGTCACCACCAGCGCCACGTCCACGCCGTGCGCCAGCAGCACGTTCAGGCAACGGTAGCCTACGTTGTGGTAGGCAAAGACAACGGCGCGGCTCATTCCTCGCCGTCCGCGAACAGGTCGGTTGCCGGCTCAGTCTTGGGCTGGCGCGCGCGTTTTGGCTTCTCCGATTGCTCCAGCACCGCCTCGATCAGGTAGCGCGGCCTGTGGCGCACCTGCTGATAGATGCGGCCGATGTATTCGCCCAAGAGGCCGATGCCGAACAGCGCGATGCCGATCATGAAGAACATCAGCGCGAACAGGGTGAACAGGCCTTCCGCCTCGGGGCCGATGATGATGCGACGCACCACCAGAAACACGAAGAACAGACCGGAGAAGACCGAGATCAGCATCCCCAGCATGGAGAACATCTGCAACGGCACCAGCGAGAAGCTGGTCATCAGGTCGAAGTTGAGGCGGATCAGGCTGTACATCGAATACTTGGATTCGCCCGCCGCGCGCTCCTCGTGCCCCACCACCACCTCGGCCGGATTGCGCGCGAAGCTGTAGGCCAGCGCCGGAATGAAGGTGCTGACTTCCTTGCAGCTGTTGACCGCGTCGATGATGTGGCGGTCGTAGGCGCGGAACATGCAGCCCTGGTCGGTCATCTTGATGCGGGTGATCTTTTCGCGCAGGCCGTTCATGGCGCGCGAGGCGACATGGCGCCACCAGCTGTCGCTGCGCTGACGGCGGATGGAGCCGACGTAGTCGTGGCCCTCGTCCATCTTGGCCAGCAGCAGCCCGGTGTCTTCCGGCGGGTTCTGCAGGTCGGCATCCAGCGTCACCACGCGCTGCCCGCGGCACTGCTCGAAACCGGCCATGATCGCCATATGCTGGCCGAAATTGCCGTTGAACAGCACCACGCGCGTCACGTCCGGGCGTTTCTGGAACTGCTCGCGCAGAATGGCGGCGGAACGGTCGCGGCTGCCGTCGTTGACGAACACGACTTCATAGCTGATGCCGAGCTTGTCCAGCGCGGGGTACAGACGGTCGAACAGGGCCTGCAGGCCTTGTTCTTCGTTGTAGACGGGAATGACTACGGAAAGTTGAGGGTTATTCATAGGGGCGGCATTTTACCGCAGAGCGCGCCGGATAACGAAATTGACTGTTTCGGAGTGTGCGATTAGTGCAACGTACTGCACCGGTTGCCTGGAAGAAAGCACACGGCGTAATGCCCGCTGGTTACGCGCGCTGCTGACCTGTCCGGATTCGTAGGTTGGGTTGAGCAAAGCGATACCCAACAATCAAGACGATGGGTATCGCTGCGCTCAACCCATCCTACCGCGCTGCACAGTCAGGCAAGCGCTTCCCGCACTGCCGTCACCACGCGTTCCACATCCGCCTCGCTCATCTTCCAGAACATCGGCAGGCTGACGATGCGCCGCCCCACGCTCTCGGCGACGGGGAACATGCCTTCCTTGAAGCCGCGCGCGCGGTACATCTGGAACAGGTGGATGGGCGGGTAATGCACGCCGCAGCCGATGTTGCGCGCTTTCATCTTTTCCATGAATTCGGCGCGCACCACGCCTTGCGGCAGCACGATCTGGAACATGTGCCAGTTGGTGTTCTCGAAATTCTGGATCGGCAGTTGCACGCCGGTCTGCTTCTCGAAGTCCGCGCCGAAGGTGGCGAAATAATGTTTGGCCAGCGCGTGACGGCGCGCGGTGATGGCGTCCAGTTGCGGCAGCTGGTTCAAACCGATGGCAGCAGCGACATCGGTCATGTTGTACTTGCCGCCCAGCACGTCCACCTCCATGCCGTCGAAGCCGCTGCGCGTCACGCCCTGCAGACGGTATTTCTCCGCGAGGCGCGCTTCGTCCTCGTTGTTCAGCACCAGGCAGCCGCCTTCGGTGGTGGTGAGGTTCTTGTTGGCCTGGAAACTGAACGAGACGAAATCGCCGAAGCTGCCGATGCGTTTGCCCTTCCACAGTGAACCGATCGCCTGCGCCGCATCCTCCACCACGCGCAGCTTGTGTTTGGCAGCAATGGCGTACAGCCGATCCCGGTCCACCGGCAGGCCGGAAAGATCGACCGGAATGATGGCGCGGGTCTTGGGCGTGATGGCGGCCTCGACCTTGTCGAGATCGATGTTGCGCGTGACCGGGTCGATGTCGGCGAACACCGGCGTCGCGCCGACTTCGAGAATGACATTGGAGGTCGCCACCCAGGAGATAGGCGTGGTGATGACTTCGTCGCCGGGCGCCTATGCCCGCGATGCGCAGGGCGATCTCCATGGTGCAGGTGCCGGAGTTGAAGGTGCGCACGGGGCGCCCGCCGAAATAGGCGGAGAGCTGTTTCTCGAACTCCTGCGACCTTGGGGCCGCTGGTGATCCAGCCGGAGCGCAGCACGTCGCCGACGGCGGCGATGGCGGCTTCATCGATGTAGGGTTTGGTGAAGGGAAGAAATTCAGACATGTTCAAGCTCTCGAAATGATGATGACGCCGACGATGATGACGGCCATGCCGACCAGTTTGGTGGCACTGAACGGTTCACCCAACAGGTAATACGCCGCGATGGCGTTCACCACATAGGCCATGGACAGCATGGGGAAGGCGATGCTGACGGGCACGCGCGACAGCGCAAGTATCCAAACCACCACGCTGATGCCGTAGCAGAACAGGGCGGTGACGATATGCCACTCGGTCGCCAGCTTCCAGCCGATGGGCAGGACGTTCGCCGCGCTGAACTCGAAGTGGCCGATGGCGTTGGTGCCCGCCTTCATCAGTATCTGCGCGGCAGCGTTGAGCATCACGCCGGCGAAGATCAGGCTGAAACTGACCAGGTTCATGGCTTCATCACCACCACAAAATGCGAGTCGCGGAAGATCTCTTTCATCGGCAGATGCAAAGCCTCCACTTGGTTGTACTGGTGCGTCTGCACGATGGCCAAGGCTTCCTTATCCTTCTTCCATCTCTCGGCGAAGCCGGCCAGATCCGGGATCCATTTCTCCGGCTCCTGCTGGATGCCGAAGTCCATCTCGTCCTGGTACTGCACCAGCGTGAAGGTGCGCTTGATATAGAACGGCAGCGTCTGCTCGTAATAAAGGATGGAATAGAACGGGATGTCCGGCTTCACGTAGGGCATGATCGCTTCGGCGACATGGTAGGCCGAGCGGTCGCGCGCCGCCGTGTTATGTCCGGAGGTGCCGATCTGCGCGGCGACCAGCGAAGAGAAAGCCAGCACGATGACGGCGGCCAGCTTGGCCTCGCGGCGCAGCAGCCACAAGCCGGCGCCCACGCCCGCGAACCAGACCGCCGCGGCAACCGTCAGCCATACCGCATACGCGCTATACAACTCTACCTGCAGCGGCGTATCCGCGGTCCTGGCGGTGAACGGCGCCAGCGCGAGCATGATGCCGACGATGAACAGCACCGGCAGGATCAGCCAGAACAGGCGCTGAGCTCGCATCTCGGCGATCTGCTTGCCCATCAGCAGCGCCAGCGCGGGGAACATCGGCAGCAGATACGACGGCAGTTTGGAGCCGGACACCGAGAAGAACAGGTAGATGAACACCGCCCACACCAGCAGGAAGCGCTCGGGGCTGAACTCCCTGACCTGCTGCGCCGTGTTCTTCCAGGTGCGCAGCAAGCTGTCGAACATCAGGAACACCCAAGGCAGCATGCCCAGCACCAGCACCGGCACGAAGTAATACCAGGGCTGGTAGCGCCCGTGCACCGTGGTGGTGAAGCGCGTGTAGTGCTCGTAGATGAAGAAGCGGTCGAAGAACTCCGGATTGGCCTTGATCACCAGCACGAACCAGGGCGCGGCGATCAGCAGGAACACCAGCAGCCCGCTGAACCAGTGCATGCGTTTCCACACCATGATGTCGCGGTTGAGCACTGAATACAGGAACAGCGCCGCACCCGGCAATATCAGACCCATCAGACCTTTGCTCAACACCGCCAGCGCCAGCGCCGCCCAAGCCAGCCACATCCAGTTGCGCCGTTGCGATATCTGCACTTCTTTCTGAGCGATGAGCAGCGAGAAGATGCCGAGCGTGATGAAGAAGGTCACGCCCATGTCGAGCGTGTTGATGTGCGCCATCATCGAATACAACATGCTGCTGCCCAGCAGCAATGCGGCATAAATACCCGCCTGGCGGCCGAACAGGCGCGTTCCGGCGAACCATGCCAGCAGAACGCCGAGGAAGCCGGTCAACGCCGCCCACAGACGCGAAGTCCACTGATGTTCGCCGAATACCTTGTAGGCTACGGCTGTCGCCCAGTATTGCAGGGGCGGCTTTTCAAAATACTTGAGTTCGTTCAGGCGCGGCGTGGTCCAGTCGCCGCTCACCACCATCTCGCGCGGGATCTCGGCATAGCGGCCTTCGTCGGGTTTGACCAGCTTGCGGTATTCGAGGTTGCCGAACCAGATGAGCGCAACTGCCAGCAACATCAGCCACAGTCCGCGGCGGGAAATATCGTTCGTCATAGAGAGATCAATCAAGGGACTTTTAGCAGGCGCGGATTTTAACCCAAGTCCGGATCAGGAGCCGTGCTTTTCCTGCACCACCGCGCGCGCGCCGCCCTGCGCGAACGTGATATCCAGCCTGTCGCCCAGCGCGATGCGCTCGCTGCTCGCCACGATATTGCCCTGCGCATCGCGCACCATGCTATAGCCGCGCGCCAGTACCTGCTGCGGATCGAGGTGCAGCAGATGCTGCTGCAAGGCGAGCAGTCGCGCGTCATGGCGATCCAGCGTGCGCCGCATCGCGGCATTCAGATGGCGCGCCTGGTTCGCCTGCTGTTCGCGCAGCCGCAGGATGTCCGGACGCATCCCGCGCACCCGCTGCCACAGCGCGCTCCAGCGCCATTGCCGCTGTTGCGCCGCATTGGCCTGGGAAAGCCGCAGGCGCTGCTGCAACGCGCTCAACACCTCCGATTGCTGCCGGATGCGCTGCGCGGGGTGCACCAGCCGCCGCTGCAGATAGTCCACCTGCTGCATGCGCTGCTCGAACTGGCGCATGGCCGCACGTTGCAGATGCCGGTGCTGCTGCGCCAGGCGCTGGCGCAATTCCTGCCCGATCCGGCACCACCGCCTGCGCCGCCGCCGTCGGTGTGGCCGCGCGCAGGTCGGCTACGAAATCGGCGATGGTGAAGTCGGTCTCGTGCCCCACCCCGCTCACCACCGGGATATGGCTGGCCGCGATTGCGCGCGCCACCACTTCCTCGTTGAACGCCCACAGGTCCTCGATACTGCCGCCGCCGCGGCACACGATCAGCACATCGCATTCGGCGCGCTGGCTCGCAGTCCGGATCGCCTGTGCGATCTTCTGCCCCGCACCCTCGCCCTGCACCGGCACCGGATACAACAGCACCGGCACGCTGGGCATGCGGTTCGCCAGGGTGCGCAGCACGTCGCGCAAGGCGGCGGCCTGCAATGAGGTCACGATGCCGATCTGTTTCGGCAGCAATGGCAGATCGCGCTTGCGTTCGGCATCGAACAGGCCCTCGCCTTCCAGCTTGGCCTTCAAGCGCTCGAACGCCTCGTACAATGCCCCCAACCCGGCCGGGCGCATCTTTTCCAGCGTCAGCTGAAAATCGCCGCGCGCCTCGTACAGCGTCGCCAGCGCCAGCACCTCCACCTGCATGCCGTTCGCCGGCTTGAAATCCAGATACTGGCTCTTGTGACGGAACATCACGCAACGCACCTGCGCCGCCTCATCCTTGAGCGAGAAATACCAGTGCCCGGAAGCCGCGCTGACGAAATTGGATATCTCGCCGCGCACCCACAGCAAGGGCAGGCCGCCCTCGATCAGCTGTTTCGCCGCAAGGTTCAGTTCGCGCACGCTGAGCACGCGCCCCTTCTCGATAGCCACCAATGTCACCCCTCAAATGAGAAAGCCGGCACGCCTGCAGGACGCACCGGCTTTCGGTTGATACAGAATCAGAAACGGACCTGAACCTCGTAACGGCGGTTCTTCGCGCGCTTCGCCGGCGTGTTGTCCGGCTTCACCAGCCTTTGTTTCGAGCCCATGCCCACCGCCTCGATGTCGCCCGCATCCACCCCCTGCGCAATCAACTCCTTGACCATCACCTCGGCGCGGCGTGCAGACAACTCCATGTTCTTGGCCTCATCACCCGACGAGTCGGTATGGCCGGACACGATGAACTTGAAACCGCTTTGCCCTTGCTCCTGCAAAGTCTTTTTCACGTCGATGATGACACCCGCCAGCTTCTTGGATTTATTTCCGCACCCCGGCTCCAAGTCGGCCGTACCGCTCTTGAACGTGCACTGGTTCTTGCGGCCTTCGGCCAGCAGCTTTTTATTGACCTGGGCGGCGATCTTCTTATTCCCTTCGGCGCGCGCTTTTTCCCTGGCTTGATCGGCAACCTGCGCCTCAAGGCCCCCGCCGCCCGGCTTCTTCAGATCGTCCATCAATCCAGCATGGGCCACGCTGGCGGCAAGCGACAACAACAGTACGGATATCAGATTTTTCTTCATGGCTATATCCTTTCTATTTACCGGGTTTGGGAAAACATCCAGACAGTTGCGATTCCGGATGCTCTGCGAAATAGCACCTCAGGTCAATAAGGCCGAACTTGAGTAGCATCGATCTACTGGTTTTGTTTGTTTCCGTCTCACAATGCAAGTCGGATGAAATTAGGTCAAATGCCGTATTGACATTTCGTTGCCATCCACAACCCAAGCAAATTCGCCGCTTCCCGCGAAGCGGGGCTTTCGCCTTGATCGCAACTTACAGCATCACATTGTTTTTAATGGAATTTATTGTGGTACGTTTTTTGAGCGGATATGGAAAAGTGACGAAAATACAAGGGTCACGGTATCTATTCAGAACATTCATGCACAAAGTTATCCACAGTTTTTGTGCATAAGAAAACAAATCGTTTACGCATCGACAAGTTAGCAAAAAGAGCCACGTGAAGAACACAGAGAATACTTGGTTAAATTACCGAGCAGCGATCTAATCTCCGTCAAGGGCGATCAGTCGAAGGAGGCTGGAGTAGCTATGCCCGGTAAGCCAGACTGCAATTGATTCGCTCTGCACAAATCCCTGTTGTCGCTCCAATTTGCGACGCAATATTTTTTGCCGCGCACTTTGATCATTCCAGTTTGCATGCGCCGCATTCTCCAGCGCAGATTTTTTTCACGCAATTAGGCCAAATGGCATATTGACAAACTCATTACAATCCACAACCCCAGCAAATTCGCCGCTTCCCGCAGGGCCTGGCCGACACAATAATCGCAACTTAGCGTATCGCATTGTTTTTAATGGTGTTATTTTGGTCCGTTTTTTGGGCGGATATTAAAAAATGGCGAAAATACAAGGACTGCAGCATCCATTCAGAATATTCATCCACAAAGTTATCCACAGTTTTTGTGCATAAGAAAACAAATTGCTTATGCGACTGTAGGTTAGCCGACAGAACATCAGCGCACCTTGCTCAAACATGGCTCACAAGATACAGTGCCGCCTTCGAAATCAAGCTTACTTTTCCGGAGACGTTGCGTGTTCACTCTAGTTGAAGCGGCCGGCTGGCCCATCTGGTTACTCATCATCTCTTCCCTGGTCGCAGTTGCACTCATCGTCGAGCGAGCCCTTTTCCTCCGCGGCAAGAACATCGTGCCACCCAAGTTGCTGGACGAGGTGGTGCAGGAGCTCAAACAGAAAGGCGTCAGCCATCAGATGCTCGCCAAACTGAGCGAGGGTTCGCCGCTGGGCAAGGTATTTGCCGCCGGATTGAAGAACATCAAGAGCGCTCCCGAGGTGATGAAGGAATCCATCGAAGAAGCCGGACGCGGAGCCGCGCATGACCTCAATCGCTTCCTCACCACGCTGGGCACCATCGCCTCGATCAGCCCGTTGCTGGGCCTCTTCGGCACGGTGGTCGGCATGATCGAGATCTTCGGCTCTCAGAACGCGGGCGGCGCCGCCCCCACCGAACTGGCGCACGGCATCTCGGTCGCCCTGTACAACACCGCCTTCGGCCTGATCGTGGCCGTGCCCAGCATGATCGCCTACCGCCATTTCCGCGCGCAGGTGGACAGCCTGACCATAGAGATGGAACAGCAGGCGATCAAGCTAGTGGAAGTCGTGCACGGTGAGCGCAAATGAGAACCTCAATAAATCCATTTTTTCGGGCGAATCGCAGCATCGCGTGCTCGCTCACGCCTCGCCTATCTGCATGATATGTCTCGTTGTTCGCTGCGCGGCTCTTTGCGCTTCATCCCGCAAAATAGATTTCTAGAGGTTCTCATATGAATTTCCAGCGTGGACACAGCCGCGATGAACCGGAGATCAACCTGATCCCGATGATCGACGTGCTGCTGGTCATCCTGATCTTCCTGATGGTCACCACCAGCTACTCGAACTTCGCCCAGTTGCAGATCAACCTGCCGCAGGCCTCCGGCGAGGAAAGCGCTCCCATTGCCGCCAAGCTGATCAACGTGGCAGTCGATGCCTCGGAACACTACGCGGTGGACAGCGTGCGCACAGCATTCAACGGCGTGCCCGATTTTGCCGAGATCTTGCGCAAGGCTGCCGGCGGCCAACCCGACCCCACCATCGTCATCAACGCCGACGCCAAGGCGCCGCACCAGTCCGTCATCAACATCATGGAATCCGCGCGCACCGCCGGTTTCGGGCGTATCACTTTCACCACGCAGAACCAAAGCAAGTAAGCCTTCAGCATGGAGCGGCTGCAACACCACTGGTATCGCCTTTCGCCGCTCCACCTCCTGCTCATTCCCCCTCAGCCTGGTCTTTCGCGCGCTCGCGGCATTGCGCCGCGCGCTCTATCGCAGCGGACTGCTGGCTTCGGTCAGACTCCCCGTCCCGGTCGTCATCGTCGGCAACATCAGCGTAGGCGGCACCGGCAAAACACCGCTCACGCTGTGGCTGGCACAGCAATTGATCGAGAACGGCTGGCATCCCGGCATCGTCAGTCGCGGTTACACCAAGGCCACCGAACAAAAAAAGAAGACGCTGCATGAAGTCACCAGCGACGACTCTGCGGACGAAGTCGGCGACGAACCGCTGTTGATGGCGCAGCGCGCATTGTGCCCGGTGTGGATCGGCCGCGACCGCCCTGCTGCCGCACAGGCCCTGCTCGATGCTCATCCGGAATGCGACATCATCCTCTCCGACGACGGCTTGCAGCACTATCGTTTGCAGCGCGATGCGGAGATCGTCGTAGTGGACGGCGCGCGTCGTTTCGGCAACGGCTTGCTGCTTCCCGCCGGTCCGTTGCGCGAGCCGGTGTCGCGCCTGCAGGAAGTCGATGCGGTGGTCGTCAATGGCGGCGAAGCGCAAGGCGACGAATTCGCCATGCGCCTGGAAGGAACCAGTTTCTACAACCTGCTCAATCCCGAGATGGTCGTGTCTGCCGGAGAGTTCGCCGGGCAGCGCCTGCACGCCATCGCTGGCATCGGCCATCCGCAGCGTTTCTTCGCCCACCTCGAACATCTCGGCTTGTCGGCGCAACGCCATGCATTCCCCGACCATCACCGCTATACGGCGAGCGATATCGCCTTCGACGATGCGGATGCGATACTCATGACGGAAAAAGATGCGGTAAAATGCGCCGCCATTCGCCACCGAGAGATGCTGGGTGCTGCGTGTGGATGCACAAGTCAGTCCGGCCCTCACCCAACTCATACTGGAAAAGGTCACGCCATAGTGTATCCCTCTATAAATTCATATTTTGAGCACGATCGCAGCGTTGCGTAGCGTGCTCGACTCCCTGAGACATACCATGAATGGTATGTCTCGGTACGCTGCGCGCAACGCGACGCTCGCGCTTCGCATCCCGAAATTCGAATTTCTAGAGGGATTCCCAATCATGGATGCAAAACTTCTCGACATTCTGGTTTGCCCGCTGTGCAAATCCCCCCTCATCTACCGCAAGGCCGAACAGGAACTGATCTGCAAGGCCGACCGGCTGGCCTTCGCCATCAAGGACGACATCCCGGTGATGCTGGCCGACGAGGCTCGCGAGCTCACCACGCAAGAGCTTGAATCTCTTAAATGAGTACACATAGAAGCCGTCACGAACAGTCCAAACGCAGCAGGTTTCAATGAATTTCCAGGTCGTCATCCCCGCCCGCTTCGCCTCCACACGCCTGCCCGGCAAACCTCTGCTGGATATTTGCGGCAAACCGATGGTGGTGCGCGTCGCGGAACAGGCCGCACAAAGCGGCGCCCAGCAGATCATCATCGCCACCGATCACCAACCCATCGTCGCCATCGCGCAGGAACATGGCTTCCAGGCCTGCATGACGCGCACCGATCACGCCAGCGGTACGGATCGCATCGCCGAAGTGGCCGCACAACAAGGCTGGGCTGACGACACCATCGTGGTCAACGTGCAGGGCGATGAACCGCTGATCCCGCCGCAGCTCATCCGCGCGGTGGCGCAGCATCTGCACGACCATCCCGATTGCGCCATCGCCACCGCCTGCCACCCCATCCACGACGAAGCATCCATGCGCAACCCCAATATCGTGAAGGCGGTATTGGACAAGCATGGCAACGCCCTGTATTTCAGCCGCGCGCCCATCCCCTGGCCACGCGACGCCTACGCGCAGAACCAGCCGTTACCGCAAGACGTCAACGTGCTGCGCCATGTCGGCATCTACGCCTATCGCGTCAGTTTCCTGCACGCTTACGGCCGGCTCGCCCCCGCCCCCATCGAACAAGTCGAATCGCTGGAACAACTGCGCGCGTTGTATCATGGCTACAAGATTGGCGTGACCAAGACCGATCAAGCACCACCCAGCGGTGTCGACACCGAACAGGATTTGGGGATTGCGCGGCGTCTTTTCACCGAATTGCAACGGATTTAATTAAAAGGGAATACTTCAATGAAACTGATTCTGTTAGGGGCACCCGGCGCAGGCAAGGGTACCCAGGCTAATTACATCAAGGAAAAATTCGGCATCCCGCAGATATCCACTGGCGACATGCTGCGTGCAGCGATCAAAGCGGGCACCCCGCTCGGCCTCGCCGCCAAAAAGGTGATGGATGCCGGCAATCTGATCTCCGACGACATCATCATCAATCTGGTGAAGGAGCGCATCAAGGAAGCGGATTGCGCCAAGGGATTCCTGTTCGACGGTTTTCCGCGCACCATCCCGCAGGCACAGGCGATGAAGGATGCCGGCATCAAGATCGATTACGTGGTGGAGATCGACGTGGCAGACAAGGAGATCGTCCAGCGCATGAGCGGCCGCCGCGTGCACCTGGCATCCGGCCGTACCTACCACGAGGTGTTCAATCCCCCCAAGGTGCCGGGCAAGGATGACATTACCGGCGAAGACCTGGTGCAGCGCCCGGACGACGCCGAAGACACCGTCCTCAAACGCCTCAGCGTCTATCACGACCAGACCCAACCGCTGGTCGAGTATTACACCGCGTGGCTGAAATCGGGCGACGCGAATGCGCCCAAGGTCTTGCACATACCCGGCGTAGGCAGCGTGGAAAGTATCCGCGACCAGGTCTTCCGCGCGCTGGGGAAATGATCATGGCAACCAGGCCGATACTCACGCTCGAAGATGCCAAACGCGTGGCCGCCGCCGCCGAAGCGGAGGCGAAAACGAACGAGTGGAAGGTGGTCATCGCGGTTGTGGACGACGGCGGTCATCTGCTCTATCTGCAACGCAGCCACGACACCCAGTTCGGCAGCGTCGAGACCGCCATCGCCAAAGCCCATGCCGCCGTCGCGTTCCAGCGTCCGACCAAGGCTTCGGAAGACGCGGTGACCAGCGGGCGGCTGATCCACCTCGCCCTGCCCGGCGTCATCCCGGCGGAAGGCGGCGTGCCATTGCTGCGGGACGGCGTCATTGTCGGCGGCCTCGGCATCAGCGGCGTGCGCTCCTTCCAGGATGGGCAGATCGCCCAGGCAGGTGCAAACGCACTCGGCTAGCATCATGCGGCCTGCATGAAGGCCGCCAAATGAAAACGGGCGCCATCCTCTGCGGATGGCGCCCGTTTTTCCATTAGCCGGTACTCGCCTACGCCGGTACGCGGTAATTTTCCTGCGTTATGATATCAATCCCGCACGGCAGCGCTTCGATCCAGTTCAGGAATTCGTTCACCATCTTCTTGCCCACGAACGAACGGCCATGCTGGGGCACGATGGCTTCGACATCCAACTGGCGCACCATGTTGACCCAGAAGCGGCAGATCTTGTTGGAGACCATGTAGCGCTTGTGGAAGCCTTCCATGTACTGGATGTGCTTCTTGAAATCATCCACTGGCGTATCCGCCTCGGTATGGCCGACGATGGAAGCGCCCATATCGCCGGAGAACAGGATCTTGCTGACCGGATCGTAGAACTGGAAGTTGCCTTCCGAGTGCATGAAGTGCGCAGGGACCGCCTTGATGACGCTATTACCCAGCGGCAGGTTCATACCCTCGTCGGGAATGGGAAAGACGCGCCCGGCAGAGTTGTCGCCGCTGCAGAAGTGCGGCACGAAACGCACCCACAACTTGGAGATCATCACTTTGCAATCGGAGTGGATCATCCATTTGTTGACCGACGCGATGATGTCGGGGTCGGGGTGGGAGGCCAGGATGTATTCCAGCTTCTTCGGCGGGAAATAGTTGTGCATCTCCATCAACAGACCGTTGTAAGTCATGTTGCCGCCCGGGTCGATCAGCGCCCCGTGACCGTTATCGACGATCAGGAACTGGTTGGCCTGCACCGCCTCACCGGCGGAATCGTCGACCAGGTCGTCGAACATCAGACACTGGTGCTTGCCGTTATTGAATAATTCTATGGCCATTTCTGTCTCCCCCATTAGTTTCGGACCCCAACGACAGCCATTATCCATCCTACATGCGTCCGAGCCAAGCCCACGGGGCAAGATTTTTCGGCAACACGTACCCCTACGAAAAGCGTAAGATTATCTCGGCACAGCTATTCGGAAGTTATCTCGCAATCACTGATGGAGAGCAAAGTATGGCAAAGAGGAACGCGTTTTATGCACAATCCGGCGGCGTCACTGCCGTCATCAATGCTTCAGCCTGCGGCGTCATCGAGACCGCACGAAAACACAAAGACAAGATCGGGAAAGTCTATGCCGGCCGCAACGGCATCATAGGCGCACTCACCGAAGACCTGATCGACACCACCAAGGAATCCGCCAAAGCCATCGCCGCACTGCGCACCACCCCTTCCGGTGCATTCGGTTCCTGTCGTTTCAAGCTCAAATCCCTGGAACAGAACCAGCGCGAATACGAGCGCCTGATCGAGGTATTCAAGGCGCACAACATCGGCTACTTCTTCTACAACGGCGGCGGCGATTCCGCCGACACCTGCTACAAGGTATCGCAACTGTCCGAAAAGATGGGCTACCCGGTGCAGGCCATCCACGTGCCGAAGACCGTGGACAACGACCTGCCCATCACCGACTGCTGTCCCGGCTTCGGTTCGGTCGCCAAGTACATCGCCGTCTCCACGCTGGAGGCCAGCTACGACGTGCGCTCCATGGCCAAGACCTCGACCAAGGTGTTCGTGCTGGAGGTGATGGGACGCCATGCCGGCTGGATCGCCGCTGCAGGCGGCCTGGTGGAAGAACAGGGCATCCCGGTGATCATCCTGTTCCCGGAGATCGAATTCGACCAGAAGAAATTCCTCGCCAAGGTAGACGCGATGGTCAAGAAGCACGGCTACTGCAGCGTGGTAGTCTCGGAAGGCTGCCATTACCCCGACGGGAAGTTCCTCGCCGAACAGGGCACGCGCGACGCCTTCGGCCATGCCCAGCTGGGCGGGGCGGCGCCGGTGGTCGCCAACATGGTGAAGGATGCACTGGGCTACAAATTCCACTGGGCCGTGGCCGATTATCTGCAGCGCGCCGCTCGCCACATCGCCTCCAAGACCGACGTGGAACAGGCCTACGCGCTCGGCAAATCTGCCGTGGAACTCGCGCTCAAGGGCCAGAACGCCGTGATGCCCACCGTGGATCGCGTCTCCGACAAACCGTACAAATGGAAGGTCGGTGTCGCGCCACTCTCCAAGGTCGCCAACGTGGAGAAGTTCATGCCGCGCAACTTCATCACGCCGGACGGCTTCGGCATCACCGACAAATGCCGCGCCTATCTCACGCCGCTCATCAAGGGCGAGGACTACCCGCCCTACAAGGACGGGTTGCCGCAATATGTGCAACTGAAGAATGTAGCTGTCGCAAAGAAGTTGGGAGATTTCAAGCTGTAATTTCGCTAACACGCCGCTCCGCAAGGAGCGGTTTTTACTTTAGGGGGTAGATCATGGCAGGTAGCTTGGTATTTGCGCTGTTGTGTGCAATTGCAGCGATTCTGTATGGCGCGTTCTCGATCAAATGGATATTGGGTCTGCCGACCGGCAACGACCGAATGCGGGAGATCGCCGCCGCGGTGCAGGAAGGCGCACAGGCCTACCTGAACCGGCAATACACCACCATCGCCGTCGTCGGCGCGATCCTGCTGGTCGCCATCTTCCTCGCACTGGGCTGGCAGACTGCGCTCGGCTTTGTGCTCGGCGCGGTGCTGTCCGGGCTGACCGGCTATATCGGCATGAACGTCTCGGTGCGCGCCAATGTGCGCACCGCACAGGCGGCCAGCGGCGGATTGAACGCCGCGCTGAATGTCGCCTTCAAGGGCGGCGCGATCACTGGCCTGCTGGTAGTCGGCCTCGGTCTGCTGGGCGTGGCTGGCTATTACGCCTTCCTGACGCTGATGATAGGCACCTCCACTGCCGAAGCGACGCATGCGCTGGTCGGCCTGGCGTTCGGCGGCTCGCTGATCTCCATCTTCGCCCGTCTCGGCGGCGGCATCTTCACCAAGGGCGCGGACGTCGGCGCCGATCTGGTCGGCAAGGTCGAGGCCGGCATCCCCGAGGACGACCCGCGCAACCCGGCGGTGATCGCCGACAACGTGGGCGACAACGTCGGCGACTGCGCCGGCATGGCGGCCGACCTGTTCGAGACCTACGCCGTGACCATCATCGCCACCATGGTGCTGGGCGGACTGCTGATCACCGGCTCGCCCGAGGCGGTGATCTATCCGCTGGTGCTGGGCGGCGTGTCCATCATCGCCTCCATCATCGGCACCTTCTTCGTCAATACCCGCGAGGGCGGCAAGATCATGAACGCGCTGTATCGCGGCCTGATCGTGTCCGGCGCGCTGGCGGTGATCGCGTTTTATCCGGTGACCACCTGGATACTCGGCGAGGGCGTCATGATAGACGGCAAGCTGGTGTCGTCCATGAACCTGTACCTGGCCTCGCTGATCGGGCTGGCACTGACCGCGGCCATGGTGTGGATCACCGAGTATT
Organism: uncultured beta proteobacterium; assembly: GCA_963797045.1. Lineage (GTDB taxonomy): Bacteria > Pseudomonadota > Gammaproteobacteria > Burkholderiales > Gallionellaceae > Sideroxyarcus. The sequence goes on along the minus strand of CAWCNZ010000009.1, from coordinate 114,818 downwards.
ACACCGCCACCGAATACAGCCCGGTGCGTCACATCGCGCAGGCCTCCACCACCGGCCACGGCACCAACGTGATCGCCGGTCTGGGCGTGTCGATGAAGTCCACTGCCGCACCCGTGATCGCGGTGTGCCTGTCGATCTGGGGCGCCTATGAACTGGGTGGCCTGTACGGTATCGCCATCGCCGCCACCTCGATGCTGTCGATGGCCGGCATCATCGTGGCTCTCGACGCCTACGGCCCGATCACCGACAACGCCGGCGGCATCGCCGAGATGGCCGGCCTGGACGAGAAGATCCGCAACATCACCGACCCGCTGGACGCGGTGGGCAACACCACCAAGGCGGTGACCAAGGGCTACGCGATCGGCTCCGCCGGGTTGGCTGCTTTAGTTCTCTTCGCCGACTACACCCACGCGCTGGCCACCAACGGCGGCCCGGCATTGACCTTCGACCTGTCCAACCACATGGTCATCATCGGTCTCTTCATCGGCGGCATGGTGCCTTACCTGTTCGCCGCGATGGGCATGGAAGCGGTCGGTCGCGCCGCAGGCAGCGTGGTGGTCGAGGTGCGCCGCCAGTTCAAGGAGATCCCCGGCATCATGGAAGGCACCGGCAAGCCGGAATACGGCACCTGCGTCGACATGCTGACCAAGGCCGCGATCCGCGAGATGATCGTGCCCTCGCTGTTGCCGGTCGCCGTACCCGTGATCGTCGGCCTGACGCTGGGTGCGCAGGCGCTCGGCGGCGTGCTGGTCGGCACGATCATCACGGGCATCTTCGTCGCCATCTCCATGACCACCGGCGGCGGGGCGTGGGACAACGCGAAGAAATACATCGAGGAAGGCCACTACGGCGGCAAGGGTTCGGAAGCGCACAAGGCTGCCGTGACCGGCGATACGGTGGGCGACCCCTACAAGGACACTGCCGGTCCGGCGGTGAACCCGCTGATCAAGATCATCAACATCGTCGCGCTGATGATCGTGCCGCTCCTGTAAGCCACCTGCGGAAATGGCATGAAAAAGGCCGACCTGAGGGTCGGCCTTTTTCTCTTCGGTTAGCCTGTCGGTTGTTGCGTTCTATTTCTTTTCGTCGATTCCGCAGGTATTGATTCCCAGCATCGCATTTATCGGGCAAAAGCGCACGAATGCGGTGACCAGCGCGATCGCGGCAACGACCAGCGCCACGATGCTCCAAGTCATATCCAGAGGCGCCACCAATCCTACAAGCAACAGGACTATGCCAACGATGATACGAAGAGTGCGATCGATTCCGCCAACATTGGATTTCATGATGATCTCCTTACGATTTGCCCCAAACAGGACGATGGACCTGAATATTTGATGACGGGGTGGTGATACAGATTACTCCGGGAGCGTCATATTGGCGAGTTGCCACGCAGCACGGAAATGAAAACCCCGCCTGCGGTAAAAACGATAGTTGTCGATGAAGCGCGCAAATCTGGTAAGGGTCGGGAACATTGTTCGCTCCTTTCTGTTTAGCATACTTCGGCACCTTGTATAGCCATGGTCGAAACAGGATGGGGAGGTCAATGTAGCCAAACCAGCGAGATACCAAAATAAGCAATTCCCTGTATTTTCCACACAGGTCGGAGATTTTTCTCCTCCTGCAATAGCAATCATCAACTGCGCTCATTGAACATCATCTTTGATGATCATCGACCACTTTGCATCGCGCGTTGTCTTTTAACCTTTCTCCATGAACCGTTCGAGGTGAGCGAGAAAAGCGCGGGTCTTAGCGGGCAAATAACGACGGGTAGGCATCACGGCCCAGGCCGTGACCGAGGGAAAGCACCATTCCGGCAGCACTCGCACCAGTCTTTTCTTGCGCACGTCTTCTTCGGCGAACGGCACCGGCAGCATGCCGATGCCCGCGCCGTCCAATATCAATTGCTGAATCACACTGATCGAATTCAGCGCCATGCGTCCCGGCGGCACGCCTTCCCAGACCTCCTTGCCGCGCAACAGTCGCCAGGGCAGCGGATGGCCGAGGTCGGAGACCATGCGCAGTGCCGTATGTTGCTGCAATTCGTCGGGATGCTGCGGCGCGGGATGCAGCGCGAGGTAGATCGGACTGGCATAAAGCCCCAGGTGTTGCTCGTCCAGCTTGCGCGCCACCAGGGTCGAATCGTTCGCCAGCACACCCATGCGGATGGCAAGATCGAAGCGTTCGCCGATCAGGTCGACCAGACGCGAGCTCAGGTCAAGTTCGAGTTCGACCTCGGGATATGCCTCGATGAAAGTGGCCAGCGCCCGCGACAGGCTGCGCCTGGCGTAATCCTCGGGCATGGAAACGCGCAGCTTTCCATGCGGCTGCACTTCCTGGCTGCGCGCGAAATCCTGCACCGTGGCAACCTCCTCCGCCACCCGGCGGCTGTGGTCGAAGAACTCCTGACCGAACTCGGTGAGCGTCAATCGGCGCGTCGTGCGTATCAGCAACCTTTGGCCCAGCAACTCTTCCAGATTCGTCAGGCGGCGCGAGACCGTGGCTTTGGGCATGCCCAGCTGTTCGGCGGCGCGCACCAAGCTAGCCTGTTCCGCGATGGTCGCGAACAAGATCATGTCGTCGGCAGAGATGTTCTTTTGTTCCATTTATGGAACAGTCTATCCCGTTTTAACGGCTTTATCTATATTTGCGAGACGCCTAATATGCAACTACTTTACTCCACCAAGGAGATCGCCATGAACACCGCAACCATGACTACAGCAATCCGCTCGCGCGAAATCGAGCGCCTCGTCGAAGGTGTCGCCACCTCGGACGGCGCCGGCGTGAGCCTGACCCGCGTCCTGACCGGCAAGCTGCAACACCGCCTCGATCCTTTCCTGATGCTGGATGCCTTCGGCAGCGACGACCCGGACGATTACATCGCCGGCTTTCCCGATCATCCGCATCGCGGCTTCGAGACCATCACCTATATGCTGGCCGGGCGCATGCGCCACCGCGACAGCGCGGGACATGAGGGCTTGCTGGAGAACGGCGGCGTGCAGTGGATGACCGCCGGCCGCGGCGTGATCCACTCCGAGATCCCCGAGCAGGAAAAGGGCGTAATGGAAGGGTTCCAGCTTTGGCTCAACCTGCCTGCGTCACGCAAGATGGCAGAGCCGTGGTATCGCGATTTTCCGAGCGAGGCGATCCCGGAATACGTCACGCCGGAGAACGTCACGGTGCGCGTCATTGCGGGAAGCAGCAACGGCGTAGCTGGGGCCGTCAGCCGCGAGGTCACCGAACCGTTGTATCTGGACATCCATGTGCCCGCCGGCGCGTCGTTTTCGACCGCCCTGCCCGCCACGCATAACGCGTTCATCTATGTCTATCGCGGCGCGGTGAATGTCGGCGGTATGCAGGTGGATTCGCAGCGCATGGGTATCCTGAGCAACACGCCGGGTGCGGATGGCGTAACGCTCACCGCGGCGCAAGATGCGCGCCTGATCCTGGTCGCGGGCAAGCCGCTCAACGAGCCCATCGTGCAGTACGGACCTTTTGTGATGAACACGCAGGAAGAGATACACCAGGCGCTGGATGATTTCAGGAACGGGCATCTCGCCTGAAGCGATATCTTTGATTCAGTCTTTCGTAGTCACCACCCAGCAGGAAGCAGCACACTTTATCCACCACCCAGGAGAACATCATGAAACATCTCATTGCCCTGACCTTGGCAGCTTCGTTGTCCTCTGTCGCTTATGCTGCACCGGAGACTTATGTGATCGACACCAACCATACCAAACCGCGTTTCGAGTACAGCCACTTCGGCTACTCCACCCAGCTCAGCCGGTTCGATACCACCAGCGGCACGATCACGATAGACCGGGAGGCCAAGACCGGCTCGGTAGATGTGGTGATCGACGCGAAGTCGGTCAACACCGGCTCGACTCTGTTCAACGGACACATCCAGGAAGCGGATTTTTTCGACACCACGAAATATCCCACCATCACCTTCAAATCGAACAAGATGAAATTCGACGGGGATAAGCTGGTCGCCGTGGATGGCAAGCTGACGATCAAGGGCATCACCAAGCCGGTGACCCTGACGGTGACTTCCTTCCTGTGCATGCCCCACCCGATCGCCTTGAAGGATGCCTGTGGCGCCAACGCCACGGTTCAGGTCAAACGCTCCGAGTTCAACATGGCCAAGTACACGCCCTATGTGAGCGACGAAGTCACCCTGACCCTTCCCGTTGAAGCCCTGAAGCAGTAGCACCTGCGCCCTCTCCTCCCAGCACGCTGGAAAGTCATTGCTGAGTTCCTCAGGGGGAGGGATTGTTTTTTCAATTTTCTAAAGGAACGAGACATGAGCAACACGCTGTTCACCCCGACCACCCTCGGCAAGCTGCAATTGAAGAACCGCATTGTGATGGCGCCGCTGACCCGCAGCCGTGCCATCGGCAACGTGCCCAACGAACTGATGGCGAAGTATTACTCGATGCGCGCCGATGCCGGGCTCATCATCACCGAAGGCACCTCGCCCTCCCCCAACGGCCTCGGTTATGCCCGCATCCCCGGCCTGTTCAACGACGCGCAAGTACAAGGCTGGCGACGCGTAACGGATGGAGTGCACGCCGCCGGCGGCAGGATATTCGTGCAACTGATGCACACCGGACGCGTCAGCCATCCCGCCAACATGCCGGCCGGAAGCCGGGTGCTCGCGCCTTCCGCGCTCGCCCTGTCCGGCGACATGTGGACGGACAGCAGCGGCATGCAGCCGCACCCCGTTCCCGTGGCGATGAGCGAAACCGACATCGCGCAAACCATCGCCGAATATGCGGACTCGGCGAAACGCGCCATCGAAGCCGGCTTCGACGGCGTAGAGCTGCATGGTGCAAACGGCTACCTGATCGACCAGTTCCTCAACACCGCTTCCAACCAGCGCACCGACCAATGGGGTGGCAGCGTAGAGAATCGCATCCGCTTTGCAGTAGAAGTGGCCAAGGCCTGCGCTGCCGCCATCGGCGCAGACCGTATCGGCATGCGTATCTCGCCCCACGGCGTATTCAACGGCGCCGTACCCGATGCCAGCATGGACGAGATGTACCTGCGGCTGATCGAAGAGCTCAACAAAATCGGCCTCGTGTATATCCACATCGTCGACCACAGTTCGATGGGAGCTCCACCGGTCGATGCCGAACTGAAAGCCAGGATACGCGCCGACTTCAAGGGCAAGTACATCCTTTCCGGCGGTTATGACCTTGCCCGCGCCAATGCCGACCTCGATGCGAATCGCGGCGATCTCGTGGCGTTCGGTCGTCCGTTCATCTCCAACCCCGACCTGGTGCAGAAACTGCAGAGCGGCACGGCGCTGACCGCGCCCGATCCCGCCACTTTCTACACGCCGGGCGAAAAGGGCTATACCGACTACTGAGCCGGCAGTCCCGGATTGGCGGCCTTGGGCAGGCCGCCACCCAGTGATACAATGCGCGCCTTTCAATTTTCATCTAAAAAGGCGTCGCAACATGAGCTTGAACAAAGTCCCCTCCGGCAAAGACCTTCCTAACGACTTCAACGTCATCATCGAGATCCCGATGCATGGCGAACCGGTCAAATACGAAGTGGACAAGGAGTCCGGCGCGATCTTTGTGGATCGCTTCATGAACACCGCGATGCACTATCCCTGCAACTACGGCTACATCCCGCACACGCTGTCCGATGACGGCGATCCGGTGGACGTGCTGGTCATCACCCCGGTGCCGCTGAACAGCGGCGTGGTGGTGCGTTGCCGCCCGCTGTGCGTGCTGAAGATGGAAGACGAATCCGGCTTTGATGCCAAAGTGCTGGCAGTGCCGGTGGACAAACTCTCCACCCTGTATCGCGGCCTGAAGAGCCACACCGAACTGCCCGAGATCGTGCTGAAGCAGATCGAACACTTCTTCGCGCACTACAAAGACCTGGAACCCAACAAGTGGGTCAAGATCGGCGGCTGGGAAGGCGTGGAAGAAGCACGCAAGGAGATCATGGCCGGCGTCGCCAACTACCAGAACAGCAGCGACAAACCGCAGTTCTAACACCGCAAGGAGACCAGGATGACCGCACGCATCATTGACGGCAAAGCCATCGCGCAGGAAGTACGCGCCGAATGGAAAGTACGCGCCGATGCCCTCAAGGCGCGCGGCATCACGCCGGGGCTGGCGGTCATCATCGTCGGCGAAGACCCGGCCTCCAAGGTCTATGTCGCAAACAAGGTGAAGGCCTGCGCCGAACTGGGCCTGCACTCCGAACACATCGCCCTGCCCGCCGACACCAGCGAAGCGACGTTGCTGGCGAAGATCGCCGAGCTGAACGCCGACCCGAAGATCCACGGCCTGCTGGTGCAATTGCCGGTGCCCAAGCACATCAACAGCGACAAAGTGTTGAACGCCATCAGTCCGGAGAAGGACGTAGACGGCTTCCATCCCATCAACGTCGGCGCGCTGGCCACCGGCAACATGCGCTTCGCGCCCTGCACGCCTTACGGCTCGCTGGTATTGCTGCAGAAAAGCGGCGTGGCCATCGAAGGCAAGCATGCCGTGGTGATCGGTCGCAGCAACATCGTGGGCAAGCCGATGGCGCTGCTGCTGTTGCAGCACAACGCCACCGTCACCATCTGCACCTCCAAGACCGTCGACCTCGCCAAGTTCACGCGCGACGCCGACATCCTGGTGGTGGCCACCGGCAAGCCGAAGATGATCACCGGCGACATGATCAAGCCCGGCGCTGCGGTCATCGACGTCGGCATCAACCGCATGGCAGACGGCAAGCTGTGCGGCGATGTGGATTTCGAATCCGCCAAGGAAGTCGCCGGCTGGATCACTCCCGTTCCCGGCGGCGTCGGCCCCATGACCATCACCATGCTGGTGGCCAACACCGTGCAATCGGCGGAACGCGCAGCGGGTAAATAATGCCAGCGCTGACGCCGCAAGCGTTACAGGATTACCTCTACAGCCACATCCCGCTGTCGAAGGCGATGGCCGTGGAGGTCAGGACTGCCAGCCCGCAGGGCGTTCTGCTCGCCGCACCGCTCGCACCCAATATCAATCATCGCGACACCGTGTTCGGCGGCAGCGCCTCTGCCGTCGCCATCCTCTCGGCATGGGCGCTGCTCCATGTCAGCCTGCTCGACGCCAACATCAAGGCGCGCCTGGTCATCCAGAAGAACAGCATGAGCTACGACCTGCCGATGCCCACCGACTTCACTGCCGAGGCCGCCGCGCCCACTCCGGAAAAATGGCAACGCTTCCTCGCCACGCTGTTGAAGCACAAGCGCGCCCGCATCAGCGTTCAGTCGGTATTGAATTGCGAAGGACAGCAGGTCGGCAAGTTCGAGGGCGACTTCGTCGCCATCATCATCTGAAGCAGCACTGGTTTAATCGGTTCGTTGCTTCCGGAACAACTGTATAAAGCGTGGTAGTCCAGACTTCGTCTGGCATACAGTGTCCGATACTCGGCCGGCCAGAGCAGTATGGCGGTTTTCTGAAATAGATATCGGCGTGGACTCTAGGGATGTTCGTTTTCAAGGTTTTCGAACAATCACTTTTAGTGGAGTAGCGATGCACTAAAAGACAAGAGAAAGCGAATCTCCCAAGAGGTATTCATGGTGGACGAGCGGCGGCTGGGTGCTTTGAATCGAATGGTGTTTAAAATTCAAATTTGTTCTGGTATTAAGGAACTCACCCCTGCGGACGCTTAAAGCTGCCCCGAAGAATTTTTCTGGGTTGCTTCCTTAAGCTAGACGCCACCACCTTTACATGGTGGGCATTTTTTCGCTTAGTTAAATTATAATTGCCAAGGTTGTCATTTGACAACCGCGCTCGGTCTGTTTACTATGGATCAACGATTCTGGGGTGACTGATGTCTCATTCAAAGAAAGAAGTGGATGCCGCAATTGAATATGCCAAAAGCAAGGGCTGGCGGATCGTCAAAGGAGGCTCCCACGCGTGGGGACAGATGTACTGCCCATACAATGACAATGAATGCAGGTGCGGCGAGTTTTGCAGATCAAGTATATGGAGTACACCGAAAAATCCAGGCAATCACGCAAGACAGATCCGCAGAATCGTAGACAACTGCATCAGGCTTAAAGCCGATGAAAAGGAAAAGGAGTAAGCCATGAAAGAATATGACTTCGAACTCAAATTCTCATTGCCAAGTCCGGATACTGATCCGGAACAGTTTCTGAACGCCCTTTATGAAGCTGGCTGTGACGATGCAACCGTTGGCTTAGGACTAAAAGGTAGAGTAGCACTAAGTTTTACAAGAGAAGCGCCCTCAGCATATCACGCTGTCACATCAGCGATTGCCAATGTAACTAAGGCTATCCCAGGAGCCAAGTTAATTGAGGCTACACCAGACTACGTAGGAGTTACAGACATTGCGGGCTTCGTTGGTTGCAGCAGGCAAAACATTAGGAAAATCCTGATCGACAACAGCTTAGGTCCAATACCTGTGCATAGTGGAACGACAGTAATTTGGCACCTAGCTAAGGTCCTTGATTGGCTACAAAACAAAGGAAGCTTCAAAATTGAAGATCGATTATTTGAGGTGGCCTTCGTCACCATGAAGGTCAATATCGAAAAAGAGGCAGCCTTTGTCTCTCGTGTTGGCCACAATCCTATTATCGCTACTACTAAGATCAAGGCATCCAAGCGCCAGCAACAGCCTTCAAAACGGGCACTGGCATAAAATTAAACATCGATTTCCCCGAAGATATTTCGGGGGAGGCTGCGCCCGTTCTCTGGTGCCGCCAGCAGCAAAACCGAGGATGAGTATCCGTTATCTGGCGCCGCTTCTCGTTGAGTATCCGCTTCGGAGATATTTGAAGGTCTGGAATGTGTTGAAAGCGACGGTTAGAAATTGGAGGCGGACATTCCACCAAGCTGCACCGACCCGCTCTAGCAAACCGCCACAGTCCGCTATTGCCCGAATATCGGACACCCATCTCAAATGAAGTCTGGACCAGGGGCAGCATCGCAATAGCCTTCACCTTCCTCTCCTCACCCAATCCAGAATCACCCGCCACTAAGCCTTCTTGCCGATCAGTTCGATCTTGTACCCGTCCGGGTCAGCCACGAACGCGATGATGGTCTTTCCCCCGTGCATCGGCCCCGCCTCTCGTATCACCGCCCCGCCGCGCCGTTTGATTTCGTCGCAGGCGGCATAGACGTCATCGACTTCGATGGCGATATGGCCGAAGCCGCTACCCATGTCGTAGTGGTCAACGCCCCAGTTGTAGGTCAGCTCGATCACGGCATGCTCGCGCTCGTCACCGTAGCCGAGGAAGGCCAGCGTGAACTTGCCATCGGGATAGTCGTTTCGGCGCAGCAATCGCATGCCCAGCACTTGGGTATAAAAATCGATGGAGCGATCAAGGTCGCCGGTTCGTATCATCGTGTGAAGTATGCGCATAGTCTTCTCCTGAACTGTATTTCGAGTACTTCAGATTTTGTCATTCCGGCGAAAGCCGGAATCCAGTGTTTTTAATCAACTGGACACCGGCCTTCGCCGGTGTGACGAATTTATTGTTCACTTGAATTATGGTCGGCATACCTTATTGCCGAAGGGATCGAAGCCACAACGCTCCAGTTCATTCGTATCTGTACGGCCTGGATGGGGCTCGGCCGCCGACACACCCGAAGCTTGGCGCCCCTTGTCATCGCCCGCGGCCTCCCTTGACGGGGTAGTCAGCACACCGTCCCTATCCAGACATACGACATTACCGAACTGGTCCGTGCCGCAACGCATCACGTCGGCGGCGGTCGCAATTGTGGAAAAGACGAGCGCGATTGAGAAAACAATTATTTGCATGGTTAACCGGTATCGAAGTCGAGTGCTCAAGCCGGCATTATGCTCAAAAACGTCCCTGTCCGTTCGCCGCTGGAATGGATGGAATTGGCATAACATTGAGCCATGGATCCCCTGCCCCGTTTCCTCTGCGACGAGATGCTGGGCCGGCTGTGCCGCTACTTGCGCGCCGCCGGCTACGACTCCGCGTTCGCCAACAACGGGCATCAGGATCGCGACTTGCTGCGGCAGTGCCATGACGAAGGGCGCTATTTCCTGACGCAGGATCAACTGGTGCGCGAACACAAGGCTGCGCGCGACATCGCACTGATCCTGCCGCAAGGCGACCTCGACCAGCTCGCCGCCCTCCTCGGCGCGCAATTCCAGCTCGACTGGCTCAGTCACGCCTTCACGCGTTGCCTGCTGGATAACACCCTGCTACAGGCTGCCGATCCTGCAGCAGCAGCCAGCGTGCCGCTAGATGCGCGCCGACCGGACGAGCCACTGAGAGTTTGTCCTGCATGCGGGAGAGTCTACTGGCAAGGCTCGCACTACAAACGCATGCGCGCGAGGCTTGCCAAGTGGCAAGGTGTGCTCCATTGAACTGACGCGGTTTGACGCCTGCCTGGCAGCATTGTAGGTCGGGTTAGCGCAGCGTAACCCGACATTATGAGACAGGAACAGCGGCAACGTCGGGTTACGCTGTCGCTAACCCGACCTACGGAATCTAACATGGATCGACGCCATGATTCGACCACACGGACATCTGCTGCAGCAACGCTCCCAGTCGCTCGCAGTGCCTGTCAGTCGCGCTTGCGGTCGGTGATGTCGAACATCACGGAGCGACTCATCACGTAGCTGCCGTCCGTATCCCTGCTCCCGTTGGCGCTCAGCAACACTGAAAGTCTGGTGCCATCATTGCGCGCGATCTCGAGCTTGAGATCGTGTATCCAGCCGCTCTCCTTGAAACGCTGGAGGTGTTCAAGAAAGGCTTTCGCGCTCGCCGGCGTCAGCAAATCGGCAAACTTCAATTTGCCCACGACCTCATCGCGTGTGCGCGCAAGCCACTTGAGCCCGTTATCGTTGATCTGCACCACCACGCCGTCCGGATCGAGCGAGCAGTATCCGCAGGGGGCGTTGTGGAAGAAGTCTGCGAGCTGGTCGGCGCTTTTCCTGAGTGCGTTCCCGGCCTGTGTGCACGCGCCAAGCTCGCTGACGAGATTGGCGTTGGCAGACTTGAGCATCGCGGTCTGTTTTTCGAACTGCATCGTGCGGTTGGCCACCATCTCCTCGAGTCGCCGGCGATGCAGATGCAGTTCCTCTTCGACCTCCTTGTCCTTGGTGATATCGACCAGGATGCCCTGCAGGAACAAGGGTTCTCCCGATTCGTTGCGCACCAGGCTCGCCTCGTTCAGGAACCAGCGCACTTCGCCGGCACGGGTAAGCAAACGGTATTCAAAGCGCACGGGCTCGCCGCTCTCATAACCGCGCGTGATCTCGTCGCGCACGAATATGCGGTCTTCTGGATGTATCTGTTTGAGCAGACCTTCCGGATCGGCCAGCCACTCTTCGGGTGAAAAGCCGAGCTGGCGGATCTGCGGGCTGATATACAGCAGTCTGTTTGGTGCATTCGGCGCGATCGTGTAGGTAACTGCGGGAATCTGCTCCACCAGGAAGCGGTACTTCGCTTCGGCCTGGATCAGGTTCTCTTCCGCCTGTTTCTTCTCCATCAACGTGCGCCGCTCGCGCATCACGCGCTCGATGACGGCCGGCAGCAATTCGAGATACTGGCGGTTGGTGTCCTTGACCAGGTAGTCCTGCGCGCCGCGCTTCAATGCTTCGACCGCGACCGACGCATTGTCGGTGCCCGTCAGCATCATGACCGGCACCGGTATCTCGCCCAGATCGTTTCTCAGTTCCGCCAGGAACTCCAGGCCATTCAGGTCCGGCAAATGGTAATCGAGCAGCACGCAGTCCGGCTTCTGCGCATGGGCGAGCTGCAGCCCCTCGCGGCCGGTCTCGGCTTCGGACAGCACGAATTCGAAGTCGGCATGCTGCGCCAGCGCACGACGGCAGGCCATACGGTCTACCAGGTCGTCCTCGACGATGAGTATGCGTATCTGCGGCTTGCTCATAACGGCACCTCGCTGATGGTCCAATAGGCATCGATAGTACGCATGACTTCAACGAATTGCCGGTAGTCCACCGGCTTGGACATGTAACCGGCCACCCCGAGGTCGAAGCTGTTTATCTTGTCCTGTTGCTCGCCGGAGGTGGTCAGCACCACCACCGGGATGCGCCTGAGCAGGGGATCGTGCTTCACCACCTCCAGGAACTCGATACCGTTCATGATCGGCATGTTGAGGTCGAGCAGGATGATGCACGGCTTTACGTTCCCGGGATCACGCAGGTATTTCAGCGCCTCCTCCCCGTTCTCCAGATTCACCACCGGGTTGGTGACCTTGATCTCCTTCAGCGCGCGATTGACCGTCATGACGTCCACTTTATCGTCTTCTACCAGCAGGATGGGCTTGTCGGCAAATTTCATGCTTGCGTTCCTTTGGTTGGGTTTGGATTCGGGTTTGCGGGCGTGCGCGGAAAGGTGAAGAAGAATGTGCTTCCTTCCCCGACAGTGGACTCGACCCAGACGCGTCCGCCGTACATTTCCACGATCTTCTTCACCAGCGCCAGGCCCACGCCCGAGCTTTCCACGCGGTCGCGCGGGGCAAGGGTCTGGAACAACTGGAATATCTTTGCGAAATGCTGCTCCTTGATGCCGGGTCCGTTGTCGGTGACGCTGAATTTCCATTGCGCCTTCTCTTCGCTGCAGGCGATGCGAATCTTGCCGACGGGTTTGTCCATGTATTTGATGGCGTTGGAGAGCAGGTTCTGGAACACCTGCTGGATGCGGGTCGGCTCCGCCATGACGGTCGGCAAGGGATTGTCGATGATGACCGTGATGTTTGCCGGCGGGGCAAGCAAGTCGATCACCTCGTGTACCAGCCGCTCGAGGTCCACGGCCACGATCGTTTCTTTCACGCGCCCCACCCGCGAATACAGCAGGATGCCGTCGATCAGGCCGTCCATGCGGCGCACGCGGCTGACCAGGAGGCGCATATGCTCGCGGCCCTGCTCGTCGAACTTGTCGGCGTAATCCGTGGAAAGCCAGTCCGCCAGCGAGCTGATGGCGCGCAGCGGGGCCTTGAGGTCATGGGACACCACATAGGCGAAATTCTTGAGCTCTTCGTTGGCGCTTTCTATCTCGCGCAGCAGCTTGCTCCGGTGTTCCTCCGCCCGTTTGCGCTCGGTGATGTCGCGCATGAAACTGTAGATGCGCCCGCCGTTGAGCTTGCTGTAATTCGAGCTCACCTCGACGGTCTGGATGCGACCGTCCTTGCGGCGCTTGCGGGTCTCGTAACGATTGCTGCCCGTTACGAACAGCTTGCCGATATGGCCGGCGCCCTCTTCGGGCGTCTCCATCACCTCGATGTCTGCGGTGTTCATCTTCAGCAGTTCTTTGCGGCTGTATCCCGTCAGTTGGCAATAGGCATCGTTCACTTCCAGGATATGCCCGTCAAGGTCGGTTATCACGAAGGCGTCCAGCGAAGTGCGGATCATGACCTTGAACTGCTCTTCCTCGTTCTTGTGCAGCACATCCTCGATCTGCTCGCGTTCCCGGATATGGACGACCAGGGGGCGAAACAGGAAGAAATACAGCACCGGCGAGACTACCGCGATCAGCAGCGTGGCATCGATGATCGCCTCGCTGATCAAGGACATCTGGGGCAGGTAGTAAAGCAGAAGCATCACTGATGCTTCCGAGACGAATACGGATAGGGAGACTATGAAAAAGAATGAAGCAGGGGACTTAGAAAGCAACGACTGGTCTTTTAGGGGATCCATCTATCGCTACCGCCTCGCTGTTTGATGCCACATTATACTGCACGCTCAATGGGATATGCAGCTTCCCCTCCAGGAAAAGAAAGCGCAGTCACCGCGCAGGATGACTGCAAGTTACTTCCCCACCCGCCTGCTGTTCAGGCTGATGATGAGCACGCCGGCCAGCACCAGCGACGATCCGCCTATCTGCAGCAGCGAGATGCTCTCGTTCAGGACCAGATACGCCATGTAGATCGTGCTGACCGGCCCGATGGAGCCGATCAGCGAGGCGCTGCCCGAACCGATACGCCGGATGGCGAACGACAGCAGGAACACCGGCAACACCGTGGAAAAGATCGCCATCGCGATGGAAAGCTCATACACGCGCATGGGCAAATCGAGCGCGCTCAACGGACGCATCACGACGAATTGCAGCAGGCTGGCCGCACTTGCCACCACCATCGCATAGGCGGTGAAGCGCATCGTGCCGATGCGCGCGATGGCATGCCCCGCCCCCACCAGATAGATCGAATAGGACAAGGTGCTGGCGAACACCAGCGATGCGCCCAGCACGATACTCCCCTCCTTCGTGCCCACGTCGTGCAGGAACACCAGCGCGATCCCGGCGTAGCACAACGCCAGCGCCGCGATGACCTTCCTGCCGATGGCGCGCTTGTAGAGCAATGCCGTGAGCAGCACCGTCATGGTCGGATAGAGGAACAGGATCAGGCGCTCCAGCCCTGCGGAGATGTACTGCAAGCCGAGGAAATCGAGAAAGCTGGACAGGTAGTAGCCGATCAAGCCCAGCCCCAACACCAGCAGACGGTCGTGCGTATCGAGCGGTTCGGCATGACGCCGCCTGGCCCAGATCGCCACGCCGATGAAGAACGGCACCGAGAACACCATGCGCAGAGCCAGCAGCGTCACCGCATCCACGCTGTCGAGATACGCCAGCTTCACCAGGATCGCCTTGGCCGAAAAGCCGACCGCCGCGAGCAACGCGAAGACGACGCCGAGAAACGCATCCCGATTTGCGAAGGTATTGCCTGTATGACTTGCCATGATGTTAAGACCCGAGTGATGGACTAATGCGGGTCTGAGGCCAAAGCAACGCGGTCGACCCGCAGTTGCCCGGTTTATAAATGAAACGCTAAAACAGGAACGCGCTGCGGCGGTGGGCTGGCAGGGCTAGCCACAGTCGCTTGGCGATGATTGAATTGGCTGAGATGAGTCGGTGCGCTTGCATGTGACGGAATATACGGGGTCGAGCTGACTTGGTCAATTCAACCCGACTTACAGTTCGTTGAGGATGCGCTGTTTCTGCTGCTTGTATTCGGCCTCGTCAATGAGCTTCTGATCGAACAATTGCTGCAAGGCCTGCAGTCGCTTGGCGATCGATCCATCGGCCTTGGCGCGGACCTCCGCCGAACCTGATTCCGCAGGTTTGGCTGTTACGGTCGTTTCCGGCTGCAACAATCTGGCGATGGGAATCGCCGATGAAGCCGCCGCAGGCATTGGCGATTTCTCTATGTCCTCGCGCGCTCCCCAGGACACGCCGGTCAGGTCTTCCTTGTCGGCAAGCTGCCGAATCTGTATCTCGGCCGAAGCGCCCAGCACGTCGACCACCGGAGCCGGTTGACGATCGCTGTAGCCGAAGGTGTCCCTGGGATGGCCGGGCGCAGGTTGCATGACACCAAGCTGGAGAGTCTCGAGCGGTTTTTTCGTGCTGGAGAAAAGCGAGAAGTCGGCAGAGATAGTCGTGATCGCGCCGGTGACCAATGCGGTGGCTGCCCAGTTGCCGCCATCGCTTCCGGCGAAGAAACCGGCAGGCACGAAAAAACCTATCGTCTTGTCGCGCACTTTGATCCGGGTCGGAAAGAACAACGACTGATCCACGCTGGCCTCGATTTCGGCTGTCGTTCTGTCGGGATACTGCTCGGTCAGCGCGCCGATCAATTGTTGCCGCATCAACTCGGGACGAGGCGTGAGGATCACCGCCTTTTCCCAGGCATAGTCGCCATCGATACGAACCTTGCGCCCCGGCAACGTGAAGGTGTTGCCCGAACCGTCGATCCGGTCGGTGTCGACATAGACATCGACATTGAACTGGTAGAAACCCTTGCGGGCGAAATTTGCCAGGGAGTCGCCGCCAACCGATCCGGGCACATTACCTGGATCGCGAACGGGATTCCTGAACGTCGCTTCGAACCAGAATCCCTGGCTATCGCGGCTGATCTGCAGTTGGAGAAGGTCGAGATCGCCAACCTGAAAATCGTTCCGTTGCGGATAAATCAGTTTGCCGGCACCGAAATCGTCGCCCGCAGGATCGCTGATGGTGACCAAAGGCAACGAACCTGCCGAAGCACTCAACATGGTGAACAACAGAACAATCAGGAGAAGTATCCTCACTTCACTATCCTTCGTTTATTCAAGGTCTGTATCGTTAACGTCCTGCTTGCCCTTCCCATCCAAAAACTGGGCGAAAGGAGTATACGCTGGACAGCAGGTCAGGCAGCGAACAAACCTCCTCTGAATGTAGAAACCCCTCCCGAGATGCAGGAGGGGCTTTGTCTTCGGAAAGGCTAGAACGCTTGGTCTTAGAAATTCACCTGAGCAAAAGCCTTCATGCGATATTGCCGGAATTTCGCACTGGCGCCGACCGCTTCCGACGGATTGCCGCTGCCGAGGATCCACTGCGTCAACATGCCCAGCTCGAACCCGGGCAGGTTGTAGGCGAAACGCACGCCGTAGATGCTCTTGGAATTGTTGAAGTCGTTGGCTCCCACCTTGACCTTGCGCATATAGCGGCCATAGGAAAGCGTGCCATACAGGTCTCCGAACAACTGGTTGCCCACGCTGGCGGTCAGACCGTTATCCAGCACTTCACGGTCATCCGTAGCTATCGTGGCATCCCGCTTGTCATCGTCGCCTACTCTCTTGAGCTTCAGCTTGGCATCAAGCCCCCCCAGAACCTGGAAGTTGTGATTGAGCTTGAACGCAACGATGTTGGTGGAACGATCCTGATTAGGTCTGTACACGTCATAGGTGCCCTGGCCGTGTCCAACGTCGTAGATCAGGGCATTGCCACCGTAATTCTGCCAGTTGGTGTTGTATCCGACTCTCGTTAGTTCCATCGACATCGGCGTATCGGCAACGTCATAGTTGAGCTTGAAGGTATGCCCCTTCCAGCCAATGACCGACTCGGCACCAGTCTCGTCAAAGTCCGTGAAAGCATTGTCCACGTGGATGATAGCCACCTGTTGCATGTCATTGGCACGTCCACCCACCCACTGATTGGTCCCCCATCCATACCACGCCCCCTCGGAACCCTCTGTCAGCAATACGTCGGATTCGCGGCGAGCCCCGCCGACACTCACATACCCCGCACCAATATTGAAGTATTGGTAGCTCAAGGCGAATCCATCGATGCTTGCAGGCCTCCAATCGAGGTCCAGTTTGATCGCGTTGCCGTTCACATCCTTACCGGGAGTCATGCTGTAGCCCATCACGCCCGTTGTCAGATACGAGTTGGTTGTCGAGCCGCAACCATTTCCCTGCAGCGGATCGTTACAGAAGTCTCCCGCGGGTATGACGGCGACGACATTTGCATTGTTTATGGTGTAGATGGAGTGGTGAATTGCGCCGCGCAGGTCGATTCCATCTGTGACCGCGGCATCAGCCTTCAGGGAAAGGATAGTGTTCTTGAATCGGTCCTCCATCCCCTGCCCATTGGTCACATTCGTATCGGCGGGATTTTCCTGCTGGTTGTTCAGGTAAGTTATACCTTCCATCAGCTTGACGCTGCCGACATCCTGCTTGAATTGGCCCACATAGATGGCCTGGTTCTTGGGCGCCGATCCGGTGCTGAAATTGACGCCCAGATATTCAGGCAGCGAAACTCGGGCGAACTCCCAAGTTCCTGCCAAAGGTCCCTTTAAATAGAAGCCGTTGAGATTGTCGCGATCGATGTACCGCATTTTGCCCATGGTGAACGGGTCGAACATGCCCCAGTCGCTGGTGCCGATGCGGGCTTGGCTCAGCCAGTCATAGCCGGGACTCAACTCGACGTAGGCGCCGCGCAGCTTCATCATCTTTTGGTGATTGACGGAGTCGTTGGCGACGGTGCCTTCCTGCCCGAAACCGCCGTACTCGGTCCAGTACGCTGCGCTGCTGCGGCTCTGGATGCGGCCGCCCGCCTCGACCTTGGGCGAGATTGTCGCCTTGAATACCAGGTTCAACTCAGTGAACTGCCCCTGATCTCCTCCGCTGGCCGTATCGATACTGTTGGTGGGCGCACCGCCCAGACTGCCGTCGAGAAACTTCATGTAGAAATTGGTACCGCTGAGATCGAGCGTGGCAGCAGAGGCGGAACCTGCCAGACTCAGTCCGATAGCCAGACATAACGGTTTCAAGGTGTGCTTAATCATTTCCATCCCCTTTCAAAAGGTTGAAGACTGACTGCGCGTTACTTCTTGATCATTTTCAACATGGCCGGCTTGACCGACTCGCCGTTGAGGCCGCAGGTGTAGGCCAGCATATCCGCCTGCTTGGCGTCGGCCGCTTCCAGCACGTCCATCACGTGCGGGTCGCAATCGCCGTCGTTGCCGCCGCCCCAGCGGTGCTGGCCTTCATATTCGTTCACCTTGCGGGTCAGCAGGTCGGTTGCGGCCGGGAAACCTTCATTGGATTGCATGATCACCTGATACGACCAAGCATCGACGTTGCCGTCGCCACCCAACTCGCTCAAGCGGCACAGAACCCTTGATGGTGCGATTGCTGCCGCGGGTGCTGTTCGGCACTACGATGTCAGCCACGAGCTTGGCCGCCTTGGTCTGGGCTTCGCCCATGACACGCGCTTTCTTCTGCGGGGACAAAATGACTACCTTGTTCCACTCGCTACCCGGCGCGAACTGCACATTGAGACCGGGCAACCCTTCGGAATGTCCACCCGCGCCAGTCTTGATGAAGATGAAGATCATCTGCACCGAAAACCCGTTGCCCATTCCCCACGGATCTTCCAGCGAACTGTTCACGTCGACGGCGAATTCGGCCTGGGCGCCGCTCTTCTTGACCGACAGTCTGGTCAGGTCGAACGATCCGGCTTTGTAGACGCTGTCCGTGGGATAGACGTAATTGCCCTGGCCCTTTGTCGTCGCCTTTGGGGTCGTCGAAAGTGACAGCGTGTGTGGAGGTGGAAACGAAGAGTGACAGCAGGGACGTGAGGCAAACGGCAAGAGCGGTTTTGTTGCTGGTCATGTGCTTTCTCCTTCTCTCTATCGAACGTTACAGTTAGTTGACACTTCCTGCGCTAATTCCGAGATTCAGATACTTATACAGCTACAACAATCGCGACCACCCCATGAGACAAGATGACCGCTAATACCAGAGCGTTTCAATCAGTCTACCTCCAAAAACATCCTGCTGTATCTAATTGCAGGTTTTTGTTGTATTTATTTCACACTCCCCGCGGTCAGTCCCGAGATCAGATATTTCTGCAGTTGCAGGAACAACGCCACCACCGGCAACGAAACGATGACCGAACCGGCCGCGAAGTAGCCCCACTGCGAAGAGAATCCGCCGACGAAGAACCGCAGCCCGACCGGTGCGGTGTAGTTCGCTTCCGACTCCATGAACACGGAAGCCAGGATGAATTCGTTCCACGCCGTCATGAACGAGAACAGCGCGGTGATGGCGATGGCGGGCTTGGCCAGCGGCAGGATGATGCGCCAGAAGATCGTGAGCCTTGAGGCGCCGTCGATCAGCGCCGACTCCTCGATGTCGTAGGGGATGGTGTCGAAATAGCCCTTGAGCATCCACACGCAGAACGGGATGGAAGTCGTCGCGTACACGATGACCAGCCCGAGGTAGGTGTTGCCCAGCTGCAGTTGCTTGACGATGATGATGAACAGCGGGATCAGCATCAGCGTGCCGGGGAACATCTGCGACACCAGGAACGCGAGCATGCCGAGATTGCGCCCGGGAAAGCGGAAGCGCGAGAAAGCGTATGCCG
The DNA here is from genome assembly GCA_963797045.1 of uncultured beta proteobacterium. Taxonomy (GTDB): domain Bacteria; phylum Pseudomonadota; class Gammaproteobacteria; order Burkholderiales; family Gallionellaceae; genus Sideroxyarcus. Next base: position 95,167 of record CAWCNZ010000009.1, on the reverse strand, counting down.
CCGTGCAGGCGAGGAACACGCCGAGCAAGGTGGTCATCGCCGAGATGACCACGCTGTTCCACAACCAGCGCCCGAACTGCTGGTCGGTCCAGACCTCGACAAAATTACTGACCGACCAGTGCGCCGGCAGCGGCAGGATCGCGCGGAAGCGCTCCAGGAAACTCGGATCCTGCGGCAGGTCGATCAGGCCCACGCTCTGTTGGCCGGAGAACGACAGCGCCAGCACCCACAGCACCGGATAGAGCGCAAGCAAGCGTGAAGCTGATGAGCCCCAGGTGCAGCCACACGTGATTCCTTGTCTTCAGGTGTGCCATGTCAGAACGACTCCGTCGCTTTGGTGATGCGGGTCTGGAAGAAGCCATACACCAGCAGGATCATGAAGATCACGGTCGAGTAGGCCGCCGCGTAGGCATACTGGTACTGCTCGAACGCGATCTTGTAGGCCTTGGTCACCAGGATCTCGTTGGCGCCGGACGGCTCGCCGCCGGAGACCAGGAAGATGATGTTGAACATGTTGAAGGTCCACACCACCGACAGCACGATGGCCGGGATCAGCGTCGGCTTCAGCAGCGGCAGGGTGATATGGCGCAGGCGCTGCCAGCGGCTCGCTCCCTCGACCTCGGCGGCTTCATACATCTCCTTGGGGATGGATTGCAGCGCGCCCAGTATCACCACCATCATGAACGGGAAACTCAGCCAGCCGTTGGTCGCCAGTCCGGTCATGAAGGAACTGAACACGCCGTCGAACCATGACACCGGTTCCAGGCCGAACATCTGCAGCACCTGGTTGATGACGCCGAACTGCGGATGGAACATGCCGCGCCAGACCAGGGCCGTGATGTAGTTGGGGATGGCCCAGGGCAGGATCAGCAGCACGCGGTAGATGGCCTTGCCGCGCAGGCCGTCGGTGTTCAGCGCCATCGCCAGGAAGAAGCCGACGCTGACGCCGACCGTGACATTGGTGATGGTCCAGATCACCGTGACCATCAAGGTCCAGTAGAAGTTCTGGTAGTTCCAGATGATGCCTTCCGCAGTGTCCTGGTAGATATTGAAGTCGCCGAGTATGGACTTGAAGTTGCCCCAGCCGATCAGGCGATCCAGGAACGGCAGCGACTCGTTGAACAGGGTGGTGTCGGTGAACGCCAGCGTGATGCCGTAGGAGAACGGGAAGAACACCAGCACCATCATGCCGATCATGGCGGGCGCCACGTAGATGTAGGCATAGATGTGTTCCCTGAACGCGGCGTAGGCGCGCGCCGCATAGCCATAGAGGAAGAACAGCAACACCGCCGCCGCAAGCAGATCGATGGCCCACAGGATGGGTCGGATGAATGCGGCGCGCCGGGCCAGCTGTTTCGTCTCGGCTTCTTCCACGATGCTGCCGTCGGCGGCGATGACGCCGCGCGGCCGCTCGTAGTCGTCGGTGTCCCACAGGTTCACGCCGGACGGTTCGCGCAGCAGCGGCAGATAGCCCAGGCGGTCGAGCTGTTCCGCGCTGGCAAGGTATTGTGTGGCGATCGCGTGGTTGTCCTGCATCACGACCTGTTCCAGCCGCCCGATCTGCTGCTGCTGATAGAACAGCACGATCAGCAGGAATGCGCCGAGTGCGATCAGCTTGGCCGGATCGACCTTTTTCTGCGGCTGCATGCGCAGCGCCGCCCCAGCCAGCGCGCCGCAATCAACAGCAGCACGGGGAACGGGAAGACATCGCCCGCAACGCGAGGATCCATCCCCGAACTGTCGAACTGCATTTGCAGTATCCCGGCGAACTCGTCGCCCGACAGGTAAGGCAAGGTCACCACCAGACGGCCCTTGGGCATCTCGTCGATCTGGATGGTCTTCTTGCGCACCACCTCCTCGCCGCGATTGGTCTCGCGCGCGGTGCGGATCAGGTTGCTCAGGTCGTACAACGGTTTCTCGTCACGCTTGAGCGCGCGCGGCGCTTCATCGCCGGGACGGGTCGAGGCCAGCAGCTGCGTGCCGGCAACGACGATGACGGACTCGATGCGCGGATCGAGCTTCTGCATCTCGCTCACCCGCTTGCGCGTGCCCGCGGCATCGGCGTCGGCAACCGCCAGCACCAGCGCGTTCGCCTGCAGCACGGCCAGACGCTGCCGCTGCTGCAGGCGCAGCTCGGCCTGTTCCGCGCCGAACAGCCAGCTGCCGAGCACCAGCGCGAGCAGCATGGCGACGCCCATGCCCGTGAGTGCGGAGCGCTTGAGATGTTCGGTTATGGTCATGGCCGTGTCGTGTCGGGATGGCGCGGGGATCAGCGCCCCTTGCGCAGCGCGTTGATGCTCTCCTGCACCATCTTCGACGCTTCCTTGATCGCCGCTTCCGGCGTGGCGTTGCCCTTGACCACCTTGTTCATCGCGGTGGTCGCCGGCGACCACACCATGGTCATCTCCGCGCGGTTGGGCATCGGTTCGGCGCTGCTCAACTGGTCGTGGAACGCGTTGAGCACGACATCGCTGGTGACGCGCTTGTCCTTGTAGATCGCGGCATTGGTATGCAACTGGCGGCCTTCCAGCGCCAGGATCAGCCCGGCCTCTTCCGAAGCCAGGAACTTGGCGAAGTCGTACGCCATCTCTTTCTGTTTGGAGCTGGCAGAGACATAGGCGCCTTCGATGGTCAGCCACGGACGCATCGGCTTCTTGCCGGCCTCGTCGATCACCGGCAGCACGGCCAGACCGAAATCTATGGAGGGAGATATCTCGCCGATGAACCACGGGCCGTTGAACACCATGGCCACCTTGCCCTCGTTGAACATCGAGGACACCAGCGTCTCGGACGGCTCGGCTCGGCATGATGCCGTCCTGCTTGTACCACTTCATCATCTGCTTGACGGAGGCGATCGTCTCCTTCGAGTTCAGCACCAGCTTGCCGTTCTTGTCGAACACGCTGCCGCCGAAAGCGTTCATCAGCGCGGCGTGGAAGTAGAAGTTGGTGTACCAGTACGCCAGGCCGTAGCGGCCGGAATCGGCATGGGTCAGCGACTTGGCGAGCTTGACCAGCTCGGTCGAGGTCTTGGGCGGGGTCTTCACCAGCGCCTTGTTGTAGATCAGCGTGATGCTCTTGTAGTTGAGCGGCAGGCCGTACACCGTGCCCTTGTAGGTCATCGCATCCAGCATGCCCGGCAGGAACTGCTGCTGCGTCGCCTCGTCCATGAAGAAGCCGATGGGCTCGACCGTCTTGCCCGACTCGATCCAGCCGCCCAGCCGGTCCTGCGCATAGATGAACACGTCCGGCCCCTTGCCGCGCGGCACCGAGGCGGTGATCTTGTCGGCGTAGGCGTCGTAGGGGATGGCCAGCGTGGTCACCTTGGTCCCGGGCGTCTTCGATCTCATACAGCTTGGCGACTTTCTCGATGGCGCTCTTTTCCGCGCCGCGGTAGGCATGCCACAGCACCAGTTCCGCCGCTTGTGCCGCGGTGAAGATACCGGCCATGAGCAAAGTGCCGATTATCAGGATGATGCGCAATGGTCGTTTCATTTTCATCTCCTTGAAAGACGGTTATCGCAAACGCAACTCGCTAACCGGGTCGAACAGATGGATCGCTTCGCACTTCATTTGCATGGTGACCGCATCGCCGGGAGACGGCAGACGGCCGTGCGTGTGCAGGCGGCCGGTCATGATCTGTTCGCCGACCCGGAAATGCAGGATGGCCTCGTGCCCCAGCAACTCCACCATCTCGCACTGCCCGGTCACCGGCTGGGTCAGCTGCCAGTCCACTTCGTGCGCGGCGCCGATGTGTTCGGGGCGGATGCCCAGCATGACTTCGCGTCCCGCGCATCGCGCGCGCCGCCTCCTTGAACTGCGCGCTGACCGGCATGCTGCCGCCGAGCGAACTCCACGCGTGGTGCCGTCGTCGCTCAGGCGCGCATGCACGATGTTCATGTTGGGCGTGCCGATGAAACGCGCGACGAAGACGTTGTCGGGCCGGTCGTACAGGTCCATCGGCGAACCGCACTGCATCAGGTTGGTTTCGCGCGGCTTGGTCTTGTCGCACGCGCTCAGCACGGCGATGCGCTGGCCCATGGTCATGGCCTCGACCTGGTCGTGCGTCACATACACCGTCGTGGTGTTGAGCCGGCGCTGCAGCTTGCTGATCTCGGCGCGCATCTGCACGCGCAGCTCGGCATCCAGATTGGATAATGGCTCGTCAAACAGGAACACCGAGGGGTTGCGCACGATGGCGCGCCCGAGCGCGACGCGCTGGCGCTGGCCGCCGGACAGCGCCTTGGGCTTGCGGTCGAGCAGTTTGTCCAGCCCCAGCAGGTCGGCGGCATCCTGCACGCGCTTGCGGATATCGGCATCCGGCAGCTTGCGTATCTTCAGGCCGAAGGCGATGTTGTCGTACACGTTCATGTGCGGATACAGCGCGTAGGTCTGGAACACCATGGCGATGTCGCGGTCCTTGGGGTGGATGTCGTTGACGACGCGGTCGCCGATCCACAGTTCGCCGGTGCTGATGGTCTCCAGTCCGGCGATCATGCGCAGCACGGTGGACTTGCCGCAGCCGGACGGCCCCACGAACACCATGAACTCGCCGTCGTTCACCGAGAAATCGAGGTTCTTGATGATCTCGGTCTCGCCGAAACTCTTGCCGATCTTGTCGAAACGGATCGAAGCCATCAGTGCTCTGCCTTTCCTGAACTCACGCTTAGAATGCGCACCGATTTCGGTGCCATGGATAACGCGATGCGCCCTGCCGCAGTCGCTACCGCTGTCCCTGCTCAATTCGTCCGCTGACCGGCTTGGCGCTCCATGCATCCGGCAGCAAGAAGTCCGCCGTCAGTTCCCTGTCCTCGCGATTGACCAGCACCATCACGCTGTCGCCGCTCGCCGCATCGTGGCGCACATAGGCCAGCACCGGCTCCTGCGGCCCGGACAGCAGCGTGTAGTCGCCGCGGCGCAACGCGGGGTGGTCGCGGCGGATATGCAGCAGCGATCTTGTAGAAATCGCGCATGGCTTCGTCGCGCGCCGCGCCCTTCCCCGGCTTGATGTCGCGCTCGCCCCAAGGCATGTCGGTGCGGTTGAGCGGCCATTCGCTGCCGGCGCGCGCCACCTCCTCGCCGTAGTAGATCACCGGCAGGCCGAGCGAGGTCATCTGGATGGCCGCGCAGATGCGGAACCTGGCCTTGTCGTTGTTCAGGTTGTACAGCGCCATGGGTTCGTCGTGGCTGGAAAGGTAATGCGCCAGCAGATAGCCTGGGCGCACCTTGTGGCGGGAGCCGAGATAGCTGCCGTAGGCCACCGCCCGGCCGCGCCCGTTCACGAACGCCTCGCAACTGCCCTTGAAGCTGAAATCGAAACCGGCATCGATCTCGTCCCGCTCGAAGATACGGATCGAGCGACTTCGCATCGACCGCCCCAGTGCTCGGCCAGCAGGAAGAAATCCTTGCCGATCTCGGCGCGCGTGCGGCGGCGATGTTCCAGCCAGAAGTCGGTCTCGATGTGCTTGAAAGTGTCGAGACGGAAGCCGTCCACACCGGCCTGTCTGGCCAGATCGATGTTGGCTTTCAGAAGATAGTCCCTGACCTCGGGCAATTCGGTCCTGAAGTCGGGCAGGCCGCCGACGCGGCAGGTGACCGGATCGACTTCGCAATTGCCTTCGCCGAAACGCAGCCAGCTCTGCCCGTCGGATGTGCGGCGCGATTCGTAACTCGAACCATAACCGGCATGGTTGTACACCACGTCCAGCAGCACCTTGATATGCCGCTTGTGCGCTTCCTCGACCAGCTTCTTCAGGTCGTCGAGCGTGCCGAAATGCGGATCCAGCGCCGTGAAATCGTCGATCCAGTAACCGTGAAAACCGCAGTGCCTGAATTCCGGGATGCCCAGTTTGGCCGGCGCGCTGGCATACGGACATTGCGCGATCTGCTTCTGCACCGGATTGATCCACAGCGCGGTGACGCCCAGATCGGCGAGCTCGTCCAGTTGCGCGGTCAGCCCCTTGAGGTCGCCGCCATGGAAGCCGCCGGGGTTGCGGCGTTCGACGCCGCGGTTGTTCGCGCTGTCGCCGTCGGCATAGCGGTCGACGAGGACGAAATACACCACGTCGTCAGACCAGTCTGACGACTGCATAGGAAAAGACGGGAGAAAAAAAGAGGAAGAGGAGGACTTGCAACACGCATCGGGACATGGGCCGGCCGAGTGGGCGTGTTCTTAACTTCATCTCAGCAATGTGCAGCAAGAAAGAGTTGCAAACGCATTCCCCTTTTCAAGACTTGACGCTACTGCTGTCACGCAAAGCTTATTTCAGGTTCTTGTTCAAGCCGCTTTGCGTCCTTGATGCCGATACATTGCGGGCGATTCTCTTCCTGAAAATTATTGCCGTCAATACATTCCGTTCGACGGGCCAAACCCCCATGCCAGGCATGGGGGCTGACGTCTCAACTCTTATATCGGCGCATTCACCGCGTCGGCATCCTGGTTCAACCGGTACCAGTCCATGCGACGGGTCAGCACCATCACAGCGGCAAGCGCTGCGAACATGATCAGCGTCCCCATCAGCAAGGCGTTGTCCTCCGATTGCAGCACACCGTACAGCACGGCATACAGCAACGCGATACCGCCAGAGAAAGCCAGCGCCGGCTTGCGGTTCTTCAGCACCCCGGCCAGATAGATGCCGATGAGCGCGGCACAGGCTGCGCCGGATGAGACATAGGCAGTCAGGAACGGCATGTGCTCGGAAAGGCTGATGATGAGCAGGAAGAACATCGCCATCGCCAGGCCGACCAGCAGATACTGCATGGGGTGGATGCGCAGGCTGCGCAGCACTTCGAACATGAAGAACGAGGTGAACACCAGCACGACGAACAGCACGCCGTATTTCACCGCGCGCTCCGACAGCAGGTAGATGTTGACCGGGTTGATGAAGTCCACTGAGAAGGCCTCGTTCCCGATTGGCGAACCATCCGCATTTTGCGCCGCGTTGTTGCGTGCCAGATTGGTCACCAGCCATTGTGCGCTGAAGCCTTTTTCGTCCACGGTGCGGGTAAGTGGCAAGTAGCTGCCGCCAAATGAGGGATGCGGCCAAGAGGACTTGAGCGACATCTCGGTATTGTTGCCGGAGGGCGTTACGGCAAGGGTAGTCATGCCTTGCAGATCGAGAGGAAAATCAAACTTGAAGGCGTGCGACTCTGTCGCATCCAAAGCTTTCAACGGCACATGCATACCATTGCCAGGGATTGGCCCGATGCAACCCGGCGAGAAATCGAATTTTGTTCCATTGAAGGTCAATACGGGTGCGTTGCGGATACCGCGCGAATCGCTCACATTCATCACGAAAAATGCAGCCACAGGAACAATATCCGCCAATGGCCTGCTGATGCCATAGCCTTGCGGCACGACAAAATCTCCCGTCAGGTTGCCATGCAGGTTGAACAATCGCGCCTGATAGATACCCCTGCTTCTGGTTTCGACATCGGCATCGCCATCTATCTTCAAATTCCGCGGCATCACTACGGTGTCATGTATGGATGAACTGGTGATGACCTTCTCGTTCCCGAAGTTATCCTTCGTGGTCCGTCGCTCAATCAATTTGTAACGGACCACCAGATACGGCCCGGTAATAGTCTGGGGGCCGGATGCACTTCTTGCGATGTCTTGTTGCACTTGGCTCTGCATCATCTGGCGTTCGCTGATCTTGGACTGGATCATGCCCAGCGGGATCAGCAACAGCAGCGCCAGCAGACATATCATCAGTATCTTTGCAAATAATGGATTGCGTAACATGGTGGGGCTCCTCGGTTATCGGTTGGGTGAGTGTTCGGGCTGGAGTGCGGCACGGACGAGAATGAGCAGCATCCCGACCATTCCGGCGAGGACACAGCCCAGATACACATGCTCGGTCCACGAGACATGCAGCCAGGGATTGGCATCGGTGAGCGGCAGGAACGGATGCATATCGGCATGCATCACTGCATCCATCAGCAGGTGGCTGGACGTGCCGAGCAAAGCCCCCAGCCAGGCCTGCATCCCAGTGATGTGGAACGGCTTGCCTGCGTTCGCGCTCCAGCGCTCGTACAACTGCCACGCGCGGCGGATGAGGGAGCGCCCCGACAACACCGTGGCGACGCCGATGACGCCAGCGCCGAGCAAGGTATGGCTGGCGCCATGCAACTGCGTGTCGCCACGCAGCATGTGATAGAGCGGCTCCACATCCATCGCCACGTTCGCCAGCGCGTACATGGAAAGACTGAATCGGGCGGGGATCATCCCCTTGATGAGCAGCCCGGGACCGAAATGGAACGGTGTGAACGGCATGATGTTCTCCTGTGGTTGTTGGAGATTGCAGGATGCCAAGGCTATGTGTTCAGAGGATGTAGTTGTGTGTGGTGAATGTGTAGCGGGCGAAAGGCAGGTGCAATGAATCCGCACCCACCCGCGGGAAAACCGTCACTTTGCCGAAACGGAGATCATGGCGATACGGCGCTTTCTTGAATGCGCAATTTCCCGGTCATGCAGCGACTCCCCCGAGAACTCGCGCAGGGTTGGCCCCTGCTTCAAGCGCCCGCCCCTCAGAAAATCGAACACTTCATGGAACCAGACGCGCCGCCCCATCCTTACGTACCAGCGCATGGCATGCAAAAAGTCTTCATCGCCATTCAGCAGAGTGCGCATGATCGCCTTGGGACGCAGTTGCATGATGACTTCCATCGACTTCACCCACAGGAACACTCTCCACGGCGGGACGCGAGCCGTATTCAGCACCTGGTGCTTGTAATCCCATTTGCGGGTATCGGGCTGTATCACTTTCCGGTGGAGCACGGTGGAGAAATATGGCGTCCAGCGATGCGGGGTCACATACAGCATCTGGATCTGGTCGGGGTCATACCGCATCAGATGCCTGAGCGAACGCCAGTAGTCCATATCCGTCTCCTCTTCGAAACCGACCACGTAAGTCGCCATCGAAACGATGCCATGTTGCCTGAGCAGCCGGATGGCCTCCCGGTCATCCCGGGTCGATGCCCCTTTCCTGATGCTCTTCAGCGTCGATTCATCGTAACTCTCGATCCCGAGCAGGAAACGGATCACCCCGGCCTTCCGGTACAAATGCAGGATGTCGGCGTCCCGTACGATATCGCTGGCCCGAGTCGAACCCACCAGCAGCAGGTCGACATCTTCGGCGATCAAGGCTTCCAGGAATGCCTTCCATGCCCTCCTCGACCCAGTGGGCAACTCATCGGCAAAATTGATGACTTCGACACCGTATTCGCGATGCAGCCAGGCCATCTCCTTTGCAAACTTCACAGGGTCGCGATGCCGCCATTGGGTCCAGAATCCGCGCTGGCCGCAGTAATTGCAGAGATGGGGACAGCCCCTGGAGAACTGGACGACGACTGCTCTCTTGTTTCCCCAGTACGAATAGTTGGCCGGATCTATCAGCTCCCATCCAACGCGGTAATCATCCAGGTTCCGGATCAATTCGGCATTGGGCGTTGCGAAAGCCTGCCCGTCTTTCCGGTAGGCGATCCCCGCGATCTGTTCGACGGAGCCTCCATCCGCCAGCGCATTCGCCAACAAACTGGCTGTTCGTTCGCCCTCTCCGCGCACGACATAGTCGACGGCAGCGTTCGATTGCAGGATCTCGTCCCAATGATAGGTCGGGAACACACCTCCGTAGATCACAACGGTCTCGGGATTCACAGATTTGATCGCCGCGACCAGGGCAACAACGGTGGCATGTGCCGTAGACGAACCCGAATGGCCGATCATCAACATGCGCGGAGCCAGCGCAGACACTCTGGATACGATTTCTTTCTCCGGCAGATACTCCCTGTCCGCATCCAGCAGATGCACATCAAAACCTGCATCGATCAACGGGCCGCCGATACTCAGCAGTCCCAGCGGCGGCAAATGCTCTTGCGGAATCCGGCTGCCGATCGCGGTATGCGGAGGGTTCAACAGCACTATGCGCACATTCTTGCTGGACTGCGTGTTCATTCCATTGCACAGGGAATCCGGACTCATGCTGCTCTCCTGAAAGTTGAAGGAGATTGCAGGATGCCCGTGCTATGTGTGCAAAAAATGCGGCTGTGTGTGGTGAATGTGTGGCGGAGGTTTACCCTGCGGGGAGCTTAACGGTAGGGTGGGCACGAATTTGTGCCCACGCTGAAATATCTTCGGCATGACCGCGTGGGCACAAATTCGTGCCCACCCTACTGAACTGGATACCGGCCTTCGCCAGTATGACGCAGTCTGGCGGGATTCACCGAACCGGCAAACTCAACCTGGCCTCAACGCCGCCTTCCGGCAGATTGCGCAGCACCACCTCGCCCCCATGCAGCGCCGCTACTTCTTTGACGAAGGGCAAGCCCAGCCCGGAGCTCTTGCGCTGCGTGCCCGGGCGTGCAAGGGAATAGAAGCGTTCGAACACGCGCGGCAGCGCATAGTCGGGGATGCCGGCGCCGTGGTCGCGCACGATGAGGGTGTGTCTGCCTGCAGCGGTTTCCAGCAGCAGCGTGATGCGGCCACCGTCGGCTGAGAAGTCGATGGCGTTGTCCAGCAGGTTGGACAGCGCCTGGCGCAGCAAAAAGGCTTCGCCCGTCACCTGCGCCTCCGGCGGGATCCGGTTGTCGCAGACGAGGCCGCGCTGCTGCGCATGGATCGCGTGGTCGGCGATGACGATCTCGGCCAGTCCGCGCAGCTCGACGGGAGCCACCTCTTCCAGCGCGGTGCGGTGTTCCACTTTGGCCAGCGCCAGCAGCTTGTCCAGCATATCTTTCAGGCGGCGACTTTGTTCGCGGATGTTGTGGGTGAAGGTGGCGCGTTCTTCCGGCGGCAGGTTCTCGTCCAGCAGTTCCGCCGAGCCGATGAGCGCGGTGAGCGGACTCTTCATCTCGTGCGCGAGGTGATGCACGTAGTTCTCCACATACTCGCGCCCGTCCAGTTTCTCGCGCATCTCGGCCAGCGCCCTGCCCAGCTCGGCCAGTTCGCCGCTGCTCATTTCGGGCAACTGCGCCTTCTTGCCCTGGCTGACCTCGCGCGCGTAGCGGCGCAGCAAGCCGATGGAGCGCGTGAGCCACCATGTGAACAGCAGCCCTATCGCCAGTGCCCCGCCCATCAGCCACCAGCCCGCACGCTCGATGCGTTGACGGCTGCGGTCGATGAAGGGCTGCACGCTCAGCGTGGGCTTGGCAACGGTGAGCACGCCCACCAGCTTCTCATTGCGCAGAATGGGGGCCGCGACGTGCATGACGGCACTGCGGCTGTCGTGGGGGTCGAGCTGCGTGCTGCGCACACCGTAGCGTCCATCCAGCGTCAGGTGAACATCGTTCCATTTCGAATAGTCCTGCCCCACCGCCACGCCTTGAGAGTCGTACACCACGATGCCGCGCGCGTCGGTGATATAGACACGCAGGTCGAGCGAGTCTTTCTTGAAGCCCCAGATGTCGGCATGCGGCTCGCGCGCCTGGTAGCGCTTGAACGCGGCGGCAAAGCGCCGGGTATCGAGTTTGCCGGAAGACATGTCCGCCGCCGCAATCTCCGCTAGCAGGTGCGCCGTATCCACCAGCGTCTCTTCCATGGTCTGGCGCACGCCGGGCTTGACCTCCTGCGAGAAGCTGTTGAGCACGAACCACGCCGCAAGGCCGACAATCAGGAAATAGCCGAGCAAAAGACGTAGAGTGATATTCATTCTATTGCCCCGACACAAGAGAAGCCTGGAAAAGAAACGGTGCTCGACATTGTGCTATAGCCCCCTTTCTCCGCAAACGAGTTTCAGTATTCATACGTTTTGCAGGCCGCAGCGTTAACTCCCCTCGCCCGCTTGCGGGAGAGGGGCGGGGGAGAGGGGGACGAAATAAAAAGAGCGTCTCATCGACTTACCCTCTCCCTAACCCTCTCCCGCAAGCGGGCGAGGGGACTTGTTCTGAGACGCCCATAACAAGTAGGAGATAAACCAAAGCGCTCTCATTCCACATTTATTGCCCCGCCCCGTTCGCCACGCTATAGCCCATGCCGCGGTGCGTGACGATGGGGTCGATATCACCGCGCACCGCCTTCAGTTTGGCGCGCAGCGTCTTGATGTGCGTATCCACCGTGCGGTCTGAGGTGTCCAAGGCGTCGCGCCAGATGGCATCCATCAGCACCTCGCGCGAATAGATGCGGCCGGAATGGTCGAGCAGCATCTTGAGCAGCAGGTATTCGTAGCGCGTCAGGTCGAGCAACGTTCCGCAGAAGCGGATGCGTGCACTCGCCACATCCACCTCGAACCAGGCCGCATGCGCGCTCACCCCGTTCCCCGTCCGGCGGCGCAGGATCACCCGCACCCGCGCCACCACCTCGCGGGGAGAGAATGGCTTGGTCACATAGTCGTCCGCCCCGATCTCCAGGCCCACGATGCGGTCCACCTCGTCCGAACGTGCCGTGAGGAACAGGATGGGAATATCCGTGAACTTGCGCGCCTCGCGGCAGACGTCGAAGCCGCTCATGTCCGGTAGCCCGACGTCCAGGATCGCCAGCGAGTGAGCGCCGCTACGCAACTGCTCCAGCCCCTCGCTGCCCAGCGTGCAGCATTGCGCGGCATAGCCTTCCGATTTGAGCGCGTAGGCGAGCACATCCGCGATGGGGGATTCGTCTTCGATGATGAGGATGCTGGTTGTCACGGCGTTAGCTCAGTTATTGCTCATCAATAGCGCACCTGCACCCGGTAGCTCAGCTTGGCGCTGCCCTCTGCTGGCACTGCGATATGCCAGACCGCCGTGTTGCTGGTCGCCTTTACGTGCTTGTGGCTCTCGCTGACGATCTTCCAGTCGCCCGGGATCGGCTCCTGCACCGTGACGGTCACCGCTTCTTTCTTGGCATTCTTGAGCAGTATCTCGAAAGCGCCTTCATACAGGGCGATGCGTTTGGACGGCTCCGGCAATCGTTTGAACTCGGTCTGCTTCTTGTCCGCCGTCACGTCGAAGGCCTCGCCCAGTTTGATGCGCACCTTTTCGTTTTTGGGCGTATGGTCGATCCGGTCTTCGCCGACGAACTGCGCGTTGCCAGCGGCATCCCGCTTGTACACGCGGATCACCCCCTTGGGGAGCGGCAGGCCGAGATGGGACGACTCCTTGTTGTCGAACTCGACGAACACACTGACCTTCATCTTCTGTCCCAAGTCGCCGTAGCTGGACTGGTAATAGTATTCCGCGCCGCGCAACAGCAGCTCCTTGCGCGCCGGGATGGCGGAGGCAGTGAGCAGGGAAACCTGTTTGGTCTGGTTCTCCGCGATGGTCGTGGGCCGATCCAGCGTATAGAGGTGGTATTCCAGCAGCGACTCTTCCGCCATCTGCGGCGCGGCCGCCTTCATGACCCTCGCCTCCTCCAGTCTTCCGCGCGCGAAGCGAAGCTCGTCCTGCACCTGGTTCACATCCCCCGCCACCAGTTGCAGCCTGGCGTTGTTGTAGCTCGCGCCGCTGGTGTTGGTCAGCGTCACCCAGCCGGACAGGTCCAGCCTGTCGTCCGCCGCATTCAGCTCCGCCACGTAGTCCGCCTTCCACGCCAGCCCGCCCGTGAGATAGGAAAGCTCCACCTCCTGCTGCGCCGCGCCCTCGTTGTCGAGCGACATGACCAGGGTGGGACGGTCGCGCAGGTTGGACGGCACATCGGGATAGACGATGCGGCCGGGCAGCCCCGTCTCGATGCGGTTGCCGATCTTCATCACCACGCCGTTGTTGGCAGCCAGCACCAAAGCCTGTTCCGTGGTCTCATCACCCGTGGCCGGATTGGTGCGGATGATGCTGACGTTCTTGCCCACATATTTTTCCAGCAGCTTCTCCGGGGTCAGCAGATCGAAATCGAAGTTCTGCTCGATCACCGCAAGCTTGCCGGGACTGGTCAGGCTGCGCAGCAAAGCCGTCTCCGGGCGCATGCGCGCGCTGACATCGCGAAAGGCCAAAGCGTTCTGGCCGCTGGCGAAGCGTATCTGGCGCTGGTCTTTCACCAGTGCGAGGTTCTCGTTGTAGATGGTCACGGCGACGTTGCGCTGGTCCTGCAGCGTGCTGCGCAGTTCGTCGGCGTTGGCAATAGCGAAAGGCAAGGAAGCTAGCAGACAAACGATCAGGCTTCGGGGTTTGAGTAACAACATGATGACCTCCGGCTGGATGGATCTCGTGTGTAACGAATTTGCGCGATGATAAATTACGAAATGGAAACGGTGGGACTCCCATTGTTTTGGCGATTCAAAATCAAATGCGATGCTCTTTTAGTTTCTCAATGAGAAATTTGGGGAGAGAATAAAATTTCAACACAACTATCCCGATTACTTTCCTCAAGCTGAATCAAATCCGCAAGAGCCTTGGTGTTATCCAGAAATGGCTCTTGGTGAATTTCGTCGATGGATACGAGAAAAATATATTGGGGAAAGTAAATTTGAACACTACCTGTCCGACAAGGTAAAACAAAACGTACTTCCAGCTTTCATTTGCACAAACTGCAATAGCGGCTTATAGCGAAAACGATGACAAAAAACTTAATTGATTAGCGCTTTTGAGGAGGTATTGCATCGACCAGCTTTTGAATTGAAACTCTCATGTCAGACGTAATGTCTGCTGATTTTTCTGCGCGATCAGCCAGGCGAAAATATCCAGTGGCAATAACTGACAGCAATAAAAAAACACCGCCACCAAAAACAGTAAGTATCCATACTTTTGAAGTATGCATATCGTCCCTGATCTTTACTAAATCAGACTTTATATCTCTAATTTCTTGCTTGAGTTCAGCCGAGGATGAAGATTCCTTTAGGGCTTCTATCTTTGTTTCTAAAATACCAAGTGTTCTATTAACAACTGAAAGCGATTCGACAAAATGATACTCAGGATGCCCAAACCCTATATCCTTGGGCGTCGTCTGTGGAATATCCGCAGGTGCTGAATCTGCGACTGAATTCTGTTTATTTGTTTTTGCAGCCATTATTGCTCAAACCTTGTCTTCAACCATTCCCACATATCAGTCGGGCCTCTTCCGTAATAACCTGAAATTGGCGTAACCATTGAAGCTCCAATGGGAGATGGTATTCCTGCTTCTTGCCCTGTAATATGAAGGTGATTTGATAATTCTATGGATGTGCCATCAAATTTTATCAGCCATCCTCTCTCTGCCTGTAGTTTATGACGGTTTGATTCAGCTATATTAGTTGAAACAGCACTATTTAAAGCGCTGCTATCGGCTGTCAATGGAATGGCGAGGTATATTGGCATCGTGTCAAAAGTTTAACATTAAAATTGCTGGCTAGTTAAGTATATAGTTCCCCAAATTAACATCATGTCTGACCGACTGCTATTGGCCGCACTGTGCCCACCAGTCGCTTAAAACTCATATGGGCCCAATGGTTAGTTCTAGGCGTTCGATTTTTCGGGTGTGGTTTTGCCACCGCTCAAGTGCCTGCCGAACCACCTCCCTGCTTGTCGCTGCCAAACCAACTAAATGGCGGTCTTTCCAGCGTTCTTCCTTGTCATGATTGTGATGTTCATGTGGGCGGCCTTCGCTGCATTGCCTGCAAATATTTCTAACTGACGTGGTCCAGTCTTCACACTCAACCGATAGTTCATCACAAATGGAGTGAAGTGCCTCCACGTCTTCCGGGCACACAACGGTCAGCTCGGCTTCGTAGGTGCTGTATGCAGAGGACTCGAATAACTCCAAGACATTGAATACGGCAACTTCACGGCCGTTATATTCGCGATAACCGACCGCGGCGCCATCATGAAGCACAACATCGCCAAAACGGTAACCAGATGTTGGAAAGGGTATGCTGGAAATTCGGACACGCACAGGGTCGACGCGACGTCCCCACACTACTTCGCCATCGTCTTCTGGATTTAGTCGCACCGGCGTGAGACCAAAGTTGACCTCTATCGGGTCTTGTCCTTCCTCAATCGGCATACCGAGACGGTGCCAGACGCTACGGGCTGTTTTCCAATCCCTAAGCGCTGTGGCGGCAATGGCAAGGTTCCAATTTGCCGCTTCATCACTAGGCTCAAGATCTGCCGCTCGCTTGTTGTAGCGAAAAGATTCAGCCCACTGTTTACGGTACTTGTAGATCAGGCCAATGTTGTAGTGCGTGGTGGATCGCGAGAAGTCGAGCTCCAGTGCTTCAAAATACTTCTTCAGAGCGAGATCGGTTTTGCCAGCATCATCAAGTGCCATAGCCTCTTGATGCAGTTCTTCGGCTTTTTTCTTAACATTCTTCATGCGCGAATCGTGACACCAGTAAATAGAATGACAGCCCTCTACCGGCTGCTTTTTGGCCGAATTCTATCGGTCTCGACTATCCGATCTCGTCCAACCGTGATGGTCAGATAGCCGCAAATATCAAGCTCTACCCCGCCAACCCCACATAAACATTCTGCACGTCGTCATCCGAGTCCATCGCTTCGAGGAACTCTTCCACCTCGGCGCGCTCGGTGTCGTTCGCCAATGACACGGGGTTCTTCGGGCGGTAGCCGAGCTTCGCGGAAACGACCGTGTAGCTTTGCGCGGGCAGCGCCTTGCACACGGCGTCGAGGTCGGTGGTGTCGGTGATGAACAGCGCCATGCCTTCTTCATCAGCCGGTTCGAAATCCTGCGCGCCCGCTTCGATGGCTGCGACTTCGGCATCGCTCTCCTTGGAGTTCGGTGTGGCTTCGATCATGCCGACATAGTCGAAGTCCCACGAGACGGAGCCTTCTGCGCCGAGCTGGCCCTTGCGGAACAGCACGTTCATGCTGGACTTGGTGCGGTTGATGTTGTCGGAGAGGCATTCGACGATGACGGGCACGCGGTGGGGGGCGAAGCCTTCATAGACCAGGCGTTCCAATTGCGCGCCGCCGTCGAGCAGACCGGCGCCCTTCTTGATGGCGCGATCCAGCGTGTCTTTGGGCATGGAGGCTTTTTTGGCCTGTTCGACCACGAGGCGCAGGCGCGAATTCAGGCTCGGGTCGGCGCCGCCTTTTGCGGCAACCATGATCTCCTTGGCGAGCTTGCCGAATATCTTGCCTTTTGCGTTCGCTGCGACTTCTTTATGTCTGGCTTTCCACTGTGCGCCCATGTTTGTTCTCTGCTATGCGTTGATTGAATGAGGAAGGGCGCATCTTGCCTCAAGTGGGGGCGGGCTTCAATCTATTGATATGGGCTGATGCTGGCTGGGTGCGGATGAGGGTTGGAGATTACTGGACGGAGAGAACTTACTCGACACCCTCTCCCCAACCCCTCTCCCGCTTGCGGGAGAGGGGCTTAGACGAGGCGGTGGCAAGCTCTTGTAGGTCGGGTTAGGCAATGCCGTAACCCGACATTGCACTACCCGGCCATGCTGTCGGGTTACGCGATACCGCTAACCCGACCTACTTTTTTTGGGGATGAGGGTTTGCGAGTACTGGATAGAGATGTACTCCTTCGACACCCTCTCCCCGACCCTCTCCCCAAACCCCTCTCCCGCTTGCGGGAGAGGGGCTTCAGGTGGCGGAGAGGGGCTTCAGACGCGTGGGAGGGATACCCGCGCTGTGAATTAGATCACTCAGCCTTGAGCTGCCACGCCGCGTGGCAGCCGACGCACTTCGACATCGTGGTGGAGAGCATGCCCAGCAGTTCGTCCGGCTTCTTGCCGCTCTCTGCCGCCAGCGCCAGGGCATCCATATCGTCGTGCACGTTCATGCCGAGGGATTTGAACGTGACCGGCAGCTTCGCCATCAGGGCGGGATTGAGGTCCACCGCAGCGCCCATGCCGGCGGAGCGCGCCGCTTTCGCCACCAGCTTCATGTCGCCCTGCTGGATGCCCTGCACCACCTGCTGCGATGCCGACAGCAAGCCGCGCATCTCGCCCAGCACCAGCGCGCGTTCGGCCGGCGCCAGCACCACCGCCGTCCTTCCATCCGTTCCCGCCGTCGTGGTCCCGCGCACGAAGAACCACGCGAACACGGCAACAGTAGCGACCCACAGCACGATAGCGAGCAAAGCCAGGCGATTCGTCAACATTTATTCTCTCCAGTGAGGTTGAAAGCGAAGCGCACGATAGAGCAATGCCGACTTTGCGTCTGTGAGGATAATCACACACAAGTCCTCGGGTATGCGGCTCAGAACGACCAGGTCAGTTGCAGGCTGGCGCGGTTGCCCAGGTTGGCGGCGATGGCGAGCGCGTTGTCGCGTGCGGCGCCGGCGGCGATGGCGTCGGGATTGGAGACTTTCATCTCGCGCCATTCGTAGTTGCAGATGATGCGGGTGGCCGGGTTGATGAAGTACTGGATGCCCAGCGTGGTGGTGGCGAACTCGCGCTCGTTGGCGAGGTTCTGCGTCATGAAGTCCAGATAGTCGTAGCGCAGGTCGACTTCCCATTGCGGCAGGAAGCGCCAGCCGCCTTCCGCATACCAGCCGCTGGCTTGCTCATTCACGCCCGCCGCGAATGGCTGGCCCACGAAAGGCGGCGCCTGCCCGCCCACGACCATGCCGTCGGCGCGCAGATATTCGGCCGAGGCGCGGTAATCGCCCTGCAGATATTTGAGCCCGACACCTTCGCGCACCAGCGCGTAATGCTGCGTGCCGAACAGTCGCGCCCCGCTTTGCCGCCACACGAAGGCGCTGACATCCTCGCGATTGGGGCCGGGTTTGCCGAGCAGGTACGAGGCCTGCAAACGCAAGGTCATATCCTTGCGGCCATCGCTGTCGCGCGGCCGGTCTATCGCATCGCCGTTGGAAAGCATCGCGGCATAGGAGTATTCCCATTGCCCCTGCGTGAACCAGTCGTACACCTGCACGCCCCAGTCGCGGTAGCCGGAGAAGCCGCTGGAGAGATTGGCGCTGGAGGTGCCGCCGGCATTGACCGTTCCGCTGGAAGTCACCGGCAGCCCGACCAGCATGTACAGCACGGCATTGGAGTTGTATACGTAGGGCGAGGAGGTGTTGACCGCCAGCAAGGCTTCCTCGCTGGTCGGCAGCTTGAACAGCCCGGCGCGGATGCGCGCGCCCGGGATGAGATTGAAGGTCAGCGAGGCATCGGTCAGCACGACGTCGTGGTAATAGGTGGTGCCGTTCTCTCCGGCATCGAGCGCGACGAAATAGTTGATCTCGTCGCTGAGCTTGCCGCGCGCGCCCAGCCCGGCGCGCATCACCTGGAACTGGTGCGGATGCTGCAGGTCCGGCCAGTTGAGGTTGAGCGTGGAATATTTGCCGTTGTGCACCGCGGCTGCGCCCTGCAGCGTGGTGACCGGCTCGGCATCGATCCAGGTGTAGGTGGGCTGGATGAAACCGAACACGCGGAAAACGGGAGCGTTGGGCGCTTCGTTGCCTTGCAGCTGCAGCCAGTTAGTGGCATGAGCGGAGCAGGACAAGACGCTCGCCAGCACAGCCGCGCCGAGTCTGCTCATCATGTCAGGTCGCCATCCTTCTCGAACAGCTTGGCGAATTCGTCGGCAGGCACCGGGCGGCTGAACAGATAGCCCTGCACTTCGTCGCAGCCGTAGTTGCGCAGGAAGGCGAGCTGCGCGTCGTTCTCCACGCCTTCGGCGATGACCGTCAGTTGCAGGGTATGCCCCAGCTGGATGACCGCCCTGACGATGGCGGCGGAATCCTCGTCTTCGGCCAGGTCGCGTACGAAGGACTGGTCGACCTTGAGCTTGTCCACCGCCAGCCGCTTCAGGTAGGAGAGACTCGAATAGCCCGTGCCGAA
Source organism: uncultured beta proteobacterium (assembly GCA_963797045.1). GTDB lineage: Bacteria > Pseudomonadota > Gammaproteobacteria > Burkholderiales > Gallionellaceae > Sideroxyarcus. The sequence goes on along the minus strand of CAWCNZ010000009.1, from coordinate 75,536 downwards.
GTCGTCGATGGACAGCTTCACCCCCATCTCTTTCAGGCTGTGCAGGGTCTTGATCGCGACGTCGATGTCATGCAGCAGGATGGACTCGGTCAGTTCCAGTTCCAGCAGTTCGGCGGGCAGTCCCGATAGCTTGAGCGCGTTGGACACGGTCTCCAGCAGGTTGCCGCGCCTGAACTGCAGCGCGGAGAGATTGACCGCCATCACCAGCGGCTGGCCGCTCGCGCGCCAATGCTGCGCCTGCCGGCAAGCCTCGTTGAGCACCCATTCGCCCATCGGGATGACGAGGCCGCTGCGTTCCGCCAGCGGGATGAATTTGCCCGGCGGGATCAATCCCAGCTCGGGATGCTGCCAGCGCACCAGTGCTTCCACGCCGACGATGCGCCCGCTGCCGATATCGATCTGCGGCTGGTAGTGCAAGAGGAACTCCTGGTTCTGCAGCGCATTGCGCAATTGCCCCTGCAATTGCAGCTGCTCCTGCGCATCGAGGTTCATCTTCTCGGAGAAGAAGCGGTAGGTGTCGCGGCCGCTGTCCTTGGCCTGGTACAGCGCGGTATCGGCATTCTTGAGCAGCGTGCCGAACTCGCGGCCATCGTCCGGGTACAGACAGATGCCGATGCTGAAAGTGGTGCTGATCGAATAGTTCTCGATCTCGAAGGGCCGGGCGAAGGCGTCGATGATGTGATGGGCGATGTTGCCGATGACGGCCAGGTCGCGCAGATTGGGCAACAGCACGACGAACTCGTCGCCGCCCTGGCGGCTGATGGTGTCGGTCTCGCGCAGACAGCCGCGCAGACGCTCGACCACCCCCACCAGCAATTTGTCGCCGTAGTTGTGGCCGAGCGTGTCGTTGACCTGCTTGAAGTTGTCCAGATCGAGGAACAGCACGGCCACGCCGGAATGCGCGCGATCCGCTTGCGCTGCGGCCTGGTGGAAACGGTCGCGCAACAACAGGCGGTTGGGCAGGCCGGTCAGCACGTCGTGATGCGCCAGGAACTCCAACTGTTTTTCTGCCGCGCCATGTTCGACGCGGGTGCGCAGCGTTTCGATTCCGTAAGCCAGATCGCTGGCCAGTTCTTCCAGCAACGTCACTTCTTCCCGGGCAAATGCGTCAGCGTCCGCCGAATAGATGGTAAGCGCGCCCAGCACGCGTTTGCTGCCGGTCAACGGCAACGCAATGCTGGAACGGTAACCGTGCGCCAGTGCGGCCTCGCGCCATGGCGCCATGCGCGGATTGGTCAGGTAATCCTGATTGATATCGGTCAGCCCCGTCCTGATCGCAGTCCCGGTCGGCCCGCGTCCTTGCTCAGTATCTTCCCAGGTTAGCTTGAGCTTCCCCAGATAATCCCGGTCATTGCCGTGCTGGGCGACCGGTCGCACGGTCTTCTCCGCATCATGCTCGGCAAAGCCCACCCATGCCATGCGGTAGCCGCCTTGCTCGACCAGCAGCCGGCATATCTCGGACAGGAGCTGCGGTTCGTCCGTCGCGTGCACCAGCGTCGTGTTGCATTCGCTCAACATCTTGAGCGCGCGGTTCAGCCGCAGTTGCGTCTGTTCCGCCTGCTTGCTCTCGGTGATGTCCTGTATGGTGCCGATCAGTCGCGTGGTAGCGCCCTGCGCATCTTTCTCGATCTTGTAGCGCACCAGCACCCAGCGGATTTCGCCGTCGACACACAGGATCCGCGCTTCGGCCTGCGCGAAGAAGTTCGGGTCGCTCGCGTGCAAGGCACGCAGGATATGTTCGCCGACCATCTGCGCGTCGTCGGGATGGACCAGGCGCCGCGCGAAATCCGCCGCGTGCATGCGGTAGCCCCCCATCTGCGCGGCGGTGGCACGGTACAACGCGTAGTATTGGTCGTTGAGAATAAACTCGTCGCTGGCCACTTCGTATACCCAGCGCCCGAGGCGGGCGATCTGCATGGCTTCCGCAAGATCGGCTTCGCTCTCCTGCAAGGCAGCCTCCGCCCGCCAGCGCACGTCAAGCATTTCGTTGAACTCCTGCGCCACCTCCCTGATCTCCGGCGGGCCGTCCAATTCTGCCCTGACCTCCTGCCGGCCTCCCCTGATCGCACGCGAAGCGGATGCCAGTGCGCCGATCGGGCGCGAGATGCGGCGCGCGATCCAGCCACGCCACGCCCAGGATCAGCAGCACGCTGAATAATCCCAGCAAGACATTCCAGAGCAACGTTTCCTTGAGCGGGGAATAGACGGCGCTGGTCGGGATGCCCACATACACATACCAGTCCGCCCCCTTCACCGGAGTGATGGCATAAAAGCGCGGGACCGAGTCTATGCCCGCCCCTTCCATCTCGCCGTGCTTGAGCGACAGTATCCGGCGGACATTCTCATTTTCGGACAGGTCCTTCCCCACCCACTTTTCGGTATCGAGATTGCGCCAGACCATGGTGCCATCCGCCGTGATGACCCCGATGGTCGAGCCCGGGATCAGCGGCGCATTGGAAAGATTGGGTTCATACAAAGCCAGATCGAGCGGCAAACCGAGAAAGCCGATCTTGTGTCCGTGGTCATCGTGGATCGGATAGGTCAGCACGGTCACCCATCTGCCGGTGATGGGACCAAAAAACGGATCGCTCACCACGAACCCGTCCGTCGCCAGCGACTTCTTGAACCAGGCGGCCTTGGCAACCGAAACCGGCTTGCCGCCCGGCTGGGGCACCGCGGAACAGATCGCCGTGCCGTGCATATCGACCACGGTCATGTTCGCGGATTTGGGGAACAACTGGCGGAAATCCCACAACACTTGATCGCAGTGTCTCGCATCGACCATGCGGATAAGCGGCCGCTTGGACATCTGCACCAGGATATCGCGGTTGGACTGCAGCACCCGCCCCACATCGGCAGACGCGATATCGGCCAAGGTGTGGGCGGTCGATTTCACTGCCGCGGCCCGCTGACGGGCATCGTCGTAGATCGAATAACCGAGCAGCCAGATCATCGGCAGGGCAACGGCCATCACCAGTGCCAGCAGTTGAACCTGGATCGTGGGGCGGAATTTCATCTCGGCGAACGTGGGCGCAACCCGGCGCGCCGTTTGGTATTGGGATGGTGCAGTGTGATCTTGTGGTTTTCGCCGCTCAAGATGTGACCTCGATCAATAACGTCATATCCCACATTTCTCCGCCATAACGTATTCCTCGCCAATAGATTGCAACAGCGGGGTCAATCATAGCCCAGATTTTATGGGTGTTCAGGAAGATGATGCTGGACGGCACGATTCAAGGGCGATGCTCACCCACCGTTTGCCACATCCTCCACCACCTGCAGGAACGCATCGCCATACTTCGCCAGCTTGGCCTGCCCCACGCCGCTGATCTGCCCCATCTCGTCCAGCGTCTGCGGTTTGCGGTTCAGTATCTCCAGCAGGGTACTGTCGTGGAAGATGACGTAAGGCGGCACGCCCTGCTCGCGCGCGAGTTCCATGCGCTTGGCCTTGAGCGCCTGCCACAGCGGATCTTCGTTGGCGCCGGCGAAGGCTTCGCGCAAGCGCGAGCCGCGTTCGGCTTTGCTGCCCTTGCGCTTGGCGGGTTCGGCATCGCGGCGCAGCCACACTGCCTGCTCGCCGCGCAGCACGGGGCGCGCCGCTTCGGTGAGCTTCAATCCGCCGTAGGCTTCCATGTCGACGTTGATCAATCCGGCAGCAACGAGCTGGCGATAGACGCTGCTCCATTGCGCTTGCGCCAGCTCCTTGCCGATGCCGAAGGTGGAGAGTTGCTGGTGGTTGAATTGCTCGACCTTGGGCGTGGCCTTGCCCAGCAGCACGTCGATGAGATGCGCGACGCCGAAACGCTGCCCGGTGCGATAGACGCAGGACAACGCCATCTGCGCCGCCTGGGTGGCATCCCAGGTATCCACCGGCGACAGGCAGTTGTCGCACTGGCCGCAGTCGCCGGGATGTTCCTCGCCGAAGTAGCGCAGCATGGTCTGGTGGCGGCACTGCGGTGGATTCGCAGAAACCCAGCAGCGCATCGAGCTTCTGCAGTTCGACGCGCTTGCGCTCTTCGGGCGCATCGCCCGACAGCAGCATCTGGCGCATGGACACGACATCGCCCAGGCCGTAGGCCATCCACGCGTTCGCGGGCAGGCCGTCGCGCCCGGCGCGGCCTGTTTCCTGATAGTAGCCCTCCATGCTCTTGGGCAGGTCGAGATGGGCGACGAAGCGCACGTTGGGCTTGTCTATGCCCATGCCGAAGGCGACGGTGGCGACCATGATGACGCCTTCCTCGCGCAGAAAGCGGCGCTGGTTTTTATTGCGTGTAGCCGCATCCAGTCCGGCGTGGTAGGGCAACGCATCCCAGCCCTGCTCCTTCAGCCACGCCGCGGTCTCTTCGACCTTCTTGCGCGACAGGCAATACACGATGCCCGCGTCGTCCGGGATGCTCGGTTTCGAGAAAGGTCTGCAGCTGCTGGCGCGCGTTGTCCTTCAGCGTGACGCGGTAGCGGATGTTGGGACGGTCGAAGCTGGAGACGAACTGCTGCGCATCTTCGAGGGCCAGCCGCTCGACGATCTCGCGCCGCGTCGGCGCATCTGCAGTGGCGGTGAGCGCGATGCGCGGCACCTCGGGGAAGCGTTCGTGCAGCACCGTCAGCGCGCGGTATTCGGGACGGAAGTCGTGGCCCCATTGCGACACGCAATGCGCTTCGTCGATGGCGAACAGGGCGATGCGATCCTCCTGCTGCAAGCCCTCCAGCGTATTGAGGAAGCCCTCGGTCATCAGCCGTTCCGGCGCGACATACAGCAGCTTCAACTCGCCGCGATGAATCTGCCGGTACACCTCGCGCGCCGCGTCGGCATCCAGGCTGGAATTGAGGAATGCTGCCGCTACGCCAAGCTGCTTGAGCGCATCCACCTGGTCCTGCATCAGCGCGATCAGCGGCGACACCACGATGCCGACGCCGGGACGCAGCAAGGCCGGGATCTGGTAGCACAGCGACTTGCCGCCGCCGGTGGGCATCAGCACCAGCGCATCGCCGCCCGCCGCGACATGCTCGACGATGGCCTGCTGCGCGCCGCGGAAAGCGGTGTAGCCGAAAGTGTCGCGCAGGATTTGTTGGGCGGTGCTTGAACTCATGAGTGAAGGATGATGCAAAGGTGCGCAAGCATAACCCGAGCGGCAGAATCCGGGGGCGTTCGTGTATGGCCGATGGTATTATTTAGCTCGAAGGACATGAACAATAATTTGCCGCGAAAGGCCGTTTGATGAGCATCCGCACCGTTTCCACCCAGCCTTTTTCCGACCAGAAGCCCGGCACCTCCGGCCTGCGCAAGAAGGTACCGGTCTTCCAGCAGCCGCACTATCTGGAGAACTTCGTCCAATCCATCTTCGACAGCATCGCCGCGCCCCAAGGCGCGACGCTGGTGCTGGGCGGCGACGGGCGCTACTACAACCGCACCGCGATCCAGATCATCCTGAAGATGGCGGCGGCGAACGGATACGGCAAGGTATTGGTGGGGCGCGGCGGCATCCTTTCCACCCCGGCCGCATCCTGCGTGATCCGCAAGTACAAGACGTTCGGCGGCATCATCCTTTCCGCCAGCCACAACCCCGGCGGCCCGAAGGAAGACTTCGGCATCAAGTTCAACAGCAGCAACGGCGGCCCCGCCACCGAGACGGTGACCGAGGGGATCTATGCCAAGAGCAAGACCATCACCAGCTACCGCATCCTCGATGCGGCAGATGTGGAGATAGACCGGTTGGGCGAGACCTCGCTGGGCGGCATGCAGGTTCAGGTGATCGACCCGGTGAGCGACTATGCGGAGTTGATGGAGTCGCTGTTCGATTTCGCGGCGATCCGCGCCCTGCTGCAGGGCGGCTTCAAGCTCAGGTTCGATGCGATGCACGCGGTGAACGGTCCGTATGCGAAAGAGATACTGGAAACGCGCCTCGGCGCGCCTGCCGGCAGCGTGATGAACGCCGTGCCGCTGGAAGACTTCGGCGGCGGCCATCCCGACCCCAACCTGACCTATGCGCACGACCTGGTGGAGATCATGTATGGCGCGGATGCGCCGGATTTCGGCGCGGCATCCGATGGCGATGGCGACCGCAACATGATCCTCGGCAAACGCTTCTTCGTCACGCCTTCCGACAGCCTTGCCCTGCTGGCCGAGAATGCGCGGCTGGTTCCGGCTTATATCGAGGGACTGGCCGGTGTGGCGCGTTCGATGCCGACCAGCGCGGCGGTGGACCGCGTGGCAAAAACATTGAACATCCCCTGCTTCGAGACACCGACCGGCTGGAAATTCTTCGGCAACCTGATGGACGCGGGCAAGGTCACGCTGTGCGGGGAAGAGAGCTTCGGCACCGGCTCAGACCATGTGCGCGAGAAGGACGGCCTGTGGGCAGTGCTGTTCTGGCTCAATATCCTGGCGGTGCGCGGACAACCGGTCGAGACTATCGTGCGCGAGCATTGGGAAAAGTACGGCCGCAACTTTTACTCGCGTTACGACTACGAAGGCCTGCCCACCGAAGCGGCGAATGGCGTGATGCAGCATCTGCGCGACAGCTTCACCGCGCTCGGCGGCCGCCAGTTCGGCAAGTACACCATCGAGACATGCGACGACTTCAGCTACACCGACCCGGTGGACGGCAGCGTAAGCAAGGGCCAGGGCGTGCGCATCCTCTTCAGCGACGGTTCGCGCATCATCTTCCGCCTGTCCGGCACGGGCACGGAAGGAGCGACGCTGCGCGTGTATCTGGAGGCGTTCGAGGCGGATGTGTCGCGCCATCAACTGGATGCGCAGGAGGCATTGCAGGAACTGATCCAGATCGCGCTGCGCATCTCCGAATTGCAGACGCGCACCGGACGGGTTCAGCCTACGGTGATCACTTAGTCTTGTTCGTGGAAGGCGTTGCGGCGGTCACACCCGAGGCCGTTGCAGCCCCTTCTCCACCGACCACCTGAAAGAATATCTCGCCCTGCTTGACCATGCCGAGCTCGCTACGCGCGCGCTCTTCGATGGCTTCGGTCCCGCGTTTGAGATCGCGCACTTCGGCATCCAGTGCCGCGTTGCGTCTTGCAGTCTGTTCGTTGCTTTGTTTCTGGGCCTTGACCTGCTGGCCCATGTCCCACACCTTCAGCCAACTGCCCTTCCCCAGCCAGAGCGGATATTGCAGCAGCAGGAGAAGGGCGAGCAGGATGTAAGTGACGACACGCATCACCCCAACTGATAATAAGCCCCACGACCGGGATAGGAGGCGCTGTCACCGAGATCTTCCTCGATGCGCAGCAGCTGGTTGTACTTCGCCATGCGGTCGGAGCGCGACAGCGAACCGGTCTTGATCTGCAGGGCATTGGTCGCCACGGCCAGATCGGCGATGGTGGAATCCTCGGTCTCGCCGGAACGGTGCGAGATCACGGCGGTGTAGCCGGCGCGCTTGGCCATCTCGATGGCGGCGAAGGTCTCGGTCAGGGTGCCGATCTGGTTCACCTTGATCAGGATGGAGTTGGCGATGCCGCGCTTGATGCCTTCCTTCAGGATCTTGGTGTTGGTCACGAACACGTCGTCGCCCACCAGCTGGATCTGCTTGCCGAGGCGGTCGGTCAGTGCCTTCCAGCCGTCCCAGTCGTGTTCGCTCATGCCGTCTTCCAGCGTGATGACCGGATACTTGTCCACCCACGAAGCGTACATGTCGATGATCTGCGCAGCAGTCAGCGTCAGGCCGTCGGCCTTCAGATGGTATTTGCCATCCTTGTAGAACTCGGAGGCGGCGGCATCGATGCCGATCGCCACATCCGCGCCCGGCACATAACCCGCAGCTTCGATGGCTTCGACGATGACCTTCAACGCAGCTTCGTTGGAACCCAGCGCCGGTGCAAAGCCGCCTTCGTCGCCCACGGTTGTGGTCAGGCCACGCTTGTGCAGGATCGCCTTCAGTGCATGGAACACTTCAGCGCCGCAGCGCAGTGCTTCGCGGAAGCTCTGTGCGCCGACCGGGATGATCATGAATTCCTGGATGTCCGCACCGCCCGTGGCATGCGCACCGCCGTTGATGATGTTCATCATCGGCACCGGCATTTCCATGCGCGCAGCGCCGCCGAGGTAGCGATACAGCGGCAGGCCGCTCTCTTCTGCCGCGGCACGTGCCACAGCCATCGAAACGGCGAGGATGGCGTTCGCGCCCAAACGCGATTTGTGTATCGGTACCGTCCAGATCGATCATGGTCTGGTCGATGAAAGCCTGCTCAGCGGCATCCAGGCCGATGATGGCTTCAGCGATCTCTGTGTTCACGTTCTCCACCGCCTTCAACACGCCCTTGCCCAGATAGCGCTGCTTGTCGCCGTCGCGCAGTTCAATCGCTTCTTTCTCACCTGTGGACGCGCCAGACGGCACGGCGGCACGGCCCATCACACCCGATTCCAGCAACACGTCCGCTTCTACGGTCGGGTTGCCACGGGAATCCAAAATCTCACGCGCTACGACATCAACAATTGCACTCATTCTTCTCTTCCTTCACTCACACACTTTTCAAGTTAACGTTCTCTTCGATAAAACCTTGCTGCTTCACCAGCGTGTCCAGCGCTTTCAGTGTCTGCAACATCTCCTGCAGATGGCCGAGCGGGAATGCGTTGGGACCATCGGACAATGCTTTCGCGGGATCGGGATGGGTCTCCATGAACACGCCGGAGATGCCGGCCGCCACCGCAGCACGCGCCAGCACCGGCACGAACTCGCGTTGCCCGCCGCTGACCGTGCCCTGCCCGCCCGGCAGCTGCACCGAGTGCGTGGCGTCGAACACCACCGGGCAGCCGGTGTTGCGCATCACCGCCAGCGAGCGCATGTCGGACACCAGATTGTTGTAGCCGAACGAGGCGCCGCGCTCGCACACCATGATGTTGTCCGCGCCGCTCACTTCGCGCGCCTTGTCCACCACGTTCTTCATGTCCCAGGGAGAAAGGAACTGGCCTTTCTTGATGTTCACCGGCTTGCCGGCTTTCGCCACGGCATGGATGAAGTCGGTCTGACGGCACAGGAACGCGGGGGTCTGCAGCACGTCCACCACCGCGGCCACGGGCGCGATCTCGTCCTCGGCATGCACGTCGGTCAGCACCGGCACGCCGATCTGCGCTTTCACCTTTTCCAGTATCTTCAGGCCGGCTTCCATGCCGAAGCCGCGGAACGATTTGCCCGAACTGCGGTTGGCCTTGTCGTAGGAAGATTTGTAGATGAACGGGATGCCGAGTTTCTGGCACATCTCTTTCAACTGACCTGCGGTGTCCAGCGCCAATTGCTCGGACTCGATCACGCAGGGACCGGCGATCAGGAACAGCGGCTTGTCCAGGCCGACTTCAAATCCACATAATTTCATGCTGCCTCCTTGCGCTTCACAGCAGCTTCAACATAAGCCTTGAACAGCGGGTGTCCGGCACGCGGCGTGGAAGTGAATTCCGGGTGGAACTGCACGCCGACGAACCAGGGATGCATGCTCTGCGGCAACTCCATCATCTCGGGCAGATCTTCCGACGGCGTGCGCGCGGAAATGACCAGACCGGATTTTTCCAGCGCAGGCACGTAATGGTTGTTCACTTCATAGCGATGGCGATGGCGCTCGTTCACTTCGTCGCCATAGATGCGTTGCGCCATCGTGTTGGGCTTGATCGGGCAACGCTGCGAACCGAGGCGCATGGTGCCGCCCATGTCGGAATCGGCGCTGCGCTTGGCGACCTTGCCATCGCGATCCAGCCATTCGGTGATCAGCGCCACCACCGGATGTTCGGTTTCCAGATTGAACTCGGTGCTGTTCGCGTCCTCCATGCCCGCCACATGGCGCGCATATTCGATCACGGCGAGCTGCATGCCGAGACAGATGCCGAGATAAGGGATCTTGTTCTCGCGCGCATAAGCGGATCGCAGCGATCTTGCCTTCCGTGCCGCGCACGCCGAAGCCGCCCGGCACCAGGATCGCATCAAGATCTTTCAGGCAGTCCGTGCCATCGCTCTCGATGGCTTCGGAATCCAGATATTCGATGTTCACGCGCGTAGAGGTATGGATACCCGCATGACGCAACGCTTCGATCAGCGACTTGTATGACTCGGTGAGATCGACATACTTGCCGACCATGCCGATGGTGATCTCGTGCTGCGGGTTCTCCTGCGCCTTGATGAGGTTCTGCCATACCGACAGATCGGCAGGCGGCGCGTTCAACGCCAGCTCTTCGCAGATGATGCGATCCAGCCCCTGCTCGTGCAGCATTTGCGGCACCTTGTAGATGCTGTCCACGTCCCACATCGAGATGACGCTGTCTTCGCGCACGTTGGCGAACAGCGATATCTTGGCACGCTCGTCGTCGGGGATGCGGCGGTCCGCGCGGCACAGCAATGCGGTCGGGAAGATACCGATCTCGCGCAGCTTCTGCACGCTATGCTGCGTCGGCTTGGTCTTCAGTTCGCCTGCGGTGGCGATATAGGGCACCAGCGTGAGATGGACATACGCCACCTGGTGGCGTCCCATGCGCAGACCCATCTGGCGCGCCGCCTCGAGGAACGGCAGCGATTCGATGTCGCCCACCGTGCCGCCGATCTCGACGATGGCCACATCGGCCTTGCCGTCGTGCGACGCCGCTGCGCCGCGCTCGACGAAAGCCTGGATCTCGTTGGTGATATGCGGGATCACCTGCACCGTCTTGCCCAGATACTCGCCGCGGCGTTCCTTGCGGATCACGCTCTCGTAGATCTGACCGGTGGTGAAATTGTTGGCCTTGCGCATCTTGGCCGAGATGAAGCGCTCGTAATGCCCCAGATCCAGGTCGGTCTCGGCACCGTCTTCGGTGACGAACACCTCGCCGTGCTGGAACGGACTCATCGTTCCCGGGTCGACGTTGATGTACGGATCCAGCTTGAGCATCGTGACCTTGAGGCCACGCGACTCGAGGATAGCCGCAAGTGAAGCGGCGGCGATGCCTTTTCCCAAGGAAGAGACAACGCCGCCGGTAATAAAGATGTATTTGGTCATGGAACGCGATTGTATCGCAAAACGGTCAGCCTCTCAAAGGAAGAAGCGCGCGAAATGAGGCAGTTGCAACGTTCATCGCAACGTTGCCATTTCGCGCGTGCAAAAGCAAAAACCCCTCACCGGGGATCCCGGGAGGGGTGTTTACTTCGAGTGCTGGAAACAACAAAGCCCTCACGAAGAGGGCTTTGTTGTTTGTAAGGAGTCTGACGATGACCTACTTTCACATGCGGATGCACACTATCATTGGCGCGAAGTCGTTTCACTGTCCTGTTCGAGATGGGAAGGAGTGGGGCCAACTTGCTATGGTCGTCAGACATAACTGTCGGCGAACTGAGCGCTCTTCAGTCGAGCGGTCAATCTGCCATTAATCTTGGAAGAAGTAAAGTGTGTTCTGATTGTTGCGAGGCGTTACAACTTGCAACTGAACCTAATGTTATAGGATCAAGCCGCACGGGCAATTAGTATCGGTTAGCTTAACGCATTACTGCGCTTCCACACCCGACCTATCAACGTGGTGGTCTTCCACGACCCTTCAGGGCAATCAAGTTGCCAGGGAAGTCTCATCTTGAGGCGAGTTTCCCGCTTAGATGCTTTCAGCGGTTATCTCTTCCGTATATAGCTACCCGGCGATACGACTGGCGTCATAACCGGTACACCAGAGATACGTCCACTCCGGTCCTCTCGTACTAGGAGCAGGTCCCCTCAAACTTCCAGCGCCCACGGCAGATAGGGACCAAACTGTCTCACGACGTTTTAAACCCAGCTCACGTACCACTTTAAATGGCGAACAGCCATACCCTTGGGACCGGCTACAGCCCCAGGATGTGATGAGCCGACATCGAGGTGCCAAACTCCCCCGTCGATATGAACTCTTGGGAGGAATCAGCCTGTTATCCCCAGAGTACCTTTTATCCGTTGAGCGATGGCCCTTCCATACAGAACCACCGGATCACTATGACCTACTTTCGTACCTGCTCGACTTGTCAGTCTCGCAGTTAAGCATCCTTTTGCCATTGCACTATCAGTACGATGTCCGACCGTACCTAGGATACCTTCGTACTCCTCCGTTACACTTTGGGAGGAGACCGCCCCAGTCAAACTGCCTACCATGCAATGTCCCCAATCCAGATAATGGATCTAGGTTAGAACCTCAAACACACCAGGGTGGTATTTCAACGTCGGCTCCACGATGTCTGGCGACACCGCTTCAACGCCTCCCACCTATCCTACACAGGTCTATTCAAAATCCAATGCAAAGCTACAGTAAAGGTTCATGGGGTCTTTCCGTCTAGCCGCGGGGAGATTGCATCTTCACAAACATTTCAACTTCGCTGAGTCCCGGGTGGAGACAGTGTGGCCATCGTTACGCCATTCGTGCAGGTCGGAACTTACCCGACAAGGAATTTCGCTACCTTAGGACCGTTATAGTTACGGCCGCCGTTTACTGGGACTTCAATCAAGAGCTTGCACCCCATCATTTAATCTTCCAGCACCGGGCAGGCGTCACACTCTATACGTCCACTTTCGTGTTTGCAGAGTGCTGTGTTTTTATTAAACAGTCGCAGCCACCATTTCACTGCAACCCCATCGAGCTTCGAGAGCAAGTCTCTACACTCTATCGGGGCGCACCTTTTCCCGAAGTTACGGTGCTAATTTGCCGAGTTCCTTCACCCGAGTTCTCTCAAGCGCCTTAGAATTCTCATCCTACCCACCTGTGTCGGTTTGCGGTACGGTCTCAATGTAACTGAAGCTTAGTGGCTTTTCTTGGAAGCTTGGTATCAGCAACTTCGCGCCCGAAGGCACTCGTTATCACGCCTCAGGATTGACCTCCCGGATTTGCCTAAGAGATCTCCCTACACGCTTCAACTGGGACATCCAACACCCAGCTTGCTTAACCTTCTCCGTCCCCACATCGCATTACATTGAGGTACAGGAATATTAACCTGTTTCCCATCGACTACGCATTTCTGCCTCGCCTTAGGGGCCGACTCACCCTGCTCCGATGAACGTTGAACAGGAAACCTTGGGTTTTCGGCGAGGGAGCCTTTCACTCCCTTTATCGCTACTCATGTCAGCATTCGCACTTCTGATACCTCCAGCATGGTTCACACCACACCTTCGCAGGCCTACAGAACGCTCTCCTACCATATGTACAAGTACATATCCGCGATTTCGGTGCATAGTTTGAGCCCCGTTACATCTTCCGCGCAGGACGACTCGATCAGTGAGCTATTACGCTTTCTTTAAATGATGGCTGCTTCTAAGCCAACATCCTGACTGTTTTAGCCTTCCCACTTCGTTTTCCACTTAACTATGTCTTGGGGACCTTAATCGGCGGTCTGGGTTGTTTCCCTTTTGACACCGGACGTTAGCACCCGATGTCTGTCTCCCATGCTCGCACTTCTCGGTATTCGGAGTTTGCAATGGTTTGGTAATCAGCAATAGACCCCTAGCCATGACAGTGCTCTACCCCCGAGAGTGATACATGAGGCACTACCTAAATAGTTTTCGGAGAGAACCAGCTATTTCCAAGTTTGTTTAGCCTTTCACCCCTATCCACAGCTCATCCCCTAGTTTTTCAACACTAGTGGGTTCGGACCTCCAGTGAGTGTTACCCCACCTTCATCCTGGCCATGGATAGATCACTTGGTTTCGGGTCTACGCCCAGCAACTATCGCCCTTATCAGACTCGGTTTCCCTACGCCTCCCCTATTCGGTTAAGCTCGCTACTGAACGTAAGTCGCTGACCCATTATACAAAAGGTACGCAGTCACGGAACAAGTCCGCTCCCACTGTTTGTATGCATACGATTTCAGGATCTATTTCACTCCCCTTCCGGGGTTCTTTTCGCCTTTCCCTCACGGTACTGGTTCACTATCGGTCGATTACGAGTATTTAGCCTTGGAGGATGGTCCCCCCATGTTCAGACAGGGTTTCTCGTGCCCCGCCCTACTTGTTCCAAACCTAGTTCCACTCCTGAATTTTCGCGTACGGGGCTATCACCCACTATGGCCAGACTTTCCAGACTGTTCCACTAATTCAGAAGCTAAAGTTTGCAGGCTGCTCCGCGTTCGCTCGCCACTACTAGCGGAATCTCGGTTGATTTATTTTCCTCCGGGTACTTAGATGTTTCAGTTCTCCGGGTTCGCTCTACCCAAGCTATGTATTCACTTGGGAGTTCCCTTGCGGGAGGGTTTCCCCATTCAGATATCGGCGGATCAAAGCTCTATTGCCAGCTCCCCGCCGCTTTTCGCAGGCTTACACGTCTTTCATCGCCTGTAATCGCCAAGGCATCCATCATATGCACTTATTCGCTTGACCCTATAACGTTAAGCCCTCGATCTTTCGATCAAGGAACGTCACAAGTTTGTTTCAGTCTCGCGTTTGTGACCTCCTCCATCCGACTTGAATGGATTCGGTTTGATACAATCAAAACCCATGTTTTTCATGCTTCCACCGCAATAGATTTCTCCATCACCGCTTCCGCGTGAATCACTTTCTTTACTTCTTCCAAATTGTTAAAGAACTGCATTTCTATCAGCAAAAGCCGATACCGAAGCCTCCAGGCTTGAATATCGATTCTCGCTGCTTGTTTCAAGACACGCCCAGTCCAAGGTGTTGGTGGAGGTTGACGGGATCGAACCGACGACCCCCTGCTTGCAAAGCAGGTGCTCTCCCAGCTGAGCTAAACCCCCATTTACTTCCTTGCTCTGGTGGGTCTGGTTGGACTCGAACCAACGACCCCCGCGTTATCAACACGGTGCTCTAACCAGCTGAGCTACAGACCCGATCTTGCTTGTTTCGGGCCTGCGTCGTCCGTCTTCGAGCCAGTTTCACTCGTGACTTCCAACTCGTGTCTCGAAACTTTAAAAACAACCGATAAGTGTGGATACCTGCACCAGGACCTACTCTAGAAAGGAGGTGATCCAGCCGCACCTTCCGATACGGCTACCTTGTTACGACTTCACCCCAGTCACGAACCCTGCCGTGGTAATCGCCCTCCTTGCGGTTAGACTAACTACTTCTGGCAGAACCCGCTCCCATGGTGTGACGGGCGGTGTGTACAAGACCCGGGAACGTATTCACCGCGACATGCTGATCCGCGATTACTAGCGATTCCGACTTCATGCTCTCGAGTTGCAGAGAACAATCCGGACTACGATCGGCTTTCTGAGATTGGCTCCCCCTCGCGGGTTGGCTACCCTCTGTACCGACCATTGTATTACGTGTGAAGCCCTACCCATAAGGGCCATGAGGACTTGACGTCATCCCCACCTTCCTCCGGTTTATCACCGGCAGTCCCATTAAAGTGCCCAACTGAATGATGGCAATTAATGGCAAGGGTTGCGCTCGTTGCGGGACTTAACCCAACATCTCACGACACGAGCTGACGACAGCCATGCAGCACCTGTGTCCAGGTTCCCTTTCGGGCACCAATCCATCTCTGGAAAGTTCCTGGCATGTCAAGGGTAGGTAAGGTTTTTCGCGTTGCATCGAATTAATCCACATAATCCACCGCTTGTGCGGGTCCCCGTCAATTCCTTTGAGTTTCAACCTTGCGGCCGTACTCCCCAGGCGGTCAACTTCACGCGTTAGCTGCGGTACTAAGGAAGTCTCCTCCCCCAACACCTAGTTGACATCGTTTAGGGCGTGGACTACCAGGGTATCTAATCCTGTTTGCTCCCCACGCTTTCGTGCATGAGCGTCAGTGTTGACCCAGGGGGCTGCCTTCGCCATCGGTATTCCTCCGCATATCTACGCATTTCACTGCTACACGCGGAATTCTACCCCCCTCTGCCACACTCTAGCCTTGCAGTCACAAACGCAGTTCCCAGGTTAAGCCCGGGGATTTCACGCCTGTCTTACAAAACCGCCTGCGCACGCTTTACGCCCAGTAATTCCGATTAACGCTCGCACCCTACGTATTACCGCGGCTGCTGGCACGTAGTTAGCCGGTGCTTCTTCTTCCGGTACCGTCATCCACCACTCGTATTAGGAGTGGCGATTTCTTTCCGGCTGAAAGAGCTTTACAACCCGAAGGCCTTCTTCACTCACGCGGCATGGCTGGATCAGGGTTGCCCCCATTGTCCAAAATTCCCCACTGCTGCCTCCCGTAGGAGTCTGGGCCGTGTCTCAGTCCCAGTGTGGCGGATCATCCTCTCAGACCCGCTACAGATCGTCGCCTTGGTGAGCCTTTACCTCACCAACTAGCTAATCTGATATCGGCCACTCCGAAAACGATAGGTCTTGCGATCCCCACCTTTCCCCCTCAGGGCATATGCGGTATTAGCGTAACTTTCGCTACGTTATCCCCCATTTCCGGACATGTTCCGATACATTACTCACCCGTTCGCCACTCGCCACCAGGGTTACCCCCGTGCTGCCGTTCGACTTGCATGTGTAAAGCATGCCGCCAGCGTTCAATCTGAGCCAGGATCAAACTCTTCAGTTCAATCTAGCAATTTTTTGTCAGTCCTTGCGGACCAACAGATCTCACTCAAAGCGAATTTACTTTCGTATCTTCGATAAGTGTGAGGTACTTCTGTATGTCTTGAGTCGATCTCACTAGCCTAAGCAAGTGATCTCTGCCCCAGTACAGGTACCCACACTAATCGGTTGTTTCTTCTATCTTTTAAAGAACTTTTTACTGCTTTTTCTTGCTGCCTCAGCAGCGAAGAGGTGCGCATTATAGAGACTAAAAACTCGCTGTCAACTTTAATTTCGACTTACTGCAATCACTGCTGAAAAAGCACGATCATCTTGCCGATCGTCGAGTGAAAGAAATTCCCCTTCACTCGTTTCATCCCCGCCGCAGCGGAGAGGCGCGCATTATAGGGATGGGAAAATTAACGTCAAGCGATATGCGAATCTTTTTTTTCAAATTTCTGAAATTTCCGCGCAACGAAAGCAAAACGTACAATGCGTTAATTCGAAAAATCTCGGCGAAATACATATCGTGAAACTGGTATTAGGTATCGAATCTTCCTGCGACGAGACCGGCATCGCGCTGTATCACAGCGAGCGCGGCCTGCTTGCACACACGCTGCACAGTCAAATCGCACTGCACAATGAATATGGCGGCGTCGTGCCCGAACTCGCTTCGCGCGACCACGTCCGTTATGTATTGCCGCTGCTTCGCAGCGCCTTGCAGAAAGCCGATTGCTCTCTCGCCGACATAGATGCCATAGCGTACACGCAGGGCCCCGGCCTGTCCGGCGCATTGCTGGTCGGCGCGAGCATCGCCTGTGCCCTGGCCTACACGCTGGACATCCCCACCATTGGCGTCCACCACCTGGAGGGCCACCTGCTCTCACCATTGCTCTCCAACCCCGCACCCGAGTTTCCGTTCGTTGCCTTGCTGGTGTCCGGAGGACATACACAACTGATGCGCGTGGATGGCGTAGGCCGCTACACCCTGCTCGGCGAGACAGTAGACGATGCGGCGGGCGAGGCATTCGACAAAAGTGCGAAGCTGCTGGGGCTGGATTATCCGGGGGGCGCACTGCTTTCAGCCCTGGCACAGCACGGCACGCCGGCACGTTTCAAATTTCCGCGCCCCATGCTGCACAGCGGCGATCTGGATTTCAGTTTCAGCGGATTGAAGACTGCCGTGCTGCGTGCCGCACAACAGAACCCGCCAGACGAGCAGACGCGCGCCGACATCGCCTACGCTGCGCAGGAGGCTATTGTGGATGTATTGGCAAGCAAAGCGCTGTCAGCGCTCGAACAGACCGGACTGAATCAATTGGTTGTGGCGGGGGGCGTGGGGGCGAACCGGCTTCTGCGCAGCCGGCTGGACAAGAACATCGGCAAGCGCGGCGGCAAGGTGTTCTATCCCGATCTGGAGTTCTGCACCGACAATGGCGCGATGATCGCCTTCGCCGGCGCGATGCGCCTGCAACATCAAACCGCCCAGCGCGACTACCGCTTCATCGTCAAGCCGCGCTGGGATTTGCAGGAACTGAATTACGCCGACTGAGCGTCGCTCTTCTTGCTGCCGATCTTGGTTTCCTTGCCCGTCATCAGGTTGTGGATGTTCTTCTTGTGCCGCCAGAACAGCAGCATGGACATGATCGCGGTGGCAAGGACCAGTTCCGGGCGCAAGTGGACCAACATGGCGAATATCGGCGCGGCGATCGACGCGACCAAAGCCGCCAACGAGGAATAACGGAACGCCACCGCCACCACCAGCCAGGTCGCCAGCACAGCCAATCCCATCCAGACGCTCAACGCCAACAATACTCCCAGCGCCGTCGCCACCCCCTTGCCGCCCTTGAACTTCAGAAAGACCGGGAACACATGACCGAGAAATACCGCCAAAGCGACCAAAGCAACGATCAGCAAACCTTGATCATCGTGCGGCGCGAAACGGATCGCCAGAAAAACCGCCAGCCAGCCTTTGGCCGCGTCGCCGAGCAACGTCAGTATCGCTGCCGCCTTCTTGCCGCTGCGCAGCACATTGGTGGCCCCCGGATTGCCTGAACCGTAAGTACGCGGATCGTCGAGGCCGAATGCCTTGCTCATCAAAATGGCGAAAGGAACCGAGCCGATCAGGTAGGCGCATACAACAAAGATTAGGGTGGTCATCTGTAATACCTTAAAATGCGAAGCGGCGGATTCTACTTGAATGCGCCATTGCCACCAACCGACCGGCCTCAAACACCTTATGGACATCATCTTTCTGCGCGAACTCAAAGTCGTCACGCTCATCGGCATATATGAGTGGGAAAAGCGCGTACCCCAGACGCTGCAGCTCGATCTCGACATCGCGTTGCCGAACAGCCGCGCCTGCCAGAGCGACGACATCAACGACGCGCTGGACTACGCCCAGGTCGCGCAACATATCCAGACCGTACTGAGCGACGGGCATTTTTCCCTGCTGGAAACGCTGGCCGAACACATCGCCCAGATCATCCTCAAGGATTTCAACGCGCCCTGGGTCAGGGTCAGCGTCGCCAAGCTGCAAGCCATCCGCAACTGTAAACAAGTCGGCATCAGCATAGAGCGCGGCCAGATAAGATAAACGTCGCGCAAGCGATAGACCAAAAGACTGCGCCCCTGAATAACCCCGGATTACGCGGGGCAATGCTCCTCTTTTATTGCGCTACCCGCCGGAACTTTATGTCGCGAGCCAGCTCTCACCCGGCTCTTCGTCCGGATGGCCGGGCAGGCCATGTTACAATGAGACATCCATGAAACGACCGCTGCAAATTTTCGCGCTCTTGTTGTTTGCGTTGACTCAATTCGTCGCGCCATTTGCGCACGCCCATGTGAACGGGATGCAAGACAGCGCCTCGATTCATACGGGCGACACCCCGCACCATCTTTCAGTTGACGCACTGTCGCAATGCCATGTCGAGTCGCATGAGTCTCCGGCTATCGAGATCCAGCAGGAATATCAGCGCGATAATGCCGCCGCCATTCCGGCCATCCCCGTTTCAGCGGTACATCCCCTGGCCGCAAACGGTACGACACTGGAATCGAATGAGTATGATTCACTCCACTCCCTAGCCCTCCCCTACCACAGGCCGCATCCGCAAGCTCCTCCCGCCTGAACCGGCTCTCCGCATCACCCAACATTTCCGACCGAATCCCGATTTGGTCAGTACAATAAACAAGCAGATCGAATGGTGTTCGCGTCATTCGGGAGGATGTTTCAATGAAAAATTTCCGTCTCCTGTTTCTGTGCCTGCTCATGGCGCACGCCGCGCAGGCCGAAGAAATCGTTCTGAACGCCAGCCAGAAACAGACACTGGGCATCGTCAGCGCGCCGCTTCCCGCCATGCAGCATGGTGAAATCGCAGGCATGCCGGCCCAGGTCGTCATCCCCGGCAACCAGCTATTCACCGTCAGCACCCCGCTTCCCGCCATGGTGGAACAGACCCTGGCAGGCGTCGGCGATCCGGTACGAAAAGGCCAGAAGATTGGCCACACTGCAAAGCCCCGCCCTGGCCGAAGCCCAGCGCGGACTGTTGCAGTCCTCGACCCAGGCGCAACTCGCCAGGGAGAATCTGGCGCGCGACGAACAACTCTGGAAAGACGGCATCATCGCGGAAAGCCGCTTGCGCGCCACCCAGAGCCAATATCGCGAGGCGAATGCCGCACTCGCGGAACGCAAGCAACTGCTCAGGCTTTCGGGGATGTCCGATGCCGATGTCGCACGCCTGCAATCGGACAACATGCTGAGCAGCCAGCTTGCCGTCACCTCGCCCATCGATGGCGTCGTGCTTGAGAAAAGCGCAAACGCAGGCCAACGCCTGGACGCAGCCATTCCCCTGTTCACAGTGGCGCAACTGACACCGCTGGCGCTGGAGATACAGGTCCCGCTCGCCAACACCAGCGGACTGAAGATCGGCGCGAGCGTCACCGTTCCGGCGTACAACGCCAAAGGCAAGCTCACTGCCATCGGCCGCAGCCTCTCCGGCGGCAACCAGACCATCCTGCTGCGTGCGCTGATCAGGGAAGGCGCAGCCAATCTGCGCCCCGGCCAGTTCGTGGAAGCCACGATAGGCACGACGGGCGATGCACCGAATCAATGGAGCATCCCCAACGGCGCACTGGCGCGTATCGGCAACAAGGCTGTGGTCTTCGTCGAGACCGCCAAGGGCTACCGCAGTGAAGAAGTAACGGTACTGCATGAAGGCGCGACCGACAGCGTGGTGACCGGCAAGCTCAAAGGTGGCGAGAAGATCGCCGTGCGCGGCGTCTCCGGACTCAAGGCCAGCCTGATGGGCATCGGGGGCGAATGATGCTGTCCAGACTGGTCGAATTCGCGCTGACCCAGCGCCTGCTGGTCTCCGTGCTCACGCTGCTGCTGGTCGGCGCGGGCATCGTCTCGTTCCGCGAGCTGCCCATCGACGCCTTCCCCGATGTCTCTTCCACGCAGGTGAAGATCATCATGAAGGCGCCCGGCATGACGCCGGAAGAGGTCGAAGCGCGCATCGTCACGCCGATCGAGCTGGAGATGCTGGGCATCGCCAACCAGCGCATGCTGCGCTCCATCTCCAAATATGCCATCGCCGACATCACCATCGATTTCAACGACGGCACCGATATCTACTGGGCGCGCCAACAGGTCGCCGAACGGCTGGGCAACGCGATGCGCGACCTGCCCGGCGGCGCCAGCGGCGGCCTCGCACCGATCACCACCCCGCTGGGCGAGATGTTCATGTTCACCGTGGAAGGCGAAGGCATCTCGCTGGAACAGCGCCGCACCATTCTGGACTGGACCATACGCCCCGCCCTGCGCACCCTGCCCGGCGTGGCCGACGTCAACTCGCTCGGCGGCCTGGCGCGCAGCTTCGAAGTCGTGCCCGATCACACGGCCCTCGCTGCGCGCGGACTTTCCATGCAGCAATTGCAGGAGGCGCTGGAAGCGAACAACCGCAACGACGGCGCCGGACGCCTCAGCGACGGCGACGAATCGCTGCTGGTGCGCGCGGAAGGCGGCATCAAGACCTTGCAGGACGTGGGCAACATCGTCGTCGCCAGTCCCGGCAACAACCCGATCCGTGTCAGCGATATCGCGCAGGTGCGCATCGGCAGCCTGACCCGTTATGGCGTCGTCACCATGGACGGCAAGAGCGAAGCAGTGGAAGGCCTGGTGCTGGGCTTGCGCGGCGCCAACGCCCAGAAAGTGGTGGACGGCGTGCGCAAGAAACTCGCCGAACTCGCGCCCACGCTGCCGCAAGGCGTGACCACCAAGGTGTTCTACGATCGCGGCAGCCTGGTGAAACGTGCCGTCGGCACCGTCACCAAGGCGCTTACCGAGGCCATCGTGCTGGTCGTCATCCTGCTGGTGCTGTTCCTCGGCAACCTGCGTGCCGCACTGGTGGTCGCGCTTGACCCTGCCGCTGGCGGTGCTCATCACCTTCATCATGATGCAGAAGTTCGGCATGTCGGCCAACCTGATGAGTCTGGGCGGCCTGGCCATCGCGCTCGGCATGCTGGTGGACGGCGCGGTGGTGGTGGTGGAGAACGTCATCAGCCACCTCGGCGAAAGGCGGCCGCACATCCCGCACCTGCACGTCATCTACCGCGCGGTGAAAGAAGTCATCACGCCGGTCGCGGCGGGCGTCGCCATCATCATCATCGTGTTCCTGCCGCTGATGACGCTGCAAGGGCTGGAAGGCAAGCTGTTCATCCCGGTCGCGCTCACCATCGTGTTTGCGCTGGCCGGATCGCTGCTGCTTTCGCTCACCGTCATCCCGATGCTGGCCTCCTACATGCTGAAGACCGCCAGCCACGACGAACCGTGGCTGGTGCGCAAGGCGCTGGCGCTCTACACCCCGCTGCTCGACCGCGCGCTGGCCAACGAACGCAAGGTGCTGGGCGGGGCGATCGCCATGCTCGCCGTGACCGTGGTGGTCTATCTCTTCATCGGCAAGACCTTCATGCCGGAGATGGACGAAGGCGACATCATCATGCAGACCGCCAAGCTGCCTTCCATCAACATCGTGCAGACCGCCGACATCGACAAACGCGTGCAGGCGGCCATCCTCAAATCAGTACCGGAGATCAAGAGCATCGTCTCGCGCGCGGGCGCGGACGAGCTCGGCCTCGACCCGATGGGATTGAACGAGACCGACAACTTCCTCGTGCTCAAGCCGCAGGAGGAATGGCGCACGCCGGACAAGGAAGCGATCATCGACGACATCCGCAAGGTGATGGGTGACTTCCCCGGACTCGAATACAGCTTCACCCAGCCCATCGCCATGCGCGTCTCGGAGATGCTCACCGGTTCGCGCGGCGACGTCGCCATCAAGATATTCGGCACCGACATCGCCAAGCTCAGTGAATTGTCGGAACAGATGGTGACCGTCATCGAGGGCATCAAGGGCAGCGAGGACGCCTACACCGTGAAGAACAACGGCGTGCAGTACTACCGCGTGGTCATCGACCGCCTCGCCGCAGGCCGTCATGGGACTCTCCGTGGACGACATCAGCAACTCGCTGCGCACCCAGGTGGAAGGCCGCCTGCTGGGCACGGTGATCGAGGAAGGACGGCGCACGCCGCTGCTGCTGCGCGGCGACGCCGAAGTGCAGCAGTCCCCCGCCCTGTTCGCCGCACTCACCCTGCCGCTGGCGAACGGGCAGAGCGTGCCGCTCTCGGTCGTCGCCAGGCTGGAACGCGCCGACGGCCCGGTCAAGGTGGACAGGGAGAACGGTGTGCGCATGGTGGTGATCCAGAGCAATGTGCGCGGGCGCGACCTGGTCGGCTTCGTGGACGAGGCCAAGGCCGCCGTCGCCGCGCAGATCCAGTTGCCGGAAGGCTACCTCATCACCTGGGGCGGACAGTTCGAGAACCAGCAACGTGCGGCCGCAAGGCTGGCGGTGGTGGTTCCGATCGCGCTGGGTCTGATCTTCCTGCTGCTGTTCGCCACCTTCGGCTCGGTGCGCCAGGCCGCTCTGGTGCTCACCAACATCCCGTTCGCGCTCATCGGCGGCGTGTTCGCCCTGTGGATCAGCGGCGAATACCTCTCCGTGCCCGCCTCGGTCGGCTTCATCGCCCTGCTCGGCATCGCGGTGTTGAACGGGGTGGTGATGGTGTCCTACTTCAACCAGTTGCATAGCGAGGGCATGGACATCACGCGCGTGATCACCGAAGGCGCCAAACGCCGCCTGCGCCCGGTGCTGATGACCGCCAGCATCACCCTGTTCGGCCTGCTGCCGCTGCTGTTCGCGAACGGTCCCGGCTCGGAGATCCAGAAACCGCTGGCCATCGTGGTCATCGGCGGACTGATCAGTTCCACCGCGCTGACGCTGATCATGCTGCCCATCTTGTACCGCCGCTTCGGCATCGAGGCGGTGAGGGGGAATATATGAAAGAGATGAATTGCTGTCTGACCCTGGTCTGCCACCGCTCGCTGGAAGAGCGCATGGTCGACCACCTGTTGCAGCATCCGGACTGGGTGCGCGGCTTCACCATCACGCGCACCGAGGGCGGCAGCCAGAAGGAACTGCTGCCCAGCATGATCGAGCAGGTGCGCGGCCGTTCGCAACGGGTGCAGTTCACCACCGTGATGAACCTGGACGATGCGCATGCATTGATCGCCCATCTCAAGGAATCGGACCCCAACCGCGAGATCGCCTACTGGCTGACCCCCGTCATCGAATTCGGGAGGCTGGCATGAGCATGCGCGCCACTGCCCTGCTGTTGCTGGCGCGTGCAGCGCCGTTCCCGCTTTCGCCGCGGATGCCGACTATCCCGACCTGCCGCCGCACACCCAGGTCGATGCGGCGCTGGACAGCCATGTCGACGTGCTGAATGCCGAGACCGGCGTGCGCATAGAGCGCACCAACCAGCGCCGCTGGGAGAGCGGCAACTACGAGTTCAGCGTGCGCGCCGGAACCGCGCAACGCCGCACCACGACTCCGGGCGAAAAGCTGAGGGAGTGGGATGTCGCCATCGAACGCCCATTGCGCCTCATCAACAAGGTGTTCATCGACAGCGACATCGGCGAAGAGGGAGTGGCACGCGCCACCCATGCCCTGGGCGATGCGCGCCATGAAGCCGGGACGCACGCTGCTGCACTTGTGGTTCAACTGGCAACGCGAACAGGTGCAGGTGCTGCAATGGCAACAGCAGACGGACATACTCAGGCAGCAGGCGCTGACCACCGAAAAGCGGCTCAAGGCCGGCGACGCGCCGCGCATGGAGCTGGGCCAGGCCAATGCCGCCGTGGCACAGGCGACCGTTTCGCTGCAGCAGGCCAGGATGCGCGCCGAACTGGCAGGCAACGAACTGGCCCGCCAGTTCCCGCTGGTCATCCTGCCGCAGCAACCGGCGTCAAGCGAGCCCCGCCCCATCGGCGAGAGTCTCGATCACTGGAAACAGGCCATCCTCGACCACAACCATGAGCTGGAGATGGCACGCTCCGAGCGGCGCCTGCAGCAGATGCTGGCCGAACGCAGCAGCGCCGACCGCCTCCCCGACCCCACCGTCGGCCTGCGCTATTCGAATGAACTCGGCGGCAATGAGAAGGTGGCCGGAGTGTATGTCTCCGTCCCGCTCTCCTTCGGCCTGCGCGGCAGCCATGCCGAAAACGCCGCCCAGCAAGCCGAGATCGCAGGCAACCGCGAAAGCGCCGTGATGCGCCGTCTGGACGCGGACATCTACGCCACCCATACGCAGGCGGCACGCAGCTATGAGATATGGCTGCAAGCCAGGGAAGCAGCCGACAGCATCCGCCAGAACGCCGAACTCGTCAGCCGCGCCTACAGTCTGGGCGAGAGCAGCCTGACCGAGACGCTCAGCGCACGCCGTCTGGCGCTGGAATCCGCCCTGTCCGAAAGCCTGGCCCGACTTGATGCCAACGAGGCGCGTTATCGCCTGCTGCTCGACGCGCATCAACTCTGGACTTTGGACACCGACGCCCACGGAGCACACTGATGACAGGGCAAGAACTGATCGGTGCGGTCGCCGCCACGCTCACCACCTGCTCCTTCCTCCCGCAGGTCTGGCGCGTATGGCGGACCCGGCACACCAAGGACATCTCGCTGCTGATGTATGCCCTGTTCACCCTCGGCGTGGCGCTCTGGCTGGCATACGGCATCCTGCTGGGAGCATGGCCCATCATCATCGCCAACGGCATCACGCTGCTGCTGGCCGGAACGGTGCTGATCCTGAAGCTGCGTTTCGGCTGAATCGCGCCTTTTTCCGGATCGCGTGCATGCCCCAAAGCCACGAACGACGCCCCAATCCGGCATTTTGTAAGGCTCAAGTCAGGAAATTTGGCTATAGTCCTACGAACATTGAGGAGATGCCGCCCACGCCTGTCGTCGCGGTTCTCCTCACCACTGAATGCAGCGAGTTTCCTGCCTGAATCGACCGATCCGGACAAATCGCAGGAAATTTTCGCCAGTGCCGAAGACTCGGTAGAATGGGACTTCGCACTGAAACTGAATCACAAGTATGTGAACCACCATAACAACTTTTTCAGGAGAACAGTATGTCCAATATCCAGTCAGTCTTGAACGAAACGCGCGTGTTCCCGCCCGCCGAAGCGTTTGTGAAACAAGCCAACGTTTCCGGCATGGCCGCTTACAAGGCGATGGTCGATGCCGCAAACAAGGATTACGCTGGTTATTGGGCCAACTTGGCGCGCGAGAACATCCTCTGGCACAAGCCCTTCACCAAGTCGCTGGACGAGAGCAACGCTCCGTTCTACAAGTGGTTCGAAGACGGCGAACTGAACGTCTCCTTCAACTGCCTCGACAAACACCTGGCGCTGCAAGCCGACAAGACCGCGATCATCTTCGAAGCGGACGACGGCAAGGTCACCAAGGTCAGCTACAAGGAACTGCACTCCCGCGTGTGCCACTTCGCCAACGGCCTGAAGTCGCGCGGCATCAAGAAAGGCGACCGCGTGGTCGTCTACATGCCGATGAGCATTGAAGCCGTGGTCGCGATGCAAGCCTGCGCCCGCATCGGCGCGATCCACTCCGTCGTGTTCGGCGGTTTCTCCTCCAAGAGCCTGCATGAGCGCATCACTGACGCGCAGGCCGTGTGCGGTCATCACCGCCGACGGACAATTCCGCGGCGGCAAGGCAATGGCGCTCAAGCCCGCCGTGGACGAGGCCCTGGCCATGGGCGGCTGCGAAGCGGTGCACAGCGTGATCGTCTATCGCCGCACCGGCGGCGACGTGCAATGGAACGGCAACAACATCTGGTGGCACGACCTCGTCGCCAGCCAGGGCAACACCTGCGAGCCGGAATGGGTCGGCGCGGAACACCCGCTGTTCATCCTCTACACCTCCGGCTCCACCGGCAAGCCCAAGGGCGTGCAGCATTCCACCGGCGGCTACCTGCTGGGCGCGATGACTTCCATGAAGTGGGTGTTCGACTACAAGCCTTCCGACATCTTCTGGTGCACGGCCGACGTGGGCTGGATCACCGGCCACAGCTACGTCACCTACGGCCCGCTGGCCATGGGCGCGACCCAGGTCATCTTCGAAGGCGTGCCGACCTATCCGGACGCAGGCCGTTTCTGGAAGATGATCCAGGACCACAAGGTCACCACCTTCTACACCGCGCCGACCGCCATCCGCTCGCTGATCAAGCTCGGCGGCGAACTGCCGAAGCAATACGACCTGTCCAGCCTGCGCCTGCTCGGCACCGTGGGCGAGCCGATCAACCCCGAAGCCTGGATGTGGTACTACAACACTGTCGGCGGCGCACGCTGCCCCATCGTGGACACCTGGTGGCAGACCGAGACCGGCTGCCACATGATCGCCCCGCTGCCCGGCGCGATGCCGATCAAGCCCGGCACCTGCACCCTGCCGCTGCCCGGCATCATGGCCACCATCGTCAACGAGGCCGGCGACGAAGTGCACGACCAGCATGGCGGCTTCCTCGTCATCAAGAAGCCGTTCCCGTCGCAGATCCGCACCATCTGGGGCGATCCCGAGCGCTACAAGAAGGGCTACTTCCCCGAGGAGATGAAGGGCGCCTATCTGGCCGGCGACTCCGCACACCGCGACGACGACGGCTATTTCTGGATCATGGGCCGCATCGACGACGTGCTGAACGTCTCCGGCCACCGTCTGGGCACGATGGAGATCGAGTCCGCACTGGTCGCCAACCCGCTGGTGGCGGAAGCCGCCATCGTCGGCAAGCCGCACGAGATCAAGGGCGAAGCCGTGGTCGCATTCGTGGTGCTGAAAGGCGCACGTCCGGCCGATGCTGCTGCCGCCAAGAAGCTCGCCGAGGAACTGCGCAACTGGGTGGGCAAGGAGATCGGCCCGATCGCCAAGCCCGACGAGATCCGCTTCGGCGACAACCTGCCCAAGACCCGTTCCGGCAAGATCATGCGTCGCCTGTTGCGTGCCATCGCCAAGGGCGAAGAGATCACCCAGGACGTCTCGACACTGGAGAACCCGGCCATCCTTGAGCAACTGAAGGAAGTCATCAAGTAAAACCCGGCACTTTCCGGCAAACAGAAAGGGGGAGCGTAAATCGCTCCCCCTTCTGCTTTTGGGCAGCCCATCTCTCGCCAAATCATCGTAAAACAAGACAAAAATCAATATCTTTCATCGCCGGAATGACACAGCCAAGGTTGACCCGCCGCCGCCCCTCCGCTACTATCGCGGCACCTTTATTTCTCCGGCTACATATAGTGTCCATCAACAAACCGTTACTGCTGATCCTTGGCGCCGTTCTCGGCTGTAACGTAACCATGGCATCCGCTGCTGAGACCGCTCTGGCATTGAATAGCCCGGAATTATCGATACCAGCGGTTATTGCGCCGTCCGCACAAGCGGCTCCGGCAGAAGAAGCTCAAGTCGAAACATCTTCCGCAGAAACGAAACCGGAAGAAGCTGCCGATCCTCAGGCTGCTACAGCCGCTGAACCCGAGACACAAGCTCCCGCGCCGATACGCGAAGCCATGATCGTCGCCCCCGAACCAGCTCCCGGCGACCTGTGGCAGCGCATCCGCAACGGTTATGCGATGAACGAGCTGAACAGCCCGTTGATCAAGCGCCACGAGAAGTGGTACGCCAGCCACCCCGATTACGTGCTGCGCATGTCGGAGCGTGCGCGCCGCTACCTGTTCTACATCGTTGATGAAGTCGAACGCCGCGGCATGCCGATGGAGATCGCACTGTTGCCGATGATCGAGAGCGCATTCAATCCCGGCGCCAATTCCGTGGCCAGCGCCTCCGGCATCTGGCAGTTCATCCCTTCCACCGGCAAGCACTTCGGCATGGAGCAGAACTGGTGGTACGACGGCCGCCGCGACATCATCGGTGCGACCAATGGCGCGCTGGATTATCTGCAGAAACTGCATGACCAGTTCGGCGACTGGGAACTGGCCCTGGCCGCCTACAACTGGGGCGAGAACGCCGTCGCGCGTGCGCAGAAGACCAACCGCAAGCGCGGCAAGCCAACCGATTATTCGCATCTCAATATGCCGCGCGAGACGCGCAACTATGTGCCCAAGCTGCTGGCGGTGAAGAACATCGTCAGCGATCCTGAGCGTTTCGGCCTGACGTTGGGCGATATCTCCGACGAGCCCTATTTCGAGGCGATCGCCACGGCGCGGCACATCGACGTGAAGGTCGCGGCAGAACTGGCCAACATCTCGATGGACGAGTTTATCGCGCTCAATCCCGGCCATAACCGCCCGGTAATCCTGCAGGACATGTCCGACGTCATCCTGCTCCCGGTGGACAAGGTCGAGACCTTCCGCAATAACCTTGAGCGAACCGACCAGCGCCTCGTGTCATGGCAGCCTTATCAGAGCAAGAAAGGGGAGCTGTTCAGCGAAATCGCCGCGCGCTTCGGCCTGTCCTCTGCAGAGCTGCGCAATGCGAACGGCCTTTCCAAGTTCGCACAGGAAAGCAACGGCCAGACACTGCTGGTTCCGATCACCGATGAAGCGACCGCCACAGAATTCTCTGCATTCAACATGCACGCTTCCGCGGTGGCAGAGATGTACGGCGCGGTACGCTACACCGTGCACCGCGGCGACACCATCTCCACCATCGCGCGCCGCTTCAATGTGAGCCAGGCGCAATTGCGCGAGGCGAACCATGGCCGCACCTTCCTGCGCGTCGGCCAGCGCTTCAACATCGTGCTGTCCGACCGTCGCAGCCATCGCAATCCGGCCATCAAAGCGACCAAAGCCAAGGCCAGGAAAACCAACACCCGCAAAGCGGCCAGCATGAAGGTCGCCTACCACCCCCGCACTTCCAGCTCCAACTAGTCCTTCCGGTCGTACAGATGACAGCGCACGCCATGCGTCGCGCTGATCTTGGTCGCCTCCGGATAGGTCGCGCAGACTGCCATCGCCTGCGGGCAGCGCGGCGCGAAGTGGCAACCCTGCGGCGGATTTGCCGGTGACGGCAGATCGCCTTCCAGCTTGACGTATTCCCTGCCCTTGCCGTCGATGCGCGGCACCGCAGAGAGCAGCGCCTGCGTGTAGGGATGCCTGGGGGTATGCAGCACTTCTTCCGTCGTGCCGCGCTCGACGATGCGCCCCAGGTACATCACGCACACCTCATGCGCGATGTACTCCACCACTGCGAGGTTGTGCGTGATGAAGAGATAGCTCAAGCCCATCTCGTCCTGCAGCGATTTCAACAGGTTCAGGATCTGCGCCTGCACCGACACGTCCAGCGCGCTGGTCGGTTCGTCGCAAATCAGCAACTGCGGCGACACCGCCAGGGCGCGCGCGATGGCGATGCGCTGGCGCTGCCCGCCGGAGAACTCGTGCGGATAGCGCCACTTGCTGTCGCGCGCCAGCCCCACCTTGTCCAGCAACTCGTCGATGTGCGCCTGCCGCGCCTTGCTGTCGCCGCCGATGTGCAGCGCGCTCATGCCCTCTTCCAGTATCTCCGCCACGCGCATCTTCGGGTTGAGCGAAGCATAAGGATCCTGGAACACCATCTGCATCGCGCCGCGCCCAGCATCCGGGCCGACCAGCTCGCGCCCGGCGAACAGCACGCTGCCCGCCGTGGGCGGAATCAATTGCAGCAGTGACTTGCCCAGCGTGGTCTTGCCGCAGCCGGATTCGCCCACCAGCGCCAGCGTACGGCCACGCGGAATCTCCAGAGACACACCGTCCACCGCCTTCACCTGCCCCACCACGCGCTGCAGGATGCCCTTGCGGATGGGGAAGTGGACGCGCAGGTCGGAGACTTGCAGAAGCAAGGCACCCTCTCCCGCGCAGCCCCTCTCCCGCAAGCGGGAGAGGGGTGCGCGTCAGCGCGGGAGAGGGGCATTTCACTCTTCACATTCCCCGCTTCGTCATACAAATGACACCGCACCGCGCGCCCTTCCCCGGCCATCAACAACTCCGGTGTCCGCTCCCGGCACACCTCCCACGCATAGTCGCAGCGCGCCGCAAAGCGGCAACCCACCTCAAGACTACCCAGCGGCGGCACGCTGCCGGGTATGGCGCTCAGCGGCTGGCCAAGTCGGGAGGAATCCGGCATCGCGGCAAACAGTTTCTGCGTGTAGGGATGCAGGGGTTTGGTGAAGAGTTGCTCGCGGCTGGCCTGCTCCACGATCTGCCCGGCATACATCACTCCGACGCGGTGCGCGTTCTCCGCCACCACGCCGAGATCGTGCGTGATGAGCAGCAGCGCCATGCCGGTCCTGTCCTGCGTGTCGCGCAAGAGCTGCAGGACCTGCGCCTGTATCGTCACGTCCAGCGCCGTGGTCGGCTCGTCGGCGATGAGCAGCTTCGGGCCGCCCGCCAACGCCATCGCAATCATCACGCGCTGCTTCATGCCACCGGACATCTGAAACGGGTATTCGTGCACACGCCGCGCCGCATCCGGGATGCCGACCTGGTCCAGCAGCTCGATGCAACGCTGTTCGGTTGCCTGCCCTACCCTCCCCGTTGGCGCAAGTGCGCTCCCCTCTCCCGCTTGCGGGAGAGGGGCAGGGGGAGAGGGCGATTTTTGGTACTGTCGTAGGTCGGGTTTTAACCCGACACCCCTCTCTTGTCGGGATGAATCCCGACCTACGCCATGCAACGCCAGCACCTCCGCGATCTGCTCCCCCACCGTCATCACCGGATTCAAACTCAGCCCCGGCTCCTGGAAGATCATCGCCATCCGCCCGCCACGCACCGCGCGCATATCGCGCTCCGGCAGCTCGAACAGGGCAACGTTTTCCATCTGCGCCGTGCCGCCCGCATGCACCACGCCATCCGGCAGCAGCCGCATCAGCGACAGCGCGGTCATCGACTTGCCACAGCCCGATTCGCCCAGCAAGGCAAAGGTCTCCCCCGCAGCGATGTCGAACGAGATGCCGTCCACAATAGGCGCGCCGGAGCGCAGGGATGCTTTGAGTGAATCTACAGAAAGTATCTGACTCATGTATCTATCTATCCAGCGGGCTGACCACGCCTCGGCCGCCCTTGTTCAGCACATGAGTGTAAATCATCGTGGTGGAAACATCGGAATGGCCGAGCAGCTCCTGCACGGTGCGGATGTCGTAGCCGCCTTCCAGCAAGTGCGTCGCAAAGGAATGGCGGAAGGTATGCGGCGTTGCGGGCTTGGCAATTCCCGCTACACGCACTGCCTGCTTCACGGCGCGCTGCACTGCCTGATCCTGAAGATGATGCCGCCGCGTTTTGCCCTCGCGCGGGTCTTCCGACAAATTGGCGGAAGGAAAAATATATTGCCATGCCCAATCCCTGCCCGCGCTCGGATATTTCTTATCCAGCGCATAAGGCAGATACACCTCGCCGAAACCCGCGGCCAGATCCTGCTGGTGCAACGCCCTAACCCGCTCCAGGTGCGCCTTGGGCGGTGCAGCCACCGCTGCGGGCAGCATCGTCACCCGATCCTTGAAGCCCTTGCCATCACGCACCAGAATCTCGCGGCGAGAAAACTCCACGTCCTTCACCCGCAGCCGCACGCACTCCATGATGCGCAAGCCGGCGCCATACAGCAGACTTGCGATCAACCAGTGCGTCCCCTCAAGCCGCGACAGCACCGCCTGCACTTCCTCGCGCGTCAACACGACAGGCAGGCGCTTCGGCACCTTGGCACGCTCCACGTTGTCCAGCCACGGCAGGTCAATGCCCAGCACCCGCTTGTACAGGAACAGTAGAGCCGACTTGGCCTGATTCTGAGTGGAAGCGGCGACGCGTCCCTGCACCGCCAAATGCGTGAGAAATGCCTCGATCTCTTGCGCCCCCATGTCCTTGGGGTGGTGCTTGCCGTGAAAAAGGATATAGCGTCTAATCCAGTCGACGTAAGATTGCTCGGTGCGAATGCTGTAGTGTTTCAGGCGAATCTTGCCGCGCACTTGGTCGAGCAGCTTGGGAGCCGAAGCAGATGATGGGTTTTCAGTCATATTTAGGACACCCTAAAAAAACGTAACACATTGACCCGCTGCGGATTATGTATGAATGAATTCTTTTTATCCATCGCCATGACGCAATATTTTGCGTCAAATGGGATGGCTACTTTACGTTAGGCATTACATCGTGCCCTCACTATTGCTCAGCCGGCGATACCTCATAATCTCTGTTTCATTCGCTGCAGTTAGCGTTTTGCTGGCCGTTTTCTCTTTCGCTTTTGCGCACGGTTCGCCGATGGTCGCGATAATCGTTTTTGGTTTACTTAAACCCTCTCTTTTGGTTGGCAGCCTTTTCGGCATCAATGGCTCATTGACCGCATCAACCTTTGCATTCGTCTTTGTTGTTCAGTTCCTGACTTCGTATATCATTTGCTTGCTCTTTGTTCTTATCAGGCATCATGGAAGGCAAAAACAAGGTGAGGAAAACAATGCCTAACCCTACGCTCAAGTTCGCTCCCTCTGGTCGCTGGGACGCGCCTTCGGCGCGCCCCTTAGCTACACGTTAGACATTATGGACCGACCACCGTACCTTGACCCAGACACCGAAGCCTCTTTTACTGAGGTGCATTCCTGCGCCTGGCAATGTGGCCCAAGTGCCGTGCGCTGGCATTTGCGCAATGGCTTTAATCCAAATGCCAAAGATGAGCGAGGCTGGACTCCACTAATTTGGCTATTTCGGATGGACGACAGAAAATATGTGCGCACGAGGAAGAAAATGTTTCGCTGGCTCATCAAGGCAGGTGCAGATATTGATGTTGTAGCAAAGTCTGGCCACACACTCCCTCAGTTAGCCAAGGGTGTCTGTTCACCAACTTTCTATCGGTTTCTTGAGCGTGAATACAAGCGCCTGAGCAAGCGAAATGTCTAACCCTACGCTCAAGTTCGCTCCCTTTGGTCGCTGGGACGCGCCTTCGGCGCGCCCCTTAGCTGCACGTTAGAGCACTAAATGGCGATGCGCAGCGTTGGATTGACCGTTCTTGGCTTGCTGCTGCTAAGTTGGGGCGGCTACTCCGTATATGGCGTATACGATATGGCTGTTGTGCGAGATGTATATACGCCTCAACTCACAATATCGGTATCCGTGATGGCTCTTTCATCCTTATTGTCAGGTCTCGGCGCATTGAATAGGAAGGCGTGGAGTCTCAAAGCTTATGTTGTGTTTGCCGGCGTCGTCTTGGCACTGATGGTGTACACAAAAGATTTTGGTATGGAGTCGAGTGACAAGGAGTTCATGATCGCTTTCCTCGCGGCCTCCGTAATTTTGTTTTTAGCTGGCCTTTACCTGAAGAGGCAATTAATTGAGAAGCTCTAACCCTACGCTCAAGTTCGCTCCCTCTGGTCGCTGGGACGCGCCTTCGGCGCGCCCCTTAGCTGCACGTTATGCATAATGCCACGCTAGAGAATGAGGTGATAAATTTGATCAGAGAGGAAACCCTGCTCCCTCTATCAAAAATCTCACTTAATAGCACGCTACTCGGTGATCTAGGTGTCGATGGTGATGATGCGTGGGAGGTATTTGAAAGGTGTCATGAAAAATATCATCTCGATTTATCCGAGTTTGAATTTCGGAGATATTTCAGAAACGAACCTTGCTTCAAAGGGCCGATTTATTTCTGGCGAAAATTGAAATATAGAGATGAGCACATCGCAGCCCGAAAGGAACCCGTTACTGTCTCAATGCTTATTGATGCATGTGCTTCTGGTGCGTGGAAGCGAAATGCATAACCCTACGCTCAAGTTCGCTCCCTCCGGTCGCTGGGACGCGCCTTCGGCGCGCCCCTTAGCTACACGTTAGAGGATATTATGTCTGCTCTCCCTCGCGGTTTCGCTGTTGTGTTTCAGTCAACTGTTCCTCCAGAAATTCTTCAGTTGTTTGATGAGTATGTTGAGGAACACAAGGGCATGAAGTTGGTTTATTGTCAGAAACCTTCTTATGACGCATGGTTTGTTTCAGTTCAGATTCTGAAAATATCGAATGGTGAGCCATGGGAGGTTCAAATACCGTCGAGTTATGTACTAGCCATCGTAGATGCGTCGCAAGACAGACCATCGATTGGGTTTGTTCACTCATCCCAATGAGCGGCATCCCCGGTTTCCACATCATGCGGTATCTAGTCCAATCGTCCATATCCTCTAACCCTACGTTCAAGGCCGACGCCTACCGGCGCGGCTTAACTACACGTTAGGCATTTGGAGAAAAATATGGCAATTAAAAATGTTCGAGCAGTGTATTTTCCTTATTGCATTGAAAAATGTGCCGACGGTTCATGGGTTCTTTTAAATCGAAATTACAAACCAGTTGGTTTTAACACAGGCGATTTTGTTAACTACGACGACTATCCCGTTGCAATGAAGCTGAAAGGTATTGGGCCATCTACTCTTAAAAAACTTTCCTATAAAGATGAAGAGCCAGGTGACAGGGTTTACCTCTATAACGATGGTTGTGTTCCAACAAGTAGTAGCTCTGCAATGGCAGCATACCTAAAGAAACTTGAAATTTTGCTCAAGCTAAAACATGCCTAACCCTGCGCTCAAGTTCGCTCCCTCCGGTCGCTGGGACGCGCCTTCGGCGCGCCCCTTAGCTACACGTTAGGCATTCGAGGACAACCATATGAGCGCATCTTGTCTTTGCTGTCAGAGAAAACGAGAACCAGCATTGCCACGCACTTGCCCTGAGTGCGATCACGTATTTCTGGGCAATGGTTGGGATGGCATAGACGCACATTGGAGGGCAAAGCATGAGCATGTCATGCCGTACAAAGAATTCTGGGCCGGGCTTTGTGCTGAGCATAGAGGAACCAAAACCAAACCTGGTGACGGCCATGCCTAACCCTACGCTCAAGTTCGCTCCCTGCGGTCGCTGGGACGCGCCTTCGGCGCGCCCCTTAGCTGCACGTTAGGTGTTTATCCGCATGAGCAAACAATGGAGCTTTTCCCAACATTTCTCGGTGCGCGCAAGCACGATGTTGCTTATATATCTACCGATTCTATTTGTTATTGCGGCGATATCTCGCGTCGCGCCAGATCCGATTGCAAAATATCTGTCGCTTTATGTTTACGCGTCAGGCGCATCTGGATTTCTTATTTCTCTTGTGGCAGCGGTGCTGGGGCTCGCATTTTTCATTGCGTCTCTCCTAAAGCGCAATCCACAGTTTCAGTTTCTATCGGAGTTCATCGTTGGCTTTGGTCTCGTGGTGCTATGGCCTACTTACTAGAAACACCTAACCCTACGCTCAAGTTCGCTCCCTCCGGTCGCTGGGACGCGCCTTCGGCGCGCCCCTTAGCTGCACGTTAGAGTTTTGTATGGATGACATCACCAAAGAGCTTGTCCTTTATGCCGAGAGCCTTATAGCGAAGCTCGATGAGCAGAAGCCTTCCCTTGAAGATGAAAAGCTGAAAATAACAGCGCGCCTGAGTGAGATAAATCGCATACTTCATTCTACGAGCGTAAGCCATGAGCGCCTTGGTAACTATTCTGCGCTCCTCGCCACAGGCCCAAAGTGTCCCGGCTGTTGGCTCAGGCTCGGACAAAAAATTCCTCTTCAAAAAATCAGCTCATCTTCTTATGGTTGTCGTTCATGTAATGAAAAATATGCGGTCAAACCCTAACCCTACGGTCAAGTTCGCTCCGCTTCGCTGCGCTGGGACTGCGCTAAAGCGCAGCCCCTTACCTCCACGTTAGGTCTTTAACATGAAAGTTACTTATATTCTGTTGGGTTCGGCATTTCTGATATTTTCACAAACGGCTGCTTGGTCGCTAAGCGACCAAGAATGTGACTATGCTGGAAATCAATCACAAATGAATGCTTGTGCAGAGCGCGACTTTGAAACTGCTGACCGAGAACTAAATCTCACCTACAAGCAATTAATGAGCTCAATACCAGAGCCCAAGCAAAAGGAGCTTCAGAAAGAGCAGCGCGCTTGGCTAAAAATGAGAGATCCAAACTGTCGCAAAGAAGCAAATGATGAAGCGGAAGGTGGCTCAATGTGGGCAATGTTGTACCAAAGCTGCCGAGCAACAGCTACACAATCACGTATCGAAATGCTTAAGCAATGGAAAAAGTAATGTTTCTATCAAGACCTAACCCTACGCTCAAGTTCGCTCCCTCCGGTCGCTGGGACGCGCCTTCGGCGCGCCCCTTAGCTGCACGTTAGCCAACATGTACCTCTGGGACACGAATGCGCTTGTGGAGGACCTCAAACGAGGCCCCCTTCCCGAGACCGAACAACTCAAGTACCTCATGTTTGCTCTTGTGAGCACGACCCTTGGCGTGTCGCTCCCGTCTGATACTTCGGAAGCGCTAACGCTGATGAAAACGGTGAATGTCATTCTCTCGGTTCTGTTCGTCGTAGCCGGAACCGTTTCCTGTTTTCGGGCCAACGCGGCCGGTGACAACAAAGACTTTCTTTCCCGTTACGTGGCGCTTCATGTGCCGCTTAGCCTTAGGCTTCTCGCAATATTGGTGCTCTTCACAATCGCCTTGGGCTTTGTCTTGGGTTTTAGCTTCCTCGGGGAACTCGCTGCACCGGGCGCCGTGAACGAAGGGATCGATATAGCGTTTGGCGCTGTCATTGCTGTGGCTTTCTATTGGCGGCTCCGGGTCCGAATTCAGGAGGTTGCGAATGTTGGCTAACCCGGCGGTGCAGGGGACGCTGCGCGATAAAGCGTCGCGCAGCGCCCCTGACCTTGAACGTTGGGGGTAACAAATGGCAGACGACCGCACTCCACAACAACAGATCGCTGATGGTTATAACAAGGTTGCATTTGACGTTCCTTATGACCGCGACCTAGAGGCAATGAATGACAAGACCCTTGACGTTGAACTTGAGAAAAGCAAAGAAGGCTCTGCGCGTCGTTCAGCCCTCCAACGCGAGAAGGAGAAACGCAAAATCTCCGAGTATCCCGGTGGCCCAACTTGGGTTGATCGTGAATACGACCCGTACTTCATGGAGCTACCCCCTGACGAAAAATTCCACCGACTTAAAGCGTTTGGTCGGTGGTTAAAAGAGCATGTGTTGGCGGCTGTCATCATCTTTGTCATCACGACCATACTTGGCATTTATATAACCAAATGGTTAGCGCCACCCCAAGGCCAAGTCTCCCCAGCCATACAAGAACCAAAGGCAATGCCTGTATGAGCCACACCCCCAACCCAGCGCTCAAGTTCGCTCCCTTTGGTCGCTGGGACGCGCCTTCGGCGCGCCCCTTAGCTCCACGTTAGATGCAAATGATTACCTACGGAGGCCGCTTCCG
This sequence comes from uncultured beta proteobacterium, assembly GCA_963797045.1. Classification (GTDB taxonomy): domain Bacteria; phylum Pseudomonadota; class Gammaproteobacteria; order Burkholderiales; family Gallionellaceae; genus Sideroxyarcus. The sequence continues at coordinate 37,494 of CAWCNZ010000009.1, read as the reverse complement.
CGTATCACTGGAAACCTATCATGGGGTTCCGAAGGGCTGGAGTAAAGCCGAGCTCGTTGCCGCACATCACAATCTCGGCGGCTCGTTTTCCATTGACGGCGCAGAAGCTACAGAGCCCGGCGCACCCGAATGGCTTCCTGACCGCAAGAACTGGCTTCAGTACCGAGCGACCCTTTACCGAATTGCGGAAGGTGTTCGTGCAAACGATATTGCTTGCGTAGAGCTTGCAGTACGCTATATCGAGCTGCGCTACATCGGGTCGTATTCCGGGTTCATTCGCGCTCTTTTCGCGCGTGCGCTCAAGAGCGCTGCACTGACAGCTCATCAAATAGAGCGCCTAAACCGAGTTTTCTTAACCATTGTCGAGAATCACGACTACACAGAAGAATTCAAAGAGTATGTGAAATTATGGCAACGTATCGCTTCGCCAGAATCCATAAAAAAACTTGAAGCTCTTGCGGCAAGTCACCAGTCCGACAGTCGGGCGGCTTGGTTGCGGCAGTTTGCGTCTAACCCTGCGGTCAAGTTCGCTCCGCTTCGCTGCGCTGGGACTGCGCTAAAGCGCAGCCCCTTACCTCCACGTTAGGTCTTTCACTGTGAAACGTGTACTGTTTATTTGCAGCCAAAATCGCCTTCGCAGCCCAACTGCTGAGCAAATTTTCTCCACTTACCCCAGTATTGAGTGCTCATCTGCTGGCCTGAATCATGATGCTGAAAACCCCGTCACGGCTGAACTGGTAGAGTGGGCTGATCTAATATTTGTGATGGAAAAAGCCCATCGAAATAAGTTATCCTCAAAATTCAAGACTAGCCTTCTTAATAAAAGAGTGGTCTGTCTTGATATTCCAGATGACTACGAATTTATGGATCCTATACTTGTACGTTTACTGCAATCAAAAGTGTCGCGGTTTTTGCCAAATGCGTAGACCTAACCCTACGCTCAAGTTCGCTCCCGTTGGTCGCTGGGACGCGCCTTCGGCGCGCCCCTTAGCTATACGTTGGGCGCCTTAGTCCGCATGAACCCGCACCTCACCGCACTTGGCATTTCGAGCGACTTGATAACGGCTCGTGGCTTACGCGAATGTGCGGAGGCGGCGACGCTTGAAGTTGCTGAAGTTGGAGCGGATGGTCGAAATCACTTGCTTGTCGCTTTGGCCTCCGAAGCATGGCGCGGCCTCAAGGCGCGGGCGCTCGCTGACGGCATCGATCTATTCATCGTTTCCGCCTTTCGCAGCATTGACCGGCAAGCTGAGATAGTTCGCCGAAAGCTTGAAAGTGGGGCAGCGGTTGAAAGCATTCTCACCGTCTGTGCACCTCCGGGCTTTAGCGAACACCACACCGGGCGCGCCGTCGACCTCTCAACCTCCGGCAGCCGCGCGCTCGAAGTCGAGTTCGACAAAACCACTGCATATGCCTGGCTCACTCAGCACGCTGCTGAATTCGGCTACTATCTCTCGTATCCCATTGGCAACCGCTGGGGCTATCAATATGAACCATGGCATTGGTGTTTCCAAGACACCCAACCCTTCGTTGCAGAGGACTTGGCGCATAAAGCCGCGCCAGCCCCCTGAACTCAAACGTTGGGCGTCATGATTCCCGCACCAGTTCGCGCAGAGATTCTCTCTCGCATTCACAGAGCCGAAAGCGAGCATGGCGTGCGTGTGCTCCTTGCCGTCGAATCTGGCAGTCGAGCATGGGGCTTCGAGTCGCCAAACAGCGATTACGACGCCCGCTTTATCTATGCACATGAACCCGACTGGTACTTGTCGGTGAACCTTGAAGATAAGCGCGACGTCATTGAGTACCCGATCGTCGACGACATTGACCTCAACGGATGGGACGTTCGAAAAGCATTGCGCCTTTTTGCACGATCCAACCCGGCTTTTGTCGAGTGGATTCAGTCGCCAATCGTCTATCTAGAGCGTGGCAGCTTTGCTGCGCGTGTTCGGCACCTTTTGCCGTCGGTGTACTCCTGTGTCCGTGGAGTACATCACTACCGCAGCATGGCGAAAACAAACTATCGTGGCTACCTTAAAGCCGACCTCGTTCCGCTCAAGAAGTACTTCTATGTGCTTCGCCCGTTGTTATCTGTGCGGTGGCTGGAGAAATATGGCAAGCCTGCCCCCATCGAATTTGAACGCCTACTCCATCTCATCGGCGATCAGCAAGCACTCTTGGAAGACATCAACCGCCTTCTGGAAAGAAAGCGGGCCGCACCAGAAATGGGCCTCGAACCGCCTGTCATGAGTATTCACGCCTTCATTGAACAAGAGCTTGATCGCCTTGAGAACGTCCAAAGCCAGGCATCATCTTTTTCCGCCATGAGCGCGCTCAACGAAGTCTTTCGTGCCGTAGTCCGCGAATGACGCCCAACCCCTCCGTCAACCGGACCGCCTGCAAGCTGCGCTTGCAGGTTCGCTCCGGCCTTCGGCCTCCGCCGGCCGGTTACGTCGAACGTTAGGCCGCGATACGAAAGGAGTGTCGATGCTGAACTCACGATCCCGCACGATTTGTTGGATGCCCCTCTGGAACAAGGACCGTGAGGGTGTAGGACTGGAGCATCTGCTTCTGGCAGAGCGGGTAGCTGACAGCGTTGTCCTCGCTTACGACGAGGAGCGCGGTCCGTTCCGATTCACCTACCGCCTCAACTGGGACGATGCATGGCAGCTTCGCGAGGCGGAATTGGTTCTCACTACGGAGCGATCTACCCGCTCGCTGACTCTGCAAACAGATGGCCAAGGCCACTGGCGCCACGGTGATGGTCGATCCATTGCCGAACTCGATGGGTGCAGGGATATCGATATCTGGCCGACTCCGTTTACCAACACCTTTCCGATTCGCCGCGAGCCGATGGCTGTCGGTGAGCGGCGGCAGTTCCTCATGGCCTGGGTCTTCGCGCCAGACCTGACAGTTCATCCACAGCCGCAGGCATATACGCGGCTTGCCGACCGGCTCTACCTCTTCGAGAACCTCGACGGCAGCGGCTTTCGGACAGAGCTTCCCGTGGATGAAGAGGATATTGTGGTGGACTACCCAGACCTGTTCCGGCGTGTGAAAGCGGATCGTTGACGGAGTTACCAATGGGGCGCCTAGGTTCAAGTACGCTCCGCTGGGACTGCGCCAAAGCGCAGCCCCTTACCTTTACCTTGCCAGGAGGCTTCGGATGCCATCCAAAAAAACGGCGTTGATCCAACTAGACAAATTTGTGGGTAGCTGGCAGACAAAAGGAACCATGCTTAGTGGGCCGGATAGTGGTAAAGCCTTCTCAGGCTCGGACATCTACAAGTGGCTGCCTGGAGGATGTTTCCTGCAACACACATGGAACGTGAGAATGCCTGACGGCGCGCACCGGGGACTGGAAATATTCGGCTATGACCCAAGCCGCAAGGAGATCTTCGCCCATGCTTATGACGCAGATGGCACGTTCACTCCATCTGCAATTTCCTTTCGAAGCAGAAAGTTCGTGATTAGCGGCGTCCTACTGAGCTTCAGAGGTGGCTTCAGCACGAGTGGAGATGCACTTACGGGCATTTGGTCGACTACTGATGGGGCTGTTCCAGTCATGGAACTCACTTTAAGGCGCAACGGGCGCAGGGGCTAACTATGCGTCCAAGCGGACTGCCGGGGACGGTACATCTTCAAACCGAGCGTTATCGGCCCGGCAGCCGCTTGACGCGGCGTTAGGCGTCTTGCAGCAGGAGGAGAAATGAATATCAAACGGCTTGCCTACGCCTGCTTGGCAATTTTCGTCTTTGCCTTGCTGTGGAACGGTGTCGTCCATTTGGTGATTCTTCGCGACGCCAACATGGCTCTCGAACAACTCGCCCGGCCGGCGGAGGAAAGAAGTCTGGCTCTCGGCCTTCTGCTTACCGCTGGGGTCGCCGTCCTTTTCGTGTATTCCTATGCCTCTCTTGTTCGTACACCCGGTATCTGGCGAGGGCTCGGCCATGGTGCTTTCTTCGGTTTGCTCGCCGGGCTGCTTGTCGATCTGAACCAGTTTCTCTTATATCCAATCCCGGGATGGGTGGTGCTCACGCGGTTTCTCTTCGGATTCGTCGAGTTCTGCATCTACGGCGTGATCGCAGCCGCGATATATCCGGTAGGCGCGCCCAGCAATCAGTCCGACGTTGAACGTTAAGCCTCCGTCCTGTTCAGGCGCGGGTCGAACGCATCCCTCACCGCATCGGCAAACAGGTTCGCCGCCAGCACCAGCAGCAGCATGAAGCAGAACGCCGAGGCCAGCGCCCACCACACCATGGGCTCGCGCCCCATCTCCAGCCGCGCAGCGTTGATCATGGTGCCGAAGCTGATCATGGTGGGGTCGACGCCGACGCCGACATAGGACAGCACCGCCTCGGCCAGCACCAGCGCGGAAAAATCCATCACCACCGAGATCAGCACGATGTGCATCACGTTGGGCATGATGTGGCGCGTGAGGATACGCATGGAGGAAACGCCGAACGACTGCGCCGCCTGGATGTATTCCATCTCGCGCAGCTTCAGGGTCTCGCCGCGCAGCAGGCGGCACAGGCCGGTCCAGCTCGTCACGCCAAGGATCAGGCACAGGAACACCAACCGCAGGTCGGCGCGCGCGGCGGAGGTGTCGAACCAGTCGGGATGGGTGTCTATGGTCACCTGCATCATCAGCACCGCCGCCGCGATCAGCAGCACGCTGGGGATGGAACTCAGCACCGTGTAGACGTACTGGATGACGTCATCCACCCAGCCGCGAAAATAGCCGGCCGCCACGCCGAGGAACAGCGCCAGCGGCAGCGTCACCAGCGTCGTGACCGTGCCGATGATGAGGCCGGTGCGGATGCTCTTGAGCGAGAGGTAGAGCACGTCCTGGCCGACCTTGTCGGTGCCGAGCACGTGGTAGGCGGTGGCGAGGTTGGCGATGGCGCCGATGAGGGTGGCGAGGACGAGGGCGGCAACAAGCAGCGCTTTGGCAGGCTTACCCTCTCCCCTTGCCCCTCTCCCGCTCGCGGGAGAGGGGAACTGGCTTCCCTCTCCCGCGAGCGGGAGAGGGACTGAGGGAGAGGGAGTGGAAAGGCGTAGTGCCTTGTCAGCGGCGAAGAACAAGATCAATCCGATGAGTACGCCAGTTAGCCCGCCAACCATCGCCCGCTTCGCCACATCGCCGCCGCGCTGCGACACATCGGCCAGATGCGCCCCGCCATACTGCAGCCGTGGATAGTCGCGCACGATGTTGCCCTGCGCATCCGTCATGCTCTCCTTGGCATACAGCGTAAGTGCGAACGGCGCGGAATAGGTCTTTTCGGTGTTCGTGCGCAGCGGCTCGACCAGCTTGTCGAATACGCTCAGCACTTCGGGCGAATACACCTTTTCGCCGCCGTTGGTCTGCGGCAACGCCGTACGGAAGTGCAGCGTGTCCAGCAGGCCGATCATCAGGAACAGCGACAGCAGCAACAGCGACACCAGCGCGACGCTGCTCTTGCCCACCCGCCGCCAGGGCAGCAGCAGATGTTCGTGCTGCCGGATGTACCAGGCACTGGCAATGCCTGCCGCCAGCAGCAGGAACACCAGCGCATCGCTCCAGAGGATGACGGGGAGGAAGTTCATAACGCGCCCTTCACGTCATTCCGGCGCAGGCCGGAATCCAGTAGAGACAGAAATCCCGCGAAGCGGACCAAACCCTGTTGTCCCGCTTCGCGGGGAGCAGTCGGATAGACTGGATTCCGGCCTGCGCCGGAATGACGGGGCTTGACGGGTTCGCTCATTGCAGCCTCACCCGCGGATCCACGACCGTATAGGAAATGTCGGTCAAAATCAGCCCGGCGATGTACAGCACCGAACCGAGGAACACCATCGCGCGCACCACGGAGAAATCCTGCGCGTTGATGGCGTCTATGGTGTAGCTGCCGAGGCCGGGGATGCCGAAGAACGACTCGGTGAGCAGGCTGCCCATGAACAGCAGCGGGATGACCACCACCACGCCGGTGAGGATGGGGATCATGGCGTTCTTCAGCACATGGGTGAACAGCACGCGCAGTTCGGACAGGCCCTTGGCGCGCGCGGTGCGCACGTAGTCCTTGCCGATCTCCTCAAGGAAGATGGTGCGGTACCAGCGGCTGCTGGAGCCGACGCCGCCGGCCACGCCGATGACGATGGGCAGCACCACGAACTTGAAGCTGTCCGCCCCGCCCGCGTAGCCGGAGATGGGCACCAGATGCCACAGCTTGCTCACCAGGAACTGCCCGCCGATGATGTAGAACAGGCCGGAGACGGACATCAGCAGCACGCACAGCGCGACGCCCGCCATGTCCAGGGCGGTGGCGCGGAACAGGGTCATCAGCAGGGCGAAGCTGACGTACACGACCAGGCCGATGAGGAAGGTGGGCAGGGCGATGGCGAGGCTGGGCCCCATGCGCGTGGCGATCTCGCGGCCGATGCTGCGCCCGTCGTCCGAGTAGCCGAAGTCGAAGGCGAACATGCTGGCGGATTTCTGCCAGAAGATGGTGTCGGTGACCTTGTCCGTGCCGCCGGCCGCGCTGTTGACGAGCAATGGCTTGTCGTAGCCGCGCTGCTGCTTCCATTTCTCGATGGCTTCCGGCGTCACGCGCTTGATGCCGAGCTGCATGCGCGCCATGTCGTCCGGCGTGTTCACCACGAAGAACAGCGCGAAGGTGAGCAGGTTCACCCCGATGAGGATGGGCACGGCGTAAAGGATGCGGCGGATGAGATAGGCGATCATGGCGGCGCTATTGTACGGGAAACACCGGATTGCCAAACATCGAGTCGGGGCAGAGAATGGCCTTTCATCAACGGCTGAGCGCCGCCGGAAGAAGCGTGAGCCGTCCCCTGTCATTCAATTCCTGTTGGACAAGGAGAACATCATGAAGATCGGAATCCTTGGATCGGGCGATGTGGCGAAGGCACTCGCCGGCGGCTTCCTCAAGCATGGCCATGAGGTGACGCTGGGCACGCGCACGCCGGCCAAGCTCGCCGAATGGATAGTGAAGCATCCCAATGCGCGCATCGGCAGCTTTGCCGACGCGGCCAGGTTCGGCGAACTGGTGGTGCTTGCGGTCAAGGGCACGGCGGCAACGGAGGTGCTGCGGCTGACGGGCGATGCAAACTTCGCGGGCAAGCCGGTCATCGACGTCACCAACCCGATCGCCGATGCGCCGCCCGTCAACGGCGTGCTGAAGTACTACACCAGCCTCGACGAGTCGCAGATGGAGCGCCTGCAGCGCGAGTTCGCCAGCGCGCGCTTCGTCAAGGCCTTCAATTCCGTGGGCAACGCGTTCATGGTGGATCCGCAGTTCAAGGGCGGGCAGGCCGACCATGTTCATCTGCGGCAACGACGAGGCGGCCAAGCAGATCGTGACCGGCATCCTCGACCAGTTCGGCTGGGAAACGGCGGACATGGGCAAGGCCGAGGGCGCACGCGCCATCGAGCCGTTGTGCATACTCTGGTGCATCCCCGGCTTCCTGCGCAACGACTGGTCGCACGCCTTCAAGCTGCTGACCTAGGAAAGGCAGATTGATTCATCCGTTCACCCTCGATATCGTTCGTCCTGAGCCCTTCAACCCCGTTCGTCCTGAGCTTGTCGAAGGAACGAACGGCGCACCGGACAGCTTGTCGAAGGGCTGTCAATGGCAGTTGAGTTCGCACTTCCCTGAGGATCCCCCGTGCAAGTCGAAATATGGTCGGACGTGATCTGCCCCTGGTGCTACATCGGCAAGCGGCGCCTGGAGATGGCGCTCGCCGGCTTCGCCCGGCGTGACAGCGTACAGGTGATCTGGCGCAGTTTCGAGCTGGACCCCGACGCCCCGCGCCAATCGCCGGGCACGCTGGAAGAACTGCTGGCACACAAGTACCGGGTCAGCCCGCAGGAAGCGGCGGCCATGAACGCGCGCGTGACCGCTGTCGCCAAGGGAGTCGGACTGGACTACCGCTTGGCCGGTGCACGCCCCGGCAACACCTTCGACGCGCACCGGCTGCTGCACTTCGCCGATTCGAAGCAACTGGGCGAACGCGCCACCGAGCGCATGATGCACGCGTATTTTTCCGAATCGCTGCCGGTGGGTGACAAGGCCGCATTGGCACGCCTGGCGCCCGAGTTCGGCATCAACGAGACCGACGCGCTTGCCATGCTGGAAAGCGATGCCTGGTCCAGAGAAGTGCGCGCGGACGAGGCGCGTGCAGCCGCATTCGGCATCACCGCTGTCCCCCACTTCTTGTTCGACGAGAAAGCCGCCATCAGCGGCGCGCAGTCGGTCGAGGTGTTTGCCGAGGCGCTGCGGCAGGCCGCGAAAGATTCGTAACCACCTTGTTCAGATTGAGGCCGCCCATGAAACCCACTTATTTTGATCTCACGGTACGCGATCCGGGTCAGGCTCGTGCTTTCTTTGAAAAGGTACTCGGCTGGCATTTCGAGAAGTTCCCGATGCCCTATGAGTACTACCGCATTCAGGCCGGCCCTGAAGGAGAACCGGGAATAGACGGCGGCATCGGCAGCATCAAGGACGCCCCGGCCAGCGCCGGCAAACCGATGACGCTGATCACCGTGCCCGTGCCGGACCTTGATGAGGTGATCTCACGCGTTCAGGCGTGCGGAGGACGCATCGTTGAACCGAAGACGCCGATCCCCGGCGTTGGCTGGTATGCCACTTGTGCCGAGCCCGGCGGACTCCTCTTCGGAATCATTCAGGCCGACGAAGATGCAGGATGACTTTGCCGCGCCGCCGGCTCTTGAGAATCAAAAGTGGCAGCGTCGGGTCGTTCTAATTACTGCCACAGGGCATTGCCTGCAACGTCCTTCACTTCCGCCTTCCATGCGGCGCGTATCATCTTCACGACGTTTTCCGGAAGCGGCACGTAGCCCAGTTCGGAAGCGATCTGTGCTCCGTCCTTGAATGCCCGGTCGAAGAATCCCAGCACCGACTTCCCCCGCTCCGGCGACGACTGCACCTTGTAGAGCACGATGTAGGTGGTCATTGTGACTGGCCAGCTTTCCTTGCCCGGTTGATCGAGCAGGCTCACGCCGAAGCCCTTGGCTGCATCCCAGGACGCGTAAGCAGCGGCAGCCTTCAGGCTGGCTTCGGACGGGGAGACGAACTGACCGTCGCGGTTCTTCAGTTGCACATACGTCATTTTGTTCTGTATGACGTCGGCATATTCCACGAAGCCGATGGAACCCTGGAGCCGGTGCACATAACCTGCCGCCCCGTCATTGCCTTTCGCACCGACGCCGACCGGCCAGCGCACGGATTTGCCCGCACCCACGTTGCGCTTCCAGTCAGGACTGGCCAGGGAAAGATAGCTGGTAAAGGTAAATGCCGTCCCCGACTCGTCGGCGCGATACACCACCGCGATCCGTTGGTCGGGCAGCACCAAGTCTTTGTTGTCGGCAGCGATCCTGGGGTCGTTCCAATGGGTGATCTTTCCCATGAAGATATCGGCCAGCACGTCGCCTTTCAGTTTCATTTGCCCCGGCGCGACACCGGCGAGATTGACTACCGGCACTATCCCGCCGATCAGGACAGGAAACTGAGTCAGGCCGTTCTTCGACAATTCATCCGCGCTCATGGGCACATCCGACGCGCCAAAATCCACGATCCTGGCGAAGATCTGCTTGATGCCTGCGCCGGAGCCCAGGGCCTGATAGTTCAGGCTGAAGTCGCTTGTCTTGAATGTCGTGCCCCATTTCTCATAGGCCATTGCCGGGAACGTCGCGCCCGCACCAGTGATGTCGCCGGCACAGGCAATACCGCCAGACGACAGGACAACAGACAACGTGATGGCCCTGGACAGGCGATACAGCTTGTTCATCGTTCGAACTCCCAATAAGTGTATTTGGTTGCTACTGCGTTTTATGCGGCGCGCATTATATTGTTAATAAAGCGATTGACATCAACAAAATAGGAGAGCCTCAGGAAGTTATCAACCCTTATGCCACACCGGTTAATCCAGCGGCCCGGCACCCGCTCCCATTCATTTCGCTTCTTCCCGTTTCTGCAGCACCCGCCACATCCACACACCGAACAGCAGCAAAGCCGCCAAACCCAGCCAAAGCGGCCAGCTTACGGGCTGATTCCATTCCCGGCGCAATGCGTCGCGCCGCCCGACATCCACGCGCCAGTATTTGAGTTTGTTGTTGGCCATGATGTTGGCTTTGACGTTGTGCAGCCAGCCGTGCTGCAGCACGTAGCTCTTGGGATGGTAACCCCACAACCAAGGCGAGTCGCGGCGCAGTATCTCCAGCATCTGGTCGATGATCGCCTGCCGCGCCGGGCTGTTGTCCATGTTCTTCATCTGTTCGAACAGGCGGTCGAATTCCGGCTCGCTGTAGTTGCTGGCGTTCTCGCCGCCGAACTTCACCTTGCCCTGCGGACCATGCAACAGGAAGAAGAAGTTCTCCGGGTCGGGATAGTCCGCGTTCCAGCCGAAAAAATACATCTGCGTATCGCCGCGCCGGATCTTGTCCTGGAAGCGGTTGTAGTCGGTGCTGCGCACGTCGAGTTGCACGCCGAGCTTGTCGAATTGCTTGCGCAGCCAGTCGAGGCGCGATTTGTTGCCCATGCCGGTGGCGGTGGTGTCGAAGTGGATCACCAGCGGCTGGCCGGTCTTCGCATCCACGCCGTCGGGATAACCGGCCTCGGCCAGCAGGCGTTTCGCCTCTTCGACGGATTTGCGCTTCGGCGCTCCATCCACCCAGTCGTACACGTAACGGTTGATGCCTTCCCCGCCTTCGCGGTAGCCGAAGATGCCGGGCGGGATAGGCGATTGCGCCGAGATGCCGCGCCCGTTGGCGAAGATGGAGACGAACTCCTCGAAGTCCACTGCGATGGCGATGGCACGGCGCAATTTGCGCGCCCTTTCCGAACTTCCGCCGACGACCGGATCGAGCCAGTTGAAGCCGGTGTACATGGTGGAGGTGGCGACGGAAGTGGAAAGCGCGATACCCTGCGCCTGCATCTCGCCGCTGACATCGGCCTCGCCGCTGACGCTGACCTGCACCGCCTGGTCGAAACTCTCCGAGCTGATGCCGGAGGCATCGTAATACCCCTGCAAGAATTTGTTCCAGTAGGGGATGGTTTCCTTCTCCAGCGAAAACACGATGCGGTCGATCAGCGGCAGCGGCTTGCCCGCATCGGCCAGCAGCCCGGCTTGCGCATCGCCGGATTCGCCCTCGGACGGATAAGCCTCGCTGTCGTAATACGGGTTCTTCGTAAGCACCATGCGCCGGTTCGGATCGTTCTCCGACAGGTAATACGGCCCGCTGCCCACCGGCCACCAGTCGAGGCTCAGGTTGCGCTCCTTCATGCCGGCCTGTGCGTAGAAGCGCTCGGCCTCCTGCGGCATCGGCGTGAAGAACGGCATGGCCAGCCAGTAGGCGAACTGCGGATATTTGCCGTGGATAGTGATGCGGTAGGTGGTGTCGTCCACCACCTCGACGCCGGGCAGCGGATAGCGGTTCAGGTCGAGGAAACCATCGGGATGAGCCATCGCTGCGGCCTGCAACGTGGCTGCGTAATCCTTGAGACCGACGATGTATTCGCTCATCACCGCCGCGATCGGCGTGTGCAATTGCGGATGCACCAGGCGCTTGATCTGGTAGGCATAGTCCGCGGCCGTCACGGCGCGCGTGCCGGTCCTGGCAAAATCGCCCAGGGCATGGATGCCGGCGAGATCGTCGGCAGTCAGGCGCAGGTTCTCCGGCACGAACGCGGGATGCGGCTGGTAGCGCATGTTGGGCTTGATGCGGATCTCGTACACGCTGTAAGCGATGCGCTCCGGCGCGACATCACCGGGCAAGACCCGACGTTTCTTGTCCAGATACGTCACCCGCGGCATCTCGCGGGCGGCCAGCGGCACCAATTGGTAAGGGCGTTTCAGGTAGTGGTATTGCAGCGGGGGCGAGTAGATATGCGCAAGAAACTCGTACTCGTTCTCGCTGTAGGCCTGCGCTGGATCGAGGTGCTTGGGGCGCTCGATGAAAGCAGTGTAAAGGATGGACTTGCCTGCATCCGCCGCCGGATAGGGGTCGTTCCACAGGCCGCCGTCGCAGCCGGCCAGCAGCGCGAGCAGCAATACGATCCGCATCGTTTTCATGGCGCAAGAGTTTAGCCGAAACGTAACACTTCGCGGTAAGATTGCACCAACATGCCAAGCTAAATTACGGGAAACCACCATGAATCAAGACTGGCAGAATTTCCTCACCACCCAGGGCGCGCAACTGCAGGACGGCGTCGTGCAAGATTTCGGCGATGCGGCCGCGGAGCGTGCCGCCGCGCGCGACGGCACCGTGCTGTGCGACCTGTCGCAATTCGGCGTGCTCAAGATCCACGGCGAGGAAGCGCAGGGTTTCCTGCATAACCTCTTCAGCAGCGACGTGAACGCGCTCACCCCGCAAAAGGCAGAGTACAGCAGTTTCAACACCGCGAAAGGCCGCGCGCTGGCGACCTTCCTCATCTGGCGCACCGGAACGGAATTCTTCCTGCAACTGCCGCAAAGCCTGATCGCTCCGATGCAGAAGAAGCTCTCGATGTACGTGCTGCGTGCCAAGGTGAAGATCGAGAATGTCAGCAGCGACGGCCTCGTTTGTCTCGGCCTCTCTGGCGCGGGCGTCGCGGCTTTGCTACAGCAACGTAATTTCCCTGCCCTGCCGCAGGAACCCCATGATGTCGAAGGTGCTCGCATCAAAGTGGCATGGGCCGAATCCGCACTTCACCGTCATCCGCCTCGGCGACAGATCGCTTCCAGGTCGTACCACCCCGCAACATGCCACCGCGCTGTGGCAGAAACTCGGCACAGGTGCACGCCCGGCCGGCTCCCCCTGCTGGGACTGGCTCGACATCCGCGCCGGCATCCCCTGGATCCTGCCGCAGACGCAGGAAGCCTTCGTGCCGCAGATGGTCAACCTCGATCTCACCGGGGCGGTGAATTTCAAGAAGGGCTGCTATCCGGGGCAGGAGGTGGTTGCGCGCATGCACTATCTCGGCAAGCCGAAGCGGCGCATGTACCTCGCACATGCCTTTTCGGAAAGCGCGCCGCAACCGGGCGACGAACTGTTCAGCATGGAACTGGAAGGCCAGAGTTGCGGCCAGGTCGTCAACTCGGCACCCGCGCCAGGCGGCGGCTACGAGCTGCTGGCTGTGGTGCAGATCGCCAGCCACGACGCCTTCCCGGTGCACCTGGGCGCACTCACCGGCGCGCGTTTGCAGTTCCAACCCTTGCCGTACCCCATCCCGTGAACCTGCCCGCCAGTCTGTTCACCGAAGACTGGCTGTGGCTGGCCAATGCGGCCTTTGCATTTTTCCTTTACCGAGCCGTGCTTGGCGCGCCCTGGCGCACGCTGCTGGCGAACGGCATCATGGTCAACGCGCTGGTCGGACTGCTGGTCGGCGCATTCGTCTTCTGGCAGTTCAACGTGGGCGTGCGCCCCGGCGTCAATTTCCACATCCTGGGCTCGACGCTGTTCATGCTGATGTTCGGCTGGCACATCGCGACCGTTTCCATCACGCTGGTGATGCTCGCCACCTGGTTGCGCGCGGACACAGGGCTGCTCACGCTCGGCATGAACGGCCTGCTGATGATCGCCATCCCGGTGCTGTTCAGCGACTGGCTGTTGCGCTTCAGCAAACGCAACCTGCCGAAGAACCTGTTCCTGTTCGTACTCTTCAACGGATTCGTGTGCGGGGCATTGGCCATCATGCTGAACGCATCGGTGACGACCTTGCTGTTACTGGGACTGAGCAAATACACCTGGGGAGAGATACAGCATCATTATCTCGTCGCCACGCCCATCCTCATGCTCACCGAAGCCTTCGTCACCGGCATGATGATCACCGCCTTCACCGTGTTCCAGCCGCAGGCCGTGATGAACTTCAGCGATGAGGAATATATAAACGGAAAGTAAGCTCAGCGCGGCGTGAGCTTCAGCTTCATCTTCCTGTGCGGCATCCCGGCGTCCATGAACTCCTTGCCGTATTCGACGAAACCGAAGATGTGATAGAACGGGACGGCCTGGGTCTGCGCGTGCACATCCACCTGTTTGAAACCGCGCGCATGCGCTTCGTCCAGCAAGGCCTCCATGATTGCAGTACCCACCCTCATGTTGCGCCATTGCGGCAGCACCGCAATGCGGCCGATATGCCCGTTCGGCATGATGCGTCCGCAACCGATGGCCTCGCCGTTCAAGCTCAGCGCCAGCGCATGGCGGGAGCCGTCATCCATGCCGTCCCACTCCAACTCTTGCGGAACGCTCTGCTCGCGGACGAACACCGCCTCGCGTACTGCACGCAGCAATGGCTCACCGTCGTGCCAACTGACCAGACTGACCGTAAAAGGAGTGCTCATATTTCCTCCAGTTCAAGCGCTGATTTCTACCCGCGTCCCGACTTTCACCAACTCGAACAACTCCGCCAATTCCGCATTGCGCATGCGCACGCAGCCGCGCGATCCCGGCTTGCCCAGTTCCGTGCTGTCCGGCGTGCCGTGGATGTAGATGTAGCGACGCATGGTATCGCAAGAACCGCCGCGGTTGTAACCGCTCTCGCAACCGGACAGCCACAGGATGCGTGTCAGTATCCAGTCGCGCCCCGGCTGTTGCGCCCCCAGCTCCGGCGTATATATCTCGCCGGTCGGACGGCGCTGCACGAACACCGTGTTCGCAGGCATGCCGGCGCCGATCCTGGCGCGGATGACATGTTTGCCGCGCGGTGTGCAGTAACTGCCGTTCTCCTCGCCCACGCCGTTCGCGCCGGTGGAGATGCGATAGCGGCGCACCGACTTGCCGTTGTCGTCGAACAATTCCAGCGTCTGCGTCGGAATGTGGATGGTGATCTTCATTGTGCCTTCTGCTGCGCGCGCCGCGCGGCAAAGAAATCGCTCAACACCTTTCCGCACTCCTCGGCCAGCACTCCGCCGTGGGTGCGCGCATGGTGGTTCAGACGCGTCTCGGCGAACAGGTTGAACACGCTGCCCGCCGCCCCGGTCTTCGGGTCGCGCGCGCCGAACACCACGCGGGCGATGCGGGCATGAAACATCGCACCAACGCACATCACGCAGGGTTCGAGCGTGACGAACAGGTCGCAACCTACCAGACGATAATTGCCCAGATGTTGAGCTGCATCACGAAGTGCGGCGATTTCGGCATGGGCGGAAGGATCGTGGCGCGAGATGGGCGCATTGCTGCCGCGCCCGACGATCTGCCCGTCCTTCACCACCACCGCGCCGACCGGCACTTCGCCGGCCAGTGCGGCCTGTTCGGCCAGCCGCAGCGCCTCGCGCATGTATACGATATCGCTGTCGGCAACAGGGTCAAAAGGAACGATCGCGCTATTCATACGCGCATTGTACGGGCAAAGACCGGATTGCCAAACGCCATAGCGAGGCAGAGAATGCAGACACATCGGCACGGGACATCGTCATGCCCAGCACCAGTCTGACAAATACATCCCTGACATCGCAGCCGCGTGAGCAATCGCGCGGCGAAGAGCTTGCGAACAGCATCAGCCATGGTGCAGGATTGATCGCAGCCATCGTGGGAACGCCGTTTCTGGTCCTGCAGGCCATGCAGCTCGGCAATACCAGGTATCTGGTTGGCGCAAGCATTTTCGCCGCCACCATGGTGCTGCTCTACCTTGCCTCCACCCTCTATCACGCACTCCCGCCGGGCAGAATCAAGCATGTGTTCCGCATCATCGAACACTCCGCGATCTTCCTGCTTATCGCGGGCACCTACACGCCATTCACGCTCGGCGTGCTGTACGGCGCATGGGGATGGACCCTGCTGGGCATCGTCTGGGGGCTGGCATTGGCGGGGGTGGCGCTGAAAGTATTGAACCGCATGTCCCACCCCATCATCTCCACGGCCTTATACCTGCTCATGGGCTGGCTCATCGTAGTCGCGCTCGACCCCTTGTTCAACCTCGTTCCCCTGGCCGGTCTGGTCTGGCTGGTCGCCGGCGGCCTGGCTTATACGGCAGGCGTTGCCTTCTTCGCCACCGACGCGCACCTGCGCTACGGCCACTTCGTCTGGCACCTGTTCGTGCTGACGGGCACCACCTGCCACTATTTCGCCGTGCTCTGGTACGCGGCCTGAACTCACCCCGCTGCGGTCCCGGCCGAGCGTGTTACGGCATCCTCGGTTTTGCCGTGCCGCCTTGTCGAACCGACGAACGCAACGCACGCATCACGTTCTCGATCGTACGGATCTGCATCTTCCGCACCGGCGATGGAGGACTCTTCTCATCCGGGATCTCGGTGCCATAACCCGGTTTGTCGATGACCACGCTGCCGAAGTCGTTGGAGACGACGATGGAGGTCTGCTTGCCCTCCTCCTCCGGCTCCATCAGGACGATCCTGGCCGACGCATCGACAGTCACACCGTCTTTCTCTTGCCGGTCGATCACCTCCCCTTCGACCTGCGTGCCGCGTATGCCTATCGTGGCCACCCGCGCAGTCACCTTCATGTCGCGCCCTTTACCGTGCGCGATGAGGCCGGACACGAAACGGAACACGCCCTTGATGACCCGGGAATGGAAGGCATCCTCCTCCGTCCCCTGCTTGAATTTGAACTTATCGATCACGAACTCGGTGTTCGGTCCCAGCGAGAAGCGCGACTGGTCGGAAAACTGGATGTGGACGCTGGTACCCTTGTCGGTCCAGATGCGCTCGCCGGCATAGACGGCGTCGCCCACCGCCAGTTTGCGCGCGCTGCCGTCCGGCTGGCGCGCCTCGGCAACGTTATCTCCGGTCATGCGCGATACCGTGCCCGCAGAGGAAACGGCCTCCGTCGCCGCCGCCGCACCCGGCAACAGAAACACGCTCAACAAGACAAATCCCTTGATCCAGTTTCCATATTTCATTTTCATTCTCCTTTTTTTATCGGTGACTTTCCCTGTCGATCTGACATCACTCACGGGAACGGAACCGCGACCGAGTTCGAGGTGTACACGATGCCCGTCTCCCGGTCGGTCAGGGTGATGTAGACCGAAGCGGGGGGCGGCGTTCCGGTCGGCAGCATCCCGAACCAGATGAGATTCAGGTTGGCAGGCGTCCCCAGCGCGCAGAAGCCATAGATGCGGCTGTTGTCGGAAGTGCGGTAGAAATCGACCCAGGTTCTCGATGCGCTGGCATTCAGTCCGCAAGCCGGCAGATCGGGACGGGCAACGAACATCGCTGCCGGATAGGCGTTCCAGTTCGACACCGTGAAGCGATAGCGGTCGACCGGGTCGCCGAGATAATTCGTCCCCACTTCCTTGTGATCGAACACGAGGATGGGGTTGGGGATCGTTTCAGACAGGTTGTTGAGATTGACCGTCACGGTTGCCGCAGCGAAAAGACCCCCGCCATCCGTCACCCTCACCGTCAGGTTGAAAACCGGCGTGGTCTCGAAATCCAGCGCCGCGGAACTGTTCACCGTGATCGCCCCCGTGCCAGCGTCGATGGCGAAAGCGTTGCCGGTGTTGCCCGCGGTAATGCTGTAGCTCAGGGAATCTCCCGCATCCGGATCGCTGGCCGCGATCGTGCCGACCGCCGCGCCGTTGGCGCTGTTCTCGTCGAGGGCGGGCAGCATCTGGTTGGCGATGGACGGCGCCTCGTTCACGTTGGCCACGTTCACCGTAACAGTCGCCGCGCTGAACAGTGCGCCGTCCGTGACCTGCACTGAAAAGGTGAAAGAAGGCGAGACTTCGTGGTTCATCGCAACGCTGTTGCCGACGCTGAGCGCGCCGGTAACCGGGTCGATGACGAAACCGCCCGGATTCGCCCCCGTGATGCTGTAGCTCAGCGTGCTGCCTGCATCCAGGTCGCTGGCGACCACCGTGCCGATCGAGGTGCCGTTGATGCTGTTCTCGTTGACGGGGAAAGCCTGATCGACGATGAGCGGCGCTTCGTTCACGTTGGCAACATTCACCGTAACGGTGGCTGTGCTGAACAGCGCACCGTCCGTGGCCTGAACTGCAAAGGTGAAGGAAGGCGAGGCCTCGTGGTTCATCGCAGCGCTATTGCCAACGCTGAGCGCGCCGGTAACCGGGTCGATGATGAAACCGCCGGGATTCGCGCCTGTGATGCTGAAGGTCAGCGTGCTGCCGGCGTCCGGGTCGCTGGCGACTACCATGCCGATCGAAGTGCCATTGATGCTGTTTTCGTTGACGGAGAAGGACTGATCTGCGATGACTGGCGCCTCGTTCACGTTGGCCACGTTCACCGTGACCGTGGCCGAAGCGGACAGTGCACCGTCCGAAACCTGCACCATGAAACTGAAGGAAGGCGAAGCCTCATGGTTCATCGCAGCGCTGTTGCCGACGCTAAGCGCGCCCGTGGCCGGGTCGACAACGAAGCCGCCGGGATTCGCCCCCGTGATGCTGTAAGTCAACGTGCTGCCTGCATCCGGATCGCTGGCGACCACCGTGCCAATCGGGGTGCCGTTGATACTGTTCTCGTTGACCGGGAACGACTGATCGACGATCAGCGGCGCTTCGTTCACGTTGTTGACATTCACCGTGACGGTGGCCGTCGAAGACAGCCCGCCGCCGTCCGCCACACTCACCGTCAGGCTGAAGGCCGCAGCAGTTTCGAAATCCAGCGCCGCACCGTTGGCGACGCTGATCACGCCTGAGCTTGTGTTGATGCTGAACGCGCCCCCGGTATTGCCCGCCGTGATGCTGAAGCTCTTCGTGTCCCCGGCGTCCGGATCGCTCGAGACCACCGTGCCCACCATCGTGCCATTGGCGCCGTTCTCGTTGACCGAGAAAGTCTGGTTGGAGATGACCGGCGTTTCGTTCACGTTGTTGATGTTGACCGTGACCGTGGCCGTCGACCACAGCCCGCCGCCGTCCGCCACACTCACCGTCAGGGTGAAGGCCGTCGCGGCTTCGAAGTTCAGCGCCGCACCGTTGGCGACGCTGATCACGCCGGTGCTTGTGTTGATGCTGAAAGCGCCCCCCGTATTGCCCGCCGTGATGCTGAAGCTCTTCGTGTCCCCGGCATCCGGATCGCTGGAAACCACGGTGCCCACCATCGTGCCATTCGCGCTGTTCTCGCCAACCGAGAAGGTCTGGTTGGCGATGACCGGCGCTTCGTTCACATTGACGACGTTCACCGTCACGGGCTGGTCGAAAGTCGCGCCGAAAAAATCCGTGGCACGGACGGTCACGGCATAGGTGGACTTCACCTCATAGTTCAGCACTCCGGCTGTCAGACGAAGTCTGTCGCCATTCACACCCCCGATGCTGAATAGCGCAGAGTCGCCGCCGGGGACCACGCTGTAGGTGTGTTTGTCGCAGGTATCGGCGTCGCTCACCGTCAGTGTGCCGACTTCGTACCCCCCGGAAGTATCGGTGTTCTCGTTGACAGCGCCGCCGGAAAGCCCGACGCCTGAGGGTACATGATTAAGCTGTGACAGAGCACGGAAGATATCCAGGCGCGGCGCGCTGCTTCCGCCCGGGAATGGAACCGTCACGTTCGCGCTCGTTCTCAATGTGGGCTCGATCTGATCGAGCGTCACGCCGCAGGATCTCAATATCGCTGCCGCACCTGCAACCATGGGCGCGGAGAATGAAGTGCCTGACGGACTTGCATATGCGCTAGCCAATGTCGTCGTGCGTATCGCCGAGCCCGGCGCAGCGATGTCCACCCAGGCGCCGTAATTGCTGGTGCTGCAGCGTTGGTCCACAGCGACCGAACCGCAAGCGGCATCGACAGTCGAGGCGCTATTGGCCACGGTGATGAGCAGGCTCTTGTTGGTCAGCGCGGCATTCAAATCATTGCATCGGGCAGGATAGTAGTTCCCGTTGGCATTGCTGTTTCCAGCGGCATTCACAACCACCGCCACAGGCACACCCGCATTCAAAACCGCGGAGTTGATGGCATTGCAGACTGGCGTCCAGTTGGCAAAGGCATTGACCGTGCTGAAGCTGGCATTGATCACCGACGCGACACCGTAAGCGGCAGCATCCGTGAAGCCTTGTGTCATTTCCGCATCCGTCACGGCCGCATCCGCGCTTACCCGAATCGAATGTATCTTGCCCCCATAGGCCACGCCAGCCACGCCCAAGGCGTTGTTGGTCCTGGCGCCAACCACGCCCGCGACCTGCGTTCCGTGTCCCAGGGTATCCGTGATTGCACCTCCACAATCGTTTTCGGCCAACTGGCAATTCCCCGGCGTGCCGAAATCGGGATGCGTGCGATCCAGACCGGAATCCAGTACCGTCACGGTCATGCCGCTGCCGGTGGCACCGACATCCCAGACATCATGCGCGCGCACGCGCTGCAACCCATGCTGGCTGGCGAATTCCGGATCGGACGGGGTATATGCGAAATTGCCGACCGCATTGATCGATGCTGCGCGCACTTCGGCACGCGCATTCAACTGGGCAACCAGTTCCAACAGGCGTCCGCCAGTCACTGGCGACTGAAGCTTCAATTGATAAAGGCTCTGCGGCGGAATGCTGCCCACCACGCTGGCATTGATCTCGGCGGCCAAGCGACGGATGCTGTCCGACTTGATGCCTGGCGCGGCAACGATCAATACCTCATCGGCGACGGCTTTCGTGCCCTCCGCCAGATCAACCGTCCGAGCCCCCTTCGAATCCGTTACACGCACCGGAAATGCGCTCACGCATAAGCGCAGCGGAGCCGAAACCACTTCGGCGCGACCGGCCTTGATATACGCTTCATAGCTCAAGCAGGTATCCGGCTTCAGCTTCGAGGTATCCACCTGAATGTTCACGCCGTGGATACCATCTTTCGCGATCAGGTCGCCGTTCTTGCCCTTGTCATTCATGGCGATGCCTTTGCGGCTGCCGACGGAACGCAAATAGACCGTGGCAGAGGCATCGGCCTTTCCGGCCAGAGGAACGCTGAAACGAACATTGACCTTGCCGCTGCCAGCCCTCAACGCGTAAGGTTCCGCACGCGGCTCCAGCGGCGCGATCTCGATTCCGGCACTTGCCCGCTGTGCCTTCCTCAGAGCGGAAATAAGGTTATCCCCGCCGCCCTTCTTTGCCGCAGCTTTATCCTTTCTTTTGCCCTTTTCTTTCTCGTCTTTTCTGTCGCCGTCATAACGGTCTTTATATTTCTCGACCGCAAAAGACACCTTCACTGGAGCCGTTTCCTTTCCCGCAGCAAGCATTCCTTTGGGCAAGGAGAATTCAAAGTAGGGAAGTCCATCCTTGCCGATCCCATGTTCTTTCAGGAGGCGAATTTCCTTGAGTGCCGATTGCTCGAATGCCAAGCGTAGCGGCGAATACAGCACAGCCCCGGAACGATTCCTGATGCGAACCTGAACGGAATACAGCCCCTTCCTGGCATCGTATCGGATCCCGGAGTACGTCGCCGTCACTCGATGATCGACACCGACGACGACAGGCGCCGCATGCGCAACCTGCTGAACAGCGAGGAAAGAAAAGATGAGCACTCCAGACAGGAACAGGAGCCGCTGCATCAGGCCGGTTGCAGATACACGTACATTCATTGCCATCCCCTCAAACGAAAAATACTGCCTGTTGATTTCAAGAACTAATCTGCTGTCAGGGCCCCGAGTATCTGCGGCCAAACCTCACGCCAGCAACAACTGTGATCCTGCTGCGGGAATACCTTGAACGTCGCCCCCTGTTGTTGAGCGATCGCATCACGCACCAGGCTCGGTGGCACATTGTCATCACGTCCGCCTGCATAATGTATCTGCCTGATACGCGCTGGCAGCGGCGGACGGCTCGCCGGATTGAGCGAGCCGCTCAACGCCTGCTGTCTGTGTGATTCAGCCCATCGTTGCGTATCCAGATTGGCCGCAACTGTGATGACTGTTTCGGTCCTGGGCTGACGCTCGGCCAGCAACATCGCCAATGTTCCGCCTCCGCTGTAGCCCACCAATACCAGCGCCTGATAGTCCGCCGCCACGCGATCCAGTGCGGCAGACATGCTCGCCACGACCGCTTCCGAATAGCGCTTGCCTGTCCACATGTCCGGCGTGCAGGCACTTGGCCTCAGCCCGTGATAACAAGGCCGGCCAAGATATACGGCGGGAGCCGGATCGAGCGACATGAGTTCGAACATCAGCGGTGTGCGCGGGGTCGGATCAACCGCCGCAACCCGTTTACGCGCCCAGGGAGTGCCGTCGCCGTCCAGGTACACATGCAAGGCTGAATTTCCCGGCGCATGGCCTTTCTTAAGGTAGGCGACATGACCGAAACCCTCGCCTCGCACGACCAGCCTGCGGTAACCAAGGTCGGCGGCTCGTTCGTCCAGACGCTGCGCCGGGCTGGCGCAACCGGATAATTGCACTGCAACCAGCAGCCAGAAGAACGGCCTCATGGCAGTCACCGCATCCATAGGATGGTCCGTGAGCAGGGCGCAAGCTTCGTTTTGGTCAGAACTCCAATAGCGCGCCGGCGCTAATGGCCCAGCTACTCAGCAACTTGTCCTGGGTGCGCTTCTCATAATCGATGAAAAGCTGCGCGCCACTATCGAGCGCTGCGACCACACCCAATCCGGCGACCAGATAGTTGCGATCCGGCGCATCCGTCGCAACCAGGAATCCGCTGCCCGGGGCGCTGACCAGTTCGTTGCTGATCTGCCTGGCGCCGTTCTGGAATTCATGCACCGCTGCCAGGCGTGCCGAAGGAAGCAGCGTTCCCCAATCGTAGCCGTAGGGAGCGCTCATCCGAACGCCCAAGCTGCTCGTGGATGAGATCGCGCGGCGGTCGGCATAGTGCATCTCCAGCGTGGTCGTGCCGGTCTCGTTATAACCGTCGATGCTGGTCTTGATGTAATCGAAATTGATGAACGGCGACAGGTTGAGCCGGCCAATGTCTTTTTGCGAACTGGCCGATAGCCCTGCCATAAGCTGCTTGCCGGAGGTGCTGCCGCTGGTCGTGCCGGAGATGCCGCCGCTGCCCGCAACGACATTGACGTAACGCTGGCTGTCGAAATTTATCTTGCCGTAGCCCAGGTAACCATCGACCGCGGAACGCTCCGAAGGCATCCAGGTACCGTACAGCGTAAATGTGCTGTTGCTGGTTTTCAGCGAACCGGCGCTATTGAGGAAGGTTGCTCTGTCACTGGTCTTGCCGATGGCTCCACCAAGCACGAAACTGTCCGAGTAGCGGTAGTCCAGCCCGATAACCACCCCTGCCAGTTCGGATTGATAGCCGTTTTCCTGCTCTGTTTCCGGGCGATCGCCTTTGCCATACTGGGGCGCCACCAGGAAGCCCCATCCGCCGCCATCGGCACTTGCGCCCTTTTCGGGCTTTTCTTTCTGCTCTTCCAGCTTCTCGCGTATTCCTTTCTTTTTACGCGAACTGATCCCGCTGCCCGCATTCGCTGTGCCCAGATTGGCGGAGACCCCGCCCCCCGCGGAAGCCAGCCCCCCAAGGTTGAAGCACATCGTGCTCAATGTGGTGGTATCCCAATTCACACCGGCGGGGGGAGTGATATTCCCGTTACACAGATCAAAAAGATATTGCTGGAACTGATCATTCGAAGTCGCAGCCAAGGTTTGTTGCGGCGACAGCCCGATGAACAACGTCAACACAGAAACAAAAAACCTGCTTATCAAAGCAAGTTCCCTTGCTTTGGATTTGGTGATCCCAGTATTCATTTTTCTCCCCGAAATAGAAATTCGCTGACTAAACAAGATATTTTTAATAACAATACTTGTTCTGTGGCTACTTTGAAGCGAATCCTTAACCTAGTCAATATGCCAAAATATCTAGATACTCGATTAGTCTTTCCGGAGCCGAATCTGCAAGTTCATTCATCAACGGGCGGAAACGGCATGACACGGTCCAGCAGTTCGATCGGAGGGAACGTATCGCCGCGGGGCGTCAACGATGCCGCTTGCCTTAGCGATGGATTTTGACAACAATGGCAGCCAGTAACCGGAGCCATTGATGCCAATACAAGCTGTAACCGATTTCACCCTGCCCGCCACCGGCGGCGTCGATTTCACGCTCTACCCCATCCGCAGCAAATCGTTGGTGATCTACTTCTATCCCAAGGACAGCACGCCGGGTTGCACCACCGAGGCGCAGCAGTTCCGCGACCTGTATGCGGAATATCAGAAGGCGGGCTGCGAGATCGTGGGCATCTCGCGCGACAGCATCAAGTCGCACGAGAACTTCAAGGCCAGGTTCACGTTGCCGTTTACGCTGCTCTCGGACGCGGACGAGACGGTGTGCAACCAGTTCGGCGTCATCAAGCAAAAGAAACTCTACGGCAAGGATGTACGCGGCATCGAACGCA
Organism: uncultured beta proteobacterium; assembly: GCA_963797045.1. Taxonomy (GTDB): domain Bacteria; phylum Pseudomonadota; class Gammaproteobacteria; order Burkholderiales; family Gallionellaceae; genus Sideroxyarcus. The sequence continues at coordinate 13,274 of CAWCNZ010000009.1, read as the reverse complement.
GCACCTTCGTGCTCGACAGCAAAGGCATCATCCGCAAGGAATGGCGCGGCCTCAAGGCGGACGGCCACGCGCAGGAAGTACTCGCCTTTGTTCAAACCCTGTAAGGAAAGACATGAACGCACGCAAAGCAACAACGGACAGCGTCACCAAATTCTTCGTGCTGGATACCAACGTGCTGATGCACGACCCGACCAGCCTGTTCCGTTTCGAGGAACACGATGTTTACCTGCCGATGTTCGTGCTGGAGGAACTGGACAACAACAAGAAGGGCATGTCCGAAGTCGCGCGCAACGCGCGCCAGGCCAGCCGCTTCATCGATAATCTGATCAGCGAGAGCGAGGCGCATATCGCTGAAGGCGTGCTGCTGAGTGCATTGGGCAACAAGAACGCGACCGGCCGCCTGTTCCTGCAGACCGAGTTCATCAACACCCAACTGCCGGAAAACCTGGCCAATGGCAAGGCAGACAACGCCATCCTCGGCGTGGTCGCCTATCTGCACAAGACGTTCCCGAAGCGCCAGGTCGCGCTGGTTTCCAAAGACATCAACATGCGCATCAAGGCGCGTGCCCTGGGCCTGTCGGCGCAGGACTATTTCAACGACAAAGTGCTGGAAGACACCGACCTGCTCTACACCGGCGCACGCGAACTGGCGACCGATTTCTGGGACAAGAACGGCAAGGACATGAAGTCCGGCACGCTGGGCGGGCACACCTTCTACAACATCAAGGGGCCCGACTGCCGCGACCTGCTGGTGAACGAGTTCGTCTATCAGGATGACCCCGACAAACCGTTCTACGCGGTGGTCACGGCACAGGACGGCGCCGCCGCCACCCTGCGCACGCTCACCGACTACACGCACAGCAAGAACGCCATCTGGGGCATCACCGCGCGCAACCGCGAGCAGAACTTCGTGCTCAACCTGCTGATGAATCCGGAGATCGACTTCGTCACGCTGCTGGGCCAGGCCGGCACCGGCAAGACCCTGCTCACGCTGGCCGCCGGCCTGATGCAGACGCTGGAGACCAAGCTCTATTCGGAGATCATCATGACCCGCGTCACCGTGCCGGTGGGCGAGGACATCGGTTTCCTGCCGGGCACCGAGGAAGAGAAGATGACGCCGTGGATGGGCGCGCTGGAAGACAACCTCGACGTGCTGAACCAGTCTACCGACGAGGGCGGCGAATGGGGCCGCGCCGCGACGCGCGACCTGATCCGCAGCCGCATCAAGGTCAAGTCGCTCAACTTCATGCGCGGCCGCACCTTCCTCAACAAGTACCTGATCATCGACGAGGCGCAGAACCTGACGCCCAAGCAGATGAAGACGCTGATCACCCGCGCCGGCCCCGGCACCAAGGTGGTGTGCATGGGCAACATCGCGCAGATCGACACGCCCTACCTCACGGAAGGCAGCTCGGGCCTGACCTATGTGGTGGACCGCTTCAAGGGCTGGGACCACAGCGGTCACGTCACCCTGCAACGCGGCGAACGTTCGCGTCTGGCCGACCACGCCGCGGAAGTGCTGTGAAGCTGCTCGGCACCGACACCAGTCCCTACGTGCGCAAGGCGCGCCTGGTGCTGCTGGAAAAGAACATCCCGCACACCTACGTCATCGATCCGCCGAGCGAGCCGGGCAGCCAGGTGGCGCGCGTCAATCCGCTCGGCCGCATCCCTGCGCTCATCCTCGACGACGAGACCTGCGTGTTCGACTCGCCGGTGATCGCCGAATATGCCGATACGCTGAACGACACGCCGATCCTGATCCCGCGCCACGACGCGCTGGCAAGGATGCGCGTCAAGCGCTGGGAAGCGCTGGCCGACGGCATCATGGATTCCGCCATCGTCGTGCGCAACGAACGCGTGCGCCCGGCCGAAAAGCAGGATCAGGGCATACTCGACCTGCATCTGACCGCCATCACGCGCGCGCTGGCGCATGTCGCCGAACAACTGGGCAAGCGCGAATGGTGCGAAGGCGACAGCATCACGCTGGCCGATCTGGCGCTGGTGAGCGCGCTGGTCTATCTCGACCTGCGCCAACCGGAGCGCGACTGGCGTAGCGCCCACCCCAACCTGGCCGCATGGTTCAACCGGCTCAGTGCGCGCCCCAGCGTCAAAACCTCACTGGCAGAACAATCATGAGCGATATCGAAAAGACCGACGACGAATGGCGCGAAGAACTGACGCCGGAACAATATGAGGTCTGCCGCAAATGCGGCACCGAGCCCGCCTTCACTGGCGAATACTGGGATTGCCATGACATCGGCACCTACCGCTGCGTGTGCTGCGGCGCACCGCTGTTCGACTCGGAGACCAAGTACGAATCGGGCACCGGCTGGCCGAGTTTCTGGCAGCCGATCGACGAGGAGGCCGTCACCTACAGCGAAGACGATCCGACGGGCATGGGCCGCATCGAGGTCACCTGTTCCAACTGCGGCGCCCACCTCGGCCATGTATTCGAGGACGGCCCCGACCCTACCGGACTGAGATACTGCATCAACTCCGCTTCCCTCGCTCTTGATAGAAAGTAACAAATGAAACTGCTGTTCGACCTGTTCCCCGTCATCCTCTTCTTCGCCGTCTTCAAGATCGCCGGCGTGTTCGCCGCCACCGCGACCGCCATCGCCGCCACCTTCGCGCAGGTCGCCTGGGTAAAACACCGCCACGGCAAGGTCGATACCATGCTGTGGGTGAGCCTGGGCATCATTACCGTGTTCGGCGGTGCGACGCTGCTGCTGCATGACGAGACCTTCATCAAATGGAAACCGACCGTGCTGTACTGGTTCTTCTCCGCCTCCCTGCTGCTTGCACCCGTCCTGTTCAAGAAGAACCTGATGCGCGCGCTGTTGCAGGAGAAGATGAAGTTGCCCGACCCCGTGTGGGACAACCTGAACCTGTCGTGGGCCGCATTCTTCGCCGTACTCGGCATCATCAACCTGTACGTCGCGTACAACTTTTCCACCGACACCTGGGTCAATTTCAAACTGTTCGGCGCCACCGCCCTGATGGTGGTGTTCATCTTCGCGCAAGCTGCGATGCTGGCGAAGTATGTAGAGGAAGACAAGAAGGAGAGCCAGTGATGCAGGCCCTCACCTCAATCCTCTCCCGCTTGCGGGAGAGGAAGCAACCGTGCCTTCCCCTCCTCGGGAAGTCCAGAACGGACTGCAGGAGCGCAAGAGATCACGGAAGTAACAATTTCGCAGGAGATTTTTAGTGTTATATGCCATCTTCGGAAACGACGCCCCGGACAGTCTTGAGAAGCGCAAGGCCGCACGCGCCGCGCACCTGGCGCGTCTGCAGACCCTGCAGGATGAAGGCCGCCTGATCCTGGCCGGCCCCTTCCCCGCCGTAGACGCCGTCGATCCCGGCATGGCGGGTTTTACCGGCAGCCTCATCGTCGCCGAGTTCGCCTCGCTCGAAGCGGCGGAGGCATGGGCCGCCGCCGATCCTTATGTGGCAGCGGGAGTATATGCGCAGGTTGCCGTTCGTCCGTTCCGCAGAGTTTTTCCCGCCTGAGCCGTGCTATATTGCGCGTCGGGTAATTTTCGAACCACCCCCAACCTTAACCTTCAAAGGAAAGAAACATGCTGAAATTTTCCAAATCCGCACTGTTGTCCGCTCTGCTGGCCTTCGCCGCAGGCGCACAGGCTGCCGATGACAAGGCCGTCGCGTTGGTGAACGGCGCAGCCATCCCGCAAGCGCGCATGGATATGCGTGTCAAAGCCGCTACCCAGCAAGGCCAGCCGGACAGCCCGGAACTGCAGAAAGCGATCCGCGAAGACCTCATCAATCTGGAAGTGATCTCGCAAGCCGCCTCCAAGAACGGCCTGGACAAGCAGGCGGACATCGTGCAACAGCTCGAACTGGCGCGCCAATCCATACTGGCCGGCGCATTTGTGCAGGACTACGTGAAGAGCCACCCTGTCAGCGACGGCGTGCTGAAGCAGGATTATGAGAACATGAAGGCTCGCGTCGGCAACAAGGAATACAAGCTCTCGCACATCCTGGTCGAGAACGAAGAAGATGCCAAGAAAGTCGCGGCAGAACTGAAGAAGGGCGCCAAGTTCGCCAAGGTCGCCAAGGCCAAGAGCAAGGATCCCGGCTCGAAGGACAATGGCGGCGACCTCGGCTGGTCCGTCCCCGCCAACTTCGTGCAGCCTTTCGCAGAAGCCGCCGTCCAAGCTCGCCAAGGGCCAGGTCAGCGCCCCGGTGCAAACGCAATTCGGCTGGCATGTCATCAAGCTGGAAGACACCCGCGAACTGAAAGTGCCGACCTTTGAGGAGATGAAGCCCAATCTGGAGAAGCGCAAGCAGCAGGAAAGCGTCCAGAAGGTCATCGCAGAACTGCGCGAGAAGGCCAAGATCGAGTAAGCAGTTTCAGCATCAACAAGAAGGCGGCCCGCAGCGGTCGCCTTTTTTCATGCCTGGTCACTCATACGATCCTCAAGGGGGATGACTCAATGACTAGAACAACCGGATGCGCGCTCTTTGCGCTACAGCTTTTACTGTCCGGCATTGCCAATGCGACTGGCATCGATGACAGCCTGCGCGCCTGTCTGGAGATGCAGGGCCAAGTGCCATCCGCCCAAGCGCTCGAATGCTACAACCGGGCAACGCAAGAACAACTGGGCAAGAGCGGGACGGAGCAACCTTCGGCCCCGTCCGCACAGGTGCATGACAGATCGCTTGCCGAGGAATGGGCGCCGTCGGACGAACGCCTGCACAGCTACAAGCAGATATATTTTCTTTTCTATTCCCGCTCTTCCCGGCCCAACGACACGCCCACCAGCCCCAATCCGGACAATCAGGTGCCCGCCTCATATCCGCTGGACAACGAAGAGATGAAATTCCAGATCAGCGTAAAAGGCCGCATGCTGGGCGAGGGCAGAAACACCCTGTGGTTCGGCTACACGCAACTGTCGTTCTGGCAGTTCTTCGATAAAGCGCATTCCCAGCCGTTCCGGGAGAACAACTTTGAACCCGAAGTCATTTTCTCCCACCGCCTGGAAGATCCGGCACAGGGCTCAGACTTTGCCCCCAGCTTCGTCAATCTCGGATTGGTGCATCAATCGAATGGCCAGGTGCTCCCACGCTCTCGCGCCTGGAACCGGGTTTATATACAGGCCGGTCTGGAACACGACTTCGGCGGCGAGCGCAAACTCGCGATGCTGCCGCGCTTGTGGAAAAGGCTAGGCGGCGGGGGAAGCGACGATGACAATCCGGACATAACCGATTATCTCGGGCACGGCGACCTCGAGATCCGCTATCGCCATAACGACTATGCAGTCCTGTCCGCTCTGGTCAGGATCCGTTCACTCCAGCTGGATCTGGCCCTGTCGTCGAAACTGGTGACTTCCCTCATCCACAGCACCAATCTGCACCTGCAGTACTTCGACGGTTACGGCGAAAGCCTGATCGACTACAACCAGCGCCACCGTACCCTGGGTGTGGGCCTCTCGATGCCGTTCGAATAGCCCCGAGTCCGGTCATTCGTCAGGGCCACACCAGTTCCACCGCCTCGCAGTTGGCGAGCTTGCGGTGCGACGCCTGCTCCGGGTCGTCGCTCTTCAGGCACAGCGCCGCAACGATGGGATTCTCGTGCGACACCGCGAGCACGGTGCCGTGCGGGTGGCGCGCGGCGATCTCGTCCAGGAAACTGCGCAACCGCTCCATCTGTTCGAGAAAGGATTCTCCACGCGGCGGCTTGATGCGCAGGTAGTCGGCGCGCACGTAGTCGTTGAACATGTCCACATGCTGACCGTCCATGCCGGAGCGGCGCTCGTTCAGGCGCGCGTCGATGCGCAACCTCAGCGCGTGATGGCGCAGCAGGATCGCGGCGGTCTGTTGCGCGCGCGGGAATTCGGATGCGAACGCATGGGTGAAAGGCACGGCGCGCAAGCGCTCCGCCGCCGCCTCGGCTTGCGCACGGCCCTTCGCGGTCAGGTTGACGATGCGCTGCGGGTCGTCGTTGATCTCATAAATGACGTTGCCCTCGCTCTCGCCGTGGCGTACCAGAATGATCTTCATACGATCAGAGGTTGCGGCTCTTCTTGACCAGGTCGTACGCGAGCTGGATCTCCTTGGCCTGCTCGGTCGCCATCCTGATCATGTCTTCCGGCACGCCCTGTCCCATCAGCTTGTCCGGATGGTACTGGCTCATCAGCTTGCGGTAAGCGCGCTTGATCTCCGCATCGGTGCTGTCCCTGGTCACGCCCAGCGCCTTGTAGGCATCGTCCAGTGCAGCCGCGCGTAGCGACCTGCCCGCCCGCAAAGTGGGACTGGTTCAGCACCATGTCCATCAGGCGCTTGAACGCTTCCGGGCCATAGCCGAGATTGCCGGCGATGTCCGTGAGCAGCTTCTCTTCCTCGGGATGGTAATGCCCGTCTGCCAAAGCCATCACGATCAGATAGATCAGCAACATCTCCTTCAGGTGATGCGTATGGCCGCAGACCGACATGAACTTCTTGCAGGTCGGGTAGATATCGAACGCGGGATCAGCCCCCTTCTTGAACAGTGTGATGGCCTGCTGCCGGTGCTCCGCCGTCATGCCCAGTTTCTGCATGAACTGCTCGACATGCGCGATCTCTTCCTCCGAGACGCGCCCGTCCGCCTTCGCCAGCTTGCCCATCGCGATGAACACCGTCTCCAGGAACACCGCCTGGCGCAAGGCATTCTGCAGCGGGTTCAGCGCCCCCTGACCTAACGCGCGGATGCGATCGATGACCGAGCCGAGGATCAGCCCGAAGAGCACGCCCCACCATCCGAAAAAGTAATAACCCGCAGCAATACCGATGAGCTTGAACAAGATGACTCCTAGATGATTTCAGGCCGTTCGTAATGAGCCTGTCGAACCACAACAAACAAAACCAAGGCGCGCATTATACCTTCGGCCTGTCGTTGACAGCCCCGGACCAACTCACCTAGAGTTCAGCCACCGGCACCGACCGGGAGCAGCAGAACCAGGGGAGCCTTCAGGGTGAACGCAAGCCAGTCAGGAAAATCGCTGTGCGCAATTCTCGCCCTGCTTGCCGCTCCGTTCCTGTGCCCGTATGCGCACGCTTTCGATTCTGCAACCGGGTATGCCTATGGAACCTATCCCGTCCGCACCAAGCCGGGCTTCCATGCGGTGGAGCGCCTGGGCATCACGTTGGGCGGAGACGAAATCGCCAAGATCACCTATCCGGACGGAGCGATCCGGGAGATCAATGCCGGCAGCCTGAAGCAGATCGGCCTGGGTGTGCTCTATCAATGGGACAGCCTGCCCGTCGCCGCCGCACTGACCATCAACTACCAATACACTTCCGACTACAACGAAAACGACAATGCGTCCTTTCGACGCGTCCCGCTTGAGGTACTGGCCTATTTCAACGCCACACACCGCTTCCGCGTCGGCGCGGGGATGCGCTACGTCTATTCTGCAAGGGCGACCTCAAACATCAACGGCGTGTCCGAGAGGATAGACTTCGAAGACACCAGAGGCAGCGTCGTGGAGATCGGCTATCAGGTGCTGCCCTACGGATGGCTCTCTCTGCGCCGCGTGCACGAGACATACAAGGTCGAGCGCTACTCCACGACAGGCACGGCCCCTGCCCCGTCAGGCAACGCCCCGTACGACGGCTCCCACTACGGCCTGTTCATCGGTTACGAATACTGACCCCAGTCCGGGGAGCCGGGCTGACTTCTGCTCCGCCATTTCACCGCTTGCGGACATGCAGCTCCGGATTGTTGATGAGCTCGTATTCGAGCGCATTGGCCAGGCTGTTGACCAAAGACTCTTGCAGTTGGGGAGTGAGCGCATCGGGAGTATCGACCGAGGCCAGATACACGGCCTGCGAGATCTGATGTCCGGCCGTGTCGAACGCCGCCACGTGAACCCTGGTTGCGTCGGTCCAATACTCGATGCTTACGGTGGCTCCGTTCTCAAGCCGAAATTCATTCCTGTTCAGTTTATGCCTGCTCATCTGGAACTCCTTTCTTCGCTGGTTTGCCTGCGGATGTTTCCATGCATGCCCTCGCGCTCTCTTTCCTGACGCCTGACGGCGTGCACCGATCATGACCTCCCTAATTCAGCCGGAATACGATGAACCGGCTTCCGTTCTTGCGCTTGATCAATAGCAGGATCTGTTCCTTGTCCTTGCCCAGCGCGGATTCAAGTTCCGCAACGCTGGAAACCGGCTTGTGATTGGCTTCCACGATGAGATCGCCCCGTTGCAGATCGGACATGGAGGCGATACTGCCCTCTTCGATGCCGGTGATGAGCACGCCCTTGTTCTCGCTCACGCCGAACTGACTTGCCAGATCCGGGGTCAGTGTCTGCACGCTGAGGCCGAGCCTCGCGAGCTGGTCCTCCGCCTTTCGGCCCGGCTTGGCGGACGCAACGGTTTCCGGCCCCATCTTCCCTATCGTCACCGTGATGGTCAGTTCCTTGCCGCCGCGTATCACGACGACCCTGGCATTGCTGCCCGGCGTGGCTGCCGCAACGAGGTTGCGCAAGCGGCCCGTGTCGCTCACTCCCCTGCCGTTGAAGCGGACGATGACATCTCCTGCCTTGAGCCCGGCTTTTTCCGCCGGCGAATCCTTGTTGACCTGCGCGACGAGCGCCCCCTTGTTGTCCGGAAGCTGGAACTGTTCGGCCAGTTCCCGGGTGACATCCTGGACCGAGACGCCGAGCATGCCGCGCGTTATCTGGTTACCCTTGAGCAGGGTAGGCAGCATGCTCTTGATCATGTTCACGGGAATGGCAAAACCCACGCCCGAATATTGCCCCACGCTCGACTCGATGGCACTGTTCATGCCGATGACTTCGCCGCGCATGTTGATCAGCGGTCCGCCGGAGTTGCCCGGGTTGATCGGCGCATCGGTCTGCAGGAAATCCTCATAGTCGGCGATGCCGACGTCCGAACGTCCCTTGGCGCTGATGATGCCGGAGGTCACCGTTTGCGTCAGCCCGAACGGCGCGCCGATCGCTATCACCAGGTTGCCGTCCTCCAGCGCATCGGAATCGCCCAGTTCGACTGTCGGCAGGTCATCCGGAACGATGCCTTCCAATACCAGGATCGCCACATCCGTCTTGCGGTCGGAACCGACTATCCGCGCCTCGAACGTGCGCTTGTCGGCCAGTTGCACCTTGATCTCGTCAACATCCCTTACCACATGGTAATTGGTCAGGATGTGCCCCTGCTTGTCGAGCAGCATGCCCGTACCCATACCATGCTGGGGTATCCTGAACTCTCTCGGATTGCCGGGCATCCTGGGAAACTGGAATTGCTCGCCGAAGAACTGGTTGAAGAAATCATCGCCGAACGGAAACTGGTATGACGGCGATTGCAGGCGCACGGTCTTTTCGGAATAGACGCTGACAACCGCCGGTTTCACATGCGCTGCCACAGCGGCAAAAGCCCTTCCCAGCTGCTCGGCAGGGGCGGTGACGGACTCCATGGCGACGCCAGGTTCAGGAGTGCTGTCCGGTGGGGTCTTGTTGGCCGCTATGGTCACGAACAAGCCCGTAGCAGTGAATAAACCGAGACCGATAGCGATGCCTATCGTTTGGAGCTTATTGGATATCTTCATAATCACCTTCCTTGACCATGCTGCCCCCGTCATGGGACGGAAATGAAGTCATGATCCGCACCACGCAGTAAAACTATAGTGCAAATCGGTACGCCAAACACTACTCACTATCCCTACCCTCCCCGCAAATTAACAGGAATGCAACGATCAGGGAGAGCCGCCCACAAAAAAAGGCGACCATCCAGTCGCCTTTCTTCGCACCGGCACAGCTGCCATCAATCACTGCAGCGTCGCCTCTTCGATGAGCACCTTGTAGGCATAGCCGTAACCGAAATCCTTGTCGGTACGGACGATGCCCTTCGCCGTCACTATATCCCCTATCTTCGTCTCATGCGTGGTGGTCACCACAAGGTCGTTTGAATTGTCCACCGCGGAACCTGTGCCATCGCGCAGATGCACCCAGTTCATCCCCATGATCTCGGGGTGGTACTTCACGACTTTTCCGCGGACCAAGACAATCTGGTCTTTGAGTTCGGCACTCTTGGTCACGATCTCAGCGACCGTCCGCGCGTTCGCACCGCTGGCCTTGGCGACACGGATATCGCCGGTGTACGTCACCTTCACCAGAGAGCGGTGAGGGTTCTCACCCGCCCAAACGAACGTCGCAGTCACCATCATGCAAATAGCGAACAAGGCTTTCATGATCTGATTCCTCCTTTTGGGGCAGGTGCGCAAAGTGTAACAGGGAGCGGGAAAGAATTCTGCAAGGCGCATAACGCGCGAAAATACCCTTCAGATCGTCATTGACATGACCCGACCAAGTCCACTAAAGTTCCGGCGACTTGCAAATCCGCAACACGCACATCGCACCGCATGCACGGTGCGAGGCTCACAGCGGGATCCCCAGAACAGGAGCTGGCGCAAGACGTAATTCCCGCATCAGACGGGATACAGCGCCAGCAGCACGACTTGTTCAGCAAAAAGGGGAAGCACTTGAATACCAAATCTCACAGAACTTGCTTCGAGCAGGCCAGCAAATCTTGGCCTCGCTCAACTCGTTCATAAATAACTTCGATGTCCCCCTTTTATGCTGCCTCCCTTATATTTTTAGGTATTTGGAATTTATCAGGAGACTAATATGACACAGGCAAATGCAGGTACGGTAGAAATACCAAAGGCAAATGGACGTATTTCGATAGCACTAAACATCGGGCAGGCGCAATGGGCAAGATATGCACTGTATCTTTACGATAAAGATGGAAAATATGTAAGTGAAATTGGCCGTGGCTTGAACAACGACAACATCCCTGACCTTCACGAAATAAAGAAATATATGTCCGCGCTTAATGGCTTCTATGTTTACTGGGATGTCGGCATCAAACCGTTATCGCTTCAGCAAGGTCAGAAATATTTTCTCGAAGTTCAAATTCTTCAGCAAAAAACGGTGATCCACTCGTTCGACTATTCGGGTGCTCTTCCTTCATCCGGGGAGAGAATCGAAGATTGCATTAAGATTGAGGTGAAGTAATGATTACCAAACAAAACTATAGGTCCGCGGCTCCGATTCTCCTGCTCGTGTTAGGTTTAATCGGCGGAAATGCATTGGCTCTGAATGAAAGTACCGGCAACCCAACTGCACCCGTCCCCTCTTCGTCTCCGACACCATCAAGTGGTAGTGAGAACGCAAATCCCGCTGTTGAGAATCTGAGGAAATATTCACTTGATTTGTCGGTACCGGAATCGCCCGCCTTCACTGTATTGGGGACAACTCCAGAGCAAGTTACCAGACCGACCTCACCGCGGGATTTTGCGCTTGCAGTAGCACAAGGAGTCGATAAGAACGGAAAGTTGGCATCGGGTCTCGCTATCGACTTAAATCCGTACATGCTCTTATACGGAAACGAATTATCGCTCAATGCCTATAAAGAAAAAGAAAACCATACAACGCGCATCATTGCAAACACACAGGTGTCAATCGGAACCACCCAGGCAAACGAGGATAAAGACAAGTCGTTGCGTGTTGGCTTGGGTCTGCAATCGACAATCTGGGACAAAGGCGATCCAAGAATGGATGAGACATTTCAAAAATGCCTGAAAGATCTAACGGATAATTTATTTAGCACGCCCCCCCCAAGTTTGAATATTGGCAATAAATCGCCTATTGATGAAGTTGCGAAGGAAAAGCGGCGGCAAGAATTTAAGAATGCTGGGACACCCTGCTATAACGTGGCAGCCAAGAAAAATTGGAACAAGTCTGCTTGGATAATCGGGCTTGGATCATCTTGGCACTCGGATGACGGGTCCACGAGCAACATGACGAAATCGGCTCGCGGCTTATGGTCTTCCGTATCTTATGGTTTCGATGGGATACCGGGTTTAGAAAATGACGCACTTCTGATTCTTCATGGTCGACGCTTACTTGGCGAACGTGCACCCGATCCTAATCTTGCGGGGGCATTTTTGGAACAAAATTCCACCGTATATGGAGCTCGCATACGAACGGGGTCTTCCGATTTCGGCACTTCTGTTGAATCAAGTTACACATATATAAATTATGCTGGTGGTGTCAAAGACCATGTGCGACGGTTTGCCATTGGAATGGAATACAAAATTTCAAATAATACGTGGTTTGTCGCAACAATCGGGGGAGAGGGCGGTCGCCAAAATGGGGTAAACAAGTCCTTTGTTCTAAGTGGACTAAAATTTGGATCTGCAGCAGAACCTAGCCTCCCCCAATGACAATTCAGTAGTTAACGGGTCTGCATCATATTTCCCTGAGATTATTCGATGCCCCCTATAGTTCGTGGTCATAGCAAGTAATTTCGCGAATCTTCAAGGAGAAAATGTAATGCTCGAATCGCTTGATGTGATGATCGGCATCATCACCGTTTACCTGATGTTTGCCTTGGCTTGCACGGCAACTGTTGAAGCAATCTCATCCTGGCTTGAGGTGCGCAGCAAGAATCTTGAAGCAGCACTGGGAGAATTCCTGCACGGGGACATCGAACAAGGGAAAAGTTTTGTAAAAGCCTTCTTCGCACATCCAATTGTCCAGACGCTCAGCCAGGGCAGGAACGGAAGGCCATCGTATATCGATCCCGAACTTGTTGGGCGTGCCGTAACTGATTTGATCAATGCAAGAGATGGTGTTTCCTCCCTCAAGCAAGCGATAGACAAATTGCCAGGCACAACTCAAAGCAACCGGATCAAGGGGCTGCTTGAGTCATTGCAGAGGGACGCCAAGGAAGATATCGCTGACTTCCGCAAGTTGATTGAGAGCCAGTATGACACCGCGATGGACCGCGCATCAGGCTGGTACAAACGAAAAACCCAGACCATTGCGCTCATCGTCTCCGCAGTATTTGTCATCTTTGCCAACGTCGATACGATCAGTCTTGCCAACTCGCTCTCCACGAATCCCGCTGCAAAAGCCAAAATGCTCGAAATTGCCCAGCAGCAGGTGGACGCCGCCAAAGAGTCCACCTCCAAGCTGGGTGTGCCTGCAGCAAATACTGGAAGCACAGCGGATGCTGACGCATTGAAGGAAGCCAAAGATCGCAGCGAAAAAGCCGCCGAGGCATTGGCAAAAGCCAATGCAGATCTGTCTTCAGCTGGGATTCAACTGGGGTGGCAGGCTCTCCCCGTGGGCTACGGCAACTGGGCAAGCAAGATTATGGGCCTGCTGATCAGCATCCTTGCGATTTCGCTGGGGGCGCCATTCTGGTTCGATTTGCTTAGTCGCGTTATGCAAGTACGTGCTGCGGGTATC
>CAWCNZ010000008.1:0-8056 GCA_963797045.1 uncultured beta proteobacterium | reverse complement strand
TCACGCGCTCCTGTCGAAACTCGTGCGGAAGCGACCCAGCGCGGCATCGACCATGCCTTCCAGGCTGCCCCGGTCTGCGAACTGGCTGCGAAGATAGCCCGCATCGTTGCCCGCGTAAACGACCGGGTACAGATCCTCAAGGGCATCCAGGCTGCCGAGCGCTGCCGCATGCGGCTCCAGCGGCGCAGTGTGGTCGAGGATGTCTTCGCGCAGCGACAAGGACGCATGCGACTTCGGATGCACCAGTGTACCGTCCAGACCGAAACGGCAGGCCTGGAAACGGTTGTAGTTGTAGACCAGGTAATCGTCTTCGGCCGGTGCAGGTTCGTTGCGTTCCAGCAGATGGCGGCACAGCGCCTGCAGATAGGCGGACAGCGCCGCCGCCCTTTCCACGGTCAGCGGCGTGTCGCACACGCGCAATTCGATGGTGCCGTATTCGGGCTTGGGGCGGATGTCCCAGTAGAAGTCCTTCATGCTCTTGACGATGCCGGTGTGCTTCCATCTTGGCGAAGTAGCCGCGCTCGAACTCCTCCCAGCGCAGCAGGAAAGGCGCGCGTCCGCTCAGCGGGAAAGCGAACACCGAATTCAGACGCGCCGAATTGAACAGGGTATCGACGCCCTGGAAATACGGCGACGATGCGGACAGGGCGATGAAGTGCGGGACGTAACGGTTGAGCGCATGCAGCAGGAACAACGCTTCGTCGCCCGAGCTGCAGCCGATATGGATGTGCTGGCCGAACACGGTGAACTGCTTGTGCCAGGTAACCATAGATCGCCGACACCTCGCGGAAGCGCGGCTTGGGAAATATCCTGCGGTCCGCCCAGTGCTGGAACGGATGGGTGCCGCCGCCGCAGATGCCGACGTTGAGCGTGTCGCCCGCGCGCACCAGCGTGTCGCGGATGAGCTGCAACTGCGCCAGCATTTCCGCGTGACTGGTATGCACGTCGGTATTGATCTCGATCATGCTCTCGGTCATTTCCGGCGTGACATTGCCCGGGAACTTCGCGCGCCTGAGCAGGTGCAGCATGTCCGGACTGGCGGCGGATGAGGTCGAAGTCGCTGAGGTTGATGAGCTGGAGTTCCAGCTCAACGCCCAGTGTCAGCGAATGCGAAGATTTGAATGGTTCGAGCGGCATGGGGTCAGCTCCTCTTGTTATCCGGGATTTCTTTGGCCAGGACCAGGCCCAATGCGTATGATGGGACCGACTACTTCCAGCACCAGCGTCATGGCTGCCAATGCCGCCACTTCATCGATCAGTCCGATGTCCAGATGCCGGGTCTGCTCCAGCAGCAGGATGACGAAATGCAGACAAGGGCGTCAGCGCCACTCCCGGTCAGCAAGCCCTTGCGCCAGGTGATGCCGCTGACATGCGAAAAGGCTGTGACACTCAGCGTCTTCACCGTGAAGCGGACGATCACCAGCACCAGCGCGAGCCCGGCGCCGGCCGTCGACCATGGACCATTCCAGCGTGCTGGCCATGAACACAAACAGCAGCACGGTCAGCAGATTGCCCAGTGTGCCGAAATTCTTTTCGGCCTGACTGAACGCGATGCGCCTGTGGCGGGCGATCAGGCCGAACGCCAGCGTTGCCAGTACTGGCGAGAACATGAGCGCGTGGGTCAGCGCGACCAGAATGATCACCGCGATGGCGAAGACGCACCGTCGCGTCGCGTTCGGTGTTGTTGAGCCGGGACAGCAGGCCGGGCACGGCCACGCCAAAAAGACCTCCCAGCGCGGCGGAGACCATCAGAAAGACCAGGCTGTTCCAGAGCGCGTGCCAGATGTCGCCGGTGGTATGGAACACCCACAATCCGACGACGGCTTGAAGGTCAACACGGCCAGCACGCAATTGAAGGCGGACAAGTGCAATATCCGTTCTGTGACCTGGCCAGAGCTGTGTTCCTCATTCACGACGCGAAGTACGGCGGCCGGCGAAGTCGCCATGGCGAGCGATGCGAGCAGCAGGGAAGGAATAAGCTGCATGCCGAATGCCTGCGCGACATAGAACACCGCGGCAAACGTCATGATCGCTTCGCTCAGGCTGGCCACGCCCAACCAGGGATTGGTGCGCAGCCAGCGCAGATTGATGCGGTAGCCCAGCTCGAACAGGATCAACCCGAAGGCGATGTTCGCCAGCAGCTCCATGCTGCTTGAGTTCGGCAGCAGTCCCGCCTGTGTGTTTGCCAACACGAAGCCAACGAGGCCGTAGATGCTGATGCGGGGCAAGCCGGTCCAGCGATGGCCGAACTCGCCCGCCACCCAGGCAATAGCCAAGGCAAGCGGCCACACCAGTTCGGAGGTGAGCAATAACGATTCGGGCATGTGCTTGGTCTCTTCTTTAACTTGTCAGTTGTGTGTTGTTTGGTTCGCCATGAACTCCGCAATCCCTGCCATTCGCGGGAGCGCAGGCTTGATATCGAGTGCGGAACGCGGGAAAAAACGGGGGTGATCCAAGCTGTAATACACAACTCTTCCACCCCCCAACTCTGCTCGCTACTGCTCTGATCCTGCGTGACTCTGCCACGCAGATTTGTTTTTACTATCTGCACGATTGCCGTGCAAGAAAAATCTCTTCGCCTATTTGTTTCGTCCAACCAGATTCATGCGCACCAGATCCGGCACCCCCGCGACCTGCAATTTCGCCATCATGCGCGCCTTGTGCACCTCGACTGTTCTGGCGCTAATACCGAGCAGTTCCGCGATCTCGCGATTGTGTCGCCCGCCGACCACCAGCTCCATCACCTCTTTCTCGCGCGGCGTCAGCGTCGCCACCAGCCGGGAGAAATCGCTCTGCCGGCTTTCGGATTCATGTGCCGAAACCTGGCGCGCGAACGCTTCCTCGATCGCCGCGAACAGCTTCGCCTGATCGATCGGCTTCTCCAGGAAATCGACGGCCAGCGAGCGGAAAGCATCCCGCGCGGAATCCACGTCGCCGTGTCCGGTCATGATGATCACCGGCATGTCGCTGCCGGAATCGCGCAACTTCCGCTGCAAGGCCAAACCGTCCATGCCCGGCATGCGGATGTCGATCAATGCACATCCGCGCCAATCCGCCTTGCGTGCCTCCAGGAAGCTCTCCGCATCGCCGAACATGGCGACGGCATAGCCCCGCAATCCGAGCAGCAGCCCCAGCGCGTCGCGCACTGACGGATCGTCCTCGACGATGAATACGGTGTAGCCCTTAGGATGCGACATCGGTTCTTCCCTCTATCGGCAGCGTCAACACGAACACTCCGCCGTCTGCCGCCACCGCGGCAAGGTCGCCGCCATGCGCCTGCGCGATGGCGCGGCTGATCGCCAGACCCAGCCCCAAGCCACTGGACTTGGACGACTGGAACGCTTCGAACAGGCGCAGGACTTTGGCGGGAGTCAGACCCGGCCCGCTGTCCGTAACGCGGATACGCACCGTTTCCCCCTCCACCACTCCCGCGATGGAAACGCGGCGTTGCCCGGCAGGCCGCTCCTGTACCGCGTCGAAAGCGTTCGCGATCAGGTTGCGCAAGATCACTTCCAGTTGCAGCCGGTCCGCCAGCAACATGCAGTCCGGCATGGTCGCGGAAACCAGCTCGACTCCCTGGCTGTCCGCCTTGTCCGCGAATTGCGCCGTCACCGAGCCGGTCAGCTCCGCGAGCGGGATGCGTTCGAGTCGCGTGGCGCCGGTGCGGAAAAAATCGCGCAGGCGCCTGACCACGTCGGCGGCCCGGTGCGATTCGGTGACCATGCGCTCTATCGTATCGCGCAGTCGCCCGTCATCGTCGCCCCGTTCCAGCAATTGCTGGCAGGCCGAGCCGTAGGCCGACAGCGCCGTGAGCGGCTGGTTGAGTTCGTGCGCCAACGCGGCCGCCATCTCGCCTGCCGCTGCCAGCCGCAACGTCTGGCGCAATTCGTTGCTCACGCGCTGCTTCTCGTCGACCACCGCGCCGATGAAGAGGCCGACGAAGGCAAGCACCGCGCCCAGCAATTGCAGCTCGAACACCGTGACTGCCACCAGATTCTGCCACTGCACCGCAACGATGATGCCTGCCTGCAGGATGAAGGCGGCGATGGCAGCGCCCGGCACCCCTTGGCGCGCAGCCGCCCATACGATGGGCAGGAACAGCAGATAGAAATACTGGAACTCTCCTTCGCCGCCCAGTCCGAACGAGACCCATAACGCGACAATCGCCAGCAGACCGTAACCCGCCGTTTCCCAGCGCATGAACAGATTGCGCAGGCGCGCACGCGCCTCCAGCAGCAGCCAGAAGAACGGCATCGTCACGACGATGCCGACGCAGTCGCCCACCCAGAAGCGCACCAGCGCCACTCCCCAGTCCCCGACGGGAATGAGGCCGGTGAAATAGAGCGAGGAGATATAGATGACGCTGGTTACCAGCGTTCCGGCAACGACGATGGCCAACCACGACAACAGGCGGCGGCGATCATGCAGGATGTCCCCGTCGGCGTGTCTGCGCAGCACTTCCGCCATGATGCCGTAACCGACCGTCAGCACTCCGCTCAGCATAAGCGTCAGCGGCAATGATGCGGGCAGGCCGCGCACCAGGACTTCACCGATCAGGATCGCGGCAAACCAGGGGATCGCAACCAGCCTGCCGACCCGGAACCAGACTACCAGGCCGAGCGCGAGCGACGGGTTCCACGGCGTGATGTTCAGCCCGTACATCGGATGCAGATAGCTTGCCCAGTCGAGCAGGACGTAGATGACGACAAAGGCAAAGCCACCGAGCAGCGTGGACGAGATTGAGCGCATGGCTTTTCTGGTATTTACACTGGCCGTCATTTTCCCTTTTCTCCTGTCGACGCGCATCCGCAGCGCACGTACGGGAAACCCTTATCTGCCGCCGCGCGCCTGCCAAGGCGTAGGTGATTCACGTAGTGGCATGCCCGAATTTTCATTGACGCGCCTATCTCCTACATTGCGCGCAATGCCAGCAAACTATTCAATCGTGAGGTCATCATGAAACAGCCCCGCATGCAATCATTCAGGACACTCTCCGCCATCGTAATAGCCATCACCTGCACTGGCCTGGCCCCACATGCATGGGCAGAGTGTAACCCGCAAGCGCGGACGCAGTGCGAAGGCGCGAAGCTGGATCGCCTCGACTGGCGCAATGCCAATCTGGAAGGCGGCAATTTCCGCAACGCCGATCTGAAACACGCCAACCTGACTGGCGCGAACCTCAAGGGTGCAGACCTGCGCGGTGCGAACCTGCAATTCGCCCGTCTGCAGCAGAGCGACCTGACCGGCGCCAATCTCGAAGGGGCGGATCTGCGCTGGGCCAACCTGGAGCGGTCGACGCTGGTGCGCGCGCGATTCGTAAATGCGCAGATGTCCAAGGCCGACCTGCAGGATGCAGACCTTTCCATGGCAGTACTTACCGGTGCCGATCTGACCCGTACCGATCTGGTCAACAGCGACTTGCATCAAACCGATCTGCGCAACACCAGGCTCGATGGCGCCTACCTGAATCACGCCAATCTCAAGCAGGCAAACCTGACCGGCTCATCGATCAATCGCGCGCGCCTCAACGAAGCACGCCTCAATGAAGCCACATGGACAGACGGCAAAGCATGCAAGGCACCGTCGATAGGCGAGTGCAACTAGCCGCAAGAATATTCCGAACCAAAAACGAATCGAGTAGAGACCATGACAACGGCAACTCAAACGGGCGTCCTCGGCGTCCTCGCAACAAGCTTCCTCGGACATACGCCGCGCTGGTACAAACTGGCCATCGTCGCCAGCCTGATCCTCAACATGGCGGTGTTCTTTGCCGCCGGGCCGCTGGTGACGGGTTGGCTCATCCTCGCCGAATTCATCTTCACGCTGGCGATGGCGTTGAAGTGCTTTCCCCTGCAACCCGGCGGGCTGCTCGCCCTACAGGCAGTTGCGCTGGGCCTGACCGATACGCACGCCGTCTATCAGGAGGTCGAGCACGGGTTGCCGGTGCTGTTGCTGGTGATCTTCATGGTCGCGGGCGTGCATTTCCTGCGCGGCATGCTGTACCGCATGATCAGCCACATCCTGCTCGGGATCCACTCTCGACTCATCCTCAACCTGGTCATCATCGTGGTGGTCTCTGTGTTCTCGGCCTTCCTCGATGCACTCACCCTGCTGGCCGTTCTGGTGGCCGTGTCGCTCGGCTTCTACGAGGTCTATCACCGCGTCGTTTCCAGCAAGGGCTACCACGAGGATCCCGATCTGACCGACGATTATGTGGACGAACTCCATCGCGCCGACCTCGAGCAGTTCCGTGCCGTGCTGCGCAGTATGCTCATGCACGGCGCCATCGGCACGGCCATCGGCGGCGTCTGCACCCTGGTCGGCGAGCCGGAGAACATCGTCATCGGCACCGAGGCGGGCTGGAGTTTCATGCAGTTCTTCCTGCATGTGGCGCCGTCCAGCATTCCGACCCTGCTGGCCGGTTTCGCCACCTGCCTGGTGATCGAGAAATACAAATGGTTCGGCTACGGCGCGGAACTGCCCGCCGGTGTGCGCCAGATCCTGCTGGATGAAGACCGTCGTCAGCGCGCCAGCCACACCGCGCACGACCGCCTGATGCTCATCGCCCAGGGCGTGGTGGCCGTGCTTTTGGTGCTGGCGCTGGCCTTCCACATCGCCGAGATCGGCCTGATCGGGCTGGCCGTCATCGTCGTGGTCTCGTCCATCGCGGGCGTCACCGACGAACACCATGTCGCCGAAGCATTCATGCCCGGCCTGCCGTTCGCCTCCCTGCTCGTCGTGTTCTATGTCATCGTGGCGATGATAGGCAGCCAGCACATGTTCGACCCGGTCATCCACTGGGTGCTGACGCTGGAGGACCGCATGCAGGTGTTCATGATCTTCGTCACCAACGGCGCCTTGTCCGCCATCAGCGACAACGTCTTCGTGGCCGCCATCTACATGAAGGAACTCAAGGCCGTGTTCGAGGCCGGACTCACCAGCCGCGAACTGTTCGACGCGCAATCGGTCGCGGTGGTCATGGGCACAGGCATCCCGAGCATGTCGACTCCGAACGGACAGGCGGCTTTCCTGTATCTGTTGACCTCACAGGTGGCGCCGCTGATCCGGCTCGGCTATGGCCGCATGCTGTGGATGGCCCTGCCCTACGCGGTCGTCACGACGCTGGTCGCCGGCCTGACACTGTTCTGAGCCAGAGAACAGAAAAAAAACGCCCGCGCATGGCTGGCAACATGTTCCGCGTCCGCTCCTGTTTCATCGCCATTGTCTTTGCCTCACCGCTGTTTGCGCATGCAAGCCTTCCAAGATCCGCCAACGTGCCCGGCGGTGTCGCGATCGTCCCGCTGGGCAGCATTGGGGCGGGAGCCAAACCGCCGCGCGCATGGCTGGGCAAACAGCCTGTGCTGGTCACCTCCAATGACAGGCTGTGGTACGCGGTGGTCGGCCTGTCGCTTGGCATGCCATCCGGTTCGCATTCGCTGCGAACCGAGATTCACGGCGAATCGAAAACGGTTCAATTCGAGATCAATCCGAAGACTTACCCCGAGCAGCACATCACGGTAGAGGACAGGGGGAAAGTACAGCTTTCCGCCGCCGACGCGGCACGGGTGCGGCGCGAAGTCGCTGTCATCAAGAGACTGAAACGCCGCTGGCGCGCTGCGCCGGACACCGATCCTTCGCTCGCCTTGCCCGCAGATGGGAAACTTGCCGGACGTTTCGGCCTGCGCCGCTATTTCAACGGGGAACCGCGCTTGCCGCATAGCGGCCTTGACGTGGCCGTACCCGTTGGCACTCCGGTCACGGCAAGCTCGCGCGGCAGGGTACTGGCGACCGACGACTTCTTCTTCAACGGAAAAACGGTCTTTCTGGACCACGGCAACGGCCTGCTCACCATGTACTGCCACCTTGAGCGGATCGATGTAAAGACCGGAGATACCGTGAGCAAGGGACAGCCCCTCGGGCTCTCCGGAACAACGGGCCGCTCCACCGGACCTCACCTGCACTGGAGCGTCGTACTTAACGGCGCCTTGGTGGACCCCGAGTTGTTCATTCCCGAAAGTCGCTTGTTGACCGGCGGAGTCGCAGATTCGCCGACCCA
>CAWCNZ010000007.1:0-6980 GCA_963797045.1 uncultured beta proteobacterium | reverse complement strand
ATTCACGCAAGGGTATGCCTGCCGCTAGCGTACATGCTTTGCCCCATTGCGGCGGGGTGGTGCGGCGGCAAGAATGCGACTCCGGTCTTTGAGCGACGGCAACGCAGAGCGAGGTGACCCGTCCGCAGTTGCTACCGCATCGAAGCGGAGAATGCGAGGTAGGCATGGCCGTCAGAATCAAGCGCGCATACGAAAGGCCTGAGCCCGGAGACGGGTTCCGCGTGCTGGTAGACCGGCTCTGGCCGCGCGGCGTTGCCAAGATGATGCGCGCATCGACCTCTGGCTCAAGGAGATCGCTCCCAGCGCCGAGCTGCGCCAATGGTTCAACCACGAACCTGCGCGCTGGGCCGAATTCCAGCAGCGTTACCTGGGCGAGATCGAGCGGCATCAGGAGGTCGTCGAGCGCTTGGGCGCGGCCGCGCGCAAGCAACCGCTCACCCTCGTGTATGGCGCCAAGGACGAGAAGCACAACAATGCAGTTGTCCTGAAAAGACTCATCGAATCCAGATTGCGGTGATGAGCCGGGTTTTGCCCGAAGCCTACGGTAACCAAGAACATACAGGAGGCAACCATGCGATCAATGCTGATCCTGATTGTGACAGTGATGCAACTCCTTCTGAGCGGAGCCAGTATTGCCGAAGCGGACTCGCCCGAGGATTGCAGGATAAGTTGCGCCGCCGAGAGGTTGGCGCACGATCTTGACTGTCCAGTGAGTGAGAATCAAGTGTCGCAGCATTGCCTGCATGCTGGCGAGAAAGCCTTCACCAGGTGCGTTGACAGCTGCCCGCTGCCGTCCTCGCCGCCGTCCGTAATCAGGCCGTCGATCAAGCGCTACGAAGCGTGATCAACTGTTTTCCCGCAAGCTGATTGTGGCGAGGTCGAATCGCGAAGGCGGCGATGCCGACCTCAGCAAAGTCGCGCCCGCACCGAAAGAAAATACCCGGAGTACCGCATCGAATCGAAAGCGAAATCCGACCCCAAGTGGGAGCTGTATCCGTCATGGGTCAAGACGGCGCCGCATGGGTGAGGTAGCAAAGCGGACGGAGGCGAATGGGCACCTACTCACGCGCACATCGTGCGATCGCGGGGTTGTTGTCGAGTTCCAGGCAGTGCCGCAGATCGAGATCCTTGGGTCGCGCTGCTCCTGCTTTGGTGCGCTTGGTTGAGGTCGAGGGCTTGGCCGTAGGTTGGGGTTCTTCTGCAGGTGCGGCGGTCGTCGATTCGACAACCGTTGCCGGGGGGACTGCGGATGCGGCTGGTGCAGGAATGGCCATTGATCGCGCCGGGGCTTCCTCTTCACCGGCAGCGAATGCCGCGCCGCTGTTTGACAATGCCGCCACAACGATCAGATTAGTTATTGTGTTTTTCATGCCTCGCTCCTTGCGTGAGTGGTGCCTCAATTTACCGGAGTTGGATGATTTTGACTATCTGTGCGGATGGAATGTCACCGGCACTTCCGAAGGTGGCGGCGTCTTCAGGATGTGTTTCTTCATCTTGCCCATCACGTGCATCTCGCATTTCCTGCAGTCGAATTCCAGCCTGAGTTTTTCGCTGCCGTTGATGAGCGTCATCGGCTCGGCTCGCACCTGGCCCTGCACGCCGATTACCCCCTTGGCCTGTTTCGGGCACAGGCTCAGCGAGTAGCGGATGCAGTGGCGCGTGATCATCAGCGACACTTCGCCTGCTTCCTTGTGCTGTTCGTAGGCGGCTTCGACCAACTTGACGCCGTGTTTGACGTAGAAGGCTTGAGCCGCGGAGTTGTAGACGTTGGCGAGGTAGGAGAGGGTTTCTTCCGGATATTGCGCGGGCGGTTCTGCGGCGGCTTTGCGCGGCAGGCGCATGTAGGCTTTGATGCGCGCGGCTTCGAGTTTTTCCACAGCGTCGCGCCGCAGTTTGTTGAGCAGGGAGCTGGGGACGAACCACGGCTGGGACCAGTGAATGGTGATGGGCTCATTATTCTCGCCAGCATGGTGAGCTAATTCCCCTCGCCCACTTGTGGGAGAGGGGCGGGGGAGAGGGCGGTTTGTATCGGCGGATTGCCCTCTCCCTAACCCTCTGATGGAACTACTAGCCATCTGACTAGGCTGGCCCACTACGCCAGCCAAGTCAGTGGTTGTCCCGCTCGCGGGAGAGGGGACTGGTGGTGTGGGGCGCAACTCGAAATCGGTATTGCCGAAGCGCGCCAGTTGTTCGCGCACACTGTCTTCCGCATCCGCCGGATTCTTCGCGGGCTGCTTGTCGAAGGCGGCGCTGGAGGCTGCAACGATGCCGTCTTCATCCTGCAGCGTGAGCGAAAAACCATCCGCCGTTTCGGCGAAGATTGCGCTCGCGCCGATGCGGCGCTCGGCAGACTTCTTGTTGAGCGCCAACTCCCAGGCGTGGTCGCGGTTGCGGCTGATGGCGACGCCCGGGCGCAGGCCCTGCAAGGTGTGCATGGGCTCGTTCGGAAACACGCGCCATACCTTGCCTCTGCGCTCGACCACGTTCGCCTGCAGGCCGATGACTTCGCGCTTATGCAGGTAGTTCAAGCCGTCGCTGTTCGCCAGCTCCTCGTTCGCTTCCATCTCGAACCATTTGTCGCCGACCTGCGTCACGGCGCCCAGCTCCAGCCCGACGAAAGTCGGCGTGTCGAAGGCACCGATGTCGACCTTGCGGCCCTGTGAGAAATAGTCGGTCGCGCCGCGATGGAAGGTCTTGTCCGGATCGGGCGTGAACAGCAGCTTCGTCTTGCCGCTGGAGGCAGCGTGCAGCTCCGCGCGCTCGTTGAGGATTTCATCCAGCAACTGGCGATAGTACCCGGTGATGTTCTTCACGTATGGCGCGTCCTTGTAGCGCCCCTCGATCTTGAAACTGCGTACGCCCGCATCGATGAGCGCGCGCAGGTTGTTGCTCTGGTTGTTGTCCTTCACCGATAGCAGGTGTTTCTCGAACGCGACGATCTGTCCCTTGGCGTCCTGCAGCGTGTAGGGCAGGCGGCAGGCTTGCGAGCAGTCGCCGCGATTGGCGCTGCGTCCGGTGTGGGCGTGGCTGATGTAGCACTGGCCGGAATAGGCCACGCATAGCGCGCCGTGGATGAAGTGCTCGATGACGGTGTCGGCGGGCACGGCGGTGCGCACCGCCTTGATCTCTTCGATGGTCAGTTCGCGCGCCAGCACCAGTTGCGAGAAACCGACATCGGCGAGGAACTTCGCCTTCTCCGGCGTGCGGATGTCGCATTGGGTGGAGGCGTGCAGGTCGATGGGCGGCAGGTCGAGTTCGAGCAGTCCCATGTCCTGCACGATCAGCGCGTCCACGCCCGCGTCGTAACAGTCCCAGGCCTGCCTGCGAGCGGCTTCCAGTTCGGCATCGTGCAGGATGGTGTTGAGCGTGACGTAGATCTTGGCGCGGAAACGGTGCGCGTAGTTCACCAGTTCGGCGATGTCCTCGATCGCATTGCCCGCCTTGTCGCGCGCACCGAACGACGGGCCGCCGATGTAGACGGCGTCGGCGCCGTGCAATATGGCTTCACGGCCGATGGCTGCGGATTTTGCCGGTGCAAGGAGTTCAAGGGCGGGGGAGAGGGGTTCGAGGGATTGGGAGTGTTCAGGCATGATGCGGATTATACCGGAGGGGGAGCGCGGCCTTTCCCGTCCGTACCCGCCGGTTGTACGCCGCACGATCAAAGTGCGGAAGAAAGCGCGATAGTGCTCATTTTGCGCACAGATAGTTGTTGCGTCATCGCGAACAAATCGTTATTTTTCAAACGTTTCGTATGCAGACCTACTTATGTCGACTTTCAAGAAGTTCAAAAAGATCAAATCCGTTCTGAGTGAGTTTCCGGGTGTAAAGACTTACAAGGAATTCGACATCCTGATCGAGATCGGTTATCACCAGGAGCAGGGCAGTCCGCTGACGTTGAAACAGTTGTTGCTCCTGGAAGTCGCTTCCCATGCGACGGTGCGCAGATATCTCGCGAATCTGGTGCGCGACGGCATGGTGGAAAAGTCCGTGTCGGTAAGCGATCATCGCTATGTCCATCTCAAGTTGAGCGCCCAGACGGTCAGGATGATGACCAGGCATCTCACCAAGATCGTCGAGCACCTGCACCCGATGCAGGCCGATGGGTCAACCAAACCCCGGGTGAAGAAGAAACAGACAACGCCACGCCGTCGGCAGCAGTCATCCGTGTCAAATTAGATCGAAGCGGGTCCGACACATGAAACAGAACGCCGTTTTGGGTGGCAGCTCGTCGCTGAATGCGGAGTTCCTGAAGTTCGCCTTCGACCGTCTCGGGGATGGCGTGTTCTGGCTCGATGCGCAAGGCAGGGTGGTGTACGTCAACGAGGCGGCCTGCCGCTCTCTGGAGTACTCCTGTGAAGAGCTGCTGGGTTGCCGGGTGCCGGATTTCGATCCCAATTTCGACGATGAGTTGTGGCGGAGACACTGGGATAAGGCGAAGGCGCTCGATTCGTTCACCCTGGAAACGCTGCACCGTTCGAAGTCAGGGCGGATATTCCCGGTAGAAGTGACTGTCAGCTATTTTTCCTATGGCGGCAATGAATTCAATTGCGCCATCGCGCGCGACATTTCCGCGCGCAAGCGTCTGGAAGAATCCATGAAGATGGCTGCGGCCATCTACCGCTCGAGCAACGAAGCGGTCCTGGTGGCGGACGAGCATAACCATATCGTCGATATCAACCCGGCGTTCACGCGCATCACCGGCTACACCCTCGATGAGGTGTCCGGAAAATCTCCCAGCATCCTGAGGTCGAATCTGCATGACCAGCCCTTCTATCAGGAGATGTGGAAAGGCATCGTCGGCAACGGTCACTGGCAGGGCGAATTATGGGACCGGCGCAAGAACGGCGAATTGTTCGCGAGCTTCGTCACCATCAGCCTCATCAGGAACGAGGATGGAGGGATGTTCCGTTACGTGGCGCAGTTCTTTGATATCACCGAGAGGAAAAGAAGAGACGAACTGATCTGGAAATACGCTAACTACGACTTGCTGACCGGCCTGCCGAACCGGCGTCTGTTCCATGACCGGCTCGCACAGGAGATAAAGAAGGCGAACCGGGCGGAGCAGCAGCTGGCGCTGTTGTTCATCGACCTGGACGAATTCAAGCAGATCAACGACGGATTCGGACATGACAAGGGCGACCTGCTGCTGGTCGAGGCGGCGCGCCGTATCGGCAAATGCGTGCGCGAGACGGATACGGTGGCGCGCCTCGGCGGCGACGAGTTCACCGTCATCCTGCCGGATTTCGGCTGCGGTTCTGTCATCGAGCGGATCGTGTCGTCCATCATCCTGGAGCTGGGCGCATCCTTCATGCTGGAAGAGGGAACAGGGGTAGTCTCGGCGAGCGTCGGGGTGGCGCTGTATCCGGCCGACGCGCCGGATGTCGCCGGCCTGCTGAAGTGCGCGGACCAGGCGATGTACGAGGCAAAGAAGAGTGGCGGTAACCGTTTCGCCTATGTGCCCGAGTCAACGCAGCACGGCACGCGCGCGGATGAGCAGGATGGACTGACCGAGTAGCGTCGGAGGGGCGCGCTGCCCCCGGCGAGCATCAGGATGCGGCGAGTTCGCGGCGGGCGGAGGAGATGACGCGCAGGGCGGAGCGCAGCAGCAAAACGACGAGTGCGGCGGCGACCGCCAGGTCGGGCCAGGCGGCGCCGGTCAGCCACACGCCGAGCGCGGCGACGAACACCGAGATGTTGGAAGCGATGTCGTTGCGCGAGCATTCCCACACCGAGCTCATGTTGACGTCCTCGTGGCGGTGCCGCCACAACAGGTAGAAGCAGATGCCGTTGGCCGCGAGGCCCAGCAGGCTGAATGCACCCATGGCCTCGAAGATTGGCAACGCGGGATGCGCGACCTTCCAGGCGATCTGTCCGGCCACCGCCAGTGCCGCAGCCAGGATCAGCATGCCCTTGAACAGCGCGACCCTGGCCTTGGCGCGGCTGCCCAGCGCGACTGCATACAGGCTCAGCGCATAGGTGATGGCATCGCCGAGATTGTCGAGGCTGTCGGAGAGTAAAGCGGTCGAATCGGCATACAGCGCGGCGGCGATGATGACTAGGAACATCACGGCATTGATGGTCAGCACCCATTTAAGTGTGGTGCGCTGCCGCTCGTTGCGGGCGGTGATCTCGCAACCGTTCTCGCAGCAGCCGCTCATTGCAGCTTCTCCTTGATGCTCATGGGTATCATTCTACTTCGAGCGGAAGATAATCTCTTTCATCCGCTCCAGCTTGGGCGACACCACCGGCACGGTGAGCATGGTGCTGGCCACGGCCATCAGCAGCAGCGCGGTGAAAGTCTCGCTGGTGATGATCTGCTTGTCGAGCAGGATATTGGCGAAGATGATCATGATCAGCGCCTTGGTCTGCAGCAGCCAGCCGATTAGCGAGGCCTCGCCCGGCTTCCAGTTCAAAATCTTTCCGGCGGCTTGCACGCCGATGAGCTTGCCCAATATCGAAGCGAACAGCAGCACGGCCGCGGCGATGAACACGGCGCTGCCGCCCATCGCCCAGTTGGTGCGCAGTCCGGTGCTGAGGAAGAACACCGGCATGATCACCAGCAGCACGTGATGGCGCATCAGGTCCATCTTCTTCTGGTCGAACCAATGGCTGTCGGTGACCGCGCCGGCGAGGAAGGCGCCGACCATGAAGTGCAGGCCGGCCCAGTCCGCGGCGAGTCCGCAGGCGGCCAGCCAGATCAGGCCGACGTACCAGCGGTCGCGCTCTTCCAGCCACACCATGAGTTTGCGGAACAGGTAGCTGGCGACGGCGAAGGCGATCAGGAATCCGGCCTGCCGGCCGACGCGCTCCCAGTCCATCAAGATCAGCGCCAGCACGCCCCAGATGGCGACGTCGTCCATGCTGGCGTAGCGCAGGATGCGCTGGCCGATGGGCTGGCGCAGTATCTCCAGCTTCTCCATGAACAGGATGAGGATGGGCAGCGCGGTGACGGCGCAGGCCATGCCGACGCCGGCGATGAA
>CAWCNZ010000006.1:0-58037 GCA_963797045.1 uncultured beta proteobacterium | reverse complement strand
TCGATCATGTGCACCGGGATGCGGATGGTGCGCGCCTGGTCGGCGATGGAGCGGGTGATGGCCTGGCGGATCCACCATGTCGCGTAGGTCGAGAACTTGTAGCCGCGGCGGTATTCGAACTTGTCCACGGCCTTCATCAGGCCGATGTTGCCTTCCTGGATGAGGTCGAGGAACTGCAGGCCGCGGTTGGTGTATTTCTTGGCGATGGAGATCACCAGACGCAGGTTGGCCTCGATCATGTCGCGCTTGGCGCGGCGTGCCTTGGCTTCGCCGTTGGTCATCTGCTTGTTGATGTCCTTCAGGTCGAGGATGGGGATACCCACGCGCTGCTGCAGCGCCAGCATCTTCTTCTGCTGGTCGACGATGGCGGCTTCGTAGCGCGACAGCGTTTCGCTGTAGGGCTTCTTGGATGCCATTTCGTGCTTGACCCAGTCCAGGTTGCCTTCGTTGAGCGGGAACACCTTGATGAAGTGCGGACGCGGCATGTGCGCCTTGGTGACGCACAGTTCCTGGATGCTGCGCTCGCAACTGCGCACTTCTTCCACCAGGCCGCGCATGGTGTCGCACAGGGCGTCCACTTGCTTGGCCGAGAAGCGGAACTGCATCAGTTCGTCGGAGATCTGCTGTTGCAGCTTGTCGTATTGCTTGCTGCGATAGCCGTGTTTTTCGTAGGCCTTGCCCAGCTTGGTGAACAGGTCGCCGATGAGCGCGAAGCGTTCCAGCGCGTCTGCCTTGAGCTGCGCCAGGTTGGCGGCAGCGGCGGCTTCGCCGTCCTCTTCGGATTCTTCTTCCTCTTCCTCTTCTTCTTCCTCTTCGGATTCTTCTTCCTCGGCAGTTTCGCTGACCATCACTTCTTCCTGCACGTCGATGAAGCCGTCGATCACTTCGTCGATGCGCAGTTGGTCGTTCGCCACCTTGTCGGCCAACGCCAGAATCTCGGCGATGGTCGCGGGGCAGGCGGAGATAGCCTGGATCATGTGCTTGAGGCCGTCCTCGATGCGCTTGGCGATCTCGATTTCGTCCTGGCGGGTGAGCAGATTGACCACGCCCATCTCGCGCATGTACATGCGCACCGGGTCGGTGGTGCGGCCGAATTCGGAATCCACCGTGGAGATGGCGGCTTCGGCTTCTTCTGCCGCGTCTTCGTCGGTGACGGGCGGAGCCGCTTCCGTCATGATGAGGGATTCGGTATCCGGCGCCACGTCGCACACGGTGATGCCCATGTCGTTGATCATGCTGACCACGCCTTCGATCTGCTCGACTTCGAGCATCTCCGGCAGGTGGTCGTTGATTTCGGCGTAGGTCAGGTAGCCACGCTCCTTGCCCAGCATGATCAGCGCTTTAAGGCGCGTGCGACGCGCTTCGATGTCCTGGTTCTGATCGACCACCGCTTCGGCGGTCTGTGCTGTCTGTTTGGCACTCGCAGCCTGCTTTAGGCTGGCTGCGGTTTGTTTGACGGAAGTGGGTTTTTTCTTTTGCTGCGGAGTCGCCATTGTGTGGGTTCCCAAAGTTGATTCTTGCTGAAATACACGACACTCGAAAAAGGTGGTGCCGTCGAAAAGGTCGCGAATTATACCAGACTTACAAAATTCTTAAAACTTTTCCGAAGGTTAGCTACGTTTGCCCTCGTTGCAGCAGCTGCAAATATCGTGCCTGCTCCTCTTTATTCAGTGCATTTGCGCTCTTGCCCTGCACCTTGGCATTCAAAATATCCAGTTCTGCCTTGCGCGATTCCTCGTGCAACCTGCTCAACGCGCCGGCGAATTCCGCGTTGACATCGAACTCTTCGCCCCAGTGCATGATATCGGCCTGCGCGGCAGCGAATGCAGCTTCATGCGCCGTACCCTGAAAATGCTGGATCATCGCCGCGGTGCTGGTTTCGTCCGCCGATTCGTTCAGCCAGTCGGCGATGGCCACAATGGCGGCGCCATCCGCGCCGTCCGCATGCATATCACGCGGCAGTTCGCGTGCCAGCACCGGCTTCATCACCAGGCAGCGCAACAGGGTGCGCAGGCCGGAAGGTGCCGTGCGCCTGCTCCTTTGCGGCGCGGCCTTATGCGCCACGTGTTGCGGTGCAGCGACAGGTTTGATGGACCAAAGCGCTTCTAGTTCCGCCTGGGTGACGCCGGCCAGCGCGGCCACTTCCTTGCGCAGCAGCAGCGCCGTGGTGGGCGCGGTGATGGCGGTGAGCAGCGGCTGCGCATTCTTGAGCAGGGCGCTGCGGCCTTCCTGGGTGTGCAGATCGACCTCGGCGGTCAGCTGGCGCAGCAGGTAGCCGGACAGCGGCAGGGAGTTTTCCAGCTCGTGCTCGAACGCTTCATGGCCGAATTCGCGGATGTAGGTGTCGGGGTCGTGCTCTTCCGGCAGGAACAGGAAGCCCAGGCGCTTGCCGTCCTGCAGTTGCGGCAGCGCATTTTCCAGTGCGCGCCAGGCGGCCTTCTGGCCGGCGCGGTCGCCGTCGAAACAGAACACCACCTGGTCGCACAGGCGCAGCAGTTTTTGCACGTGATACGGGGTGGTGGCGGTGCCCAGGGTGGCGACGGCATATTCCACGCCGTGCTGCGCCAGCGCAACCACGTCCATGTAGCCTTCGACCACGATCACGCGCTGCTGGGCGCGGATGGCTTTCTGCGCCTGGAACAGGCCGTAGAGTTCGTGGCCCTTCTCGAATAATGTAGTCTCGGGCGAGTTGAGGTATTTGGGCTCGCCCTTGTCCAGCACGCGTCCGCCGAAGCCGATGACGTTGCCGCGCACGTTGACGATGGGGAACATGATGCGGTCGCGGAAACGGTCGTAGCGCTTGCCCTCCTCGCCCGCGATCACCAGGCCGGTCTCGACCAGCGAGGCATCCTGATAGTTGGGCACGGCGGCCTTGAGGTTCTGCCAGTCGTCCGGCGCATAGCCGATGCCGAAGCGCGCGGCGACTTCGCCGGAAAGACCGCGGCCTTTCAGGTAGTCGATGGCGCGCGGGGTCTTTTTGAGTTGCTCGCGGTAATAGCGCGTGGCGGTCTGCATCAGGTCGTAAAGATCGGGGGCGACCTTGTGCTGCGGCTGATGCGAGGCTTCGCGCGGGACTTCGACGCCGACGCTCTTGGCCAGGTCTTCCACCGCCTCGACGAAGCCCATGCCGGTGTGCTCCATGACGAAGCCGATGGCGGTGCCATGCGCGCCGCAGCCGAAGCAGTGATAGAACTGCTTGCTCTGGCTGACCGTGAAGGACGGGGATTTTTCAGTGTGGAAAGGACAGCAGGCGACGTAGTTGGCGCCGGCCTTCTTGAGCGGAAGGTAGCGCTCGATGACATCCACGATATCGACGCGGTTGAGCAGATCCTGAATGAAACTTTTTGGAATCACTCCGCCCTCGCGCACATGTTGATACGGGAAGAAATGTAGGATGGGTGGAGCAACGCGATACCCATCGTTTTTTACGTTTTTGTTGGGTATCGCTACGCTCCACCCAACCTACTCATTCTGGGTACTACGAAAAATCCGTTACTTGGACAGCTGCGCCTTGATCAGGCCGGATACCTTGCCCATGTCGGCACGGCCGGCCAGCTTGGGCTTGACCACGCCCATCACCTTGCCCATGTCCTGCGGACCGGCAGCGCCCGTTGCGGCAATGGCTTCGGCGATGGCGGAGGCGATCTCGGCTTCGCTGAGCTGCTGCGGCATGTAGGTCTGCAACACGGTAACTTCGAATTCTTCGACGTCGACCAGGTCCTGGCGGTTAGCCGCCTTGTACTGGCTGATGGAGTCGCGCCGCTGTTTCAGCATCTTTTCGATGATGGCGACGACGTCGGCATCGGTCAGTTCGATGCGCTCGTCCACCTCGCGCTGCTTCATCGCGGCGAGCAAAAGACGGATCGCCCCGAGACGCGCCGTTTCCTTGGCGCGCATCGCGGCTTTCATGTCATCGGTGATCTGCTGTTTGAGACTCATCGCAATAGATAACGCCGCAACCCTCAAGGGATTGCGGCGTCGCTCACGAATGGATTAGTACAGCTTCGGCGGAAGAGTCTGGCTGCGCAGGCGCTTGTAGTGGCGCTTCACGGCAGCGGCCAGCTTGCGCTTGCGCTCTGCGGTGGGCTTTTCGTAAAACTCGCGGGCGCGCAGTTCGGTCAGCAGACCGGTCTTTTCCACGGAACGCTTGAAGCGGCGCATCGCCACTTCGAACGGCTCATTCTCTTTTACACGTACAGTTGTCATGGACAAACTACCTTCTACCAAAAATTCGAGGGCGCGATTCTACAAAACAACGGTTTAATACACAACCGATATTTTCCGGCCAGAATGCGGCGCGGCTAGCCCCAAAGGGGCGCCTTAAATCCCCCCAAGGTGGGGGGATGCAGTTCCCGGACATCGGATATGATGCCGCGCGGAGGGAGCTACCCAGAAACACTGCATGACCAGAACAATTACAAAGCAATTCAAAACTTTTTGCGGAGTGATTTATGCCTAGTTTCAAGAACATGCTGTATCGCACTTGCGACTTTCTGTGCCACCCGAGCGCGCGCATCCCGGTGCTGCTGATCAGCGCCGCCAGCATACTGGTGGGCGTCATCATCTGGGGCGGCTTCAACACCTTCATGGAAGCGACCAACGACATGGAGTTCTGCATCTCCTGCCACGAGATGCGCGACAACGTTTATCCCGAATACAAGAAGACCCTGCACTATTCGAACCGCGTCGGCGTGCGCGCCATCTGCTCCGATTGCCACGTGCCCAAGACCTGGGGCTACAAACTGCTGCGCAAGATCGAGGCCAGCCGCGAACTGGTGGGCAAGATTCTGGGAACGATCGACACACCGGAGAAGTTCGAGAAACACCGCATGGCCATGGCGACAAGCGAATGGGCGCGCATGAAAGCGTCGGATTCGCGCGAATGCCGCAACTGCCACACTTTCGACGCGATGAGAAAGTACTCGGACAAGCTGCCGGTGTACGAAAAGCACATGAAGGGAAAAGCCGAAGGCAAGACCTGCATCGACTGCCACAAGGGCATCGCGCATCTGCTGCCGCGGGAGTACGAGAACTACGGCGACGAGGGCTGATGCCCCGTCAGACAGGCTCAGGCCGTTCGGCCTGAGCCTTTCATCCTGTCAATTGACGGTGACGCGCCCGAACTTGCGTTTGCCGACCTGGGCAACAACCACCGCGCCCGCCTTGAGTTGCAGGGTCTTGTCGCTGACTTTTTCGCCGTCGAGTTTGACCCCGCCCTGCTCGATCATGCGCATCGCTTCCGAGGTGCTGGCGACGAGATTCGCCTGCTTCAGCAGCTGCGGCGATGCCGATGTGCCCTTCCGCACTGGCGACGCTGATCTCGGGCATGTCGTCCGGCAGCACGCCTTTCTGGAAGCGCGCCTCGAACTCGGCCAGCGCATCCACGGCTGCCTGTCTGGAGTGGAAGCGGCCGACCATTTCCTGCGCCAGCAGCACTTTGATGTCGCGCGGGTTGCGCCCGCCCTCTACCTCTTCTTTCCATTTGGCGATGGTCGCCAGGCTTTCGAAAGAGAGCAGTTCGAGGTAGCGCCACATCAGTTCGTCGGAGACGGACATGAGCTTGCCGAACATGTCTGTCGGCGTGTCGGTGATGCCGACGTAGTTGCCCAGCGATTTGGACATCTTGTTGACGCCATCCAGGCCTTCCAGCAGCGGCATGGTGAGTATGCACTGCGCCGGCTGCCCGTAGTGGCGCTGCAATTCGCGCCCCATCAGCAGGTTGAATTTCTGGTCGGTTCCGCCCAGCTCGATATCGGCCTTGAGCGCGACGGAGTCGTAGCCCTGCACCAGCGGGTAGATGAATTCGTGGATGGCGATGGGCTGGCTGGCCCGGTAGCGCTTGCCGAAATCGTCGCGCTCCAGCATCTGCGCCACGGTGTGGGTGGCGGCCAGCTTGATCAGGTCGACCGCGCTGAACTTGTCCATCCAGGCGGAGTTGAACACGACCTCGGTCCTGGCCGGGTCGAGCACCTTGAACACCTGGTCTTTGTAGCTCTCGGCATTGGCGAGCACCTGCTCACGAGACAGAGGCGGACGGGTGGCATTCTTGCCGGTGGGGTCGCCGATCATGCCGGTGAAGTCGCCGATCAGGAACAGGGCGTGGTGCCCCAGGTCCTGCAGCTGGCGCATCTTGTTGAGCAGAACCGTATGGCCGAGGTGCAGGTCCGGCGCGGTAGGGTCGAAGCCCGCCTTGATGCGGAGAGGTCGGCCCAGTTCCAGCTTCTTGATCAGTTCGGATTCGAGCAGCAACTCGTCGCTGCCGCGTTTGATTTGATTGAGGATTTCTTGTTGACTCATGTAGGGAGACCGCTTGTCAATTCTTGCCTTATACCTGAGCGGATTTTGAAGGGTCGCCGCTTTCTGTTAGAGTGGCGCCCTTGTAATTCAGTAAGTCTTTGTGTTTGCCGGTTAAAGTTTCACGGACATCCACAAGTACTGCCGCTTTGGGAGCCGTGAATGTTACCGCAAAATACCTTGTCACACGCGCACAAAATGAAGCTGCGCTGGTTCGTGACCCTGTCCACCCTGCCTTTGCTGGGAGTAGTTACGGCTTTTGGCATCATGCCGCAGACGGATGCCGTCTCGCTCGCGCAACAGACCCTAATCGAAGAGATCGCCCTGCCTGCCGCCGCGCCTGTCGCCGGCAACGCAGCGACTTTCTGGCGCAATGAGCGCATCCAGCGCGGCGACACCATCGCCGAACTGCTGCGCCGCCTGAATGTGGAAGATGCCGCTGCCAGCGAGTATCTGCGCAAGAGCAAGGCCGCCGAAGGGCTGCGCCGCCTCGCGGTGGGCAAGGAAGTCCAGGCCGAGACGGATGCCAGCGGTGCATTGCTGGCGTTGAGATATCTGGGCAACGACGCCAACCAGGTGGTCATCGAGAAGAGCGGCAACGGTTTCAATACCCGCATTCTTCCCGCGCTGACCGAGCAACGTGTGCAGGTTCGCACCGGCGAGATCAAGAGCAATCTGTTTGCGGCAACCGACGAAGCGGGCCTGCCCGACCCGGCGGCGAACCAGTTGGCCGACATATTCGGCGGCGATATCGACTTCCACCGCGACCTGCGCAAGGGTGACAAGTTCACGGTGATCTACGAGATGACTTACATCAACGGCGAGCCCGCGCGCACCGGACGCATCCTCTCTGCCGAGTTCGTCAACCACGGCCAGGCCTACCGCGCCGCCTACTTCCAGACCACCGAATACACCGGCGACTACTACAATCCCGAGGGCAAGAGCATGCGCAAGGCGTTCCTGCGCTCGCCCATCGAGTTCTCGCGCGTCAGTTCCGGTTTCAGCAAGGCGCGTTTCCATCCGGTATTGAACAAGTGGCGCGCGCATAAGGGCGTGGATTTCGCGGCCCCTATCGGCACCAAGGTCAAAGTCACCAGCGACGGCGTCGTTTCCTTCGTCGGCAAGCAGGGCGGTTACGGCAACGTGGTGATGATCAATCATCAGGGGCGCTACAGCACTGTATACGGCCACTTGTCGCGCTTCGCGAGCGGCCTGCGCAAGGGCCAGCATGTGGGACAAGGCCAGATCATCGGCTATGTCGGCATGACCGGCATGACCAGCGGGCCGCATTTGCATTACGAATTCAAGCAGAGCGGCGTCCAGCGCGACCCGCTGAAAGTTGCGTTGCCGGACGGCAAGCCGGTCAGCGATGCGCAAAAGGCAGCCTTCGTCGAGAAGACCGGCGATCTGTTCGCGCAACTGGACACCTTCCGCAATACCCATATTGCCAAACTCGATTGATCTGAAATTCGCGTAGCGAAGTCTTGTCAGAGGATTTAGGAGAGGGAATGAGCATGGCTGACTTCGTATTCAAAGGTGGCATTTCTGCCATGCTCATCAAGTGAGCGCGCCAGCCGATCTCTACATCGGCATCATGTCCGGCACCAGCCTGGACGGGGTCGATGCCGTACTGGTCGATCTCGCGCAAGCCGCACCGCACCTCGTCGCAAGCCACTTCCAGCCCTACCCGCAGCCGCTGAAAGAAGCGTTGCTCGCCCTGCACCATCCCGCCCATGACGAGTTGCACCAGGCACAACTCATCGCCAACCGTCTGGCGCGCGAATATGCCGACGCCATTCAGGCGCTGCTGAAAAAGGCGGACTTTTCCGGACACATACAGGCCATCGGCTGCCACGGCCAGACCGTGCGCCACCGCCCCGAGCACGGCTACACCATACAGCTCAACAATGCGGCGCTATTGGCAGAACTGACCGGCATCCATGTGGTGGGCGATTTCCGCAGCCGCGACATCGCCGCAGGCGGGCAAGGCGCGCCGCTGGTTCCGGCATTCCATGATCGCGTGCTGCGCCACCCGGATATCCACCGCGTCATTCTCAATATCGGCGGTATCGCCAACCTGACCGACCTTCCGCCCGGCCAGACCACGACCGGGTTCGACAGCGGCCCCGGCAACCTGCTGATGGATGCCTGGATCGCCCGCCACCAAGGCACACCCTACGACGCAGACGGCGCATGGGCCGCCAGCGGCAAGGTCATCCCGGCCCTGCTACAAAGACTGCTGGCCGAACCGTTCTTCGGCGCCGCTCCGCCCAAAAGCACGGGACGCGACCTGTTCAACCTGGCGTGGCTGGAAGGACATCTGAACGGGAGTGAAGCGCCTGCGGATGTGCAAGCGACGTTGCTTGCGCTGAGCGGGGACAGCATCGCCGCGGCCGTACGGCGTTTTTGCGGCGGAGCGGAAGAGATCTATCTGTGCGGCGGCGGTGCGCATAACGCCGCGCTGGTGGCGCATCTGCAACATGCTCTGCCGCAATGCCGCATCCGGAAGACCGAGGCCCTGGGCATCGCGGCGGACTGGATGGAGGCCATCGCTTTCGCCTGGCTGGCGCAGCAGGCGTTACACCTGCAGCCCGGCAACCTGCCTGCCGTCACCGGCGCAAAACACCCGTGTGTGCTGGGTGCGATCTATCCCGCCTGAAAATAAAACGGGGCGCGATGCGCCCCGTCTTTTCAACAACTTAGAGACAGCTTATACCGAGAACGAGGAACCGCAACCGCAAGTGGTGGTGGCGTTCGGGTTCTTGATGACGAACTGGGAGCCTTCCAGACCTTCGGTGTAGTCGATCTCGGCGCCGACCAGATACTGGAAACTCATCGGATCGATCAACAGTTGCACGCCGTTCTTGCTCATCACGGTGTCGTCTTCATTGACCACTTCGTCGAAGGTGAAGCCGTACTGGAAGCCGGAACAGCCGCCGCCGCTGACGAACACGCGCAGCTTCAGGTCGGCATTGCCTTCCTCTTCGATCAGTTGCTTCACCTTGTTCGCCGCGCTGTCGGTAAACAGCAGCGGATCCTGCATTTCGGTCACTGTATTCATTTTGTCTCCTAAACGGTTGATTATGACTCGGCTGCACCGAGTTTGAACGCCACAACCTTGTCTGCCGCTTCCGCCAAGTGGATCAACTTGCCCTCGACGATCGCGCCCAACTGTATCTCCAGCGTCCTGTACTGCACGTCGCCTATGACCTTGGCTTTGCTTTGTAGTTCCAGATACTCTGCCACTTGCACCGGACCCACGATCGTGCCGTTCACCACCAGGTGGGTGACATTGATCTCGCCTTCCACTCGCGCCTGCTCGCTCAATACCAGTGTGCTGGGTTTGTTGGGATCGGCAAAGACCTTGCCGGTGATCTCGCCATCTACGCGCAGGCCACCGCTGAAATGTACATCGCCCACGATCTTTGTCCCCGCGCCGACCAGGGAGTCGATGCGATTCTGGGG
Organism: uncultured beta proteobacterium; assembly: GCA_963797045.1. Lineage (GTDB taxonomy): Bacteria > Pseudomonadota > Gammaproteobacteria > Burkholderiales > Gallionellaceae > Sideroxyarcus. The sequence goes on along the minus strand of CAWCNZ010000006.1, from coordinate 48,278 downwards.
TTTACTGTTTCGGCTACTGAACATGCTTACTCCTCCTGTGTGACGGTCCGAGAAAAGACGACCGTCTGCTTGATTTTGGGTTCATTCATCCCCTTTTCGAACACCCGCACCTCGACGCTCTCAAGTCGTACCTCGGGCGGAAGCTTGAAGACCTTGTCCACGCGCTGGTAATACTTGAAGTTCAACTGGTGCGCCGCGACCTCGGTCGGCGAGCTCTCCTGCGGGAATTGTAGCACCACTTTCCTGCCCTCCTGGTCGCCGTTTACCACCAGTTGCAGGCTGCCGCGGAACTCCCTGCCGCGCTGCTGGACGCTCTGCACCAGCAGCATGCGAAAGTGATATTCGCCGGGCAGACTGTCCGGTTCGAGCTTCAGCCGATGGATGGACAACTCGGCTTCGCGCGCGCCGGTCAAGGGCAGGTTCTGGAAGAACAACAAGTCTTCTTTCAGGCGCATATTCTCGTCGTTCAGGCTCTTCAGCTGCCCTTCAACCTCCAGATTGGAGGCTTGCACGATCTGGCCCTGACGCTCATACGCTGCGATCTGGTTGGACAGATTGGCGTTCTCGGCCTCCAGGAACTGCACACGCTCGCGCAATTCGCCCAGTTCACTTTCCGCCTGGCCGCGATGAAAGCCAGCCAGTTCCAGGCCGGAATCATAGGCCCACCAGACCGTCAGCGCGATGACCAGCAGGAACGGCACGGCGATCGCCCAGCGCACATACCAGGGCACGTGCGGGCGCACGGACAAACGTGGCGCCGAGATGCTGAACTTGCGCCGGAACTTTCGGATAGGTCGCATCATGGTAACAACGGAACCACATTCAGCCCGGTAGCTTCAGGCAGGCCAAACATGATGTTCATGTTCTGCACCGCCTGTCCCGCCGCGCCTTTCACCAGATTGTCTATCACCGACAGCACCACCACCGTGTCGCCGCCTTGCGGCCTGTGCACCGCGATGCGGCACAGGTTGGCGCCGCGCACGCTGCGCGTCTCGGGCATGCTGCCGGCGGGCAGCACGTCGACAAATTTCTCGTTGGCATAACGTTGCTCGAACAGGGACTGCAAATCGGCTTCCTTCTTGAGACGTCCGTACAGCGTGGCGTGGATGCCGCGTATCAGCGGCGTCAGGTGCGGCACGAAGGTCAGTCCGACCGGCTTGCCCAGCACGTTCGCCAGCCCTTGCTTGATCTCCGGCAGGTGGCGGTGTCCGGCCACGCCGTAAGCCTTGAAATTGTCGGACGCTTCGGCGAACAAAGTGGGGATTTCGGCCTTGCGGCCTGCGCCGGAGACGCCGGATTTGGCATCGGCGATCAGCGAGCCCTCCTCGATCAGCCCTGCTTCCAGCAAGGGGATGAAACCGAGTTGCACCGCCGTCGGGTAGCAGCCCGGATTGGCCACCAGCCGCGCGCCCTTGATCTGTGCCCGGTTCACTTCCGGCAGACCATATACCGCCTCCGCCACCAGGTCCGGGCAGGCATGGGTCATGCCGTACCATTTTTCCCACACGGCGATATCCTTGATGCGGAAATCGGCAGCAAGGTCGATCACGCGCACGCCCGCATCCAGCAAGGCGCGTGTCTGCTGCATGGCGATACCGTTGGGCGTGGCGAAGAACACCACGTCGCACTGGTCGAGATGCGCCTCATCGGGATGGGTAAAAGCCAGGTCGACATAACCGCGCAAGCTGGGGAACATCTGGCTGACCGGCATGCCGGCATCGGCGCGCGAAGTGATGGCATGCAGCTGCACTTGCGGATGCCCCGCCAACAGCCTCAGCAACTCGACTCCGGTATAACCTGTCCCGCCTACTATTCCGACCTTAAGCACGGTTCATCCTTCAAAACAAAGCATGCGAATGATAAATGAAAAGGCCGCCCTGTGGCGGCCCTTCCAGTCCTGCAACCAGCGAATTAACGCTTGGAGAATTGCTTCCTGCGACGCGCCTTGCGCAAGCCGACCTTCTTACGTTCGACTTCGCGTGCATCGCGAGTAACCAGACCAGCCTTGCTCAGGGTGGGCTTCAGGTTGGCGTCGTAGTCGATCAGCGCGCGGGTGATGCCGTGGCGCACCGCACCGGCCTGGCCGGATTCGCCGCCGCCGGACACGTTCACCATGATGTCGAACTTGCCGACCATGTCGGTCAGTTCCAGCGGCTGGCGCACGACCATGCGGCCGGTCTCGCGGGAGAAGAACACGTCGATAGGCTTGTCGTTGACGACGATGTCGCCCTTGCCGGGCTTGATGAACACACGTGCCACCGCGCTCTTGCGACGGCCTGTTCCGTAGTTATAAGTTACGCTCATGATTAAGCTTTCAACAGATCGATGGGTTTCGGTTGCTGCGCGCTGTGCGGATGAGTCGCACCGCCGTAGACCTTGAGCTTGCTCAACATGGCATAGCCCAGCGGACCTTTCGGCAACATGCCGCGCACGGCCTTTTGCAGCACGCGCTGCGGATGGCGCTGTTGCAGCTTGAGGAAATTGGTTTCGTAGATACCGCCGGGATAGCCCGTGTGGCGGTAGTACATCTTGTCCTGTGCCTTGTTGCCGGTCACGCGCAGCTTGTCGGCATTGACCACCACGACGAAATCGCCGGTGTCGACGTGCGGCGTGTAGATGGCCTTGTGCTTGCCGCGCAGGCGGATAGCGATCTGGCTGGCCAGGCGGCCCAGGATCTTGTCGGCGGCATCCACCAGCAACCAGTCATGCTGGACTTCGTGCGGCTTTGCGGAAAATGTTTTCATGGCATTTCCTAAAACTAAAAATGGTTAACAGACTGCGAAGGGCGCGCATTCTATGCCAGGCACCAACCCCTGTCAAACGAAAGTCTCACCCTTGTTCGTTATCGTCCGTTCTGGCGGCTTGCTTGGGCCGCCCCTGGCGCGCGGGCAACACCAAACCAACATTAACTATATGTATGAACAGTGAATTACGGGAAGCGATCAAAACATCCTACAGCTTCAAAGCCCGCACTGCGTACGACATGTCCGCAAGATCGATCACCCGGTAACGCATTCTATCCTCATCGCACCCCGCACATGTCGTCGAACTGCCGTCAAACGCCTGCCTGATTCCGTATTTCTGTCCATCCCCGCTGCAGTCCAGCCCGAAATGCATGTGACCGAACAACAGCACCCGCGCCCGGTCGCGCAGCACCTGGCACAAGGAATACGCATCCTTCAGGCGCAGAAATGGTCGAGTCAAATGAACATACAAGTTATGCAAGAGGTTGCGATCGCCCACGTCGGGCATTACGCTGTAACCGAAAGAGAAAGGATGGTGATGCAAGTAAACGACTGCGTGCTTGCCCGCCGCGGCCGCACTGTCCAGATGGGCATCCAGGGCCGACAACTGCTCTTCGCCGAGATGGCCTTCGGCGAACCAGCGCTCCCAGAAATTCAATTCCTCCGCATTCGAATCCAGACCGATAAAGACGAGATCGTCTCCCACCTCGTTCACCACGGGAAAACCCGACGGTTGCCCCTGAAATATGTAATCGCCGAACGCTCTCTGGAACTCCTCCGCCGCCTCCTCATCCATCGACGTCGCATCGCCGTAATCGTGATTGCCCGGACACAGCAACACACGGTAGCGCGTGGCAAGACGGTCCAGCAACACCCGCGCCGCCCTTCTGTTCGCATCCGACGCGCTGTCGATCAGGTCGCCGGTATGCACGATCACGCATTCGTGCGCCGCACCCGGCGGATGCGCGAGCAGATGGTCCACCACGCGCTCGAAACGCATGGCGTTGTCATCCAGTCCAATGTGGGTATCGCTGATGTGGATCAGTTTCATGGTCATCCTGCCCTAAAAGAAAGGACGCACCGTAATCAGCAGCAAAGACTGCGTCAATATGCCAAACGGCCTAGATACGGCCTAGTACTTCGCGCAAACACAGGCAACTCAACGCTGCAACAGGCCGTCCAGCCAGGCTTTCCAGCGCCGGTACTTTTCGGCAAGTTTCCGACGGTCCGCCCGTCACCTCGATCGGCTCGACCTTTCTCATGTTGCCGGAGGCCATCCCGGCGGCCAGTTGCGCAGCCCCCATCAGGCTGGCATCCGTCTGCAGCAAACGAAAGGCGCCGAGCGGCACGCATTGGGCGATGCCTTGTTGCAGGCAGGGCAGGCTGGACAGCCCCCCGGAAAGATAGACACGCGCGATGCCGAACTCGCGCTGGAAATCCTCGAGTATCCGCGCCACACGGAAGACGATACCCTCTTGCAGCAGCAGTGCGATGCGTTGTGGTGGCAGATGTTCGGTGGGCGCGGAGAACCTGACGCCGAGATCGCCGCGGAAGTACGGCGCCCCCAGACCGCTCGGTTCGGCCAGACAGAAGATATCGTCGCTCCCCAACTCTTCGACGCGGCACGCCTCGACCGGATACGGCGCCAGAGCGGCCGCGATGGAGTTGAGCGTGCCTTCGACGGCCAGATGCACCTGATGCGCACCGTCCTGCCAGACCAGCGTCTGCAGATAACCCTGCGGCGCGCTGCGATCCTCAGGCAGATGGCAGATCACGAATCCGCCCGTGCCGAGGTTGACCAGTGCTTCCGGCTGGCCGGCAACGAGGCTGGCGACGAGCGCCGCCGACTGGTCGCCCACGCTTGCCTGCAGGATCAAACCATTGCCAAGACGCAACCCCATCGGCGCCGAAGGCCTGATCTGCGGCAGGATTTGCAGCGGGATGTCGAACAATTCGCACAGCGCAGGCGACCATTGTTGCGTATGCACATCCATCAACAAGGTACGCGCGGCCATCGAGACATCGGTGAGATGCTCGGTTCCGCCCGTCCAGCGCCAGATGAGGAAGGTGTCCAGGGTACCGAGCAGCCATTCGCCACGCAGCAGCCGCTCGCGCCAGGACGGATGCTCGCGCAGCAAGACGCGCAGCTTGGGTGCCAGGTAATAAGGCGTCAGCGGCAATCCAGACAGGCCGCGGATGAGTTCTTCGCGCTCGCGCAAGGCTGCGCAGCTTTCCGCGCCCCTGTCGTCCTGCCAGGAGATGAGCGGCGTTACCGGCCTGCCGCCGGCACGTTCCCAGATCAGGAACGAAGAACGCTGACTGCACAGGCCGAGCGGCGGGCGCACTTCCGACACGTTACCGACGAAGTCGGCAGTTTGCGGGAGGAAGTGCGATGCGCCCGCTCCCGCACCAGAGGGCTGCGCCCCACCGTATCGCGGGCGCACTTCCGTCTGCACCAGACAGGCTGCCAACACCTCTTCGGCAGCCATCGCGTAGGCAGAAGCATCGCTCTCGTAGCGCCCGCCGTCCGCCGCGATCGCGGGTGCAGGCCGGGTGACGATGCTGCCGAGCGTGCCTTCGTGCGACAGCAGACCGGCCTTGATCGACGTCGTGCCCAGATCGAGGGCGACGGCGACGATCATGGGCGGCATGCCTCCACCTCTTGCGCGATCCTGGCCGCATCCCAGCCCAGTTCGGGCGCGACCAGTTCCGCAAGACGGCGCACTTCCGCCGGGGCGAGTCGCGCCAGGATCAGCAACGGCATGCGGCGGCGCAACAGATCGGACAGGTGCAGCACCATCTCGTCGCGGGCGCAGAGCAGCAGATCGGCATGGATGAACGGAAGCTCGGGAACGATGCGTGCCGCCAGTTGCGGCGCCCCTTCGACGATGCCGAATACTTGCGCGACGCGGACGCCGTGGCGACGCATCAGCCATTTCGCGCTCTCCGCGTCGATGCCGAGGCGTTGCGCGCTGCGCGACCGCCTCCCCGGACCACACCGCAAAATCCTGTTGCGGCTTCCACGGAAAATCCCTGCCCCCGGTTGCGCACGGCGCTGCCACGCCGAGTCGCGCACATACCGCGTCGACGATGACCGTCGCATCCTCGCGTGCCGAAGTGAGTTTGCCGCCGATGGCATAGTGCAGTCCGTTGGCGGCTGTCTGCAATTCCCAGTCCCGGCTTGCGTCCGAAGGATGGGCGGCATCGCTCTGTTTCATCACGCGCAAACCGGCATAACTGGCGACGACATCCTGCGTCGTCCACGCAGTCTTGAGATAGCGGTTGGCGGCATCCAGCAGATAGTCGATATCGGCATCCTCGACCATCACGTTGTCGATGTCGCCGCGATAGTCGGTGTCGGTGGTGCCGAGCAGCGTGCGCCCATACCACGGGATGATGAAGAACACGCGGCCATCCGATCTTGCCGTGAGCAGGATGGCCTCATGCCCCGGCAACGCGGGCAATACGAGATGTATGCCTTTGCTCAGGCGACACCAGGCGCGCCCTTGCGCCGTCGCAGCCATCCACTGCCCCGCGGTACTGACGCATTGTCTGGCGCGCACCTGCACCGTGGCATCCGTCACGGCATCCCGCACCGTCGCGCCGCACACCTGGCCGCGTTCTTCGTTCCACGCCACGAGCCTGGCGTGGTTCACGCACACCGCGCCGTGCGCGACCGCACCCGCCACCAGTTCCAGCACCAGCCGCGCATCGTCGGTCTGCGCATCGCCGTAGGTGAAACCGCCTTTCAGGGTGGCATCATCCAGGAACGGGAAATGTCCGGAAAAATGCGCGTGATCGAGATACCTGTGCCGCATCGGCTCGCCGGGAAATCCCGCCAGCGCGTCGTACAAAGTCATTCCCGCCTTCAGCTTCAACCTGCCGTTGCGGCTGTCTGCATAGACCGGCACGCCGAAGCGCAATGGCCACACGCGGTGCGGCGCGGCTTGCAGCAGCATCTGCCGCTCCTTCAGCGCCTTCTTCACCAGCTTGAAATCGTAGGTCTCCAGATAGCGCAGGCCGCCGTGGATCAGCTTGCTCGACGCAGACGAAGTGCCGCTCGCCCAGTCGCCCTGCTCGACCAGCGCGACCTTCAGCCCGCGCAGCGCCGCATCGTAAGCCGTCCATGCGCCGTAGATACCGCCGCCGCAGACCAGCAGGTCGAACTCGCCCTGCAACGCCGGAAAATCGCGTTTCATCTGTTCCTCATCTGCAACGCCTTCTGCGGCACGTCGCTGATCAGCACATCCACGCCCAGTGTCAGCGCGCGGGCGATCTCGGCATCGCTGTTGCAGGTATAGACGGCGATGCGCTTGCCGCGCTCGCGCACGACTTGCATCATGTCCACATCCAGCGTGGAGATGTGCACGCACAAGCCGTACAGGAACGGCTGTTCGTCCAGCGCACGCCGCGCATCGTTCACGGTATGTTCCGGCTCCAGGTTGAACACCAGCGGAAACTGCGGCGCGATGCGGTGGGCGTAGACCAGGCTGTCGAGATCGAAGGACGACACCAGGATGCGGTCATCCGTCACCGTACCGGCCAATGCCAGCGTCTGGCGCACCTTGATCTCGTGGCGTGCAACATCTTCCCAGTCGCGGTTCTTGATTTCCAGCAACAGGCGGCAGCGCGCGCGATAGGCAGCGACGAACTCCTGCAGACTCATCACCCCTTCGGCTGCGGCCGAGGCCGCAAAGTGCGCGGCAAAATCCATCGCCTGCAATTGCGCATGGTCGAAATCGTCGATGTGCCTGCCGGGCAACTTCAGCTTCTTCAGGTCGCGGTCATGCCACAGCACCGCGACCTCGTCGCGGCTCAGTTGCACGTCGGTCTCGATGCCGTCGATCGGGTAGGCGAGCGCCTTGTCGAAAGCGGTGCGCGTATTCTCTGCAGCCTCCCGGTTCGCCCCGCGGTGGGCGAAGATCAGGGTTCGGTTGGAATGGTTCATGTTGCAAGTTTACCTGTGGGAATGAAAGCGGTGGGGATCGGCCGTTGGTTCCCCTGGTCGAATTTGTTGCCGGCCGATGACAAATTGGCCGAATTACCTCGATGGCTAAAGCTCTGCCGGCTCCTCTGACATTCCCGGTGCGAGATCGGGTTCCCCGCACCAGCGCAGGATTTCCGCGCGTGCCTTGTTGCGCAGACTTATGGCTGCGGCCCAGTCCTTTCCCTCCGGCGCGATCGGCTTGCCTACCGTCACGATGATAACCCCGCGGCGCGGAAACGAGCTGCCGTTGCGCAGAATGGAGCGGGTGCCGCGTATGCTCACCGGCACGACGGGGATTCCCGCTTCGGCGGCAAGCACGAATGCCCCCATGCGGAAGGCTTGCAGGCCGGACTTGCGGGTAAAGGTGCCTTCCGGGAAGAACACCGGGGTGCGCCCGGCCCGCAGGGAAAGCGCCACCTGCTTCAGGTCTTCCACGCTGCGCTGCAAATCAAAACGCTCGACGAAATCCGTCCCGATGCGCCGCAGGTAGATGCGCGACACGAAGTTGTCCAGCAACTCGCGCTTGGCCACAAAGCTGTAGTAGCCGGTGCCGCTAAGCTTGCCCGGCAGCGCCGCGACGAGCACGATGCCATCCAGATAGCTGGCGTGGTTGGCCACCAGCACGCAGCGCGCGCCGGGCGACAGGTTTTCCAGGCCGCGAACCACCAGGGGGGTTCCGGTCAGGCGCGCGAACAGGCGCGCGCTCGCACCGCTCGTTTGCCAGCCCCAGTCGGGCCGGCGCAGCAGCGCAACGGCGAGCCACGTCACAGGCTGAAGCAAGCGAAACAAGGTCCAGACGTAGGTGGCGTACCAGAAATCGGACAACGCCCTGAGGCTGCGGCGCAGTTGGGGCAACACGCCCGCCCACGCCAGACGGACGAACTGCCACCAGACTGCGCGCGTTGGCTTTGCTCCCTTTTCAAACAATTCGCGGCAGGCAGCGCGGCGTATCTTGCCGCTCGATGTCTTGAGCACGCTGTGGATAGGCGCCAGCACGATGTTGTCTGCAGGCGTGCCGAGTATGTCCAGCGTCAACGCGTTGATCTGGCCGCGCAGAACCTCCAGTTGTGCGGGAGATGTCTCGCGCGTTTCGGCCATTACCACCACTCGCTCCGTGCCAGTCGCCGGGTCGGAGCTGCCGAATACCGCAACGCACCCCTTGCGGACGCCGGAAATGTCGCCCACGGCCTCCTCCAGTTCATAGGGGTAGATGTTGCGCCCGGCGCGGATGATGACGTCCTTCGCGCGGCCGGTCAGGTAGATATCGCCCTCGGCCATATAGGCGAAATCGCCGGAGTCCAGCCAGTCGCCATGAAACAGTTGACGCGTCTGCTCCGGGTTGCGGAAGTAACCGCTGGTGGCGGATGGCCCCCTGAATTCGAGGCGACCTTCCATGCGGTCTCCCAGTTCGCGGCCGGCGGCGTCCACGATCCTGACCTCGTGGCCGGGAATCGGGCGCCCGCAAGCCACGACGCTCAGGACATCCGCCCGCTCGTCGCCATCCGGCTCGGCCTGGCCGGTGCGCACGAAACGGTCGCGTTTGATACGGTCGATCAGCGGTCCGCGGCCGGGAGGCGGGAACGCAAGCCCCACCGAATTCTCCGCGAGCCCAAACACCGGCGCGATCGCCTCGGGACGCAGGCCATAACGGCCGAAGCGTTGCGCGAAATGGGTGATGGTCTCCACACTGACGGGCTCTGCGCCGTTGAACGCCATGCGCCAGCTCGACAGGTCCAGCCCTTCGAGCGCGGCATCCGGGATCTTGCGCAGGCACAGCTCGTAACCGAAGTTGGGCGAGGCCGAAAGGGTGCCGCGGTGTTTGTGGATGGCCCATAGCCAGCGCTCGGGGCGCGCAAGAAAAGTGAGCGGAGACATCACCACCAGCGGGAAAGCCTGGTACAGGCTGCCCAGCCAGGCGCCGATCAGCCCCATGTCGTGGTACAGCGGCAGCCAGCTCACGAACACGTCCGTGGAAGTGACCTGCAGCGCTTCTTTCATGGCGCGGATGTTGGCCAGCAGATTGGCGTGGGTCAGGATAGTGCCCTTGGGATTGCCGGTACTGCCTGATGTGTACTGGAGCAGCGCGATGTTTTCGGCCTTGAGCGGGATCCCGGGCGCACGCCCGGCATTGGCAAGCTCGCCCGCGGTGACCACCATGCGCAATCCTTCCACCTGCGCCTGCAGCAATCTCGCCACGGGCTTGGCTTCGGCTACCGTGATCAGCACGGCAACGAGCGCGTTGGAAAGTATGCCCGCATGCCGTCGCAGATGGTCCTCGATCTGCGAGAGTCGGGCCGGCGGGTAAATCGGCACGGGCACGCCGCCTGCCAGGATCACGCCGAGGAAGCAGAAGAAATATTCGCGGCTGGTCGGCAGCATGATCGCCACGGACTGGCCGGGCCGCAATTCGCGTTCCAGCAATCCCGCCGCGATCTCTTCCGCGCCGTCCCGCAACGCGGCATAAGTGATCGTGGTCTCGTTGCCCTCCGCGTCCTGCAGCGTGATGTGGGTGCGCTCCGGATGGGCGCGCACGTGCCAGTCCAGCACTTCCCGACAGCGTCTTCGCCTCCGCCGGTTCGGCCTGCACCCAAGCCGGCGCTTCAAGCTGCTGAACCTCCGCCGGGGCGGCCACGGCAGGTGCGGCGGCCAGCACCGCCTGCAGCAGGTCGCGCGGGGTTTCGGCCGTGGTAAAAGTCCGCTCCGGCAGGCTGACCCCGAAGACCTGCTCGATGCGCGCGAGCAGCTCCACCCGCCCCAGGCTGTCGATGCCCAGATCCCGTTCCAGCGAACTGTCCAGCGACAGCGAAATGGATTCCTCGGGACGCGACTGCAGCTCGGCGACCAGCCGCCGGATGGTTGCCAGCAACGTGCTCGTGGTGTCGTGCAGCGTGTTCACCATGCACCCCCGCGTTCTTAAATTCAGGGACTTCGACTTCTCGCCACTATGTCGGTCTGAATCCCGGACAGCGCTGGTCAACAATATCCACCCGGCCGCCCGGGACAGTCAAGAACTACCATGCGCCATTCTCTTGCGGCTGCAGGCGCATTCCGCAACGCTGGGACTACAGACCCACGTTTGCGACGCAGCGCAGGCGGCAGCTCACGGCAGACTGTCCATGAACCGCTTCATGGAAGCCTCGAGTTCGGAAAAGTTCGGGTTGTACATCAAGCGCCGCAAGATACCGGCCTCAAGGTTGGCCCTGGTTATTTCGCCCTGCAGCACAGGCTCTGACCTGTTCTTGCAGGCGTTATATTTATCGATGTCGTCCTCATAGTAGTGCGCGCAATTGACATACTCGCCCGCTGCGCCGTAGTACGGATCGTCCGGCGGCAGCACGATGGCCGTATGTGCGGAACTGACGATGTTCTGATCGGGCACCACGCTATTCACCAGCTCCAGCCTTTCCGTCTGAATGCCGGACGGAGGTTTGTTGGTTACGGTGGTATAAAGCACAAGCCGGCTGGACGAATGGCGCGCACGCGCCATAAAGCGCAGTGTCGCCGAAGTATGGACGGTCACATCGTCCGCACTGGCTGCGGCAAACACCGGAATGGCGAGATCATGGGACTGCAATTGGGTGCCGAGTGCTTTGCACAACGCATGCACCTGGGCAACGCTGTTCTTGGTAAGCGATTCGTACTTGTAGATGTCGGCGTCGGGCCTGATGTGCGCCCATTTCGCCAGCGGCATCAGCCAGCTGTACCAGCGGTGCCAATGTGCATGCTTCGCCCGCGCAGGAATTTCCAGCGCGGGTGAAAACAGCAACAGGCCGCGTACCTGTTGATCGTGCAGGCTGTGCAAGATGCTCAGTGCTGCGCCCGCCGAAAAGCCAGCCAGGTAAAGTTCATCCACTTCGGCCTTCAGGCACTCCGCCCCGTAAGCCACAGCCTTCGCCCATTCCTGCCAGCGCACGTCGAGCAGGTCGCCGGGCTGGGTGCCGTGCCCCGGCAACAGCACCGCCATGACACGGAAACCGTTGTGCTGAAAGAACGCCGCCAGATGCTGCATGAAATAGGGCGAATCGGTCAGCCCATGCGTCAGCAGCACCCCGCGCTTGTAGGGTTTGTCGCGCCCCTTCGGAAAATCACCCGCAGGATGCAATTCGAAGGGAGAGTTGCCCGCGACGATCTTCTCCAGTTCGACCTTCCCGGCGTGTACCTGCCGCAGCATGGCCTGCGTGCGACGCACATAATCGGCGAACGGCAAGCCGGCGCCCTCGAAGTGCGTATTCACCCCGGACGGTTGATGCCGCGCCCCCAGCCGCGTCTCGATTTTGTTGCCCTGCGTTTGCATCACTGCCCCGTCATATTCGCGTAACAACCTGGCGCTATCTTCCATTCCCATGATGACCAGTCCGAGGATTTCATGCCCAGCATTCTACCTGCCGAGAAGCACCGCACCACTGCCCGCGAGCAGTTTTTGGCGAACCTGCTATTGCCGCGCACCAAGGAACAGGTCATAACCCCGCTGCGCGAGATCATCGAACAGCGGCGTTTGAGCGCCCTGTTCCAGCCCATCATCGATCTCAAGAGCGGTGAGTTCCTGGGCTTCGAAGGCCTGATACGCGGCCCGGCGGACAGTCCGCTGCATTCGCCGATCAATCTGTTCGGCGCGGCGGAACAGCATGGACTGTCGCTCGAAGTGGAGATGCTGTCGCGCCAGACCGTGCTGGAGGCGTTTGCCAGGCAGAACCTGCCCGGCAACCTGTTCCTCAACGTAAGCCCGGAGACACTGACCAACCCGAGTTTCAAGAACGGCCAGACGCTGGCCTTCCTGCGCCAACTGGGCATCGCCCCGGAGCGCGTCATCATCGAGATCACCGAGAACCAGCCGACCTTCGACTTCGCGGCGATGCGCAGCGCGCTGCTGCACTACCGTTCGATGGGTTTCCAGATTGCCATCGACGATCTGGGCGAAGGTTTCTCCAGCCTGCGCCTGTGGTCGGAGCTGCGCCCCGAATTCATCAAGATCGACATGCATTTCGTGCAGGGCGTGGATCGCGACCCGATCAAGCTGCAGTTCCTGAAATCCATCCAGCACATCGCCGAGAGTTGCGGCACCCAGGTCATCGCCGAAGGCGTGGAGACCGAAGCGGAATTGAAAGTGGTGAAGGACATCGGCATCGCCTTCGGGCAGGGATATTTCATCGCACGTCCCAGCCCGATCCCGCCCTTGCAGGCCACCGCCGAAACGGACCGCGTCATCCGCTCGTCCAACATCGCCATGTTCCCCAAGGAGGGATTGAGCCATCGCACGTTAACGACGGCGCACAAGCTGCTGACCTTCGTCGAGCCGGCACAGCCAGAGACATCGAACGACCAGGTATTCGAGCGTTTCTCGACCAATCCGGCGTTGCGCATCATCCCGGTGGTCAAGAGCGGCAAACCGCTCGGCCTCATCAACCGCTATCAGTTCATCGACCGCTTCGCCAAGCCATACCAGCGCGAACTGGTGGGCAAGAAACCTTGCGAGGGGTTGATACAAGGCGAGCCGCTGCTGGTGGAAAAGAGCATGCCCATCGAGGAGCTGAGCCATTTCCTGGCCGAGGCGGACAGCCGCCATTTCGCCGACGGTTTCATCATCACCGAGAACGGACGTTACATCGGCGTCGCCTCCGGACAGGACCTGCTGCGCGAACTGACGCAGATGCAACTGGAAGCCGCGCGCCATGCCAACCCGCTCACCCAGCTGCCCGGCAACGTGCCGATCAACGAACATATCTGCCGCCTGCTGCAGGCGAACTTGCCATTCGTCGCCTGCTATTGCGACCTCGACCACTTCAAGCCCTTCAACGACACCTACAGTTACCGCAAGGGCGACGAGATGATCCAGCTCACCGGACGCATCCTCAACTGGGCCTGCGACCCCAAGCTGGATTTCATCGGCCACATCGGCGGCGACGATTTCATCCTGCTGATGCAGAGCCGCGACTGGAAGACGCGCTGCGAACAGGCGCTGCGCTCGTTCGAGCAGGCCGCGGCGTTGATGTTCCGGGAAGATCATCTGGTCGAAGGCGGCTATTCCAGCGAAGGGCGCGACGGCACGGTGAAGTTCCATCCGCTCACCAGCCTGTCCATCGGCGCGATCCAGGCAGCGCCCGGCCAGTTCATGTCGCATCACGAAGTCTCTGCCGCCATGAGCGAGGCGAAGAAGATGGCGAAGAAGATCCACGGCAACAGTCTGTTCGTCGACCCGCGCAATCCTGCCGCCAAACAAGAGAGGTAAGCTCCATGAAAGCATTCGCCGCCAAGGATCACCGGGGTCACGGAGAAGACCGCTCGCGGCATTTGTGCTTTGCTGTTCACGAGAGGATTCGATGCAACACTGACCTTCTTCTGTACGTTCTGCATGTTCTCCGTGGATTGATACGGAAACATCGTGTCGACACGTCTCGATAAAACGAACGCCCTGCTTCGCGCCCTGCGTCTCGGCCTGCATATCGCCTACGGTTTGGCGATGGCGGCAATCTACCCGTGGTTCGGCACTGACATCCGCCGCCGCATCCTGCAAAGCTGGTCGGCCGGTTTGCTGGATATCTTCAACGTTGGCATCGACATCGATGGCAATGACCCGTTGCATGCCTTGCGCCATGGCCTCATCGTCACCAACCATATCTCCTGGCTGGACGTGTTCGTGCTGAATGCCATCGTGCCGATGCGTTTCGTCGCCAAATCGGAAGTCCGGCGCTGGCCAGTCATCGGCTGGCTGTGCGCACGGGCGCAGACCCTGTTCCTGGAACGAGGCAAGGCACGTGCTGCCGCACGCATCAACGTGCACATGGTCGAACTGCTGCAGCAAGGAGAATGTCTTGCCGTCTTCCCCGAGGGAACCACCACCGACGGCGCGCTGGTCGCGCATTTCCATTCTTCGCTGCTGCAATCCGCCGTCGATGCCGGGGCAAAAGTCCATCCCATCGCTATCCGTTATCAGGACGAATCCGGCGCGCGCAGCACTGCTGCCGCCTATATCGACGATCTCTCGTTCGGCGCCTCGATGTGGAACATCCTGTGCACGCCGGAACTGCGCGTTCGCCTCATCACCACCACATCGCTGGATGCCTGCGCGATGGACCGTCGCAGCCTGGCTCGGTCAGCGCACGAATGCATCAGTACGGCACTGGATCTGGCCGATTCACAGAACCTTCACAACTCCTTAACTCATGCGCAATATCCGGACACTAATCTGCTGCCATTAACCCGATAGGAGCGCAGCAATGTTAGACCTGATACACCAGCAATCCCGCGAATCCCAGCGCAAGCTCTCTTTCTCCCTGGCAAGAAGTGTTGCCGAGATCACAGAGGCGCAACGCATCCGCTTCAAGGTCTTCGGCGAAGAGATGGGGGCAAAGCTGCCCAGCGCTGAACTGGGACTGGATATCGACCGCTTCGACAAGTTTTGCGATCACCTGCTGGTGCGCGACCACGGCAACGACAACGTGGTCGGGACCTATCGCATCCTGCCCCCGGAACAGGCACGTATCGCCGGGGGGTATTATTCCGAGACCGAATTCGACTTGTCGCGCCTGATGCATCTGCGCGACCGCATGGTGGAGGTCGGCCGTTCCTGCGTGCATCCCGATTACCGCGATGGCGCGACCATCACCCAGCTGTGGAGCGGACTGGCGGACTACATCGGCAAGAACGGCCACGAATACCTGATCGGCTGCGCCAGCATCAGCATGGGCGACGGCGGCCACTATGCCGCCAGCGTCTACAACAAGGTCCACAAGCTCTACGCGGCTCCCGCCGAATATCGCGTGTTCCCGCACTGCCGCCTGCCGCTGGAATCGCTGAATCGGGAGCTGGACGTCATCATCCCGCCTCTGATCAAGGGTTATCTGCGCCTCGGCGCCTACATCGCCGGCGAGCCGGCCTGGGATCCGGACTTCAACTGCGCCGACCTGTTCATCCTGTTGCCGGTATCGCGCCTGAATGCGCGCTATGCCAAGCATTTCATGCGCCAGACGGCACAGTCCTGACCGCAGCAGATCGCCTCTCTCCTCCCTGTTACGCGCATGCTTTATGATGCGCGTTCTTTTTTTCCAACAACACCAAGGAACAACGACAATATGGAAAGTCCGTACAAAGGCAAGACCGGTCTGGTGCGTCTGTGGAATGCGTTCGGCTATTCGCTGGCCGGGTTCCGCGCCGCCTACAAGCACGAGGATGCGTTCCGCCAGGAAGTGCTGCTCGCCGCATTGCTCATCCCGGCGGCGTTGTGGTTGCCGGTGAGTTACCTCGGCAAGGCGCTGATGATCGCCAGCGTGCTGCTGGTCATCATCGTCGAGCTGGTCAACTCCGCCATCGAGGCCACCGTGGACCGCATCTCGCTGGAAAACCACGACCTCGCCAAGCGCGCCAAGGACATCGGCAGTTCGGCGGTGCTGGTGAGCCTGATCAATGTGGTCGTAGTGTGGAGTCTGGTTTACATGGCGTCATAAACTCTTCAAATAGATTTAATCAAAGATTCATGTGCGCATCGCACGATGCGCACATGAATACACCAAACGAAACCATACTCGTCCCGGCGCCGCTGCACATCGCGCTGGTCACCGAAACCTACCTGCCCGAGGTGAACGGCGTCGCCATCACCATCGGCCGCATGGTGCACGGGCTTGCGCCAGCGCGGGCACCGCATCCACATGATACGGCCGCGCCAGTCCAGGCTGGATACGGCGGCGAAGGAAGACGGCTATGAGGAGACGCTGGTTTCCGGCATGCCCATCCCCGGCTACCCGGAACTGAAGTCCGGCCTTCCCGCCAAAGGCCTGCTGACGCGCCTGTGGAAGCAGCAACGTCCGGACATCGTGCACATCGCCACCGAAGGCCCGCTGGGCTGGTCTGCCCTGTCGGCCGCGCACAAGCTGGGCATCCCGGTCAGCACCGATTTCCACACCAACTTCCACAACTACACGCAGCACTACGGCATCGGCCTGCTGAAGAAGCCCATCGCCGCCTACCTGCGCCATTTCCACAACAAGGCGGCCTGCACGCTGGTGCCTACCGTATCGCTGCAACAGCAGCTGGAGTTCGAGGGCTACAAGAACGTGCTGGTGGTCTCGCGCGGCGTCGACGGCACGCTGTTCCATCCGTCCAAACGCAGCGCCGAACTGCGCGCTTCGTGGAACGCGGACGACGAGACGCCGGTGGTGATGCTGGTGAGTCGCATCGCCCCGGAGAAGAATCTGCACGTGGTCATCCAGGCTTTCGACCAGATGCGCAAGATCAATCCGCTGGCACGGCTGGTGATGGTAGGCGACGGCCCCGCGCGTGCCGAACTGGAGAAGCAGTATCCGCAAGTGATCTTCGCCGGAATGCAGACCGGCGAACCGCTGGCGCAATACTATGCCTCCGGCGACATCTTCCTCTACCCCAGCCTGACCGAGACCTATGGCAACGTCACGGTCGAAGCGATGGCCAGCGGACTGGCGACGGTCGCCTACGACTATGCCGCCGCGCAACAGCACATCCGCCACGACGTGAACGGCCTGCTGGTTCCGTTCGCCGACACCGCTGCCTTCGTGACACAGGCCAAAGGGCTGATCAGCGACATGGATCGCGTGCGGCGCATCCGCCTTGCCGCGCGCGAAACGGTGGAAACGCTGACCTGGGAACACATCATGGGTCAGATGGAAGCGGTGCTGTTCGACACGGTGCGCGCACAGGGAGTGAGAAATGGCCAACCTGAACTTTCCGCTGCAACAGATTAGCCGCTGGGACGCCGAGCTGTGCGCGTTCTGCAACCGGCGCAGCCGCAACTTCACGGTGCGCAACCTGTTCCGCATCATCAGCCGCCTGGGCGACG
The DNA here is from genome assembly GCA_963797045.1 of uncultured beta proteobacterium. Classification (GTDB taxonomy): domain Bacteria; phylum Pseudomonadota; class Gammaproteobacteria; order Burkholderiales; family Gallionellaceae; genus Sideroxyarcus. The sequence continues at coordinate 30,742 of CAWCNZ010000006.1, read as the reverse complement.
GGGTGTTCTGGTATGCATTGATGGTCGTGCTGTTGCTGCAATACCAGGCCGCCGCGCTGCCGGCCGTCATCCACATGATCCTCGTCGGCCTGCTCGGCACCGCGATCTACAAGTTCATCAAAAGCAAGACCCTGCGACCGCGCCCGTACAACGTCTACCCGGCCATCGTCTGCGCCGGCAAGACGCTGGACCAGTTCAGCTTCCCTTCCGGCCACACCATGCACGCAGTCGCGTTCGGCATCGTGGCTGTTTCCTATTACCCGGCACTGCTCTGGCTGGTCGCACCATTCGCCGTACTGGTCGCACTATCGCGCCCGATACTCGGCTTGCACTATCCCAGCGACGTGCTGGCGGGTGCGGCGCTGGGTGCGGCGATTGCGGGCATCTCGCTGAGCCTGTAAGAACCATCAGCCGCAGATTACGCAGATTGATGCAGATTAAAAACAATCAAAATCATTGTTCAGTCTCGTAGGATGGGTTGAGCGCAGCGATACCCATCATTTTGCATAATATATAAGTGATGGGTATCGCTGCGCTAACCCATCCTACGCGATGCTCCCCCAACTGGGGTTGATTCTTAATCTGCGTGAGTCTGTAATCTGCGGGCAAGGCCTTCATGCCTCGCTGAACACGTCCCGCGGCAGCGGGATGCGATGCCGCAATTGCAGCGGCGTGATGAGTTCGATGCGCTGGCGCACTTCGGGATCATCGGCGTGCGGGTTGGCGTCCCATACCGGCACATCGCCGGACAGGATGCGGTCTATGTGGCCCAGACGCGCACCGGTCTCGCTCAGGTAGTAATTGAAGCGACGCTTCATCCCGGCATCGAGCACACGCGCCCCGTAATAACACAGATGCGACAGGCAGCTGGTGCGCAGCAGATTTTCCGCACCCGCCAGCATCGCCACGCCGCGCCTGGCCAACGGTTGCGGGCAGGCGAAATGCTGTGCCACGTATTCCGCCAGTTCCTCACGATGCATATCCATCAGCTCGCCCGGCTCCGCAAACAACTGCGAACGGATATGCGTGTCCATCGCCCACTCGCACGCCGCATGCGTCAACACTGGGATATTGCCCCACATCTTTTCGTGCGCCGGGACAAAGTAGTTGTGCGCAATCACGTCAACCAGCAAGTGACTGACGAAACCGAGCGATAGCGCGTATTCCTCATCGCTTCGCGCGTCATCCAGCAATTTGCGTGCGCGCTGCCACTGGTGCGTAGTAGAGAACGGTTTACCCCACGGGCGCTCGCTCAACAAGGCCAGATCGGGCAGGCAGGCGCCTGCCAGCACCAGCTTGGGAAATGATTTGACCGCCCGACGATAACGCGGATCGGTGAGCGGAACCGCCCACAGCAACATCTGGGCAAAATAGACATGTGTGTACAGGCCCCAGGCATTGGCATCCGCGCTCCACAGCAGCAGAGGAACCAACCAGCGCCAGTTTCTGAATAAGCATCGCATGGCGCGCAGTTTCCTTGCGCTATACGAATAATCGATGACACTCAGATGATTTATTGATGACAAATCCGTCGAGTGAAGACTGTAATCATCCTGTAATACAAGTCGCATACAGTGCGTTCCGCTGGCGGATCGCTAGTAGCAAAGCTACCTTTACCAATTTGGAGAATCTTATGAAAAAGTTCGGACGTATTCTTGGCAGCATCGGTATCACTGCGATGTTGCTTTCCGCTGGTACTGCATCTGCCGGCGACATCACTGGCGCAGGCGCAACCTTCCCCTATCCTATCTACGCAAAATGGGCCGATGGCTACAAAACACAGACCGGCACGGGCATGAACTACCAGTCCATAGGTTCCGGCGGTGGCATCAAGCAGATCAAAGCGAAGACCGTCGATTTCGGCGCTTCCGACAAACCCTTGAAAATCGAAGAACTCGACTTCGAAGGTCTGACCCAGTTCCCAACCGTGATTGGTGGCGTAGTGCCAGTGGTGAACGTGGAAGGTATCGCCGCAGGCCAACTGAAGTTGACGGCCGAAACGTTGACCGCGATTTATATGGGCAAAATCACCAAGTGGAACGACCCCAAGCTCGCCGCCGACAATCAAGGCCTCGTGCTGCCGGATGCAGCCATCAATGTGGTTCACCGCTCCGACGGTTCGGGCACCACCTACATCTTCACGACTTTTCTCTCGCAAGTGAGCATCGACTGGAAGCGCAGCGTGGGTAACGATGCAGCTGTTGCATGGCCAGTGGGTACCGGCGGCAAGGGTAACGAAGGCGTCGCCTCTTATGTACAACGCATCAAGAATTCCATTGGTTACGTAGAATATGCCTATGCGTTGCAGAACAAGATGACTTACGTTCAACTCAAGAATCGCGATGGCAATTTCGTTGCGCCCGATGCGGCGAACTTCAAGGCTGCCGCGGCTAATGCGAAATGGGACGCCGACAAAGGCTTCTACATGATGCTGACCAACCAACCCGGCAAGGACAGCTGGCCCATCTCTGGTGCAACTTTCATTCTGATGCACAAGAGCCAGAACAATGCCGAGAACGCCATGGAGACATTGAAATTCTTCGACTGGGCATTCACACCGGGCGGCGACAAGATGGCGAGCGACCTGGACTATGTGCCGTTGCCGGAGAACGTGACCCAAATGATCCGCGAGGCCTGGAAGACCAAGATCAAGGCAGGCAATGGTCAAACCATCTGGAAGTAATCGATCCTGAGTTCGAGCCTGTCTCGACTCGTGGATGAACAAGCAAAATGGAGGGGCTGCCCTCCATTTTGCTTTTGATGGCTGCATCATGTCCGAATTACATCGGCAGCAGCCTCTCTGCCATAATGGCGCACGTCCTTCGTGCCTGTGAATTCATGTCCTGGTTCTTCACCAACCTGATCAGCGCCTTCCTGCTGCCGCCGCTCAACCTGCTGCTCATCGCGGCCATCGGCTTGTGGCTCTGGCATAAACGCCCGTACATTGCGCGCGTGCTGCTCACGACATCGTTTGCTTTGCTGTGGCTGCTCTCAACCCCCTATTTCGCCGAGGCCTTGCTGCATGGACTGGAAGGCAAGCCTTACGTCATCGACACCAGGAAACCATTGGCCGATGCCATCGTGGTGTTGGGCGGCGGCACGTATTTTCATGCGCCGGAATACGGCGCGGACACCGTGAGCAACGCCACGCTGGAGCGGCTGCGCTTTGCCGCGAAACTGCAGCGCGAGACCGGCAAACCGGTCCTGGTCACGGGCGGCAAACCGCTGGGCAACAGCCAGTCCGAGGCTGAGCAGATGAAACAGGTACTGGAACAGGAATTCAGGATCAAGGTGCAGTGGGCCGAAGGCGCTTCGGACAACACGCTGGAGAACGCGCGCCTGAGCCGCAGATTGCTCGATCAGGCCGGCATATCCCGCGTCTACCTCGTCACCCATGCCTGGCACATGCCGCGCGCGGTGCAGACCTTCCGGCGGCCGGATTCGAAGTCGTCCCCGCCCCCACCGCCTACACCACGCGTTACCGCACCGACTTGCTGGCATTCGTCCCGAATGCCGATGCCTTGCGCGACAGCAGGATATTCATGCACGAGTTGATCGGGATGTTCTGGTATCAGTTAAAATTCAAACTGTGATTTTTCGGGAGCCACACCATGAAAGCACGCATCAAATGGGTAGAAGAAGTTTCCTTCCTCGGTGAGACCGAGAGCGGCCATGCGGTACTGATGGACGGCCCGCCCGCCGGCGGCGGACGCAACCTGGGACCGCGACCGATGGAGATGCTGCTGATCGGCACCGGCGCCTGCACCGCCTACGACGTCGTGACCATCCTGAAGAAGTCGCGCCAGCAGATCACCGATTGCGTGGTGGACATCCAGTCCGAACGCGCCGAAAAGGACCCCAAGGTGTTCACCGGCATCCACCTGCACTTCGTGGTGACCGGCAAGAACCTGCGCCGCGAACAAGTCGAGCGCGCCATCCTGCTGTCAGCGGAGAAATACTGCTCGGCATCCATCATGCTGGGAAAGACGGCGAAGGTGACGCACGATTTCGAGATCGTGGAGGCCTGACACTGGATTATTCCGTCGTAGGTCGGACTTCAGTCCGACGCTCCACCTACAATTGCCATGTCGGGATGAATCCCGACCTACGGCGATAGTCTGGTAGGGTGGGCACGTTTTGGAGCCCACGCTGATTACCTTCGCCGCCCGCGTGGGTACAAAAACGTGCCCACCCTACAAAGGCACTTTAGACCCAATACACCGTCTTCGTCATCACCTTCGACATCCCGCGCATCGCCAGCTTCACCGGCAACGGCAGTTCCGCCGCACCCAGTTCCACCGCCATGTCTGCGTGGCCGACTTCGTCCACGTACATCTGCTGCGCCACGGCGCGGCTCTTGGCATCCTGCGGCGGCAGGGTGTCCAGGTGATGTTGCAGGTGCGAACCGACCTGGCGCTCGGTTTCGGCCAGGAAGCCCAGGTTCCACTTGTCGCCCAGCGCGCCGGCCAGCGCACCCAGCGCCAGCGAACTCGTGTACCAGAACGGATTGAGCAGGCTCAGGCGGCCGCCCAGTTCATGCACGCGGTGCGAGGTCCAGGCAAGGTGTTCGGTCTCTTCCCACGCGGCATGGTTCAGTTTCGCCTCCACCGCCGGATCTTTCGCGGTCAACGCCTGCCCCTGATACAGCGCTTGGGCGCAGATCTCGCCGGTGTGGTTGATGCGCATCAGCGCGGCGGCATGTTTCTTTTCCGCTTCGGTCATCTGCGCGTCCGCGATATCCGCATCGGGATAAGGGCGCGCGGTCGGCGCTTTGGCGAACAGCGTGCGCAGGCCTTTGTCGAATTCGATGATCAGTTTGTCCAGGTTCAGCATGACATCCTCCTTTTTCTCTATTTATTTCCGGGACTGATTTCCACGCATGCAAGATTCTGTTCGAGTAACGCCTGTTCGATTTCCATGTGGTGATCGAGCAGGATGTTCAGCACAACCGTTTTAGAGCGGTTAGGTATTTTGAGCCACACCACCTGTGGCGGATGGCCTGCTACCAGTGATCGTTCCTGAAAATCAGAATCACGGCTGACGATTACGAAACCATTGGTCTTTGCGTATTGCCAGATTTCGGAGTCACTCGCTCTTTCCATGCCAAGCAGGGCGACCTGTGAAGACCCCGGGAAAGTTGTCTGCAAGAACGGCACGATGCGCCTCGACAGATTTTCGTCGAGCAGCAGCTTCATTAAACAGCCACGGTGTAAAGATTGTGCTCTCGGTTTGCGGCAAAGGCCAAACACGCCCGAATGTCGGCGGTTTCAAGTTCCGGGAAGTCTTCGATGATTTCGGCCTCGCTCATACCTTCGGCGAGCATCTCCAGCACGTCATAAACGCTAATGCGCAAATTGCGGATGCAAGGACGACCGCCACGCTTGCCGGTGTCGAGTGTGATACGCGAATTAGCCATGTCCACCTCTTCTCGTTAGTTGTCTGCCAAGGACGTCACTGTCCTAATTTGTACTATAAGCGACACGGCATGGTTATACAACGACCGCGATTGCGACAGGCCCTTGTCGAATTCGATGATCAGTTTGTCCAAGTTCAGCATGACATCCTCCCGTTGTGAATAGGGCCAATTTAGGCATTCGCCGATACCCTGTCAAATAAAAACGGCCACCCGAAGGTGGCCGTTTCAGTTCAAACCGGAAATACCGGATTACTGCACCGGAATTTCAGATTAGAACGACTTCTTCACGCCCACGGCGATAACGGTCGTGTCGGTCTTGACACCAGCTGCCTTGGCGTTGACCTTGTGGTAAGCGCCATAGAGAGTGGTGGTCTTGGACATGCCATACAGGTAAGCGACGGTCATGCCGGCGTCGTTGTTGTCGCCCGTGCCGGCGATGGTGTTCTTGGCATAGCTGGCTACCAGAGCGCCAGGGCCAATCGGAGCAACTGCGCTGACGGACATGGCCTTGTCGCTGCCGGCGCCGTTGGCAACCTTGCTGGTCTGATAGGTGCCCAGCAACTTGACCACGGTCAGGTCATAGGAAGCGCCCAGAGCCACGTCGCTGATCTTGTTGTAGCCAGCGTTGTCGTTGGCTGTAGCTGCATACACAACACCAACGGACAAGGGGATGGAACTGCCGTTGTAGGTTGCAGACAACAGGGTCGCTGTGGTCTTGTTGCCAGTGGTCTGGCCGGACGGAACTCCCGCAACGGCAGTGCCAAGCACGTTAGTGGAGTAGTTCACAGCAACAGTCACGTCACCCATGGCCGGCGAGATGTAGGCCAGAGCGCGATCTGCGCGGGATGCGACAGCGGTTGCGCCGACCAGCATGCTGGCGTTGACTGCCTGCAGCGGAGAAATTGCGGAACCGACTGTCGGGTCGAACTTCACAGCCCAGTCATAGCCGGTGGTTTGCAGGTAGCCTGCTGCCACGGTGCCGAAGCCGCCAGCCAGAGCCAGCATTTCCTGACGTGCAGTGCCTACGCCGTCAGCTACTGCGGAATCCAGCCTGTATTCCACTTTGGCGATGGCCTTCATGCCGTTGTCCAGGTCTTCTGCTGCCACCACGCCGATGCGCGAGCCAGACAGGCCGCCGGAGAGGACAGTCAGATCGCTCTTCATGCCGGTAACGGACTTGTTGATGACGGCAGCGTCAACGATACCGTACACGTTCACATCGGCGAATGCCGGTGCGGAGAAAGCAGCAGCTACAGCTAAAGCGATGAGTTTCTTTTGCATTTGAAAAATCTCCTCAGGGTTTTATGTTTTCGTCAGGGCCAATCCCTGTCGAAAATCCGGATCGGCGGGTTATCCCGTCTAGTCCGAGGCGCAAGGTATCACCCTCCTCCTTCCTGTTTCAATGTCTGCTTCATAATAAAGAACTAATTTGTGTCTTTTTTGCGACATTTGATTTATATCAATAGGGGCGGGCTACTCCGACTAAATGACTCCGTCTTTGCGTATCGCATTCACCAAAAAAGAACGGACACCCGAAGGTGTCCGTTCGATCTTTCAGGCCGCTTTGAAACAGTAGCTTAGAAAGTGTGCTTCATGCCCAGCGAGATCGCGGAAGGCGAGGTGCCGAAACCGGAAGTGGTGGTGGCGGCGGCAGTGCTTTGCGAGAACTCGTAGTTGACGCCCTTGCCGTTGCTGATCTTGGTGTACAGGGCATACAGCTTGGTGCGCTTGCTCAGGCCGTGGTCGTAGCCGACGGAAACCTGGCTCGCGCCGCTGTCGGCAACCTGAACTGCGCCTTACCCAGCACGCCGGCCTTGGTGTAGGCAAGCTTCACTGCGCTCATGCCGAAATTCATCTTGCCGGACACGTAGACAGCGTTGTGGCCGTTCAGATTGACTTGCCCCGCGCCGAGATTGTCGGTGGTCTTCTCATACACCACGCCCAGTTCGAAGCCCTCGGGCTTGAAACCGAAGCCCAGGCGGGTTGCCGGACTCGTTCGCACCGGCAGCCACGGTTTCCAGTTTGTGCTTTTCGTATGCGACAGAACCGTAGAACGGGGCGGCGTCATACATCACGGCCAGGCTCAACGCGCTGTTCTTTTTCTGCGTGTTGTTTTCCTGGGTTTCAGACAGGTTGACCGTCGCGATCGCGGCAGTTACGCCTGCGAATGCCGGGCTGATGTAAGCCAGCACGTCGGTAGGACGGAGCTCGAAGCCTGCAGAGCTCCGTTGCTTGATGCCCATCAACGAACGGTTGTCGGCGATGTTGTCGCCGAACACGTCCAGCTTGCGGGTGGAGATCTTGTAGGGAGTGTCGTGGACGCCCCATCAGAACGGTACCCAGAGATCTCGCTCTTCAGGCCGGCGAAGGTGTTACGGCTGGCGAAGGAGCTGGTATTGAGATCCATCGATGTTGATCTGTTGCTCGATCTGCCAAATTGCGGACAGGCCGTCGCCCAGATCTTCGGAACCCTTGAAGCCGAACTTGGAGACGTTGCTCGACACGACTTGCTTGGTCACGCCGGTGACTGCAGTGGCGCCATTGGCAGTGGTCGTGCCATTGCCGGTGTTGATCGAATCGTAAGACACGTCAGCCGTGCCGTAGAAAGTGAAGTTTGCATTGTCGGCGAAGGCGGGTGCAGAGAATACGGAAGCGATTGCCAACGCGATGAGTTTCTTTTGCATCTTAAAGCTCCTTAAGTTTAGGTTGGTTACGTCGCTCGGCAGAGCCAGCGACGGAATCAGATAAATTCCCTGAGCGAGAATTCGGAGCGGATTCTGCCGCGGAAAAATTCAAAACCCGCCCTGTAACAAAAATTTCACGGAGCTGTATCGATGGCGCAACAGCGCTGCGCGCAGTCACAAAACTGCAATCAAATTGCGCTATGGGAAATACAAGGAGAAGCCGGAAGAACTACATTTCGCGGCTCAAGCGAAACCCGGTCAGATCGACTGACCGGATTCCCGTATTCGCGGGGTGACGAAAGAATTGGCTAGTGACGCTTGCGAGTCTGGCTGATCGTCATCAGGCCGCTACGCACGCGAGTTGTTGCGCAGTGCAGACATAGGATTTCGCATAGATGAGCGCGACCCACATCCAGAACAGCAGGAAGAAGGTGGCCAATCCGATATGCGCATCCGGTACGAACCTGGGTGTGATGAAACGCACGCCCTTCATCACTGGAGCGGTGACCACCTTGAGCAGGCGATAAACAAAATTGTTATCCCTGGCCTTGCCTGCGAGCAGGCCGATCAAACCTTGCGCAAGCAGCGCCATGCCGGCGATCTCGACCAGCGCCTTGAGTGTACTGACTATGAACAATTCGGGAGAGAACATGATGTCGTCGAAGTAATGAGTGCCAGCCGCGATTCTAGCACCCCGGGACGAATAAGCTTGCAGCGAGGAGCAGCCTTACGCAGAATGTCCGCTGTTTTAACCATTGGGACAACAAGATGAACTTTGAGAAATGGCAACACTACCTGCGCGCGCGACTATTCCATCTGTTGCGCAAAGACGAGGCCGCGCTGGAAGAGTACCGTTTGACGCTACTGGCCGCGCCGGATTCCGCGCGTGCCGCCGCAAGCATCGCATTCATCCATGCCAGCCATGGGGATTTTGCCAAGGCGGTGATGTACTTCAGGGAAACACTGCGCATCCAGCCCGACAATGCGGAGATGCTGTTCAACCTGGGCTTCGCCTGCGACAAATCCGGCGCGCTGAAGGACGCGGTCGAGGCTTTCCAAGCCGCCCTGCAACTGGATCCGAAACTGGATCGCGCCTGGTATGGGCTGGGCATCTGCCACGCAAAACTCGGCGACCACGCCGCGGCGGCACAGGCGCTGCACGAGGCCGCCGAACGCCAGCCGATGAATCCGCACGCCTGGTATGCGCTGGGCATGGCGCACCATCACCTGCACCAGCCGGATCGCGTGAAAGAGATCGTCCTGCACCTGCATCGGTTCGATCCGCGCATGGCACGTCACCTGATCCAGGACGCGGAACGCTCCGACCTGGCCTATCTGGTGGCCGACCTGGTAGTCTGATTGCACAATAATCTGGTAGTCTGCGCCCACAGTTCGTGCCATTCCCATAATCAAAAATGCAAAAAAGACCCCTCCCCCCAAAAGGGGAGAGTGGGATGGGGGAGGGGCAGAGGAAAGCACTTACTGGTGATACCTTGCACATTGCGTGCAGGGAGGAGGTTACGGCAGCCGGACTCACCTCGATCCGGCTGCCGTGGTCGCCAAGTTTTAAGGCTTGGCAATTCCTTTCTCGGCCAACTTGCGCCATGTTTCTACCACCGTATCCGGATTCAGCGACATGGTCTGGATGCCTGCTTCCACCAACCACTGGGCAAAGTCGAAGTGATCGGACGGGCCTTGTCCGCAGATGCCGACGTATTTGTTCATGACGGTTGCAGGTGCTGATCGCCATCTTCAGCAGCGCCTTCACCGCAGGGTCGCGCTCGTCGAAACGGTCCGCCACCAGGCTGGAGTCGCGATCCAGGCCCAGCGTGAGTTGGGTCAAATCGTTGGAGCCGATGGAGAAGCCGTCGAAGTGCTGCAGGAACTCCTCCGCCAGCAGCGCGTTGGACGGGATCTCGCACATCATGATCAGGCGCAGGCCGTTGTCGCCGCGCTTCAGGCCGTGTTTCTCCAGCGTGGCGACGACTTCGCTTGCGCTTCCTGCACGGTGCGCACGAACGGGATCATCAGCTCGACGTTGGTGTAACCCAGCTTCTCGCGCACGCGCTTCATGGCGCGGCATTCCAGTTCGAAGCAGTCGCTGAAAGTTCGCCGCGACATAACGCCCCGCGCCGCGGAAGCCGATCATCGGGTTCTCTTCCATCGGCTCGTAGATGTCGCCGCCCAGCAGCTTGCGATACTCGTTCGACTTGAAGTCGGACATGCGCACGATCACCGGCTTGGGCCAGAACGCGGCCGCCAGCGTGGAGACGCCTTCGGTGATCTTCTCGACATAGAACTCTTCCGGGCTGGCATAACCCGCTGCGCGTTGCAGCACGGCCTCGTGCAGTTTGCCCGGCAGCTTGTTGTGTTCCAGCACCGCCTTGGGGTGGATGCCGATCAGGTTATTGATGATGAATTCGAGGCGCGCCAGGCCGACACCCGCGGACGGCAGTTGCGCGAACTCGAACGCCAGCGTGGGATTGCCGACGTTGAGCATCAGCTTGACCGGGACCGGCGGCAACGCATCTTCGCTGTGCACGACCACCTCGAACGGCAGCTTGCCGTGATACACATAACCGGTATCGCCTTCCGCGCAGGAAGCGGTCACGGTCTCGCCGTCCTGCAAAGCGGTCGTGGCATGGCCGCAACCGACGATGGCGGGGATGCCCAGTTCGCGCGCGATGATGGCGGCATGGCAAGTGCGCCCGCCGCGGTTGGTGATGATGGCGGAAGCCTTCTTCATCACCGGCTCCCAGTTGGGGTCGGTCATGTCGGTGACCAGCACATCGCCGGCCTGCACCTTGTCCATCTCGGCGGTGCTGGCGACGATGCGCACGCGGCCGGCGCCGATCTTCTGGCCGATGGCGCGGCCTTCGACCAGCACGTCGCCGCGCTGCTGCAGGCGGTATTTCTCGGTGCCGCCGTTGCCCGCGTTCGACTTCACCGTCTCGGGACGCGCCTGCAGGATGTAGAGCTTGCCGTCGAGGCCGTCCTTGCCCCACTCGATGTCCATCGGACGGCCGTAATGCTGTTCGATGGACACGGCATAGCGCGCCAGTTGCAGCACGTCCGCATCACTCAAAGAGAAACGCGCCTGGTCGGCCGCGGGAACGGGCTCGATGCGGCAAGAGCGGCCGGCGGAGCGCTGCTCGTCGAACACCATGCGCTGCTGCTTGGAACCCAGCGCGCGGCGGATCACCGCCGGGAAACCTGCCGCGAGTTGCGGCTTGTGCACATAGAACTCGTCCGGATTGACCGCGCCCTGCACCACCATCTCGCCCAGACCGAACGACGAGGTGATGAACACCGCATCGCGGAAACCGGATTCGGTGTCCAGCGTGAACATCACGCCGGACGCGCCCAGGTCGGAGCGCACCATGCGCTGCACGCCGGCAGACAGCGCCACGTCGGCATGGGTGAAGTCCTTGTGCACGCGGTAGGAGATGGCGCGGTCGTTGTACAGCGAGGCGAACACCTCGCGGATCGCGTGCAGGATGTTGTCGATGCCGTGGATGTTGAGGAAGGTCTCCTGCTGACCGGCGAACGATGCGTCCGGCAAATCTTCCGCCGTGGCCGAGGAACGCACCGCGAAGCTGCCTTCGCTTTCGGCGGAAAGCTTCGCGTAGTGGCTGCGTATCTCCTCTTCCAGGCGCTGCGGCAGCGGCGCCTCGACGATCCAGCCGCGTATCTTGCGCCCGGCTTCCGCCAGCGCCGTGACGTCTTCCACATTCAGCGTCGCCAATGCTTCCTCGATGCGCTTGTCCAGTCCGTCATTCGCCAGAAAATCGCGATACGCCTGCGCCGTGGTGGCGAAGCCGCCGGGCACATTCACGCCGGACGAGCTCAGGTTTGAGATCATCTCGCCGAGCGACGCGTTCTTTCCGCCGACCTCGGGGATGTTGTCGATTCCCAGAGACTGGAATGGAATGACGTAGGGTTGCATTTAGCTTTCTCCTGTTTTTTGAACTTGGTGTTACTTCAAAACCTCAAATCACCGATCCGACGATCAGTGCGCCTCTCTCTTGCATTCCGCTGTGCCGCATTTGTGGTTGCCGCAGCCGCAGCCTTCGCCTTCCTCGCGCAGGGCGCCGAACTCCGGATGACGTGCCGCATAACGACGCGCAGCGGCGCGCACCACCAGCCAGCCCGCCAACATGACGAGCACGATCAATATGGTCTTGAGATAGATCATTCCCCGCCTCCCAGGCCGGCGAAGCCCATGAAGGTCAGCGACAGCAGGCCGGCGAGGATCAGCGACAACGCCGTGCCCTGCACCAGCGTCGGCACATTGGCGAGTTGCAGGCGTTCGCGCAGCGAGGCCATCAGCACCAGCGCCAGCGTGAAGCCCGCGCCGCCGCCGAGCGAGAACGCCAGCGACTGCGTGAAGTTATAGTCGCGCGCAGTCTGGAACAGTGCGACGCCCAGCACCGCGCAGTTGGTGGTGATCAGCGGCAGGTAGATGCCCAGCGCGCGGAACAGCGCGGGGCTGTATTTCTTCATCACCATTTCCACCAGTTGCACCGACGAAGCGATCACCACGATGTAGGAGATCAGGCGCAGGAAGTCGAGGTGGAAATAGCTCAGCAGCAGGTTCAGGCCGTAGGCGCACAGCGATGCCACCAGCATCACGAACGTCGTCGCCACGCCCATCGGGAACGCCGTGTCCAGCCGGCCCGACACGCCCAGGAACGGGCACAGGCCGAGGAACATCGCCAGCACGAAGTTGTTGGTGAGCAGCGTGCTGATGAAGATCAGGCTCAGGGAGTCGTTCATGCTTCCGCCCTCGCTTCCTTGCGGCTGCGCAGCAGCGAGAACAGCAGCAGCCATCCGCCCAGCACGAAGAATCCGCCCGGCGGCAGCACCATCACCACCCAGGGCTGGAACTGGTCGCCGAACAGCGACATGCCGAACAGCTTGCCCGCGCCCAGGATCTCGCGCGTGCCGCCCAGCGCGAACAGGCCGATGGTGAAACCGATGCCCATGCCCAGCGCGTTGACCACCGCCTTGAGCGGCGGGTTCTTGGAGGCATGCGCCTCGGCGCGGCCGAGGATGATGCAGTTCACCACGATCAGCTGGATGAACGCGCCCAGCGCCTCATACAGTTTCAGGCTCACGGCCTGGATCAGGTAATCCACCAGTGTCACGAAGGTGGCGATGATCACGATGTAAGTGGCGATGCGCACTTCCTTCGGCACCAGGTTGCGGATCATCGACACCAGCAGGCAGGAGCTGACCAGCACGAAGGTGGTGGCGATGCCCATGGACATGGCATTCTCCGCGGACACGGTGACCGCCAGCGTCGGGCACATGCCCAGCACCATCACGAACACCGGGTTCTGGCGCCACACGCCTTCCATGAAAGTGTCGAAGGTGATTGCGTCGTTTGCTTGATTGGGCAGGCTCATGATTTCAACTCCCCGATATGTGGGAACAGTTTGGGCATCAGTTTTTGTGCGCTCTCGTTGATGCCGCGTCCGACCGCCTTGGACGTGACCGTGGCGCCGGCGATGGCATCGATCTCCCAGGCGTTCCGCTTGGTCCCGTGCTTGACGACCTTTACCGCATTGGCCAGCGCCGTCATCTCGGCATTCACGCGCACGTCGAGCGCCTCGAAGTTCTTCAGGAACGCCTGGTCGGTGATGATCTTGTCGCCGATGCCCGGCGTCTCGCGCATGGACACCACGCCGATGCCGATGATGCATTGGCAATTCACGTCATAGCCGTACAGCACGCGCACCACGTCGGCGTAACCCTTGCCGGCGGCTTCGGCGGCGATGCCTTTGAGCGCGCCGGCCTGGTCATATGCGGCGTAGAACTTCACCCCGCCTTCCGGCATGGCGGCTCCCGCGAGCGCCTGGATTCCTGTGGCCGTCGCGGCGTATTCGCGCACGCTCGCCGCACCCGGCAGCACCTTGAACACGGCGCGCTCCAGCGTGATGCGCTTGTTCTCGGCGATGGCGTCCTGCGTACCCTCGAAGGCGCCGACGATGAGCACGCCGCAGATGCTGGCGACCAGCACCATGGTGGCGATCATCTTGCCGCCGGGCGTCGTCTGGATTGTCGTGGTCTCGCTCATTTCTTTCCCCCTAGCTGGCGGGTACCAAACACGCGCGGCTGCGTGTAACGGTCGATGAGCGGGGTCAGCGCGTTGCCCAACAGGATGGCGTACATGACACCTTCCGTGAGCCCGCCGAAGTAGCGGATCATCACCGTCACCACGCCGATCACCGCGCCGTAGATCCACACGCCCAGCGGCGTCACCGGCGAGGTCGCCATGTCGGTCGCCATGAACAGCGCGCCCAGCATCAATCCGCCCGAAAGCAGCACAAGATGTACCGGCGGGAAAGCAACGGCGTCGTAATGGTGGAAACTCCATGCCACGAGCGCCGCACTGCCGATCACCGCCACCGGGATACGCCAGTCCATGAACTTGCGCGCAGCCAGATACAGACCGCACAGCAGAATGAGGACGGCCGAAGTCTCGCCCGACGATGCGCCTGCCGAACCGGTGAGCATGTCCTGGAGCGGATAAACGAAGTGTTCGAACTTCCAGCGCGCCAGCGGTGTTGCGCCGGTGAATCCGTCCACGGAAGCCGATGCGATCCAGGCGCTGACGTCATTCGGCAGCATGAACGGCAGAGTGAACGTGGACGGGATGAATTCGGTGAAACGCTGCGGCGCGAACGGCGGCACCCAGGTGGTGATGGCGACCGGGAAGGCGGCCTGCACGAAGGCGCGACCGATCAGCGCAGGATTGAACACGTTATGTCCCAACCCGCCGAACAGCGCCTTGCCGATGGCGATGGCGACGAAGCCGGCCACGACGCCCATCCACAACGGGAAGGCGGGCGGCAGGGTCAGCGCCAGCAGGATGCCGGTGATGGTGGCGCTCCAGTCGTTCAGCGTGCTCGCCTGACCGGCGGCGCGGTTGAGCAGGCGCTCGGTGAACAGGCAGGTCGCGGTCACGGTGAACAGCAGCGCCAGCGCCGACAGGCCGTATTGCCACACCGAGAAGGCGCTGATGGGCAGCAGCGCCAACACCACGTGCAGCATGATGCGTTCCACGCTGCGGTCACTTATTTGGTGCGGGGAGGTACGGAGTTCCATGCTCATGCTGCCGCCCTTTCGCGGTTCACCGCCTTGGCGATGCGGAATTGTTGCACCAGCGGGATGTGCGACGGGCAGACATAGCTGCAGCAGCCGCACTCGAAGCAGCGGTCCAGGTTGAAGCTCTCGGCCATCGCCGCGTACTCGCGCTTGGCCGCCAGCAATCCCAGTTGCGAGGGATTGAGGAACTTCGGGCACACGTTGAGGCATTCGCCGCACTTGATGCAGGGATAGACGCGCGGCGTTTCTTCCGCCACCTGCGCCTTGCCGAAGGCGAGCACGCCGGAAGTCCCCTTGGTGACGGGCACGTCCAGCGACGAGATGGTCATGCCCATCATCGGGCCGCCGAGGATGACCTCGCTGGCGTTGCTGCGCGCGCCGACCTGCTCCAGCAGAAAGCGCAGCGGCGTGCCGATCGGCACGATGTAGTTGCCGGGCTTTTCCACGCCGGGACCGGCCACGGTGAGCACGCGCTCGACGATGCCCTCGCCCGCCGGCAGCAGGCGACCGAGGTAGGCCAGCGTCATCACGTTGTTCACCAGCACGCCGATGGAAGCTGGACGCTGCCCGGCCGGGATCTCGCGCCCGAGCAGTGCGTAGATGATGGTGTCTTCCGCGCCCTGCGGATATTTGGTCTCCAGCGCCTGCACCGTGATGCTGCCGTCATTGGGCAACGCGGCCCGGATCGCGGCGATGGCGTCCGGCTTGTTGTCCTCGACGCCGATCACGGTGCGCGGCGCGCCGCTGACCTTCATGGCGATGCGGATGCCGCGGAGCAGGTCCTGCGTGCGCTCCACCATGATGCGATGGTCGCAGGTGAGGAACGGTTCGCATTCCGCGCCGTTCACCACCATGGTGTCGATCACCGTCTCCGGCGGCACGCTGAGCTTCACGTGCGCGGGGAAGGTCGCGCCGCCCAGACCGGAGATGCCGGTCTGCTGGATCGCGGCCAGCAGTTCCTTCTTGTCCATGGACTCGATGTCGCGCGGCTCGCTCACCAATACTTGCTGCCCGTCGGCCTCGTACACGCGGATGGTGACGGAATCCACCATCTTGCCGTTGGCGGCAGGCATCAGGCCGATGGCCTCGACCACGCCGGTGGCAGGCGCATGCACCGGCAGCGAGACGAAGCCGTCCGCCGTGGCGATGACCTGGCCGCGCAGCACTTCCTGTCCCACGCTCACGCAGCACAGCGCCGCCTTGCCGATATGCTGCGACAGCGGCACGATCAGGCGCGGCGCGAACGGCAGCCTGCGTATCGGCAGACTCCCGGTCTCCTTGTGATAGGCCGGGTGTATGCCGTGCGCGAAGGTCGCTGCGCGTTTGAGGAAAGGCAGTCGCATATCAGTTGAACTTGGCCGCGCGTTGTTTGAGCTTGTCCAGGTTCGCCTCGCTCATGTTCCAGGGCGTTCCGGGATGGATGATGCCCGCCGTGCATTTTTCCGCCGCTTTGACGATGTCCAGGAAGCTGCCCGCCTTCGGATTGAGGATAACGACTTTTTTCGCTTCATCGTAGCCAAACACTTTCGGGTTGATGTTGATGCATTCGTCGCACGCCGTGCACTCGGGCGTGTCGACCCATACTGCTTCGTAACCTTCCGCAGCCGCGTGCAACCGGCGCCGCTGCGCGACCGGTTGTGTCGCATCGCTGGAGCTGATGCCGAAGCCGGAAGACGAGCTTCTGGATCAGTTCCTGGCGCACGCGGTTGGCGATGGCAGTCTCGTCCACGGCCTGCGCACGGTTCACGCCGGCCAGGTCCTTGAGCTGCTGCCAGAACTGGATGCGCTCTTCGCACGAACGCACCATCTCGGCCGACACCAGCACGCGCATCAGGCGGTTCTTCTTGTCCACCGACCAGATGAACGGGAACTTGCCGTCGCGCTCGTCTTCGGACAGTTTCAGGAAATCGCCCAGCAGCACCTGCTCGTCGTTCCAGGTCTCGGGCGGCGCCTTCTTGAACTGCTTGGCGAAGCGGCCTTCGGACAACGCGAAATCGGCAAACGTCATCGGCAAGGTCATGGACTTCTTCTCACCGGCCTCATCCACGTAGTCGAGCTTGTAGCTCACCCAGTCGGAATCCAGCGACGGGTTGCCTTCCAGCGTCGTGCACTCGGAGAAGGTCACGCCCAGATCTGGGTTGTAGCGGAACAGCGGGAAGGCGCGCGATTCCAGCGCCATCTTGCTCTGCGCCACCGCGGTGTCGTCGCCCACGCCGTGTTCCGGCGGGCACACCGCGTACACGTTGAACAGCGCCGGACGGCGGCTGTTGAGGCCGTCGATGAAGCTTTCCAGCAGGTGGTTGACGTTGGCCAGCGAGCCCTGGGTCACGAACGAAGTGCGGTGCGCCATGCCGATCACGCTGATCTCCTTGCGCTTCTCGGTCTTGCCGTGCTTGCTCGCGCCGTAGGGCGACATGTCCGCCACCTGGCCGATGAAGCCCGAGGTGCAGGCCTGGCCGCCGGTGTTGGAGTACACCTGCGTGTCCACGATCAGGATCTTGACCGGCTTGCCGGACATCAAGGCGCGCGACAGGTTCTGGAAGCCGATGTCGAACATCGCGCCGTCGCCGCCGATGGCCACGACCGGCGGGCACAGGTGCCATTCTTCATCGGACAACTGTTCCCAGTTGAAGCGGGCGAACTTCGCGCCATGCTCGGCCGGATCGTAGCCGCCGGCGAGTTCCATCTCGGCCTGGCGCACGGTCTTGAAGCCTTCCACCATGTTGGCCATGTGGCCCTCGAACACGCCCATCGCGACCGACGGCGAATCCTGGAACAGGTGCGACGTCCACGGGAACGGATAGGGGTTGAACGGGAAGGTCGAAGCCCACACCGAGGTGCAACCGGTGGAGTTGACCACGCCCATCTCGGCGCGGCCCTTCTTGCTCGGGCCTTCCATATAGCGCCAGCGCAGGTCCTTCAGTTTTTCCAGCATCTGGCTCACGCGCTTCAGCCATTGCGGGTCGATCGGCTGGCCCGGCTGTTTCTGCAGCAGGCTTTCCGACAGGTTCGCCAGCGTCAGGTCGTGCCCGGTGTTGGCCTGCACCGCCTGCATCAGCGCCTGCGTGTCGGTGAGATCGACGGTCGAGCTCAGCTTCATGCGGATGTGGTTCTCCAGCTCGCCGATCAGGCGGTCCAGCTTGGCCACGTACTTCTTCACGCGCGGCTGCATCAGCGCGGTCACCGTGCTGGTGAACAGGTGGATGGTGCCCTTCTCGCCGCAGCCGAGGCAGGCGCCGTCGCCGCTGACCATGGACATGTAGTTGTGCTTGTCCAGCAGCAGCGTTTCCAGCGCGCCGACCTTTTCGTCCAGATCGTCGATGCGGCTGAATTGCGCCGGCGTGGTGGGCAGGTCGAGCCAGAAGTTCCAGTCGTCGCGCAGCGTCTCCACGCTCTCCTTGGTCTGCGTGACCATGGTCAGGGCGTTGTCGTTGCACACGTCCACGCACAGGGCGCAGCCCTTGCAGGTGTAGGGGTTGATGGTGATGGAGAACAGGCCGCCGGCGCCCTTTTCCTTCTTCTCCTTCTGCGTCCAGTACGGCTTGGTGGTGGCGAACTTGAAGCCGCCGATGGTTTCGCGCAGCAGGTTCAGCTCGGCTTCCAGACGGCCGCGGTCGTCGCCCTGGGTCGGGTCTTCGGCGAAGGCTTCGGTAATGGCGTTGGCCAACAGCGCGCGCACGTCCAGCCCGTCCTTATCCAGCGCATTGCGCAGCTTCTTGTCGATGGTGCGGCTGAACTTGCGCAGGAAGCGGGTCGGGCGTCCGCCAATCTCGATCTTCTGGATCGCGGTGTTGAGCACGTCGGTGGTGGTCGAGACCAGGCCGGGGATGGCGCTGTCCGGGCACTGGGTGAAGCACTCGCCGCAGGCGGTGCAGTTCTCGGCGTTCCATTCCGGATGCTCGAAACGCACGCCGGTCATGTCGCGGTACACGCCGGTCACGGCGGGGATCACCGACAGGCCCATGAACGGATCGACCAGGTTGTCCGAACCCTGGCCCTTCATGTAGAAGCTGCCGGTCTGCTCCCAGAAGCGGTGGATGTCGCTGAGGCCACCGTCGCCTTCGGGCAGGGACTTCAGCATGACCGGCAGGCTGGGCGCGGGCTTCGCTACCGCCTTGGCGCGCTGGCCGACCTTCATCTGCTCGGGTGCAATCTCGTGCAGCTCTTCATAGCCGCGGCGCACCACGCGCAGGTTGTCCTCGACGATGCGCTTGCCCTTCTTGCCGAACTTGGCTTCGAGCTGGTTCTCGATGGCCTGGAACAGCGTCTCCTCGGACAGGCCCGCGCGCTCCTTCACGTCGGAGGCATGGAAGAACGCGCCCTGGAAGGCGTTGCCCTGCATGCGCAGTTGCAGGTCGGGGTTGCTCGATTCTTCGCGCGCGATCTTGAATGCGTCCAGATAGAACACGCGGATCTTGTTGTCCGCGATGTATTTCTGCGTCTGCATCGGGAAGCTCTCCCACAGCGCTTCGGCGCTGCCGAGGTTGCTCTGGATGATGAACACGCCGCCCTGGCTCAGGCCTTCCAGCGCGTTGGTGTGCCCGAACACCTGCGGGTCCGGCGACATCACCACGTCGACGTGGGTGTATTCGCAGTTGATGCGGATGGGCTCGGGTGCGGCTGACAGGTAGTAAGTGGTCGGCTGGCCCTTCTTCTCCGAGCCGTACTTGGGGTTGGCCTTGATGTCCCAGCCCAGCAGTTCGAACAGGGTCATCGCCAGGTTCTTGCCGGTGGTCACCGCGCCCCAGCCGCCGATCGAGTGCATGCGCACGGCGATGGCGCCCTTGGGCAGCAGATTGGGGTTCTCGGAACCGCGCAGGGCGAGGTCCTTGATGCCGGGATAGGCGGTTTGCAGTTCCTGCTGGCGGATCTCCTGCTTGGGATTGGCCGACTCGTCGCGCACGAAATCCACGGACAGATAATAGAACTTGCGGTGCGCAGCGCCCGGCAGCATGTTCTCGACGGCGGCGATCAGGCCTTCCGGTTGCAGGTCGCGCGAACCCAGGCCGTAGCAGCCGGAGTACAGCGACGGCATGTCCTTGGCCGTTTCATAGGCAGGCGTAATCGGCATAGGAATTCTCGCGGCCGTTCTCCACGCACTTGGTCACGGTGGAGCGCACTTCGCGCATCAGCGGCAGGTCTTCCGACAGCGGCTGGTCGGTGCGTTCCAGCACGGCCACGCCCTTCTTGCCTTTCAGCACCTGGCCCAGCAGGTCGCCGGGGAAAGGACGGAACATGGTGATGTTGACCACGCCCACCTTGATCTTGCGGTGCTCGCGCATCCAGTCGGCGACGGCGGCGGCCTGCACCGTCATGCTGCCCTGGCCGAGGATGATGTAGTCGGCATCGTCGCAGCGATAGGCATCGACGCGCTTGTAGCTGCGGCCGGTCAGTGCCTGGAACTCTTCCGCGTTCTTGTCGAACAGCGCGGGGATATGGTCGAAGAAGTAGGGACGCTGTGCGGCCACGGCCTGCATGTAGGCATCCTGGTTCTGCACCACGCCGGTCTGCATGGCATTGTCCACGTCCCAGTTGGACGGCACGCGGCGGCGCTTGGGGCCGTACAGCATCTGCTGCGCGGGGGTAGGGCGTGTCGATGATGTCGTCGGCATCGCCCAGGTATTCGGCGATCAGTTCCCGTTCCGGCACCAGCATCGGCTCGATCAGGTGGGTGGTGAGGAAACCGTCCTGCGCCACGATGGCCGGGGTCAGCGCCAGCTCGGCGGTCTTGCGGCCGATCATGTTGAGGTCGGCAGCTTCCTGCGCGTTCTTGGCCATCACCTGGATGAAGCCGGTGTCGTCGGCGCAGTGGTAATCGTCGTGCGCGCAGTGCACGTTGAGCGAAGTCTTGGTGATGGCGCGGCAGCCCAGGTTCAGCACATAGGGCAGACGCTTGCCGACGGCGGCATACAGCGATTCGTGCATGAAGGCCAGGCCCTGCGACGAGGTGAAGTTCACCGCACGCAGGCCGGTCATGGACAGGCCGGCGGTGACGCCCGCGGCGGCGTGCTCGGACTCGGGCTCGACGAAGATCAGCGGCTTGCCTGCGGTATTCAGGTGGCCCTTGGCGACTTCTTCCGCCCAGTATTCGCCCATCTGCGTGGAAGGCGTGATCGGATAGGCGCCTGCGCCCTGCGAAGCCTCGCGCTCGACCAGGATCACGGCGGTGTTGCCGTCGATGGCGTCGCGCGTGCCGGGATATTTCACCTTGGTGCGCGTACCTTCGGAGCCGGCGGCGGCATCGGTCGATTTGAACAGTTTGAGTTTGTTGAACATGATGTCTCCTAGGCTTCTGCTGCGACAGGTAATGGTTGAATACGGATGATTTTTTTGGCGGACTTGCCCTTGGCGATGCGGTCGCCTTCGAGCCAGACGATGGCGCCGGTGGGGCAGCGTTCGATGGCCTGGCGGCTGGCCTTGTCGTTCTTGGCGTAATCGATCACGGCCAGGTTGCGTTCGAGGTGGATCAGGCCGGGCGCGCCATCGACCACGCAGCGGCCGCAGGCGGTGCAGGCCACTTCGCAGGCGGCTTCGGCGGCATCGCCGTCGGCCTCGTTGCGGCAGGCCATCCACAATTTGTGCGAAACGCCCTGCAGGGTGAACAGGTCCTTGGGGCAGATATCCACGCAGTCGCCGCAGGCGGTGCATTTGTCCACATCCACCACCGGCAGGCCGTGGGCATCCATGGTGATGGCATCGAAATCGCACACGTCGGCGCAATCGCCCAGACCCAGGCAGCCCCAGGCACAGCTCTTGCCGCCCCCGCCCGCCACCGCGGCAGCGCGGCAGGAAGAAAGGCCGGCGTAGTTGGCGCGCATCTTCGCGACATGCTTGCCGCCGGCGCAGGCCAGACGCGCGACGCGCTTCTCGATGTCGCCCAGGGCTACGCCCAGCAGATTGGCGATGTTCTTGTTCTGGTCGGGGGAATTTACCGTGCAGCGGCCCGGCTCGATCTGGCCCGCGACCGCCTGCTCGGCGAAGTTATGGCAACCCGCTGTGCCGCAGGCGCCGCAATTGGAATGGGGGAGCAACTCTTCGACTTGTTCGATGCGGGGATCTTCGAAGACATAGAGCCTCTTGCTCGCGATGGCCAGCAAAAGCGCAAGCAGGCCCGCCAGGCCGGCCATGAACGCTCCTGTAACCATCAAGCTGTAGGCAATACTCATCACTCTCCCCGCATCAATAAATTTGCGTAGAAAACCCTAAATTCCGGTCCTCTATCCGCTACACTTATTTACGCCCCACTGGCGTTGGGTGAATCAACAACACCCTTAAAATCTGTACTGTTTTTCTTGTTGGGCGAAGATTAGCCAAGCTACAATCATTCTGCGAATCAATTGTTTCAATCTTAATTATTAAGAATAGAATGATTAATATTTTGCATGGGCAAATGAGATGAATGCAGACAAACAAAACTACTATAAAAACAATAGACTGAAGCAGATGCGCGCATTCTGCGAAGTGGTGCGCACCGGCAGCATCACGCTTGCCGCACAGAATCTGTACCTGAGCCAGCCTTCGGTGACCCTGCAAATCCAGGCGATGGAGCGGGAAATGGGCGTCACCGTGTTCGAACGGCGCGGCCCCATCCTCAAGCTGACACCCGATGGCGAGACCCTGTACGAACTGGCGAAGCCGCTGGTGGATGGCATAGACGGACTGCAGGAGAATTTCGCCGCCCAGCACGGCAAGCTGGATGGGGGTGAACTGAACATCGGCGCGGGCGAATCCACCATCCTGTACATCCTGCCGGAACCGGTAAAACGTTTCGTCACCGCGCATCCGGGCATCCAGCTCAAGATCCATAACGAGACCGGACGCGACGGCCTGAAGATGCTGCGCGCCGACGAGATCGACCTAGCGGTCGGCTCCATGCTGGACGTGCCCGACGACATCACTTACCAACCGGTAGTGACGTTCGATCCGGCGCTCATCGTTCCACTCGGCCACCCGCTGGCAGGCCACACCGAAGTCACGCTGGAAGAGATCAGCCAGTACGGACTGATCCTGCCGCCCCGCCACCTCTCGACTTGGCGCATGGTCAAGTACGTGTTCCAGCAGCACAACCTGACCTTCAAGGTGACGCTGGAAGCGGGCGGCTGGGAAATCATCAAGAAATATGTGGAGCTGGGGATGGGCATTTCCATCGTGACCGACATCTGCCTGACCGGCACCGAGAAGCTGGCGCGCATCCCGCTCAAGCAATATTTCCCGCAGCGCGGCTACGGCCTGGTGCTGCGCAAGGGCCGCTTCCTGTCGCCGCAGGCACGGCGCTTCGTCGAGATACTGTACGAGGTTTACGGCATGAAGAGCGCGCCGACGGAGCTTACTGTGCGGCAGTGAGACCTGAAAAGATGGGTATCGCGATGCTCAACCCATCCTACACACCTTGGACTCTGCTGTGCAACAAACGTAGGATGGGTTGAGCGTAGCGATACCCATCATCAATCCCGCCGCTCGCCACACTCAAATACCGTTCCCGCATCGCCCGCCCAATCCATCGGCAAAACGCCCGCACGCACGAATCGGTGAAACGACGAGTGCGGCCAATCGGCCACCCGCGTCACCAATCTGTGTTTGACCGGGTTGATGTGAATGTAATCGACATGACGCAAAAAATCGGCCTCGTCGCGGATAAGATGCTCCCAATATCGCCGCTGCCATATACCTCGCTCGCCTTTGCTTTGCCGACTGTCCGAACGGTGTTCGCCATGCGCCAGGCCGCGTGAAAATACAGTCTTGATCAATCGCCAGCGCAACGCGAAATCGCTGTCGCCTTCGGGCAATGTCCAGATGGCGTGCAGGTGATCCGGCAATATCACGATGGCGTCGACGGCAAAAGAATGACGCTCGCGAGCGTATTCGAAAGCGCTATGCAGCAACGCGATATTTTCGGTCAACAGGAATTGCGACCGGTCTGCAAGATTCACCGTGAAGAAGTAACTGCCTCCGGCAATGTCGCTGCGGCGATAGTTGGTCATGCGGCATGATAACGATGGGTATCGTTATGCTCAACGGCGCTCTGCTGAGGCAAAACGCACATGATGGGTATCGCTACGCTCAACCCATCCTACAAACGCCCCCTCGGCTCACCGCTCGTGATTAAGCTCCTGCATCAGTTGCACGGCCAGTTCCTCGATCGAGCGTGAGGTGGTGTCGAACCATTTGATGCCTTCGCGCTTCATCATCTTTTCCGCCGCCGCGACTTCGTAGCGGCAGTTCTCCAGCGATGAGTATTTGCTGTTCGGGCGGCGCTCGTTGCGGATGCGCTGCAACTGTTCCGGATCGATGGTCAGGCCGAACAGTTTTCCGCGATAGGGCTGCAACCGCGACGGCAGGTGATCGCGCTCGAAGTCTTCCGGGATCAGCGGGTAGTTGGCGGCCTTGAGCGAGAACTGCAGGGAGAGGTACAGGCTGGTCGGCGTCTTGCCGCTGCGCGACACGCCGACCAGGATGATGTCGGCGCTCTTCAGGTCGCTGTCCGAAACGCCGTCGTCGTGCGCCAGCGCGAAATTCATGGCGGCGATGCGCGAGTTGTATTCCGGGTTGGCATGGCCGTGCGAGCGGCCCATGGCGCGCGTGTAGCGAGTGCCGAGTTCCTGCTCCAGCGGGATGATGAACGCATCGAACAGGTCGATGAAGAAGGCGTCGGCCTGATGCAGGATACGGCTCAGGTCGGGATTGGTCTGCGTCATGATGACGATGGGACGCAGCACTTCACGCTGACCCAGTTCGTTGATGCGCGCCAGGCATTCCCTGACCTTGTCCTCGTTGTCCACGAACGGGAAGCGCAGGGGTTTGAACTCGATGCCTTCGAACTGCGAGAGCAGGCCGTGCCCCAGCGTCTCTGCGGTGATGCCGGTGCCATCCGACACATAGATGACAGTACGTTTTTGAGTCGTCATTGCTCGCTATCCTGAATGATTGATGCGGGTTATTGCCAGTTGCCGCAGTGGATGGGGCGGATTCTAACCTTGCACCCAACAAAAAGGCCTGCTTGCGCAGGCCTTTTCGCACTACTACGACTTCAGCTTAGGCAGCTTCGGTCTTGATGTCGCCTTCCAGGTTCGGATAGCGCACGTGGTCGACCAGCTCCTGAATCTCCTTGGACGGAGCAGCAGTCAGCAGACTGCCGACGATGACACCGATGAAACCGGCTGTCATGCCGAAGATACCGCCGGAGATCGGGTTGATGTCCCACCACAGCGGTGCATTCACCCCGAAGAACGGATAGGTGATGTACATGTAGTACATACAGGTACCCAGACCGCCCGCCATACCGAGGATCGCGCCCCACTTGTTGGCACGCTTCCAGAACACGCCCAGCGCCAGGGCCGGGAAGAACGCGGAAGCAGCCAGCGAGAACGCCGCACCGACCAGGAACAGGATGTCGCCCGGTTTCAGCGATGTCACGTAGGCGGCAAACACGGCCACCACCAGCAACAGACCCTTGGAGATTGCCAGACGACGAGTCGTCGGAGCATGCGGGTCGATCATCTTGTAGTACACGTCATGCGACAGCGCATTGGCGATGGTCAACAGCAGACCGTCGGCGGTGGACAGCGCCGCAGCCAGACCGCCTGCAGCCACCAGACCGGTGATCACATACGGCAGACCCGCGATTTCCGGAGTCGCCAGCACGATCAAGTCTCCGCCGATGGTGATCTCGGCCAGTTGCACGATGCCGTCCTTGTTGATGTCGGTGACGCTCATCAAGGTCTTGTCCACCGCAGCCCAGGAGGCGACCCAGCTTGGCAGTTCGGAGAAGCTTGATCCGACCAGCAAGGTGTAGACGTCGAACTTGGCCAGCACCGCCAGCGCAGGCGCGGTGAAGTAGAGCAGGAAGATGAAGAACAGCGACCAGAACACCGACTTGCGCGCCTCGCTTACGGAAGGCGTGGTGTAGTAACGCATCAGGATGTGCGGCAACGCGGCCGTACCCACCATCAGGCACAACACCAGTGCGAGGAAGTTCTTGCGTTTCTTGTCGCGTGCAGCCTCATCCGGTCCGGCAAACGGCTCGGCATGCGCTGCGATCGGGGCCGCCTTGGCTTTCGCACCGGCTGCCGCTTTCTTCCATGCCGCCGTCGCTGCCGCTGCATCTGCCGGGAAATCGGCCACGGCCTTGTCGGCTGCTGCCACCGCTGCAGGATCGGCGTCCTTGTTCGCCTTCAGGTCGTCAGCCGCCTTGACCAGCTTGGCTTTTTCTTCCGCCAGATAAGAAACGCCGCCAGCTTCCAGCGCCTTCAGCTTGCCTTCGGCTGCTTCCTGACGCTGCTTGAAGATGGCGCGCACTTCGGCTTCCTTGGCGCCGTCCGGCGTGGTCGCATCGTTCAGCACCTTCTCGCGCTCGGTCACTTTCTCCAGCACATAACCGTAAGCGATCTGCGGCACCGGGTTGCCGGTGTGTTTAACCGACAGCCACACCACCGGGATCATGTAAGCCACGATCAGGATGATGTACTGCGCAACCTGGGTCCAGGTCACCGCACGCATACCGCCGAGGAAGGAACACACCAGGATACCGCCCAGGCCGGCGAACACACCGACGCCGAACTCCAGACCGGTGAAACGGCTGGTGATCAGGCCCACGCCGTAGATCTGCGCGATCACATAAGTGAAGGAGCACAGGATCGCGGCGAACACGCCGATGGAACGCGGAATGTTGCCGCCGTAACGCGCGCCGAGGAAGTCGGGAATGGTGAACTGGCCGAACTTGCGCAGGTACGGTGCCAGCAGCAGCGCCACCAGGCAGTAACCGCCGGTCCAACCCAGCACGAAGGCGAGGCCGTCATAACCGGACAGGTACAAGGTACCGGCCATACCGATGAAGCTCGCCGCCGACATCCAGTCCGCGCCGGTCGCCATGCCGTTGAACAGCGCCGGCACGCGGCGTCCGGCCACGTAGTATTCCGACACGTCCGCGGTACTGGACATCACGCCGATACCCGCATACAGCAACACGGTCGCCGCCAGGAAGATGTAGCCGAGCACCTTGTTCGGCACGCCCATCTGTTCGAGGATGGCGACGATGATGATGAAGGCGACGAAGCCGCCGGTATAGAAGGAGTAATAACGCTTCAGCGAAGAGAAGAACTGCGATTGAGATTGGGTAGCCATTATTCGTCTCCCTCATGTACGCCGTATTCACGATCCAGCTTGCCCATGGCTCGTGCGTAGTACCAGATGATTACCACATAGATGATCAAGGACCCCTGCGCCGCCATATAGAACGGGAACGGGAAGCCGAGGATGGTGATGGATTGCAGGTCTCTGGCAAACCAGCCGATGACGAAGGTGGCGACAAACCAGATCGCCAGCAGCACCCCTGTCATGCGGAGGTTTCTCTGCCAATACTGCTTGTGCTTCTCAGTAAGTTGCATGTTTCCCCCTAAAGTAAAGAATGTAATCCCAGATACATCAGATACAAGAAAGGCGATTCACAAACGACGGAGGTGCACTACCACTTACCGGATCCCGCTGGTCTGCGGCTTGGACAATTCGCGTCATCCACTTAGAATAGCCTCACGAGAGACGGGAGATACTCCCCTACCTACCCCATCCCACGGCCAAACCATAATGCCCAATCCTTACAGACAACTTACAGAGCCATGCGCATCCTGATCGCCGAAGACGACGAAGTCCTTTCCGACGGCCTGTGCCGCTCCATGCGCCAGTCGGGCTATGCCGTAGATTGTGTGAAAGACGGTCTGGCCGCCAACACCATACTCAGCGGCGAACAACCGTTCGACCTGGTGATCCTCGATCTGGGCCTGCCCAAGGTGGACGGTTTCACCGTCTTGAAGAGCCTGCGCGAAAAAAACCGCCAGGTACCCGTCATCATCCTGACGGCGCGCGACGCGGAAGAAGACCGCGTCAAAGGGCTCGACCTGGGCGCGGACGATTACATGATCAAGCCGTTCAGCCTGCCGGAACTGGAAGCGCGCGTGCGCGCCCTCATCCGCCGCGGACAATGCGGGGTGAACCCCGTGTATCACTGCGGCACGCTGACGTTCGACAGCGTCGGCCGGCGCGCGACGATCAACGGCGAAACGCTGGATCTCACCACGCGCGAACTGAGCGTGCTGGAAGCGCTGATGTCGCGCATCGGCTGGGTCATCAGCAAGGAGCAACTGCTGGAACGCCTGTACAGCTATTCGGAAGAGGCCAGCAGCAACGCCATCGAAGTCTATATCCATCGCTTGCGCAAGAAGATCGAGCCTGCCGGCGTGACCATCCGCACCATCCGCGGGCTGGGATACATCATAGACAAGGTCGCCGATACGCATGGCTAGCCCGCCCGACACGGAAGGCAACGTCCTTTCGCTGCGCGTCCACCTCATCAACTGGCTGCTGACCCCACTGTTCGTGCTGTGGCTGTTCAGCACCATCGCCGGTTATGTCGCCACCCTGAATTACGCCAACAAACCCTACGACCAGGTACTGTTGCAGCGCGCGCAGGCGGTGGGTGCGCAACTGCGCCTGGGCGGCGGCAAGGAGCGCCTCGATCTGGACCTGAAACTTCCCGACGGTACTTCGCCCACCAGCCCTGACAAGGTGTTCTATACCGTCAGCGACCGCGACGGAAAGAAGCTCGCCGGCAATGCCAATCTCGGCCGTCCGCTGGCCTATCGCGGCGGCAAGCTCGAACCGATGTTCCGCAACGGCGAGCGCGACGGCGCGAAGACGCGCAATGTGAGCCTGGTGTTCTATAACGCCGACAGCAAGCAGCTGTACCAGCTGTACATGGCAGAGACCATCCAGCAGCGCCAGGCGCTGATCCGCGGCATCCTCGCCAACATCGTCATCCCGCAACTGCTGCTGATCCTGATTGCGGTGGCCGCCATCTGGTTCGCGCTGAAACAGGGCCTGGCTCCGCTGGAACGCATTCGCGAGGAAGTGAGCAGCCGCAAGCGCGACGACCTGAGCGAACTCGACGGCAGCCAGGCGCCGGAAGAAGTGCGCCCGCTGATCGATGCGGTGAATAATCTGCTCGATCGCCTGCAGCTGACGATGCAGGCGCAAAAGCGTTTTGTCGCCGATGCCGCGCACCAGTTGCGCACGCCGATTGCGGGCCTGAAGACACAATCCGAACTGGCATTGCGCACCAGCGATCCGGAACAGAAACAGCAGGCGCTGGAACATATCCACACCAGCACCGAGCACGCCATCCGCCTGGTCAACCAGCTCATGGTGCTGGCGCGCAACGAGCCGGGCGGCCAGGGCACGGAGAATTTCGTCCCGCTGGATATCAACCGGCTGGCGCAGGAGTGCACGCTAGGCTGGATACAGACGGCATTGGAGAAGAACATCGATCTCGGGTTCGACGGCGCGATCGCGGGTGAGGAAGTGCTGGGAGATGCGACCAGCCTGACCGAGATGCTCAACAACCTCATCGACAACGCCATCCGCTACACCCAGCCGGGCGGGCACATCACCGTCAGCGTCAGCGCCACGACGCATGGCACGGTATTGAGCGTGGAAGACAACGGCCCCGGCATCGATCCGCAACACCGCGAGCGCGTGTTCGAACGTTTCTACCGCGTGCTCGGCACCGGCCAGAGCGGCAGCGGACTCGGCCTCGCCATCGTCGCCGAAGTCGCCAAGCGCCATCACGCGACGCTCAGGCTGGACGCCGGCAGCGGCGGCAAGGGCACGCTGATCAGCGTGCGCTTCCCGCGCCGGCCGCCCCCGCCGCCCCCGGCATCCGAAGACCCGAGAAGAAGCCCCGCCTATTACGGCGGCGCCTAGACAGGTTTGCCGATATTCCTGCCGTAAAACCACTTGAGCAATAACGGCGGCGACATGGTGGTGAGCGCGATGACAATGAGCAGTGCGGCATACAGTTCGCCGTTGAGGATGCCCTGGCTGAAACCGAGTTGCGCAAAGATCAGGCCCACCTCGCCGCGCGGGATCATGGACAGGCCGATGGCCATCTGGTTGCGGCGCGGTTCGCGGATGCAGAAACCCGAGACGAATTTGCCGAGCAAGGCGACCAGCAGCAGCAATGCCGCCAGTTCCCAGATGAACGCCGAGCCCCAGTCCACCGCATTGAGGTCGAGCGATACGCCGACCATCACGAAGAACAGCGGCGAGAAGGTGTGGATCAGCGGACGCATCTGCTCCTCCAGCCGGTGCGCCAGCTTGGGGCTGGGCTTGAACTCGATCGCCTGCGCCTTTCCCATCCATAGCCGGAAACCGAAATGCTGGCTGAACGCCAGGCCCGCCGCAAAACCGCCCATGATCTCCGGCGCGCCGACCGCATGCGCCAGCCACGAGAACAGCAGGATCAGCGACAGCGCCATGGTGAGCAGCAATCCCGGCGTGGCGGCGCGCTGGTCGAAGTGGTCGATCACCATCGAGGCCAGCTTGGCGACCAGCGGGGCAAGCAGCATGAACAGCAGGATGTACAGGCCCACCTCGCTGACGGCCCTGACCGAGACTTCGTGTTCCACCGCGAACTGATACAGCAACGCGAGCGCCAGCACGCCGAGGATATCGTCCAGCACCGCCGCCCCGATCACGATCTGCG
>CAWCNZ010000005.1:0-343018 GCA_963797045.1 uncultured beta proteobacterium | reverse complement strand
CACTGAGAGCCTGGTAGCAACACTCAGGATAAAAAAGAACATTGGCTATTCCGGCGATTTGTGCAGCCCTGGCAGTGAAGAATATATTGCTTTCTGGATCAACTGGAATGAACCATGTGAATGGCAATATATCAATACAGTGCAATTGAATGTGCACGATTTGAAAATGGTTGGGGATCATTTATGTTATAGCGTGTCCCTTCCAATAGATGCCACTTTTCACAGAAAATTGTGCATCAATCCAAACGTTATTGGGGTGAGAGGAGTTTTATCATGGAACGTTCCCCCTTCAACTACAAATCCGAATAAACTGGAATTTTATGGAAACAGGGTGGATGCACATGTCCAATTAAAACCAGGTAAAGTATTGGATCCAAACAGCCCGTTAGCACTTTATACTGTAATTGGAGGCGTTGATGTAGATCATGTCAATGACGCAACAGGGTTAACAAAAGTTAATTCTGTATTCGCATATAACTCTATGCCGGTTCCGACCGGGGCACCCTTTGGCGGCTTAATAGTAATAAATGGACCATCATTCCTGGGAAATAAATATAGGTTTAAAATAACCAATCTCAATGACGGGACATCTTATTATTTGAATAGTCCGCTTGTTACAGTTGGGTGGTCTCCTATACCTCCCTATTCACCATGGTTTACTCATTTCCCTGATGCATCGGATTATTATGACTTCCTCCCGTCCAATCAGAATTTGCTGAATGTTCTGGCAAGATTTACTCCCGGAACAGAGGATAAATTGAAAGTTGAGATGGAGGTACAGGGAGTGGGTATAACATTTTTCAAAATAATTCAGATGGATAACACCGCTCCTGTGCTTTCTCTGACAGTGGATAACGGAGGAGATTGCACCCGTTATTCTAAAGGGGATACATTACGGGTCATTACTATGCATTTGATAAGAATATCTCTTACTGGAGCTTTGGAACAACATGGGGAGGTGGCATAGCCGGAACAACAAATACACCTCCGCTGCCTGGTAATAGTTTCAGTGTTACAACACCTGCGAATGCATACCCATGCGGAAGTGTTTCACTGTACGCAATAGATAAAACAATTGTTGACAGTCAAAACGTGGGATATCCTGTCTGGGCTTCCTACAATGTTTGTTTGAAAGATAAGAAATAATGCCCTGGATAATCTAAAGTTGCCGGACTATTTGTCCGGCAGCTTTTTAACCTGATTATAAACTGATCTATTCAAAAAAAGTCCCGGGAATCGGGAAGGAAAAATATTTCTGATTGAAGATTTCAGTGCGCAGGGTCCTGCATTAACTGCTGAATGAAAGGAATTAAAGATGGAGCAAAAGGATAATAATTCATCTTCCTCCCAATTTCTGAAAACCGATAGAGGAAAAACAAAATCCAATGCGATAGAAGTACCTTCCATTTCTTTGCCTAAAGGCGGGGGTGCCATAAAAGGAATTGATGAGAAATTCTCTGTGAATGCAGTCAATGGCACAGCATCATTCTCCATTCCCCTTCCTTTTTCTTCAACCAGGGCAGCTTCACCTTCACTATCCCTAACCTATAATTCAGGAGCAGGAAATAGCATTTTTGGCTTTGGCTGGAATTTGGGTCTGGCATCTATCAAACGAAAAACTGATAAAGGGCTTCCTCAATATCTCGATTCCATTGACTCTGATACTTTTCTCTTTTCTGAAGCCGAAGATCTTGTCCCTGAATTTAAAAAAGAACCGGATGGCAGTTTTTCAGTAGATGCGATAAGCGGAGATTATATTATTAATGAAAAAGATTCGCCGGATAGCTTATCTGTGATAAGATTTTACAAACCCCGCATCGAAGGATTATTTGCCCGTATAGAGCGCTGGACGGAAAAAGCAACCGGAATTATCAGGTGGCGCGTCATTACCAAAGAAAATGTCACCACCCTTTTCGGATGGAGCAGCAACTCTGCTATTTCCGATCCTGCCGACAATAAGAAAATATTTGAATGGTTGCCGGAATTTGTATTTGACGATAAGGGAAACTGCAGCCATTATATTTATAAAAAAGAAGATGATGCCGGTTTTGATTTTTTATTGCTCCACAACAAAAATCGTTTCAGGAATGCTCCATAACATATACCAACCTGTATTTAGAGAAGATCTTATATGGCAACAAAACACCATATAAGAAATTTGGAAACGCTTTCCTGCTGAAAATGATTATATGTTTCAGACGGTTTTTGATTATGGCGAATATGATACTAATACTCCCTATTTAAAAATCAAGGACTGGGATTTCCGAACAGATTCATTTTCCGATTACAAGCCGGGTTTGAAATCAGAACCACCAGGCTCTGCAAAAGAGTATTGTTGTTTCATTTTTTCAGTGAATTACCGGCGGAATGGCTTTGGTAAAATCTGTCAATTTTGAATACGATATGATCTCATAGGAGGATTTTACATTTCTTAAATCCATTACATCTTTTGGATATATAAAACAAACAAACGGGACCTATACACATAAAAATCTTCCTGCACTTGAATTTGAATATCAAAAGCATGAATGGAACAAAGACATAAAATCAATTGCGGCAGATGATTTGGTCCATGCTCCTGTCAGGACTTGATGAACAACAATATCAATTTACCGATCTTTACAACGAAGGCTTATCGGGAATTCTCACAGAACAGGCAAATAGCTGGTATTATAAACATAACCTGGGAAACGGGAAATTTGAACAGGCCAAATTGGTAACGCCAAAACCTTCTTTTACTGGCCTGGGTAATCAGTTCCAACTGGCTGATCTGGATGCTGATGGAGGTAAGCAACTGGTAAGTTACAGTACTGAACCCAAAGGATATTTTGAACTCGATGATGATAATGCATGGCAGGGATTCAGAAATTTTCAAACTCTCCCCAACATAAATTTCAGTGATGCCAATACACGAATGCTTGATTTGAATGGTGATGGTAAACCGGAAATTTTAATTTCCGGAGATAATGTCTTTACATGGTATCCTTCAGAAGGGCGAAATGGTTTTTCCAGGCCCGGAAAAAACGCTAAAACATTCGATGAGGAAGCTGGTCCCCATATTGTGTTTGCCGATGAAAAGCAAACCATTTTTCTTGCCGATATGTCGGGCGATGGAATGACCGACATCGTCCGGATCCGCAACGGCGAAGTATGTTATTGGCCAAACCTCGGATATGGAAAGTTCGGGGAAAAAATAGCCATGGACAATCGCCCTGTGTTTGACCATCCTGATTCCTTTAATCCTTCCTTTTTAAGGTTGGCCGATATAGATGGTTCAGGAACAACCGATATCATTTACCTTGGTAAAAACAATTTTACCTGCTGGATGAATCTGAGCGGAAATACTTTTAACACTTCTCCTTTTGAAATAGACGCGTTTCCTGAAATACACAACCATGCAAAAATTACCGTAACGGATATACTGGGAAATGGGGTAGCATGTATTGTTTGGTCAGACAGCCTGCCAAAGATGCACAATCGCCACTTAAATATATTGATCTGATGAACAGTAAGAAACCGCACCTTTTGATTTCTTATAAAAACAATTTGGGTAAAGAAGTTTCATTGGAGTATACACCTTCCACAAAATTTTATATTGATGATAAACTAACTGGCAAGCCCTGGATTACCAAACTGCATTTCCCGGTGCATTGTATTTCACGTGCTGAAACACAGGATAAAATTTCAGGATGCCGTTTTGTAAGTTCTTATAAATACCATCATGGATATTATGATCATCCGGAAAGAGAATTCAGGGGTTTTGGCATGGTGGAACAAACCGATTCCGAACATTTTGAGCATTGGATAAAAGGAAATGCTACCAATATTGTCGATAAGGAATTGCACCAGGAGCCTGTTATTGTTAAAAGCTGGTTTCATACCGGAGCTTTTTTGGGAAAGGAAAAAATTCTAAACCAGTATGCACAGGAATATTGGTATGAAGAGATGGAAAGTCAGGGATTTCCTGTTGTTCATAATGAAGCCTTACCCGATGCCGTTATTATTCCTGCACCCGGGATTCCGGCTGCAGTGATCAGAATGTATGCCCGGAAGAATGGCGCGAGGCTTTGCGAGCATGCAAGAGAATCACTTCGTTCCGAAATGTTTGCACATGATGCATCAAATTATGGGAACTACCCCGGAGGAAAGGAAACAACTTACACCTTACTCCGTGGCTACACACAATTGTGTAATTGAACTGATTCAACCAAAAGGTAATAACAAACATTCTGTGTTTATAGTAAATGAAAGCGAAGCCATTACTTACAATTATGAAAGGAATACAGAAGACCCGCGCATTGCACATAGCCTTAATATTAAACTGGATGAATATGGAAATGTGCTGGAATCAGCCGTTGTAGTATATCCCAAATTGCTCCTGGCATCATTGCCTGCAGAAACTCAAGAAGCCCAAAATAAAACAATCATTATCTATACTCAGAATCAATTTACAAATGATGTATTTGGGGATGATGTGCACCGCTTAAGATTGCCTTCTGAAATCAAGACTTTCGAATTAAAAGGAGTTGCCAGAACATGTTCGTATTACACCGTAAATGATTTTGAAAATGTACTGTCTCAGCCATGAAGTTGCCTATCACCAGATTGATGTTATTCCCGCCCCGGGAAGTACACAAAAAAGATTGATTGAACATGTACGTACCAATTATTACCGAAATGATCTGAACGGGGAATTGTTATTGCATAACCTGGAATCACTGGCTATTACATTTGAAAGCTACCAGCTCGCATATACTCCTGATCTGATTACCGATATTTACGGAACTAAATTGAATTCATCTCTTATGAGAGAAGGCAAATTTACTCATAGTGAAAACGATAATAATTGGTGGATCCGCTCAGGTAGGATTCAATTTATCGATAGTGCTGAAACTGAAATTGATGCGCAGAACAGATTTTATGTTCCCATATCCTATACCGATCCTTATGGATCAATAACCAAAGTAAAATACTACAGCAACTATTTCCTGTTCATTGAAGAAACTGAGGATGAATTGAAAAAAAAGTCTTTTGTGGACTTATTTAATTTCCGAACACTTACGGCCCAGCGAATAAGAGACATAAACAACAACATCTCTGAAGGAATTTCAGATGAGCTTGGGTTATTAAAGCTATGGCTGTTTTTGGAAAAGGAAATGAAGCGGATGATTTGACCGGTATAACCGAATTTACCCTGCAGCCCGAAAAGGATTTGATAAGTCAGTTTTTCAATACCGCAGATACACCTCAGGGCGTTACAGATTCAATAGCTCTTGCGCAAAAGGAAACCAGTTATTGCAACATGCAACTACCCGGTTTGTATATGATTTGGATGTTTATAAATCTACCGGGAAACCCGCTGTAGTTGCCTCAATAGCTCGTGAAGAGCATTTTAGTAAAAATAATAACTCACCGATTCAGCTCAGCTTCGAATATTCCAACGGGCTTGGAAAAAGTGGTGATGAAAAAGGTACAGGCTGAACCCGGTATGGCAAAGAAAGTGAATATTAATCCGGATGATACTTATACAATCACTGATGTAGATACTGCTGCCCTTTCCCAGACAACTCCGCTGGATTGGAAACGGAAGAACAATAATCAACAATAAAGGCAATGCAGTAAAGCAATATGAACCCTATTTTTCAGTGACACACCGTTACGAAGACCAGAAAGAACTGGTGGAAACCGGTGTAACGCCCATAATGTATTATGATGCCCCGGGCGTTTGATAAAAACTGAAATGCCCGACAGAACTTTAAGCCGGATGGAATTTGATTCATGGAAACAAATTGTGTATGATGCCAACGATACTGTTCCGGAATCCTCCTGGTATAACAACCGGACCAACAATCTTATAGATGCCGAACTTATTGCAGCAGGTAAAGACCCTGCCAGAGAAAAAATTGCAGCAGATAAAGCTGCCAAACATGCCGGTACTTCCAATGTTCTGCATTTCGATACCCTTGGCAGGCCGGTCTTATCTAGTTGAGCATAACAAAAATATTTTAACCAATGCCGATGAATTTTATCGTACCAAGGTATAGCTGGACACAGAAGGCAACCTGCGCGTCGTTACAGACACCCGTGAATTACCTGTAAACAGCAATAAAGGGAATATTGTAATGCAATGCAAATACGATATGCTTGGCAACATGGTATATCAAATGAATATGGATGCCGGACAGAGATGGATGCTCAATAATATTCTCGGTAATCCGCTTCGTAAATGGGATGATCGCAATCATGAATTTGAATATCAATATGATTCAATTCACCGTCCGATAATTAGTAAAGTAAAAGCAGGAGATGGGCCCACTCCGTTGGATCATATTTTTGACAGGATCTTTTATGGCGAAAGCCTTTTGTTACCAAACAGAAGCAATGAAGCTGCAATACAGGCAATAAATGTTTTAGGCAAAAAAATTAAACATTTCGATACAGGTGGCGTGATGATGATACCTGAATATAACTTTAAAGGACAGCCGGTTTTTACCACACGCAAGCTTTATAAAGATTATAAATCAGTCGCCAATTGGATTGATGCAAACCTTGTTCCCGATCTGGAAAATGATGATTTTACTTTTACAACCGAAACCGATGCGCTTGGCAGAATTACCAGGCAAACTGCCCCTGATGGAAGCATGATTACTCTTTCGTATAATGAAGCAGGTTTGCTCAACAGGGAATCAATAGTGCATATTAATCCTGAACTCTCAGGGACTTATATAAAAGACATTGACTACAATGAAAAAGGTCAGCGCAATAAAATCATTTATGGCAATGATGTAATCACAAGGTTTTATTACGACAAAGAAACTTTTCGGCTGAAGAGGCTTGAAACCAAAAGAAATAACAATGATCCCCTGCAGGATTGGTATTATACATTTGACCCTGTTGGCAATATAACACATATTGAGGACAAAAATATCCCGGTTATATTTTTCAATAACCAGAAAGTAGCAGGAGTCTCCGAATATACCTATGATGCACTGTACCGCCTGGCCGAAGCGAAAGGCAGGGAAAACGACCCGCCCTTACTTTTAATGATCAAGATAACTGGAACGATGCTCCTTTTATGCATCAAATTAACCCTGGCGATCCCATGTCAGTAAGAAATTACACGCAGAATTACCAGTATGATGAAGCAGGGAATATAAAGCAATTGCGTCATCAGGCTTCCGGGAATAACTGGATGAGAGATTTCACATATGAAACAGTCAATAATCGCCTGAAGACTACACAAATTGGTGCAGAAACCTACACTTATACCTGTCACCCTCAACATGGCTTTATGAGTTTGATGCCGCATCTGGAAGAAATGGGGTGGAGCTTTAAGGAAGAATTAATAAAAACCATCAGGCAAAAAGTGAGCCCGGGCAACGGGACAGCCGAAACTACCTGGTATCAATACGATGGACAGGGATAACGAATCCGGAAAATAACCGAGAACAGTGCCGGGCCCGGAGGAATCCCGACGAAAAAAGATGAACGCATTTATGTGGAAGGTTTCGAGACCTACCGGACATATCAGGTAAATACGATAAACTTTGAACGGGAGTCATTAAGCCTCACAGACCAGGGTAATCGTTTTGTGATGATCGAATCAGTGAAGCAAAATACCGCGCCTTCACCGGAACCTTCTGAGGCGGTCGGGTCAGGGCTGGTCCGATACCAGTTGCATAATCACCTGGGTTCAGCTTCCCTTGAGCTGGATGGGCATCCCAGGTGATAAGTTACGAAGAATACCATCCATATGGCACTACAGCCTTCCAGGCAAAAAATGAAGCCATAAAATCTGCGGCTAAGCGTTACCGATTTACAGGTATGAGCGCCTCGTCGGAATGGCGGCGGCCCAGGTCGTCCAGCACGCGCACGGTGATGCCGATGCTGGTGGCGGTGAGCGTGCCGCCGATGAACAGCGCGGTCAGTTGGGGCAGGCCGAACACCCAGGTACTGACGGCATAGCCCAGCACGAACGGCACGCTAAAGCCGATCAGCGCGACCACCACGGGCTTGCTGCCCGAGCGCGCCAGCCGGCTCAACTCGGTATCCATGCCGACCTCGAACAGCAACAGGATGATGCCGATCTCGGCCAGTAGTTTCATGGTGGTGTCGGGCGACACCCAGCCCAGCAACGAGGGGCCAATGAGCAAGCCAGCCAGCAGCTCGCCAATCACCGAGGGAATGCCGAAGCGCGCCACGGTCTCGGACAGCAGGCGCGCTGCGATTAGAATGATGGCGAGAAAAAGGAAAAATTGATGCAGTTCCATGATTTCCACCTCCGAGTCGGGCAGTCGCAATCTTAACGGCTTTGCACCGTCGCTTGGTGGCAGATGGCGTTCCACATCGCGTGGACAAAAATAAAAAACCCCGCCGGGGAGGGCGGGGTCGAATGCTTGCTACTACAAGGCTGCTTTAGTGCACCGATGCAGCTTCTGCGTTGATGCCGGTGTTCTGGCGCACGTAGAGTTCGTCCCACATTTCTTCCGAACGCTTGTCGCGGGTGAACAGCGAACCCAGGATCACCATCAGGAAGCCCAGCGGGATCGAGATCAAGCCGGGGTTCTTCAACAGGAAGAAGGGTTTCTCCAGGCCCATGATGCTGGTGGTCTGGCCTTCGAACTTCTTCAGATCGGCTTCGGCCTTGGCCTTGGCCTTCTCGGTCGCGGCGATGTCCTTCTTCACCTTGGCGATGTCAGCTTCAGCCGCTGCCTTGGCCGCCGGATCGGTGATGGAGACCAGTGCGGCTTCCAGCGGATGCAACTTCGCGTTCAGGCCAGCCAGTTTCTCGGCAGCGCCCGGTTTCGCGGGTTTTTCTGCAGAGGCAGCTTGTGCCGGTTTGGCGAGAACGCAGCCGTCCATGGCGAACAATTCGCACATGAAGCTCGAACGCTCGACGGCCGGTTGCGCTTCCTTGGCGGGAACTGCCGGCTCACCGTTCAACACTTTATTGGCCGAAGCGATGACCGCTTTCGGATAAGTCATGTTGGGGGAGATCATCACCAGGCCGATCGCGGTCACGGTACCCACGATCATGCCGGCGATGATGCCGGTGGTGTTGCACTTCTTCCAGTACAGGGTGAGGAACACGGCCGGCAGGTTGGAGGAAGCCGCCACGGCGAACGCCAGCGCCACCAGGTGCGCCACGTTCTGGCCCTTGGCCAGGATGCCGACGGTGATCGCGATCACGCCGACGATGACGGATGCCACGCGCGCTGCAACCACTTGCTCTTTCGGAGTGGCATGGTCGCCGCGGATCACGCCGACGTAGATGTCGTGCGCCATCGCGGATGCGGAAGCCAGCACCAGACCGGCTACCACCGCCACGATGGTGGCGAAGGCGACCGCTGCCACGAAGGCCAGCATGAAGTTGCCCAGATACGATTGCTCGCCGCCGCCCAGGAACTGCGCCAGCAACGGACCAGCCATGTTGCCGCCGGCGTCGATGGACGAGATCTTGTCCGGACCCACCAGCATCGCAGCGCCGGTACCCAGGAACAGGGTCAGCACGTAGAAGCCGCCGATGATGCCCATCGCCCAGATGACGGAGGTGCGGGCAGCCTGTGCCGTCGGCACGGTGAAGAAGCGCATCAGGATGTGCGGCATGCCGGCAGTACCCAGCACCAGCGCCAGGCCCAGCGAGATCTGGTCGATCGGGTTCTTCAGGAACAGGCCCGGCTCGAGGAAGCGCTGACCCAGTTCTTCCGGTGTCATGGTGGCAGCCTTGTCGCCCAGCAGCTTGGCAACTTGTTTCTGCACATCCGCGTCGCCGACCACGGCTTGCAGATAGCTAGGCAGGCTGAAACCGTAAGGCGCCCAAACCAGTCCAACAAGAATGATGGAGGCGGTCACCAGCAACACGGCCTTGGTGATCTGCACCCAGGTGGTCGCCTTCATGCCGCCGAACACCACGTACGCCAGCATCAGGATGCCCACGCCGATCACGGAGATCTCGTAGTCGATGCCGATCAGCGTCTTGATGAGCACGCCGCCGCCGACCATCTGTGCGGTCAGGTAGAAGGTGGACACGGTGATGGTGGACAGCGCCGCCACGGTCTTGGTCTTCTTGGGGTCGTTACGGAAGGCGAGGATGTCGCCCATGGTGTACTTGCCGATGTTGCGGCAAGGCTCGGCGATCACCAGCAACACGGTGATGTACGCCACCAGCCAGCCCACGGAGTACATGAAGCCGTCATAACCGTACAGCGAGATCAGGCCGGCGATGCCGAGGAAGGACGCGGCGGACAGGTAGTCGCCCGCAATCGCCCAGCCGTTCTGGATGCCGCTGACCGAACGGCCCGCCGCATAGAACTCGGAAGTGGTGTGCGTGCTGCGCGCCGCCCAGAAGGTGATGGCCATGGTGATCGCGATGATCACGCCGAACACCATGAAGGTCATCCACTTGAACTCGTCGGCCACCGCGCCGTTGCCCGCGAACGCTGCACCGCTGGCGCCCAGGGCAGCCACGGACAGCATCAATTTATTCAACATGCCACTCATCAGATTCTCCCGCTATCTACGTCGTTGATGATCTCTTGCGCCATCGCGTCGAACTGGGCATTGGCCTTTTTCGAATAGACGAAGGCGATCACCCATGCCACCACGAACTCGGACAGGGCGAACAGCAGGCCGAAATTGACCACGCCCCACACCTTCGTGTTGAACAGTTCCTTGTAATACGCCGCACCGATAGGCAACAGGAAGTAATAGATGATGGAGAACACCATCAGCCCCCACAGGAAGAACGTCTTCTTGCGATGCAGGGCTTGAAACTTGGGGTTGGCGTCGATCGCCGCCCAATTGAAGTTCGTGCTGGACATACTCGCTCCTAGTGATTAACAACGGGTCGGGTGCTATGCCCGACCCCCTCATTACAACCGGGCGCGAGGTTACGGCAGGAGGCTTACGATCAACTTACGGAGTCTTACAGTCAGCTTACAGCGCTGACCCAGCGTTGCGCTTTTTCCAGGTCATGCAATCCGGCATAACTGGAAATGTCCTTGATGAGTGCATGCGCATGCGCGACCTGGAACAGTTGCGCGGTGGCCAGCGCATCCGCCAGCGCGTTGTGGCGGGCGTCGACGCGGATGCCGAAATGCCCGATCCAGTCGTCCAGCGCGCGGTATTTGCGCGCCAGCGGCGGATGCAGGCCGGGCATCACGTAAGCCAGGTCGAGCCAGGGATGCTTGAAGTTCAGGCCCAGATAGTCGCGCAGGGCACGCTTGATCATGGTCTCGTCGAAGGTCACATGGAAGGCGACGATGGGGGATTTGCCGAGATACTCCAGGAATGCCAGCAGGGCCTCGGCCGGCGGGTCGCCTTCGAGTTGCGCCGAGGTGCCGATGCCGTGCAGCAGGATGTTGCCTTTCTCGCTGGCCGCCCGCTGCTGCAGCACCACGTAGAAACTGTCGCCCAGCGCGACCTTGCCGTCCACCACTGCGACCGCGCCGATGGAGATGAGCCGGTCCTGCATCAGGTTCAAGCCGGTGGTTTCCACGTCCACCACCACGCAGCGCGTCGCGCTGACCGGGACGTCCAACGCGACAGGCGGCAGTGCCTGCCAGGCAGCGAAGCGGCGCAGTTGCTCCGGACTCAGTTGCGGCTTGCGCCTGAACCAGCGTGTCAAACTAAAGAGCATGGCATGTCCCTATTGTCGATATCGACATGCTCTTTTCCCTCTCTCTAACTCTCTGTAAAAAATACATTCGATAGGTGCAAAGAACCGCAGCCAAGTCGCTGGTTATCCCGCGGCGGGAGAGAGAACAAACGTCCGAAAGGCAATTTATCGCTTCCTGCATCAAAGGTGATACTCCAACGCCAGCCGCGCCTGCAGCTTGCGCGCCTGGCGGAAGGCTTCTTTCAGGATGCGCCGGTCCAGTTCGTTCAGTTTTTCCGGATCGATCTTGTTATCGAGCGCATCGTCGCTCGCCCCTTGCGCACTGACCTCGTCGTGATGGCGCAGGCGCAGCACCTGGATGAACAGCAGGGCGTCGATCCAGGCGTCGATCTCGGACGCATGCAGATTCATTTTGGCCGCGCTCAGGCGCAAACGCTGGATGGTGTTGGTCTGCGCCACGCCCGCCGCCAGACTGAAGATGCGCGCCGCATCCACGAACGGGGTAATGCCGTTCACTTTCAGGTCGAGCTTGTTCTCCTTGCCCAGCACGAAGTCGCGCACCACGCCCAGCGGCGGACGGTTGTGCAACGCGTTCTCCGCCATCATGTGCAGGAAGCGGCTGTTGTCGCTGGCCACCCGCGCCAGCCAGCCGCGCAGCTCCTCGGCCAGATGGCTCGCGCCGTAGAGCGAGCGAAAATCGAAAAATATCGTTGCATTCAGCAGCTGCTCCGGCGAGCCGCCGCCGATCCAGCCGTTGAAGGTGCGCTTCCATTCTTCCAGCGACAGGCACCACTTCGGGTTGCTCGCCATGATCTCGCCCTTGCACAGCGGGAAGCCGCACAAGGCCAGCGTCTCGTTGATGCGGCGCGCGACCGGCAACAGCCTCTCGCGCACCTGGTCGGCCGTCATGCCCGCAGGCACCTCGAAGATGATGGCGTTGTCCTGGTCGGTGTTGAGCGTCTGCTCGAAACGGCCTTCCGATCCCAGCGCCATCCAGCACAGCCCGTCGTGCAGCGGCGTACCGATGAGTCCGCTGGCCTTGCACTCCAGCTCCACCACGCGCGCGGTGAGCAGGTCGTTGAAGGCGGAGATGAACTGGGTCAGCTGTTCCGGCGCCACGCCCTGCGCCATCATGTTGTGCGCCATGCGGCGGATGTCGGCGGCGCCCTGCTGCAGCTCTTCCGGCGTGACCGCGTGACGTATGGCCGAACCGATCTGGCGCAGGCCGACGCGCTGCAGGGCGAACAGGTCCTTTTCCGACACCAGCCCGACCAGCTTCCCGTTCTCCACCACCAGCACGTGACGGAAGCCGTGTTTGGCCATCATCAGCGCCGCCTCGTGCGCCAGCGCCTGCGGCGGCAGCACGGACAATTGCATGCTCATCACCTCGATGACCGCCTGGTCGAGATCGATCTGCGGGAGGGCGATACGGTCCAGCACGTCGTGCAGCGTCATGATGCCGAGCGGCCTGCCGTCGGCATCCGCCGCCACCATCGAGCCGATGCGCTGCTTCTGCATGACTTCCAGCGCCTGACGCACGCTGGTGTCGGGCGCGCAGGTGATCGGCGCGCGGCGAATGATGGCCGACAGCGGGCTGGCCAGCGATTGCTGCTCGACGCTGGAATGGCTGTATTGCGCCTGGATGACCTGCTTGGAATGTTCCAGCAGGTTGGCGATGCGCCGCGTGCAGAAATCGCGGAACGCGGCGCTCATGCCGATCAGTTCGAGGAAGAACGGAGCGGGCAGCTCGTAACAGAAGGTGTCGCTGCCCGCCCGATAGACGCTCGCGACCGAGCGATTGGCCAGCAACGCGCCCAGCGGGAAACATTCGCCTTCCATCAACTCCAGCCAGGTATCGGTATCCGAAGCCTGGGCGACGCTCTGTTCGCCGTGCACCACGCCCTGCTTGATGACGAGAAAGCGGTCCACCGCCCCTTGCTCCGGCGAAACGATCACCTCGCCCTCGGCGTAGTAGCCGAGATTCATGCGCTCCAGCATCCACAGCACATGGGCGAGCTCCATGCGGTCGAACGGCGCATGCCGGGTGATGAAGGCTAGCTCGGAAGGATGGATCGCACTCAAAATATATCTCCTGTTACAGAGTTGAAGCGGACAACTGCGATTTGTCCACGAAATACACGAAAGGCACGAACAGTCCGCATTCGGCACACACCAGCTTTCCGATGATGGCGTGACGCAACAAATCCACTTTTAAGTTTTGTTTCGTGCTTTTCGTGTATTTCGTGGACAGATGT
Organism: uncultured beta proteobacterium; assembly: GCA_963797045.1. GTDB lineage: Bacteria > Pseudomonadota > Gammaproteobacteria > Burkholderiales > Gallionellaceae > Sideroxyarcus. The sequence continues at coordinate 329,146 of CAWCNZ010000005.1, read as the reverse complement.
CTTTTTTCAGGGGAACGCAATATCGGGCTCAAATACGGCCTCCCCCGAACACCTTCTCCAGCTCCGCACCCGGATCGGCTGCGCGCATGAACGCCTCGCCGACGAGGAAGGCGTGCACCTGATGCTCGCGCATCAGCTTCACGTCCTGCGCCGTGAAGATACCGCTCTCGGTGACGACGATGCGGTTCTGCCCGTTGCCGGATGCGGCAATATGCGACAACAGATCGAGCGTGGTCTGCAGGCTGACTTCGAAGGTGCGCAGGTTGCGGTTGTTGATGCCGATCAGCGGCGTCTTGAGCTGCAGCGCGGTCTCCAGTTCCTTGCCGTCGTGCACTTCCACCAGCACCGCCATGCCCAGCTTGTGCGCCAGCGCCTCCAGCGTCTTCATCTGCCCCAGGGTCAATGCCGCTGCGATGAGCAGGATGGCGTCCGCCCCCATCGCGCGCGCCTGGTAGACCTGGTATTCGTGCACCATGAAATCCTTGCGCAGCACGGGCAGGTCGCAGGCCGCGCGCGCCTGCTTCAGATACTCTTCGCTGCCCTGGAAGAACTGCTCGTCGGTCAGCACCGACAGGCAGGCCGCGCCATGTTGCGCATAACTGGCGGCGATCTCGGCCGGGCGGAAGTTGGCGCGGATCACGCCTTTGCTCGGGCTGGCCTTCTTGATCTCGGCGATCACCGCGGGCTGTCCGGCTGCTATCCTGGCGCGGATGGCGCCGACGAAATCGCGCGGGGCAGCGGCCTGTTCCGCTTCGGCACGGATGAGCGGCAACGGCTTGGCCGACAATGCAGCAGCGACTTCCTGATTCTTGACTGCGAGGATCTTGTTGAGGATGTCGGACATGCAGGGCTCCCTTTAAGAAGGTACGCATTCTATCCCAAGCGCAATGCTAAAATGCGCGCCTCCTCCTGAGACGAGCAACATGGACAACATCAAGGACTACATGAAATCCGTCGGGCAAGCCGCCCGCGCCGCGTCGCGCCTGATGGCCATGGCCGACACCAACGCCAAGAACCACGCGCTGGAAAACATCGCCACCGCCATCCTGCTCAATAGCGCGAAGCTCATCGCCGAGAACGCCAAGGATGTCGCAGCCGCAAAGGCGAACGGTCTGGATGCCGCTTCCGTCGACCGCCTCACGCTCACCGAAAAGACGGTGACAATCCATGGCCGAGGGCCTGCGCCAGATCGCCGCGCTGCCCGACCCCATTGGCGAGATCAGCGACATGAAATATCGCCCTTCCGGCATCCAGGTAGGCCGCATGCGCGTGCCGCTCGGCGTGATCGGCATCATCTACGAATCGCGCCCGAACGTGACGGCGGATGCCGCCGGCCTGTGCCTGAAATCCGGCAACGCCGCCATCCTGCGCGGCGGCTCGGAAGCCATCCATTCCAACCAGGCCATCGCCGCCTGCGTGCACCAAGGCCTGCGCGAGGCCGGCCTGCCCGAGACCGCGGTGCAGGTAGTGAGCACCACCGACCGCGCCGCGGTGGGCGAACTCATCACCATGAAGGACTATGTGGACGTGATCGTGCCGCGCGGCGGCAAGAGCCTGATCGCGCGCATCGCGGAAGAAGCCAAGGTTCCGGTGATCAAGCATCTGGATGGCATCTGCCACGTTTATATCGACGACGAGGCCGATCTGGAAAAGGCCGTCCGCATCGCCGACAACGCCAAGACCCACCGCTACGGCGTGTGCAACGCCATGGAGACCCTGCTGGTGCACAAGAGCGTCGCCGCGCAGGTGCTGCCCGACCTGTGCAGGATCTACTTCGACAAGAGTGTGGAGCTGCGCGGCGACGCCGCCGCGCGCGCCATCATCCCGCAGATGAAAGCCGCCACCGAGGAAGACTGGCGCACCGAATACCTCGCGCCCATCCTTTCCGTGCGCGTGGTGAGCGACCTGGACGAGGCCATCGAGCACATCAACACCTACAGCTCGCAGCACACCGACAGCATCGTCACCGAGAACTACACCAAGGCGATGCGCTTCCTGCGCGAGGTGGATTCTTCCAGCGTGATGGTGAACGCCTCGACGCGCTTCGCCGACGGCTTCGAGTTCGGGCTGGGGGCGGAGATCGGCATCTCCACCGACAAGATCCACGCGCGCGGCCCGGTCGGTCTGGAAGGGCTGACGTCGCAGAAATACATCGTGCTCGGCAACGGGCAGATCAGAGTATAAAAAACAGACAAGAAAAGAGGAGCAGGAATGAGCCAGACTATCGAAATCAAAGTACCGGACATCGGCGGATTCAAAGGGGTAGCCGTCATCGAGATCGCAGTGAAGCCCGGCGATACGATCGAGAAGGAGCAGGCGCTCATCTCGCTGGAAACCGACAAGGCGACCATGGAAGTGCCCTCGCCCGCTGCCGGCGTGGTGAAGGAATTGAAGGTGAAAGTCGGCGACAAGGTGAGCGAAGGCTCGCTGATCCTGCTGCTGGAAAGCAGCGCCGCAGCACCCGTCACCGCCGCGAACAAGCCCGCGCCGCAAGCAGCCGCCCCAGCTGCGGCACCGCAAGTAGCGCCGACACCGGCAGCCAAGGTCGCCAAGGGAGACATCCACGCCGAAGTGGTGGTGCTCGGCGCAGGCCCCGGCGGCTACACCGCCGCGTTCCGCGCTGCCGACCTCGGCAAGCAGGTGGTGCTGATCGAGAAACACGCTTCGCTCGGCGGCGTGTGCCTCAACGTCGGCTGCATCCCGTCCAAGGCGCTGCTGCATGTGGCCAAGGTCATCAATGAGGCTGAAGAGGTCAGCCATCACGGCGTGACCTTCGCCAAACCAAAGATCGACATCGACGCCATCCGCAGCTGGAAGGAAAGCGTCATCGGCAAGCTCACCGGCGGCCTCGCCGGACTGGCGAAGCAGCGCAAGGTGCAAGTGGTGCGCGGCGTGGCGAAGTTCACGTCGCCCAACAGCCTCGAAGTGGGAACGGCGGAAGGCAAGAAAGTCATCACCTTCGACAACGCCATCGTCGCGGCCGGCTCCAGCGTGGCGCGCATCCCCGGCTTCCCCTATGACGATCCGCGCATCATCGACTCCACCGGCGCGCTGGCGCTGAAGGACGTGCCCAAGCGCATGCTGGTGATCGGCGGCGGCATCATCGGTCTGGAGATGGCAACCGTGTATGAGGCCCTGGGTGCAAAGATCAGCGTGGTCGAACTGATGGACCAGATCATGCCCGGCGCGGACAAGGACATGGTGAAGCCGCTGCACACGCGCATCGCCAAGCGTTACGAAGCCATCATGCTGAAGACCAAGGTCACCAAGATCGAAGCGACCAAGGCCGGCCTCAAGGTCACCTTCGAAGGCGAGCAGGCGCCGGCCGAGGCGCAGGTGTACGACAAGGTGCTGATGGCCGTGGGCCGCCGTCCGAACGGGCGCGAGATCGCCGCCGAGGCAGCCGGGCTGATCGTGAACGAGCGCGGTTTCATCCCTGTGGACAAGCAGATGCGCACCAACGTGCCGCACATCTTCGCCATCGGCGACATCGTGGGCGACCCGATGCTGGCGCACAAGGCAGTGCATGAAGGCAAGGTCGCGGCCGAGAACATCGCCGGGCACAAGGCCTTCTTCGAGCCGCTGACCATCCCTTCCGTGGCCTACACCGATCCCGAGATCGCGTGGATGGGGCTCACCGAGACGCAGGCCAAGGCACAGGGCATCGCCTACGAGAAGGCATCCTTCCCGTGGGCTGCTTCCGGCCGTGCGCTTTCCATCGCGCGCGAAGAGGGCGCGACCAAGGTGCTGCTCGACCCGACCACGCGCCGCATCCTCGGCATGGGCATCGTCGGCGTGAATGCCGGCGAGCTGATCGCCGAAGGCGTGCTGGCGCTGGAGATGGGCGCCGACATGGAAGACATCGGCCTCACCATCCACCCGCACCCGACGCTGTCGGAAACCTTGTGCTTCGCGGCCGAGATGGCGGAAGGCACGATCACCGACCTGCTCGCGCCGAAGAAGAAGCATTAATGCAGGATGGGCATTTTGCCCACCAGTAGCCGTAGGTCGGGTTAGCCCACCGGGCGTAACCCGACAAAGTGACCGCGACAAGTGTCGGGTTGCGCTACGTTAACCCGACCTACATCAGTGGACACCCTCACCCATCTCTTCTCCAGCGACCTCAGCTTATGGGGCTTGTTCATGTCCAGCCTGCTCGGCGCAACGCTGCTGCCGGGCGGCTCGGAGTTGGTGCTGGCCGGGGTCCTGCGACTCCATCCCGAACTATTCTGGCCCGCGCTGCTCGTCGGCACGCTCGGCAACACGCTGGGCGGAATGGTCTCGTTCGGCATGGGGTGGTTGTTGCCCCAGACGCAGCAGCTTAAACACGTAGCGCAAGTGCGGCGGTTTGGCGCGCCCGCGCTGTTGTTCGCGTGGGCACCGCTGATCGGCGACGCGCTATGCATCGCTGCCGGCTGGCTGCGCCTCAGTTGGTGGCAGGCAGCACTATTCATGGCAATGGGGAAATTTGCGCGCTATTGGGCAGTCGCGGTTTTCACGCCCTCTTAAACCTGGCGCGATCGATCGCTCCACTGCGCAGCAATTTGTCCATTGCATCCGTATTCCGTACGTAATACATTCCCCTCGTTATATGCAACTGCGATACCGACCAATGGATAGCCGCCTGACCCCCGCCAGAATCGCCCTGCTCTATGCAGTATTTGCAGCACTGTGGATCTTCACTTCCGACAAACTGTTAGCGCTGGTCGTGCCTGCCCCGGAATTGATAGTGCGGATCAGCATGTTCAAAGGTCTCGCTGTCGTCAGCGTTACGGCATTGCTGCTTTATCTGCTGGTGCGGAAATTAGCTGCCCAGACATCAGGGAAGGACAAACAACTCGAGCTGTTCTATGAACTGCCCTTCGTCGGCATAGCGATCAGCTCGCCAAGCAGCAAGACATGGTTGTACGTTAACGACCATCTGTGCGACATATTGGGGTATGCGCGGGATGAACTGCTGCAGACCACCTGGACCGGCCTCACCCACCCCGACGATCTGGAAGGCAACATAAAAGAATTCGAGCGCATGACGAACGGCGAGATCGACGGCTACACGCTGGAAAAACGACTTGTACGCAAAGACGGCACGCCCATCACGGTCAACCTGAATGCCAAATGCACGCGCGACGCCGACGGCAAGGTGAATCAAATCGTAGCGATGATCGAGGATATTACCGAGCGCAAGCAGGCCGAAGCATCGCTGCGCGAGAGCGAAGCGACCTACCGTTCTTTGTTCGACAACATGTTGAATAGCGTCTCTCATAACCGCATGATCTTCCGCGATGGCGTGCCGGTAGATTATGAGTTCATCACCGTCAATCGTAATTTCGAGAAAATTACCGGAATGAAAAATGTCGTGGGCAGGAAGATCAGCGAAATCATTCCCGGCTATTGCGAAGACAACCCGGAGTCGCTTGAGGTTTTCGGCAAAGTGGCCAAAACCGGCGAGCCCGCCCGCTGGGAACACTATCTGGCGGCAGTGGGAAAATGGTTCTCGTTCTCTATCTACAGCCCTGCCCCGGCAGAGTTCGTGGTTGTTAGCGATGACATCACCGAACGAAAAAAGGCGGAAGACGCACTTCGCCAATCGGCCACGGTCTTCGAAAACAGCCACGACGGAGTAATGATCACCGGCCTCGACGGGCGCATGCTGGCTGTAAACCGTTCGTTTTTGAAAACCACCGGTTACCTGGAAGCAGAAGCCCTGGGAAAGAACCCGAACATCCTCCGTTCCGGCCGCCATGAAAAGAATTTCTACCAGAGCATGTGGGCCAGTATCAATGCGGAAGGCTATTGGCAAGGAGAGATATGGAACCGGCGCAAGAGCGGCGAGATTTATCCGGAGTGGCTGACCATCAGTGCGGTGCGCAACACCAAAGGCGAAACCACCCATTACGTGGGGGTCTTCTCTGACCTCAGTCAACTCAAGCAATCCGAAGCACAGCTGGAACGGCTGGCCCATTACGACCCGCTCACCAACCTGCCAAATCGCCTGTTAGTGCAATCGCACCTGGCCCACGCGCTGGCGCAGGCACATCGGGATCGCCAACAAGTTGGCGTGCTGTACCTCGACCTGGATCGTTTCAAGAACATCAACGACAGCCTCGGTTATCCCATCGGCGATGAACTGCTGGTCGCCCTGACCAAACGCCTGGCGTCGAACATACGCAGCGTGGATATGCTGGCACGCCTGAATGGCGATGAATTCCTGCTGGTTCTGGAACACATTGAAGGGCCGGAGGACGCCGTCAACGTGGCACGGACGCTGCTCGGATTGCTGGCACAGCCGTTCCTGCTGTCTGGGGGGCAAGAGGTCTATATCGGCATCAGCATCGGCATCAGCGTTTCCCCGGACGACGGCAACAGCGCCGACCAGTTGATCCAGCATGCCGATGCCGCGATGCATCAGGCCAAGAAACAGGGCCGCAACACCTATCGTTTCTACACCGATGCCCTCACCCGGACTGCCGGTGAGCACCTCAGGCTGGAGAATCGGCTGCGTCATGCGATCGGTGCGAATCAACTGCGAGTCTTTTACCAGCCCCAGGTAGACATCGCCACCGGCCTTATCATCGGCGCCGAGGCGCTGGTACGCTGGCAAGACCCGGTTCGCGGCCTGATCCCGCCCGCTCACTTCATCCCGCTGGCAGAGGAAACCGGCCTGATCGGTGCCATCGGCGCGTGGGTACTGGAGGAAACCTGCATGCAAGGCGAACGCTGGATCAAATCCGGTCTGCCGTTCCTGACGCTGGCGGTAAATCTTTCCCCGCACCAGTTTTCGCGCGGCGACATTCCGGAACTGGTCTCGAAAGTGTTGGCTGAAACCGGCTTTCCGGCAAATCGACTTGAGCTCGAGTTGACCGAGAGCGCGCTGATGGACCAACAGGAAGAAGCGGTAAGAATGATGCATCTGCTCCGCGCCCAGGACATCCGGCTGGCAATCGACGACTTCGGCACCGGCTATTCTTCGCTCGCTTATCTCAAGCGTTTCCCGCTCGACATATTGAAGATCGACAAGAGCTTCGTCGACGACATCCCCTTTCACCAGGACGACATGGAGATCGCCGCCACCATCATCGCGATGGGGCATACACTGGGCTTCAAGGTGCTGGCCGAGGGCGTGGAGACCGCCGAGCAACTTGCCTTTCTGCAGGCGAAAGGCTGCGACATGTATCAGGGCTATCTCGCCAGCCCACCTGTACCGGCGGAAGCATTCGAGAGACTGCTAAGAGAACGATCAGTCCAGGGGAATACCGTGCTCTCCCGTCAACCAGATCGCTGAAAAGTACGAAACTGCGGCCTCGTGGCACCAGTCTGGCGACCGTTCGTCAGCCCGGTACTGTGAATCGCAGCCGAATGTCTCGCCTGAATCCAGTGCGCGCTGATCGCCCTCCCGCCTCGATCCCGGATAGGCCCATCTACACAATAGTTTGCATGTGGCGCGCGCAATGGCATTATATGGGCATGTGCAACTCGACCAAGCCGCGCCCATGAGCATGTTCAGAGTCATGCAGTTCAATATGCAGTTCGGCCAGACCTGGGATGAGGCCAATGCAGAGCGCGCTCCGATCAATCTTGATCTGACCATCGCGGAGATATTGAGCCATAACGCCGATATCGTGATGCTGCAGGAAGTGGAACATGCACAGCCTGGCGGCGTGCAAATAGACCCACCACCCAACTACACCCGGCTGAAGACCTCGCTCAAAGGCTACTACAGCTATTTTTCATATCCGAAAGCCGATCCGCGCGAACTGCCTTTCGGCATCGGCCTGGCCATCTTCTCCAAGACGCCCTTGCGCGACACCTTCCGCCACGACCTGCCCTCGCCGCCCATCGAGTTCGAATTCAAGGGCGAAAAGAAGACCCCCACCGACCGCCTGCTCATCGGCGCCACGACCACGCTGAAGGGACACGAGCTGCAACTGCTGAACACCCACCTGCTTGCGTACTTCATGCTCAACTCATCGAGCGAGGAGTATCTCGAACAACGCAAGATGATCATCGAGCATTTGCGCCAGACGCACGGCCCCGCGCTGATCGCGGGCGACTTCAACGTCAGCAACCGCGAATCGCTGGTTACCCAGTTCGCCGAAGCCGGTTTCCAGACCGTGCAGGACAAGGAGATCACCTGGCGTCACCGTCCTTATGTGCTCGACCACATCTTCCATAGCCAGCACCTGCGTCCGGTGAGCCATACCGTGAAGCCGACGATGGCGTCGGACCACCACATCCTGGTCGCTGAATTCGAGTTCGTGAAACAAGCCTGACCCGACGCCGCCCCCGAACAAGAGAGGGGCGGATACCCCTGCGATTATTTCTGCAACATCCTCAGACCCCAGCCCACGCCGAACCCCGTCACGTCGCTGGCCACGATGCCGAGTCCGCCTTCGCAGCGGCTGGCGGAAAGATCCACGTGCAGCCAGGGCGCATCGGGCTCGATGAAGCGCTTGAGGAAACGTGCCCCCAGAATGTGGTCGGCATCGCCCTCCACCGCGCACTGCTTGATGTCGGCCACCTTGGACTCCAGCCCCGCCTCGTAGTCCTCGTCCATGGGGAAGGCGCACAGGCGTTCGCCGGTCTGCTTGCCCGCCTCCACCGCGCGCTGCACCAGCTCGTCGCGGTTGCCCATCACGCCGCTATAGCGCGCGCCCACGGCGGTGGACATGCTGCCGGTGAGCGTGGCGAAGTCGATGATCAGGTCCGGCTTGGCGCGCGAGGCGAGCGTCAGCGTGTCGGCCAGCACCATGCGCCCCTCGGCATCGGTATGGATGATCTCGATGGTGGTGCCGTTCAGCGCCTTCACGATGTCGTTCTGCTTGTAGGCCTTGGGGCTGATATGGTTCTGCGCCAGCGCCAGCCAGCAGTCGATGTTCACGGCCAGTTTCTGCTCGGTCGCGGCGAGCAGGATGCCGAGCGCCACCGCCGAGCCGTTCATGTCCTCGTGCATGTTGTGCATGTAGCGCGACGGCTTGAGGTTGTGGCCGCCGGTATCGAAGCAAATGCCCTTGCCCACCAGCGCCACGGTCTGCTTCGCCTTGGGATGCCTGTAGGTGAGATGCACGATGGCTGCGTCCTCCGGATCGCTGCCCTGCGCCACTGCGATAAACGCGCCCGCCTTCATCGTGCGCAGCTTCTTCATATCGAACTCTTCGTGCTTCCAGCCGTTGTCTTTCGCCAGCTTCTTCACGCGCTCGCGATACAGGCCCGGCGTAAGTTCGTTCGGCGGCAGGATGGTCAGCTCGCGGCACAGCAGATTGCCTTCGGCCTGCGCCTTGAGTGCATCGAAAGACTGTTGTAGGTCGGGATTTATCCCGACGCGTCGGGCTGAAGCCCGACCTACCCCGGATTCCTTTTGGCGACCTTCATTTCCATACACCAACTCGATTTTCTGCAGCGGCTTGCGCTCGTCCTTGCTCTTGTGCAACGGCAGCGGCGCACTGTTCACCCACGCGCCGTACACCGCCAGCTCGGCCGCGCGCTGCGCGGTGACGCCAGAGACTGCGATGCCCAGCACCTTGGGCTGCTCCTCCAGCAGCAGTTGCAGCGCCTTGCGCACCACCACCTGCTGCGCGAAGGTGTCCTTCTTCTCATCCACCATCGCCCACGCCACCAGCGTGCCATCGGCGGCATTCGCCGCGATCGGCGACTTCGCCAGATCCTCCGCTTTCATATCGCGGCGCTTAAGCACGCTGGCGAGCAGGTCGGCATGGAGAATGTCCTTGGGCAAGGTCTTGGCCTTGGGGATGAGAATCAGTTGGTGGGAGGCGGAAAGGGTGCTGGAAAAAGCGAGTTGGGCGAGGGGCATTATTGTTCTCCGATGGTTATGCCCCGATTATACGGACAATCCCTTTTTCGTATTGCCACTACCGTCACATCGGTCCGCATCAGAGCGTATTGGACATAAAAATGCAAAGCGGATTAAATAGCCAAACGTAAATCTGTTAGTGAATAGGGAAATATCTCAAGGACCCACACATGCCTCTCGAGTTCGATATTTCAAAAACGATCAAGGACGCCCGCAAATTCATCAACAAACACGTTGATGGCGTCGAAATTCAAATTCCATTCTTGTCATTCTCGGTCAAACCAACTGATATCGAAAAGAAGGTTGCGCGTGAGTTGCTCATCCGCCTTCCAGACAAACGCATCCTGAGTGCCAATGAATGTTGCGATGACTGCATCGACAACGCGCTCTCATCACTCCAAGAGATTCGTGCAATCTTGGTGAACAAGCAAGTCGACTTAGCCGACTACCACGACGGGGGGTTGTATCTGCTTGTTGAGTTGATGGCGGAGGTAATCCGTCAGTTCCTAACTTACGAAGAATCATTGAAACGTAATAAGTTTACCCAAAGCAACGACCGCCATCGAACTCCTGAAGTGTGTGAGGCATATTTCGATGCCTTGAATCGACTTCGATTTCACCTTCACAGCTGCCTTACTCAAATTGCCAAAATAGCTGAGATGGAAACGCCGAAAATCCAGAGCTATCTGAAATCGGATGATGCATGGATGCTCAAGATTTATCTTAAGCCTGAAGAATTGCTAGACGGTCGTGAAGCCTAATTTGAACTCTGATTATGAATTCGGTAGGTGGTCGAATCAGCAAGCGTAGGGCGCATTAGCCGGAAGGCGTAATGCGCCGAAGGTTAAACCATCCGGCGGGTTACGCGTCGCTAACCCGCCCTACATTCCCCCCTCGGAGACAGCAGATAACTATTCCCCCTGTGCTAGCATTACACCCCTGAAAAGCGCGTCGCCCGACGCCGCAACACAACGAGTCATTCATGCGCCAATACCTTGATCTGATGCAACACGTGCTGGACCACGGCACCCATAAATCCGACCGCACCGGCACCGGCACCACCAGCGTGTTCGGTTACCAGATGCGCTTCGATCTCTCGCAAGGCTTTCCGCTGGTCACCACCAAGAAGTGCCACCTGAAATCCATCATCCACGAACTGCTGTGGTTCCTGCAGGGCAGCACCAACATCAAGTACCTCAAGGACAACGGTGTCTCGATCTGGAACGAGTGGGCGGACGAGAACGGCGAGCTGGGCCCGGTGTACGGCAAGCAGTGGCGTTCGTGGGAGGCGGTGGACGGCCGCGTGATCGACCAGATCAAGATTGCGGTCGATCAACTCAAGACCAATCCCGATTCGCGCCGCATCATCGTCTCGGCCTGGAACGTCGGCGAACTCGACAAGATGGCACTGGCCCCCTGCCACGCCTTCTTCCAGTTCTACGTGGCGGACGGCAAGCTCTCCTGCCAGTTGTACCAGCGCAGCGCCGACATCTTCCTCGGCGTGCCGTTCAACATCGCTTCGCTATGCGCTGCTCACCATGATGATGGCGCAGGTGTGCGGACTGAAGGCGGGCGACTTCGTGCATACCTTCGGCGATGCGCACCTGTATTCCAACCACATGGAACAGACCGCGCTGCAGTTGTCGCGCGAGCCGCGAAAGCTGCCGACGATGAAAATCAACCCCGCGGTGCAGCGACATCTTCGGCTTCAAGTTCGAGGATTTCACGCTGGAAGGCTACGACCCGCATCCGGCCATCAAGGCGCCAGTCGCTGTTTGAACGACAAGCGCATGAACGTCGCCAAGACTTCTGCCGACAGTATTGATGAGCCCGCAATTGACGAAGCTTACTGCAGCGACTTGCAGCATTTCCGCACCGAAACGGAGAAGACCCAGCAGATCCTGCTGAAAGAGCTGGAAGCCGCACATCCACAACCAGGAGTTCGCGGCTTCCGCCGCCAACATGGCCGCCTACATCGGCCTGCGCCGCCACGATCTGCGCGAGATCCAGAACCTGCTGGCCGCCATCGGCCTTTCGTCGCTCGGCCGCACGGAAGGGCATGTGCTCGCCAACCTCGACGCCGTCATCCACGCGCTGGAGGCGCTCACCGGCACGCCCGCGCAACTCGAGAATATTCTCGCGACCGCATCCGCCTTCAGCGCGAACGGCAATGACCTTGCGCATCGCACCAACCGCCTGTTCGGCGCCGCCCCCAAGCATCGCTCGGTGCGCATCATGGTGACCTTCCCCAGCGAGGCGGCGACGGACTATGCCTTCGTCAGAGAACTGGTGCAGCGCGGCATGGACTGCGCGCGCATCAACTGTGCGCACGATGCGCCGGAGGCGTGGCTGAAGATGATCGGGCACGTGCGCCGCGCCGAACAGGAGACCGGGCATAACTGCAAGGTGATGATGGACCTGGCCGGGCCGAAACTGCGCACCGGCCCAGTCGCACTCGACCAGGGCATCGTGCATCTCAGGCCTGCACGCAATAACCGTGGCGCCATCACCGCGCCGGCCAGCGTGATCCTCGACGCCAGCGGGCAGCCCGGCTGCAGCGCCCGCAAGGACGGGTTGGGACGCAGACTCCCGGCGCGGCTCAGCGTGGCGGCGGACTGGCTGCAACGCCTGAGCAGGGACGACCACATCAAGTTCACCGACCTGCGCGGCAAGGAAGGCGTGCTGATCGTCGAGGAACGCCTCTCCGAGTTGGAGGTCAGCGCCACCTGCGTGACCGCCGCCTACCTGGAAGAGAACATCCCGCTCCGACATATCGCGCATACCAAACACCATCCGGTGTTCGAGACCTTCGTCGACGCCATCGCCGCCGCGCCGATGACCATCCTGTTGCGCGAGGGCGACCTGCTCAAACTGACGCGCGCCCCCATCCCCGGCGAACCCTCCGAGATCGACGAGGCCGACAACAGCATCGTCCCCGCGCACATCGCCTGCGCCCAGCCCGCCGTGCTCGATCACCTGCAACCCGGCCAGCGCGTGCTGATCGACGACGGCCATATCGGCACCGTGGTGGAGTCGCTGGACGAAGAAGGCGCGCTGCTGCGCGTCACCCGCGCCAAGGCGCTGGGTTCGAAGCTGATGGCGGAGAAGGGGCTGAACTTTCCCGACACCGAACTTGACCTGCCCGCGCTAACCGAGAAGGACCTGCGCGACCTCGATTTCGTCGCCGCCCATGCCGACATCGTCGGCTATTCCTTCGTGCAATCCGCCGCCGACATGGCGCTGCTGATCGAGGCACTGGCCGAACGCAACGCGACCAAGCTCGGCATCGTCGCCAAGATCGAGACGAAGAAAGGACTGCACAACCTGCCCGAGATCATCGTGCGCGGCGCCGGCAAGCATCCCTTCGGCGTGATGATCGCGCGCGGCGACCTGGCCGTGGAGATCGGTTACGAGAAGCTGGCCGAGACGCAGGAAGAGATCATGTGGCTGTGCGAATCGGCGCATGTGCCGGTGATCTGGGCGACGCAGGTGCTGGAAGGACTGGTCAAGGAGAACATGCCCTCGCGCGCCGAAGTGACCGATGCGGCGATGGCCGAGCGCGCCGAATGCATCATGCTCAACAAGGGACCTTTCGTGCTGGACGCCATCGACGTGCTCGACCATGTCGTGGCGCGCATGCAATCCCATCAACAGAAGAAGAGCTCGCGCATGCGCGCGCTGCACTGGTAAGGGTGGCTCTAATAATCCAAATTTCGTCGCAATACTGCGTTGCTCACAAAAAATTACTCCTCACATACTCAGATGTATGCCGCGTCGCAATTTTTTGCTCGCGCCTTGTCTTGCTTAGAACTTTGAATTATTAGAGCCACCCTAAATACATTTTGAGAAAGCCAGCATGAGCGCCACACCCATCTCCCAATCCTCAATCCCCAATCCTCGATCCTCGCTATCCATCATCGTCGCCATGGCGAGAAACCGCACCATCGGCGTGAACAACACCCTGCCCTGGCGCTGCCCGGAGGACCTCAAACACTTCAAGGCGCTGACCATGGGGCATCACATGATCATGGGGCGCAAGACCTTCGACTCCATCGGCAAGCCGTTGCCGGGGCGCACCACGGTGGTGGTCACGCGCGACAAGAACCTGAAGATCGAGGGCTGCCTCATCGCCCATTCGCTGCAAGATGCGATCAAGTTGTGCGCAGGCGACACAGAGGCTTTCATCGTCGGCGGCGCGGAGATCTACGCCAATCGCTGCAACTGGCGGACACGCTCTACATCACCGAGATCCAGCAGGACGTTGAAGGCGATGCGCACTTTCCGGAATTCGACAGGAAGCTGTGGCAGGAGACCGCGCGCGATGTGCGCACGCAAGAGACGCCGCAGCCGCTGGACTACCACTTCGTGACCTACTGCAAAAAATAGCCGCCTCGGTTCGGACTCAATAAGTCCATATCCAGGCCATCGCCAGGCCCTTGCCCATCACGGAAAGGTTCGGCACCCATTCCGGCACGTCGTCGCCGAACAAGCGCCAGGCATCGAGTGCGGCCGGGATCGCGATCAGCAAAGCCGCCCGGTCGTGCGACATCCCGCTGGCGCGGGAAACGCCATAGATATCGCCGTTGTACTGGTTCTTGAGCACGGTCAGATAGGCCAGCGAGACTCCGATGCTTGAAAGCACCACGCCTGCGCCGAAATCGCCTGGCGGGGTTTTGCGTTCCTGCCAGCTGTCGTCGCGCAGCACCAGTTCCGACAATATCCACTGCGTCTGATAGCCGGCGGATGCCAGTTGCAGCTGGCCGGAGCGCGTGAAGTCCGTCCCCGGATAGGTGATGGAAAGGCCTTCGTGGCTCACGCGGTAACCTTTGCTCTTCGCCACCACCAGATGCCCGGCCTCGTGCGCGGCGATACCGGAGACGATGCCCAGTGTCATGCTCCCCCAATCCGCATCGCGCAAAGACCAGCCCTGCCCCCATGCGCATGCGGGCAATACGGCAAACAGGAACAGTAAACGGGAAGCCAGATGGAGGAAGCGGATCTCTATTTTCATATCGCTGATGTTTTACGCAGATCATGCCGAACAAGCCGCATTGTCTCATCCGGTATAATCCTGCGCTGCATGTCTGAACACTCCGGGGCATTTCCCGGCGACTCAAGCAAGGAAAAAACCATGAAATACCTGAAATCCGAATTCCCCATCGCCATCGCGCTGCTCGTCCTCGGACTCGGCTTCGCCCTCGAACACGGTGCCGTCGAACACGGCGGCATCACGCTGTGGGGGCTATTGCTGGTCATCCTCGCGGCCATCATCGGCGTCGCCTTCCGCATCGCGCACCACGCCGAAGTGCTGGCGATGCGCCTGGGCGAACCCTATGGCACGCTGATCCTCACACTGGCAGCAGTCTCCGTCGAAGTAGTGATCCTGGTCGTGCTGCTGCAGGGCGCTCCGAACCCGACGCTGGCGCGCGACACCGTGTTCGCCGCCGTGATGTTCGACATCAACGGCATCCTCGGCCTCGCCGCCATCGTCGGCGGCCTCAAGCACGGCCAGACCAAGTACAACATCTCCTCGGCCAACTCCTATGTCGCCATGCTGCTGGTCGCCATCGGCATCGGCATGTTCATCCCCGACTTCGTGCCGGATACGCAGTGGCATTTCTACTCGGTGTTCTCGGTGTGCGCGATGGCGCTGATGTACGTCGGCTTCCTGCGCCTGCAGACCGTGGAGCACCGCAAGTTCTTCGAGTACTCCAGCGAGACCGACGAGGAAGCGCATGACGAAGCGCACAGCCCGAATTCACTGCACGTCGGAATAATGGTCGGCGCCATCGTGCTGGTCGGCCTGCTGTCGGAGGTGATGTCGGTGCTGCTGGATGCCGGACTGGCCGGCAGCAGCCTGCCCAAGGCCATCCCCGCCGTGCTGGTCGCGCTGATCTCCGCCAGCCCGGAGATCCTCACCGCGCTGCGCGCCGCGCAGAGCAACCGCATGCAGACCACGGTCAACATCGCGCTCGGCGCATCGCTGGCCACCGTGCTGCTCACCCTGCCGGTGATCGAAGGCATGGCGCTGTTCACCGGCGAGCGCATCGTCATGGCGCTCACCCCGGTCCAGGCCGGCATGCTGCTGCTCACCTTCGTCACCGTGATGAACAACCTGCACGACGGCGAGACCAACGCCATCGAGGGCATCAGCCACTTCGCGCTGTTTGCCGCGTTCATCGCGCTGGTGACGATGGGGTTGATCTAGTCTTCCGCAACAATCCCCTCTCCCGCTTGCGGGAGAGGGGTTTTACAGAAAATCCTTCTATATTTTCAGCACCAGTCCGATCACCGCGCTCGCCGCGATCACTTCGATGACGCCGCGCTTGAATCTGAACAATGCCACGGCCGCCGCCAGCGCGAGCAAGGCCGACAGCCAGTCGAACGTGCCTTCGAAGCCTTGCGGCCACAGCACGTGGTAGCCGAAGAACAGGCCCAGGTTCAGGATCACGCCCACCACGGCCGCCGTGATCGCGGTGAGCGGCGCGGTGAACTTGAGGTCGCCGTGCGTGGTCTCGACCAGCGGGCCGCCGGCGAAGATGAACATGAACGAGGGCAGGAAGGTGAACCAGGTCACCAGCATCGCGGCGACCGCACCGGCCAGAAATTGGTTCTCGACGCCGAACAGCGCCTGCGTGTAGCCGCCGATGAAGCCGACGAAAGCCACCACCATGATGAGCGGACCCGGCGTGGTCTCGCCGAGCGCGAGGCCGTCGATCATCTGCGTCGGCGTGAGCCAGCCGTAGTGGCCGACCGCGCCCTGATAGACATAGGGCAGCACCGCATACGCGCCGCCGAAAGTGAGCAGCGCGGCCTTGGTGAAGAACCAGCCCATCTGCGTGAGCGTGTGGTCCCAGCCGATAGGTCAGCGTCAGCAACGCCATCGGCAGCAGCCACAACAGACCGCCGAGCACCGCCACCTTCGCCAGACCGGACCAGCGGAACTTCGCGTGCTCCGGCGTCGGTGTGTCATCGTCGATCAGCGCCGCGCCATAGGACTTGCCCGCCTTGCCGTGGCCGCCGCCGAGCGCGAACTTGTCCGGCAGGTAGCGTCCGCCGACATAGCCGATGAGCGCCGCAGCAATGACGATGGCCGGGAACGGCACGTTGAGCGCGAAGATGGCGACGAAGGACGCGGCGGCGATGGCCCACAGCCAGTTGTTCTTCAGCGCGCGCGAACCGATGCGATGCGCGGCCTGCACCACGATGGCGGTCACCGCCGGCTTGATGCCGTAGAACAACCCCGCCACCAGCGGCACGTCGCCGAACGCGATGTAGAACCAGGACAGCAGAATGAGGATGAACAGCGAGGGCAGCACGAACATCGTCCCCGCGATGACGCCGCCCCAGCCGCGGTGCATCAGCCAGCCGATGTAGGTGGCGAGCTGCTGCGCCTCGGGGCCGGGCAGCACCATGCAGTAGTTGAGCGCGTGCAGGAAGCGCCGCTCGGAGATCCAGCGTTTCTTCTCGACCAGGTCGTGATGCATCATGGCGATCTGCCCGGCCGGGCCGCCGAAGCTGATGAAACCGAGTCTGAGCCAGTAGCGGAAGGCCTGCGCCAGTGTGACCTGCGCAGGTTGGGTTGGGTGCGTCATGATTCCTCCTGGGAGGTTTGCTGCAGCTTGGACGAGGACGTCATGATGCGGGACCTGCTATCCCCGATGTGACGGATTATGTGTCGCAAGCCGGACAAGGTTAGTCAGGCAATACACCTGCGGCGATTCCGGTCTCGCGCTTGTGGCATACTTCGCGGCTGTGAAAATCCACTGAGATGCCGACCATGCACGCCGCCATGAGCACCACCGAGATCTTCCTGATCGCGATGATCACTGATCTTCACCATCCCCTATCTGATCTGGCGGGTCGGGCGGACCGACTACTACGCGCCGCTGGTGGTGGTGCAGATCATCACCGGCATCCTGCTCGGCCCCGGCATCCTGGGCGCGGCCTATCCCGATTACTACAGCTTCGTGTTCACGCCGCAGGTCATCCAGTCGCTCAACGGCATCGCCTGGTGGGCAGTGATGATCTTCGTGTGGATCGCGGGCATCGAGCTCGATCTGCGCCAGGCGTGGGAACACCGCAGCGAGAGCGGCATCACCGCCGGCCTCGCGCTGGGCACGCCGCTGCTGTTCGGCTGCATCGCCGCGGCGGGCATGCTGATGTACGACGGCTGGATCGGCCCCAAGGCGTAACCTGGCAGTTCGTCGCCGGCGTCGGCATGGCCTGCGCCGTCACCGCGCTGCCCATCCTCATCCTGCTCATGGAGAAGCTGGAGATACTGCGCCAGCCCATCGGCCAGCGCATCCTGCGCTACGCCAGCCTGGACGACATCGCCATCTGGGGCGTGCTGGCGCTGATCTTGATGGACTGGGAACGCGTGGGCAGGCAGGCTCGGCTTCCTGATCGCCTTCGCCGTCGCCAGCGATCTGCTTCCGCAAGCTCATGCGCTGGCTGCCGGAGCGCGACCGCTGGTACGTCGGCGCTGATCTGGCTGGCCGTCTGCGGCTTCGGCGCGGACTGGTCCGGCCTGCACTTCATGGTCGGCGCGTTCCTCGCCGGCGCGGTCATGGACAGCCAATGGTTCGACCAGAAGCAGATGGACCTGCTGCGCCACCATGTGCTGCTGGTGATCATGCCGGTGTTCTTCCTCAGCACCGGCCTGCGCACCAACTGGGCGATGGGCGGCGCGGCGGTGTTCATCGCCGCGGCCATGCTGCTGTTCGCTTCGATATCGGGCAAGCTGATCGGCGTGCACGCCGCCGGAAAGATTCTGAATGGAAGCCGGGCGAAGCCTCGCATCATCGGCTGGCTGCTGCAGACCAAGGCGCTGATCATGATCATCTTCGCCAATATGCTGCTCGACAAGCAGATCATCACCAGCGAGACCTTCACCGCGCTGCTGCTGATGGCCGTGGCCAGCACCATGCTGACTGTGCCGGTGGTATATCCGAAACTGGAGCAGATGAAAGAGATCATCTTCCGCTCGAAGTGACGCTAGTCGATCAGTCCGTCCTGCTCGTCCGCACACACGCCTATGTGCCTTGACTCGGGCACATAGGCGAAACGGTTCCCGCCTCTCTTCTTTGCCTCGTACATCGCCTGGTCGGCGCACTTCAGCAGGCCGGCGACATCCGGCGCGTCGGCCGGATACAGCGCCACCCCGACGCTCGCCGAGACTACCCCTGTTCCTTCTTCCAGCATGAAGGATGCGCTCAGCTCCAGGATGATGGACGACACGATCCGCTCGATGACGGAACCGCTGCCAAAATCCGGCAGGATGACAGTGAACTCGTCGCCGCCGAGGCGCGCCACCGTATCCGTCTCGCGCACGCATTTGCCGATGCGGCGCGCCGCCTCGACCAGCAGCAGATCGCCCTTGTCATGTCCGAATCCGTCATTGATCTGCTTGAACTCGTCCAGGTCGATGAACAACAGCGCCAGCTGCTGCTCCGCCCGGTTCGCCTTCTTTATCTCCTGTGCGAGCCGGTCATGGAACAGACGCCGGTTCGGCAGGCCGGTCAGCAAGTCGTAGTTGGCGTATTTCCAGATCAGTTCGTCTCTTCTTTTCCTCTCGGTGATATCAAAGAACTGCGCCACGTAACGGAACATGCCGCCATCCTCGTTCCTGATGAGGCTGATGGTGACAAAGCTCGCGAACAGTTCGCCGTTCTTGCGCCGGTCCCATAATTCGCCCTGCCAGTGACCGTTGCCGACGATGCCTTTCCACATCTCCTGATAGAAAGACTGGTCATGCAGATTCGACCTCAGGATGCTGGGAGACTTTCCGGACACCTCATCGAGGGTGTAGCCGGTGATGCGCGTGAACGCCGGGTTGATATCGACGATATGGTTGTGCTCGTCCGCCACCAGGACCGCTTCGTTGCTCGACCGGTAGATGGCCGCCGCCATCTTCATGGATTCTTCCAGACGCTTGCGCGCGGAAATGTCGCGCGCGATGGCGCAATTGAATTCATTGCCGCCATAGGAAAAATAGCTGACAGTCACTTCCACCGGAAATATCCGCCCTGACTTCGAACGGTGCAGCGTTTCCAGGGTGAACGAATCGAGCGCCTTCGCCTTATCCCAGTGTCTCCGCCATAACTCATCGTCGAAATTGGGATCGAAATCCGGCACCCGGCAACCCAGCAGTTCTTCGCAGGAGAATTCCAGAGAGCGGCAGGCCGCCTCGTTGACGTACACCACCCTGCCTTGCGCATCGAGCCAGAACACGCCATCCCCGAGACGATCGAAGGCGAACTGCAGGAACTCCGCATTCAGCGAAGAGCTGCCATCCAAAACGGCGTTCTGTTCCATGCGTCGGGCCCGCCTCGATCTACTTTGACACGGATGACTGCTGCCAGCGGCGCGGCGTCGTCTGTTTCTTTTTCACCCGGGGTTTGCTTGATGCATCGGTCTGCGTCGGGTGCAGATGCTCGATGATCCGGGCGAGATGCCGGGTCATCATCCTGACGGTGTGCGCGCTCAACTTGAGATGGACATAGCGGTGATCGTTTACCGACACGAACTTCTCCACCATGCCGTCGCGCACCAGACTGGCGAGATATCTGCGCACCGTCGCCTGGGAAGCGATCTCCAGCAGCAACAGCTGTTTCAACGTCAACGGACTGCCCTGCTCCTGGTGAAAGCCGATTTCGATGAGGATGTCGAATTCCTTGTAAGTCTTTACTCCCGGAAACTCGCCCAGAACGGATTTGATCTTTTTGAACTTCTTGAAAGTCGACATAAGCAGGCCTGCGCACAAAAACGCTTGAAAAATAACGATTTGTTGGCGATGGCGCAACAACTATCTGTGCGCAAAATGAGCACTATCGCGTTTTTTTCCGCACTTTGATCGTGCGGCGGACAGCCTGCGGGGACGGACGGGGAGGGCCGCTTTCCCCCTCCGGTATAATCCGCATCATGCCTGAACACTCCCAAGCCCTCGAACTCCTCGCCCCCGCCAAAACCGCCGCCATCGGCCGCGAAGCCATACTGCACGGCGCCGACGCCGTCTATATCGGCGGCCCGTCCTTCGGCGCGCGCGACAAGGCAGGCAATGCGATCGAGGACATCGCCGAACTGGTGAACTACGCGCACCGCTTCCGCGCGAAGATCTACGTCACGCTCAACACCATCCTGCACGATGCCGAGCTGGAAGCCGCGCGCAAGCATGGCCTGGGACTGTTACGAAGCGGGCGTGGACGCGCTGATCGTGCAGGACATGGGCCTGCTGCGAACTCGACCTGCCGCCCATCGACCTGCATGCCTCCACCCAGTGCGACATCCGCACGCCGGAGAAGGCGCGCTTCCTGGCCGATGTCGGCTTCTCGCAACTGGTGCTGGCGCGCGAACTGACCATCGAAGAGATCAAGGCGGTGCGCGCCGCCGTGCCCGCCGACACCGTCATCGAACATTTCATCCACGGCGCGCTGTGCGTGGCCTATTCCGGCCAGTGCTACATCAGCCACGCGCACACCGGACGCACCGCCAACCGCGGCGACTGCTCGCAAGCCTGCCGCCTGCCCTACACGCTGCAGGACGCCAAGGGACAGATCGTCGCATTCGAGAAACACCTGCTGTCGGTGAAGGACAACAACCAGAGCGACAACCTGCGCGCGCTCATCGACGCGGGCGTACGCAGCTTCAAGATCGAGGGGCGCTACAAGGATGCGCCCTACGTGAAGAACATCACCGGACACTATCGCCAGCTGCTCGACGAGATACTGAACGAGCGCCCGGAGCTGCACGCCGCCTCCAGCGGCAAAACGAAGCTGCTGTTCACGCCCGATCCGGACAAGACCTTCCATCGCGGCGCGACCGACTATTTCTCGCAAGGCCGCAAGGCCGACATCGGCGCCTTCGACACGCCCACCTTCGTCGGGCTGGAGCTGGGCAGCGTGACGCAGGTCGGCGACAAGTGGTTCGAGATGGAAGCGAACGAGGAGCTGGCGAACAGCGACGGACTGAACTACCAACACAAGCGCGAAGTGATCGGCCTGCAGGCGAACGTGGTCGAGCGCAGGGGCAAGGTATGGCGCGTGTTCCCGAACGAACCCATGCACACCTTGCAGGGCCTGCGCCCCGGCGTCGCCATCAGCCGCAACCGCGACCACGCCTGGGAGCAGGCGCTCAGCAAGAAATCCGCCGAGCGCCGCATCGGCGTGAGCGCCACCTTCGCCGAAACGGCGGATGGTTTCTCGCTCACGCTGCAGGATGAAGACGGCATCGTTGCGACGGCCAGTGCGGCGTTTGAAAAGCAGCCCGCGAAGAACCCGGCGGAAGCGGAAGACAGCGTGCGCGAACAACTGGCGCGCTTCGGCAACACCGATTTCGAGCTGCGCCCGCAACTCCATCCCCTCGCCCTAGCGGGAGAGGGCTAGGGAGAGGGTAGACCATCGACACACTGCAGTCCTCTACCCCCATCCCCAACTCTTCCCCCTGAAGGGAGAAGGGAGTGCGGATGCCATCACCATTCACTGGACCCAACCCTGGTTCGTCCCCAGCTCCCTCGCCAACAAACTGCGCCGCGAAGCCGTGGAAAAACTCGAAGCCGCACGCCTCGCTGCCTACACCCGCCTGCCGCGCAAAGCCGCCGCAGAGCCGCCCGCGCAATATCCGGAAGAGACGCTCTCCTACCTCGCCAACGTCTACAACTCCGCCGCGCAGGCCTTCTACGTCAAACACGGCGTCAAGCTGGTCGAGGCCGCCTACGAACAGCACAAGGAAGCAGGCGAAGTGTCGCTGATGATCACGCGCCACTGCATCCGCTACTCGCTGAGCCTGTGCCCGAAACAGGCCAAGGGCGTGATCGGCGTGCAGGGCCAGGTGCGCGCCGAGCCGATGACGCTCGTCAACGGCAGCGAAAAGCTCAGGCTGGAATTCGACTGCAGGAAGTGCGAGATGCACGTGATGGGCAAGATGAAGAAACACATCCTGAAGACGCCGCCGCCGTCGGAAGTGCCGGTCACGTTCCATCCGCGCAGATAGTCAAAACCATCCAACTCCGGTAAATTGGGGCACCACTCACGCAAGGAGCGAGGCATGAAAAACACAATAACTAATCTGATCGTTGTGGCGGTATTGTCAATCAGCGGCGCGGCGTTTGCTGCTGAGGAGATGGAGAGCAAGCCACAGCCCGCTGCGACCCAACCTGCGGCGGCTGCATCCGCTGTGCCGGCGGCAACGGTGGTCGAAACGACAACCGCCGCAGCCGCCGAAGAACCTCAGCCCACTTCCAAGCGCGCCAAAGCAAAAACGGTACGACCAAAAGATCTCGATCTGAGGCACTGCCTGGAACTGGATAACAACCCTGCGATTGCAAGGTGCGCGCGAGAGTAGGTGCTGCGTTTCCTCGTGAATGAACTCATATAGCAATTCGCCTCCTTCCGCGCTGCTACCTTATCCATGCGGCACCGCCTTAACCCATGACAGATACAACTCCCATTTGGGGTCGGGTTTCGCCTCCGATTCGATGCGGATTATATTCTTCTTTCAATGCAGGAGCGATCTTGCTGAGCTCGGCGTCGCCGGCGGCCGAATCAACATATAAATAGCCGCTGCTCGCGTGCATTAGCGCTTACTTTGCAGTGCAATATATGCAATGGCGTCATGGCCTTAAGCTGTAATAGTTGACAATAACAATCCACCTTCTTAGGATGTCTTCTCCGGGTGGTTTCAAAAACATCCGCAAATGCCGGTATCCGGCTTCCATGCCCGACAGCGGTCGCGCACCTTCTTCACAACGATCCGATGATGTCGTCCCGCATGGCATAACCGACTGAAGGCGAACCGCCGGTGTTCGCCCTGACCACCGCTGCAGCTCAGGGTGGTGAACGCAATGTTCGAAGGGGGTGCAACATGCCTTACCAACGATCGCACAATATGCACTTCCGGGATGTGACCGCGACCAGGAAATTGTCGCGCACGACTCATACAACCCATCCCGTCAATAAAGACCTCCTGCCCGCCTCGCTCTGGACCGTCGTCGCGGCCTTGCTGATCTGGGGATTCTTTTACCTCGTCACTTATTGGAGCACGCCCATTATTTCGGCGTGATCGACGGCTCACGAATAGAACGTGACGAGAAAACCGTCACAGAACAGAGAGGACACCATGTCCACATTCTTTGGAATCGAAGAGCGCGATGCGCAGGGCTTCATCGACAAACACACGGTATGTCTGCCGCACGCGCCGGACGGGAAAACGGAACTGCATTACGTCGTCTCGCCCATCAGGAAAGAAGACATCGTCTTCATCAAGCACAGCAACTCGCCCTTCGACCTGCATATCCTGGCCGTCGGGGTCGTGCAGTCCGAGTATCCCGCCGAGAACATCGCCCGATGTCTGCCTGCCGGTCGACTGGGTGTGGCAGGGCGAGAAGGTGGTCGAATCGCCGGACGAATCGGTGCCTTTGAACAGCAAGGCGCTGTATGAAGAGCACAACATCCTGGTGCAGCGGGAGATCATCGATCTGCTGCCGGACAAGTACCGCTTGCCGCAGGAGTGGTGAACCGGTATCCGCATCGCCAGACCGCACCAGCGTTTAGCGACGACTGCCGCTCCATCAATTCAGCGGGAGGTCACTCATGAACAAGACCCATACCCTGTCCCTTACCACCCTTTTGGCGGCCATGCTGTCGCTGGCCGCGTGCGGCCCCAAGGAAGGCGGAGGACCGCAAGCTGCACCGGGCGGAGCCATGCCGCCGCCCGAGGTCGACGTGGTGACGGTCGCCGCCGGTTCCGTGTTGCTGACTCAGGATCTCCCGGGACGCCTGGAGGCATACCGCACGGCGCAAGTGCGCGCGCGTGTGGAGGGGATCATCGAGAAGCGCCGCTTCACCGAAGGCAGCGACGTGAGGGCGGGCGAGACGCTGTTCCGCATCGACGCGCGCAACTACCGCGCAGCCTACGACGCCGCCATGGCCGACGTGGACGTGGCGCGCATGACAGTGGAGCGCTACACGCCGCTGCTGGCGGCCAAGGTCGTCAGCCAGCAGGATTACGACCTGGTCGCCGCCAAGCTCAAGCAGGCCGAGGCTGCATTGTCCCGTGCGCGGCTCGACCTGGAAAACACCAACGTGCCCGCGCCCATCGCCGGGCACGTAGGCCGCGCCCTGGTGACGGAAGGTGCGCTGGTCGGCCACGGCGAGGCCACCCTGCTCACCACCATCGAACAGATCGATCCCATCTATGCCAACTTCACCCAGGCAGGAGCCGATGTGCTGCGCCTGCAGCAGGCGTTCCAGTCCGGCCAACTGAAGCGCACGGGCTCTACCAGGGTCGAGTTGGTGCTTGAGGATGGCCGCGTCTATCCGCGGCCGGGCAAACTGCTGTTCTCCAATCTCGCGGTCGATCCGGGCACGGGCAGCGTGTCGTTGCGCGCCGAGTTTCCCAATCCCGAGCATGAGTTGCTGCCCGGCATGTTCGCGCGCATCCGTTTCCCCGAAGCCAGCGCCGACCACAGCATCAAGGTGCCGCAACGCGCAGTGCAGACCGGGCCGCAAGGGCAGCTCGTGATGGTGGTGGACGCGGCAGGCATGGTCGCGCCGCGTCCGGTCCGGACGGCGGGCATGTCGGGCAGCGACTTCATCGTCGCCGAAGGCCTGAGCCCGGGCGACCGGGTCATCGTCAACGGCCTGCACAAGGCGCGCCCCGGCGCGCCGGTGAAGCCCGTGGAGTGGACAGCGCCGGGAAGCGAACCCGCTTCGAACGTGGCGGCTGCTACTGCGAGAAAATAGAGGAGGCATCATGCTTCCAAGGTTCTTCATCGACCGTCCGATCTTCGCCTGGGTCATCGCCCTCATCATCCTGCTGGGCGGCGGACTGGCGCTGCGCAACCTGCCCATCGCCGCCTATCCCGAGGTGGCCCCGCCGGGCCTGTCCGTCACGCTGCTCTATCCGGGCGCCTCGGCGCAGGTGGTGGAGGAGACCGCCGTATCCCTGGTCGAGCAGGAGCTGAACGGCATCGAGCATCTGCTCTACATGGAGTCGTCCTCGGAACTGGGCATCGGCAGCATCACGCTGACCTTCGAGTCGGGGACCGACCTGGATGTGGCTTCGGTGGAAACGCAGAACCGCGTCAAGCGCGCCGAAGCGCGCCTGCCGGACGAGGTGCGGCGCGTGGGTGTCACCGTGACGAAGTCGGCGCGCAACTTCCTGATGATCGTCGCGCTCGTGTCGCCCGACAAGAGTTACGACAACGTCGCGCTCGGCAGCTACGCCTCGGCCAACGTGCTGGAGAACATCCGGCGCGTCCCCGGCGTGGGCGAGGCATTGCTGTTCGGCACCGAATATTCGATGCGCCTGTGGCTGAAGCCGGAGAAACTGCAGGCCTACCATCTGACTCCCGGCGACGTCACCAAAGCCGTGCGCGCGCAGAACACGCAGCTCGCCACCGGCGAGGTCGGCCAATTGCCCGCGGCGCGCGGCCAGCAGCTGAATGCGGTGATCGTCACCCGCAGCCGGCTGTCCACGCCGGAAGAGTTCGGCAACATCATCGTGCGCGCCAATGCGGATGGTTCCGCCGTGCTGGTGAGGGACGTGGCACGCGTGGAACTGGGCGCGCAGGACTATTCCATCACCGCGCGCATCGATGGACAACCGGCCTCGGGCATCGCCATCCGCCTGACGCCCTCGGCCAATGCGCTGAACACCGCAAGGGCCATCAAGGCCAAGATGACCGAACTGGCCCAGTTCTTTCCCAAGGGCGTGGACTGGATGGTGCCCTACGATTCTTCCCGGTTCATCGAGATCTCGGTCAACGAGGTGGTGAAGACGCTGGCGGAAGCCATGGTGCTGGTGTTCCTGGTCATCTTCCTGTTCCTGGGGAACCTGCGCGCCACGTTCATTCCCGCCATCGTGGTGCCGATCGCGCTGATCGGCGGCACGCTGGGACTGTACGCCGTCGGTTACTCGATCAACACGTTGACGCTGTTCGCCATGGTGCTGGCCGTCGGCATCGTGGTGGACGACGCCATCGTGGTGGTGGAGAACGCGGAACGCATCATGGCCGAAGAAGGCCTCGCCCCGCGCGAAGCGACGCGCAAGGCCATGGGCCAGATCTTCGGCGCCATCATCGCCATCACGCTGGTGCTGTGTTCCGTGTTCATTCCGATGACGCTGTTCGGCGGCGCCGTGGGCGCGATCTATCGCCAGTTCGCGGTCACCCTGATCCTGACCATCCTGTTCTCGGTGCTGATGGCGTTGACCCTGACACCCGCGCTGTGCGCCACGCTGCTCAAGCACGACCATGAAGCGCAGGCGAAAGGAGCGCTCGGCTGGTTCCAGCGCTTCTTCGGCAGGACCACCCAGGCATACAAGTCCGGCGTAGGCATGGTGCTGCAGCGCACCGGCCGCTCCCTGCTGCTTTACGCCGCACTGCTGGGCATCGTGGGCTGGCTGTTCGTGCAGTTGCCGACCAGCTTCCTGCCGGAAGAGGACCAGGGCTATTTCGTCAGCCTGATCCAGTTGCCGCCGGGCGCCACGCGCGAACGCACGCAGGAGGTGCTGGGCGAAGTGGAGAAGTTCTATCTCGAACAGCCCGAGGTGGAACATGTCATCGGCGTGCTCGGGTTCTCCTTCTTCGGCCGCGGACAGAATGCCGCGATCACTTTCGTCCGCCTCAGGGATTGGGATGAGCGGCGACGCCCGGAGAGTTCGGCTTCCGCGCTGGTGATGCGCGCCAACATGCGCTTGTTCCCCATCAAAGAAGGCGCTGGTCTTTTCCGTCAACGTCCCGCCGATCCCGGAACTGGCGGCGGTGGGCGGCTTCGATTTCCGCCTGCAGGACCGTTCCGGCCAGGGACGCGGCAAGCTGCTGGAAGCGCGCAACATGACACTGGGCATGGCCAGCCAGCACCCCGCGCTGATGGGCGTGCGGCCGGAAGGACAGGAGCCGGGGCCGCAACTGCTGATCGACATCGACCGCCTGAAGACGCGCGCGCTGGGCGTGGACATCGCCGACCTGAACGAGACGCTGCAGTCGGCGCTCGGCGTCGCCTACATCAACGACTTCGTGCGCCAGGGCCGCATATTGCGCGTGCAGATGCAGGCGGAAGCGGAGAACCGCACGCGACCGGAGCAGATCATGCAGTTGCCGCTGCGCAATGCACAGGGCGGCATGGTGCCGTTGTCCGAGGTCGCCAGCGCGCGCTGGATACAGGAACTGCCGAAACTGGACCGTTACAACGGCGTGCCCGCGATGAAGATCGCCGGCGGCCCCGCACCGGGCCGCAGCAGCGGCGACGCGTTGGCCGCGATGGAAGAGGTGGCGGCCAAGCTGCCGCCCGGGTTCGGCTTCGAATGGTCCGGCACCTCCAGCGAGGAGCGGCTCTCCGGCGCCCAGGCGCCGCTGCTGTTCGGCCTGTCGGTGGTGGTCGTGTTCCTGTGCCTGGCGGCGCTGTATGAGAGCTGGTCCATCCCGGTCGCCGTGATCCTGGTTGTGCCCATCGGCGTGCTCGGCGCGTTGCTCGCAGTGACCCTGCGCGACCTGCCCAACGACGTGTATTTCAAGGTCGGGCTGATCGTCATCATCGGCCTGGCGGCCAAGAACGCGATCCTGATCATCCAGTTCGCGCGCGACCTGCAGGACAAGGGGAAAGACCTGATCGAAGCCACGCTCGAAGCCTGCCGCCTGCGGCTGCGCCCGATATTGATGACCTCCATCGCTTTTGTACTCGGGGTCTTGCCGCTGGCCATCTCCACCGGCGCGGGCGCGAACGGACGCCATGCCATCGGCACCGGCGTCATGGGCGGCATGATCGCGGCGACGGTGCTCGCGATATTCCTGGTGCCGGTTTTCTATGTGGTCATCCGCCGCCTCTTCCCCGGCCATGCGCGGCCGGTAGAGGATGGGCACAAGCCGGATGATTGACATGCCGAGCAGAAACCACGAGCCGCCCACCGGATTGTCCCAAAATTGCATCATCTGAAATAAGCCTGCTGGTCAGATGGTTGCCCCCTTGTGCATAATCCCTCCGTTACAGACCAAATAATCCGGAGGCGGGAAATGGACGATGGAGTTGTATTGGTAAAAACGCCGAAGGGCGTCGAAGAATTCGAACGGCGCACTGGCGGTCTGCCGCCGAGGATCCGGCAGATCCTGATCCTGGCCGATGGAAAGCGAGACCGCGCAACCCTTGCCAGCATGGTCAACACGCAGGACCTCGATGTCATGCTGGATCAACTGGTCAACGACGGATTTCTGTCCATAGTCGCGCCACAGGCAGAGACCGGCAAAGCGGCGGCTGCGCCGAAATTCGAAGTGCCGGCCGATCCGCAAGAGCGCCACAAAATGGCCCGCACTTTCGTCATCAATACGACCGAGGCGTTTGTCGGCGTGTTCGGCACCGGGCTGATCGAGCAGGCGAAGAAAGCCCAGACCAGCGACGACCTGCGGCGTCTGGTGGATGACTGGTACGATGCCATCGTCGCCGGAGCCGGCAAGAAACGTGCAGCAGAAATGAATTCGCACCTGATGGCATTGCTCTGACATATCTGCCATGATCGAACATCCGTGCCCGGCAAAGGGCGCGGGTGGACTGAACAAGGCATCATTAGTTGCAAGAACGCGGTTCATCAATAATGCAGTGCGGACACCTTCAATTTGTCCGTCAGGCGCGGCGGTCGCATGGGGTTAGCTGCCGCGTCATTCCCTGTGACCCCGTGTATTCGGAGGTAACCATGCTTATTCGAACATTGACCGCATCAGCGCTGGCCAGCTCATTGATACTTTGCACAAGTGTCGCGTTCGCGGCTGACAAAGAGCAAACCCGGGATCAGACCCGCGATCAGACCCAGTCGCGCGACGATGAGCCGATCTACGGCAGCCAGTTGATGACAAGACAGGAACGCATCGAACACCGCAACAAATTGCGCGCGATGAAGACCCGGGAAGAACGCGAAGCGTACCGGCTGGAACACCACAAGAAGATGCAGGAGCGCGCCAAGGAACGGGGCGTGCAATTGCCGGATGAACCTCCGGCGAGCGGCGGCATGATGGGGCCCGGCGGCGGCATGGGACCCGGGGGTGGAATGGGCCCCGGCGGTGGCGGCATGATGGGATCCGGTGGCCGCAAGTAAGAAATGTCAGTCCAGAGTCTCGTGTCAAAAAAGCGGATGCATGCATCCGCTTTTTTTCATCGCGGCTTGCTCTCGCAAAGCGCGAAGATGACAGGTGACTTGGCCTAGCGCATGGCGAAGGTCATGCAGTTGGCCTCGTTCTCGACCATGCCGACCTGGATGCTTTCAGCCATGCATTCCAGGTCCTCATTGTGTTTGCAGGAGGCCGTCTTGCACGCGCCAATACCGGCGAGCAACCTGGTCTGTCTGGTGTGGGACGCCCCCTTCAGGAAGGTGTCGCAACCGGGGTGGACGCTGTCGCCTATGGTGATGGCGCGCGCATGGCACTTGCTGCTGCCGTTGTAGGAACACTCGTTGACCATGCACGTGCTGACCATGGGCATTTCGATGGTGACTTTGTTCATGAGGCGCTCTCCTTGATCAAGTGAGGGGGATGTCACGATGCGACCCCGAGGGCGGGCTGTCACACTGCATCGCATCAATTGGGCCGGCGGACGATGTCCGCTATTCTTTCTCGGCTCGCAACGCTTTCCGTTGCGAGATCACGCAGACTAGCCGCTTGGTCGCGCGGTTCAATCAGCAATACACCTTATTTTGTCCGTCTTTTGGGAGGATCAGGCCATTCGTCGGGGGCCTGCACTGAAATGACACGCGACACTCTCTTATCACCCGCAACTGAGCTTTTTAGCGTAGAGCCAGCCTTAAATGCGGGAGCCTTGGAGGCTTTGATTTTTATCGCAGCTCCAGTAGCAGGATTGCGACCTGATCGCGCTGCGCGTTTTCGAACTTCGAACGTCCCGAAGCCAGCAAGCGCCACGCTCTCGCCCTTCTTAAGGGCCGTCATGATTATCTCAATCAGGGCAGCGATAGTGCGGTCTGCTTCCGCTTTGCTGCTATCAGTCTTAGCCGCTAATGCATCAATCAGTTCTTTACGGTTCATAAGATTCGAGCCCTTTCCGAACCCTGTCTTACTGTGCTGAAAAGCAAGTTAAAGGTACCAAAGTCGATTCCTTTTCAATGATTGCTTTCACCTTTCAAAAACAATTCGACTCCGGCAGCTTTAGTAATTCGGCACCTTTGGTAATTCCCGATCCGTTCATTTCGTTCGCCTTAGCCGCCATCACCTCGGCTACTCTTTGTTCTTATTGGGTGGATCAGGCCATTCGTCGGGGGCCTGCATTTTTGAGATGTCACGCGATACACTCTTATCCGAGCTTTCATCCAGCACACGATGTCGGCTCTCCTCAATCTTCCTTGTAACTTCCTTCTCAACTTCACGCGTTAGATTCTCTTTATTTTCATTTGCCATCTTAGGCTCCTTTGGTTAACCCACGAGATTTCTTGACTTCATTGAAGCAAGCCCAGAGAAGTTTTTTATCATCAGGAAGTTTCGCTTCTCTTTCCTGCAAACCCGCCTCAATTTTTCGTGACTTCTTATAAGCACGATCAAGAATCTGTGGGGTCGGATCATTCTGAATCTGAAACCACAAGTCCTCATATTCAATTCTCAACTCGCCCCACTTGCCCGCCAAGAAAGACATTTGCTCGACATTTTTTTGATAATTCAAAATTGGTAATGAAATAGCGATAATTGCTGAAGCTGAAGAGAGCGACTTCCATAGCAATGGAAATGATGACCACAATCCCCACCCAGCCACCGTTCCTGACGCCATTAATGCCAGAAATATCTTCAAGTATTGATCTCGTTTGTAATACCTACTAACAAGGTATTTCCAATATCTTGCATTCATGTCGGCATCAAGCATTGACTTCCAAATCGCTGTTTCCATTAACTCACACTCCAATATGAAAGCAGGAACTAATTAAACTAATCGGGCACAGACCACGTTTTTATTCTTCCCGATCTCCTCATGCACCCACACGGGATCGAAAGTATTCAGGGACAGACCACGATTAAGCCGCGTACCGCTGAATCTCAACCTCCACATGCCGCCTTGCCGTCGCATCCGCATCAGCATACACGCGGCTCGCCGTAGGTTCGCTCAGGTAATACTCGCCACAGTTCTCGCAGATTTCCGCTGGCACGTCTCGAATGACGACCACGCTGTTGTCGCGTTGCAGCGTGACGGTGGTGGTGCCGGGGTGGGTCTCGCCGGTCTTGCAGATGGTGCATTTCATCATATTCTCCTTCGCTTGAACGTCTCGTCCCAGACGTCCGGATCGGGCCAGTAGATAGTGACGAGATGGCATTCACCTTCTGCCGATTTGGCGACAACGGCATGTATTGCCTGTTTGCCATTGAAACCCAGCAACAGCGCGCTGGGGCATGGCTTGTCATCCGGGTATTCAATAACGATTTCGGCTTCTGCAACGATGCGCGCAACGGCTGATGGTTCGATTCCGCGCTGGAACATGCGCTCGAAGGCATGGCGGGAAAAGTGCAGCGTTTTGCATTCCATATCGCAGTGTGGGGCGGGTGGCCTGCACTCAGTTTAGCACTGTTGCCGCTGGTCTTGGCTACACCAGTTTTCAACGGATAAATCTTCTCCAGCGCCGCCTTCGGCCTCAGGTCGCCCGTCTGCCGCGGGCATTTCTTCTCATGTGCCTGCTGAATTGGAGAAACGCTGACCAAGTCAGAATTCGTCACTCCCGCGAAGGCGGGAGTCCAGGTATAACAAACTGGATGTCCGCCTTCGCGGGCAATGGATACAAATCCGTACAAAATCGCCGTTACGCGACATATGCCGGACACATGGCGCGGGCTAAATACGCAGCGCGCCTCACGGCACGACATTCGACACTTCACGTAACCGATGTGGATATTTTCTTGTGCTCGCAACAAATTTGCCCCGTTCCGCCCTACTGTCACTAAAATCGGGCTTATCGATGCTGCGAGCAAGGCACTGGCAATGAAACCGGAAACAAAAAGACTGCCAAGGATCTTTCTGCTGCTCATCCCGCTTGCCGGATGCGCGGTGGGGCCGGATTACGTCAGGCGCGATCCCGCTGCGCCGGTGGCCTGGGTCAATGGCGCAGCGGCGAATGCAGCCGCACAAGCCGAGGATGTCTCGCGCTGGTGGCGGCGCCTGAACGATCCGCTGCTGACTACGCTGATCGAAGAGGCTTTGCAGAACAGTCCCGATATGCGCAGCGCGCGCGCCAGGCTGGTCGAATCGCGCGCCCGCCTCGATCTGGCGGATGCCAATCGCTACCCTGCCCTCAAAGCTTCCCTGGGCGGAAGCCGCTCCCGGAGCGGCTCCGGCACGACGAGCGATCTCTTCAATGCCGGATTCGATGCGAGCTGGGAGCCGGACGTGTTCGGCGGGCAACGCCGTGCGCAGGAGGCCGCCACAGCCGATGCGGGCATCACGCAGGCGAACCTGTACAACACGCAGGTCTCCCTGTCGGCAGAAGTGGCGCTCAACTATGTGCAGTTGCGCAGTTACCAGGCGCGGCTGGACATCGCGCGCAACAACCTGGCGGCGCAGAGCGAGACGCTGCAGATCACCGAATGGCGCGCGCAGGCCGGCCTCGCCACGTCGCTCGAGGTGGAGCAGGCGCGCAGCAACCTGAGCCAGACGCAGGCCAGCATCCCCGCGCTCAACACCAGCCTGACCAAGGCGGAGAACCGCCTGGCGATATTGCTCGGCAGGTTTCCCGCTGCGCTGCACGAACGATTGTCCGCGCCGGCCGCATTGCCCGCATTGCCGGATGAGATCGCGCTCGGGATCCCTGCCGACACGCTGCGCCAGCGGCCCGATGTGCAGGCGGCCGAGCGCAAGGTCGCGGCGGAGACCGCGCGCATCGGACAGGAGAGCGCAGCGCTCTACCCGGGCTTTGCGCTGAGCGGCAGCCTGGGCTGGAAGGCGTTCACCTTCGGCGCGCTCGGCACGGCCGATACGCTCACACGCTCGGTCTCCGCCAGCATCGCGCAGACCATCTTCGACGGCGGCGGTATCCGCAGCCGCATCAAGGCGCAGAATGCCGTGCAGGAACAGGCCGTGATCGCCTACGAGAAATCCGTGCTGACGGCGCTGGAGGATGTGGAGAATTCGCTGGCGGCATACGCCAATGGTCGCGAGCGTCAGGCTGCATTGCAGCAGGCGGCGACATCCGCACGCAATGCGGCACTGCTGGCACGGCAGCGTTACGAAAGCGGACTCATCGACTTCCAGAGCGTGCTGGACACCGAACGCACCCGCCTCTCCAGCGAAGACAATCTGGCCAGCGCCGGCATGGATGAGCTGTCCGCATTGATCAGCCTGTACAAGGCGCTGGGCGGCGGCTGGAGCGACGACGTTGCAACGACGACTGCGAAACCTGAAAAGACCGAAAGCGATCAGCCATGAGTAACGACAGCACAGCACGCAACAAACTACTCCTCGATATCGTCGCTTCCGCCAGGACGGGAAAAGGCAAAACCTTGCTCCGCGCGGGCGCGGTGATCGTTGCGCTCCTGCTGCTGGGCTGGCTGGTGTACCCGTCGTCCGGCAATACGAGCACGCGCTACCTCACCGAAGAAGCCGCCAAAGGCGATCTGGCCGTGACGGTATCCGCCACCGGCAACCTGTATCCCACCAATCAGGTGGATGTGGGCAGCGAGTTGTCCGGTATCGTCGAATCCGTGCTGGTGGACGAGAACGACCGCGTCAAGCGCGGGCAGGTACTGGCGCGGCTCGACCTTTCCCGGCTGAACGACCAGGTGACCAAGTCGAGTGCCGCCGTGCTGTCCGCCGAAGCGCAGGTGGCGCAGATGCAGGCCACTGTGAAGGAATCCAGCGTCAATCTGGCGCGCCTGCGCCAGGTCGCAGAACTATCCGGCGGCAAGGTCCCGTCGAAAAATGAACTGGATGCCGCCGAAGCCGCAATGCTGCGCGCCAGGGCCAATGAGGCTAACGCGCGTGCGGCAGCAGCGCAGGCGGCGGCGACACTGCGCTCGGACCGGACCAATCTGGCCAAGGCGTCGATCCGTTCGCCCATCGACGGCATCGTGCTGCAGCGCCAGATCGAACCGGGACAGACCGTGGCCGCCTCGTTGCAGGCGCCGGTGTTGTTCACGCTGGCAGAGGACCTGGAAACGATGGAGCTGCAGGTGAACGTGGACGAGGCCGATGTCAGCCAAGTCAAGATCGGCCAGATGGCCAGCTTCACCGTCGATGCCTGGCCCGGACGCAAATATCCGGCCGAGATCATGCGCGTGGGATTCGGCGCGCAGACCACCGAGGGCGTGGTGACCTACAAGACCATCCTCAAGGTATCCAACCGCGACCTCAGCCTGCGTCCCGGCATGACGGCGACCGCCGACATCTCGACGGCGAATCGCCAGGGCGTGTTGCTGGTGCCGAATGCGGCATTGCGTTTCACGCCGCCCGTCGCGCAGGCGCAGCAGAAGGGCTCGTTCCTTTCCAACCTGATGCCGCGTCCGCCCGCGCAGCCCAGGCAGGCAAAA
This sequence comes from uncultured beta proteobacterium, assembly GCA_963797045.1. Lineage (GTDB taxonomy): Bacteria > Pseudomonadota > Gammaproteobacteria > Burkholderiales > Gallionellaceae > Sideroxyarcus. The sequence continues at coordinate 293,846 of CAWCNZ010000005.1, read as the reverse complement.
GTCGCTGGCGCGGATGCGAGCAAGAAGGTGTGGGTATTGCAGAACAAACAGCCGCTCGCCATCGAGGTCAGCACCGGACTGTCCAACGGACGCTACACGGAGATACTGGGCGGCGCTCTGCAGCCCGGCATGGCCGTGATCACGGGAACGCAGAAAGCGAAATGAACGACGCGTTGATTCGCCTCTCCGCCATCACCAAGACCTACGGTCAGGGACAGGCCGCCTTTCAGGCGCTGCGCGGCGTGGACCTGTCCATACAGCAGGGCGAATTCGTCGCCATCATGGGACCGAGCGGCTCGGGCAAATCCACGGCGATGAACATCCTCGGCTGCCTCGATACGCCGACCTCGGGCGAATATGTGTTCGACGGCGTGCATGTCGAGAACCTCTCGCGCGACCAGCGCGCCTTGCTGCGGCGCAACTACCTCGGTTTCGTGTTCCAGGGTTTCAACCTGCTGGCGCGCACCTCGGCGCAGGAGAACGTCGAACTGCCCCTGCTGTATCGCGGCGAGACGGCGTCGACGCGGCATGAAATGGCGCGGGCCGCGCTCAAGTCGGTGGGACTCGACGGCTGGGAACACCATACTTCTGCCGAACTTTCCGGCGGCCAGCAGCAGCGCGTCGCCATCGCGCGCGCCATCGTCACCAGCCCCAAGGTTCTGCTCGCCGACGAGCCGACCGGCAACCTCGATTCCAAGCGCGGCCACGAGATCATGGAGCTGCTGGTCGGCATGAACCGCGAACACGGCATCACCATCCTCATGGTGACGCATGAGCCGGACATCGCCGCCTACGCGCGGCGCATCGTGCATTTCGTGGACGGCCAGGTCGAGAGCGACAAGGACAACGGGGGCGCGCGATGATCAACTGGACCACGCTGCTGCTCGCGTTGCGCGAGATAAAACGCAACCTGATGCGCTCCTTCCTCACCGTGCTGGGCATCGTCATCGGCGTCGCGGCGGTGGTGACCATGGTCACGCTCGGCAACGGCGCGACGCAGGCGGTGTCGGACCAGATCACCAGTCTCGGCAGCAACCTGCTGATGCTGCGGCCGGGGCAGCGCATGGGGCCGGGCAGCGGAAGTTCCGCGCCGCCCTTCAAGATCGAGGATGCAGAGGCGATCAAGAGCCAGGTCGGCTCGCTCAACGCCGTGGCGCCCACAGTGACCCGCACGGCGGTACTGGTGGTGGGCACCAAGAACTGGCTGAGTTCCATCACCGGCACCAACGCCGACTATTTCGCCGCAGGCAACTGGACGCTGGCGGAGGGGCGCATCTTCAATGCCACCGAGGAGCGCTCCGGCAAAGCCGTGTGCGTGGTCGGCGCCACCGTGGTCAAGGAGCTGTTCGAGGAGCGCAGCCCGGTGGGCGACATGCTGCGCATCAAGCAGTTCTCGTGCGAGGTGATCGGCGTGCTCGCGCCCAAGGGACAGAGCGGCATGGGGCGCGACCAGGACGACACGGTAGTCATGCCGCTGCGCACGGTGCAACGGCGCCTCACCGGCAAGCAGGACGTGAACACCATCCTCATCTCGATGGCGGATGGCGCCTCGACCGAGCAGGTGCTCGACGACCTCAAGGCGCTGATGCGCGAACGGCGCAAGCTGTCGGACAACGAGGACGACAACTTCAACCTGATGGACACCAAGGAGATCGCGCGCGCGCTGTCCGGCACCATCGGCACGATGACCGCACTCCTGGGCGCGGTGGCCGCGGTGAGCCTCTTGGTCGGCGGCATCGGCATCATGAACATCATGCTGGTCTCGGTGACCGAGCGCACGCGCGAGATCGGCATCCGCCTCGCCATCGGCGCGCTGGAAAAGGAGGTGCTGCTGCAGTTCCTCACCGAAGCGGTGACGCTGTCCACCTTCGGCGGGCTGATCGGCATCCTGCTGGCCTTCATCGCCTGCTACGGGCTGTCGGGCATGCTGGCGCTGCCGTTCATCTTCAGCCCCGGCATCAACCTGCTGGCGTTCGGCTTCTCCGCCGCCATCGGCGTGATCTTCGGCTATGTCCCGGCCAGGCGCGCGGCGCAACTCGACCCGATCGAGGCGCTGCGCCACGAGTAGACGCGTCGTATCAAAGCCCGGCCAGCCACAGCCGCAGCCTGAGTCCCACTTCGGTGGTATAGCCGACCTCGACGAAACGTATCCCGCCGTCCGGCGCGACGATGAAACTGGCGGGTACGGCATGCACGCCCCACGCGGCGGCGATGCGCCCGTCCGCATCGTTCACTACCGGGAAATCGAGCTGCTGCTCCTGCAGGTAACGCGCCACCTCCTGCGGCGTGCCGCTTTGCATGGCGACGGTGATGACGCTGGCATCGTCGCGCGCGATGGCGGCGATGTTGCCTTGCTCGGCGCGGCAGACCGGGCACCAGGTCGCCCAGAAATGCACCAGTACCGGATGCCCGGGCCGCGCGGGCAATTTGTAGTGCCGCCCGGTGAGGGTGACGCCCTGCAGGAGCAGGCGCCGCACCGCTGGCCATGTCGCGTTGTTGCCACAGGCGTATGCCCGCCACGACCGCGACGATGACCAGCACATTGATGGCATAGCCGCGCCATTTTGCCGCGCGCGGGGCTCGCTTCATTTCATTCGCCATGTTTGGAGTATTGGATTCATCGGGGTTCCAGTATTGCCGCGTTTCACATCTGCATCAACCGCCCCGACCCGCTGATAGGCGCGGATCGGCGGAGAATCTGTTACGTCGCTTTGCCAATTTCTTTACAATACGAGCCAATTCCAGGGCCGCGAACATGACCGAGAACCGCGAACATCATTACACCGAGAACGTGCAGGATCACCTCCACCAAGTGCAACATTTGCTGGAGAAGCAGGCATTGGTGGAGACGGTGACGCACCGGCAGGAATTGCCGCGCGACGAGCGCCATGCGGTGCTGGATACGATGGTGCACAAGCGTCATCTGGCGGAACTGCGCGAAAAGATGGACGAGCTGCACCCCGCCGATATCGCCTACATCCTGGAGGCCCTGCCCATCGAGCAGCGCCTGATGGTGTGGGATCTGGTGAAGGCGGATCGCGACGGCGACATCCTGATCGAGGTCTCCGATGCGGTGCGCGAATCGCTGATCGCCACCATGAGCCGCGACGAGCTGGTCGGGGCTACAGAACAACTCGACACCGACGAGATTGCCGACCTCGCCCCCGACCTGCCGCAGAACGTGATGCGCGACGTGTTCAAGTCGCTCTCCATCGAGGAGCGCGAGCAGGTGCGCGCGGCCATGTCGTATGCGGAAGACTCGGTCGGCGCGCTGATGGACTTCAACATGGTGCATGTGCGCGAGGACGTGACGCTGGAGGTGGTGTCGCGCTACCTGCGCCGCTTCGACGAGCTGCCCGACCACACCGACCAGGTGTTCGTGGTGGATCGCGACGACCGCTTCAAGGGCGTGTTGCCGATCAACATGATCGTGGTCAACGAGCCGGAGACCGTCGTCGGCGACCTGATGCTGACCGACACCATCCGGCTGAACCCCGACGAGAAGGCGGACCAGGCGGCACAATCATTCGAGCGCTACGACCTGGTGTCCGCACCGGTAGTGGACGAGGACGGCAAGCTGGTGGGACGGGTGACGGTGAACGTGGTGCTGGACTTCATCCGCGCCGAATCGGAAAGCGACTTGCTGAACCAGGCCGGCCTGCGCGAGGAGGAGGATATCTTCGCGTCGGTGTGGAAATCGGCGCAGAACCGCTGGACCTGGCTGGCACTGAACCTGTGTACCGCATTCTTCGCCTCGCGCGTGATCGGCGGCTTCGAGAACACCATCGAAAAATTCGTCGCGCTCGCCACGCTGATGCCCATCGTCGCCGGCATCGCCGGCAACTCGGCGAACCAGACCACCACCATCGTGATCCGTTCGCTGGCGCTGGGGCAGATCACCGAATCGAACGCGCGCCGCCTGATGTTCAAGGAACTGGCGATCAGCGGCCTGAACGGACTGGTGTGGGGCGGCATCGCCGGCCTGTTCGCTTATTTCCTGTACCACAGCGTGCCGCTCGGCCTGGTGATGACCGGCGCCATGCTGCTCAACCTGAGCGTGGGCGCCATCGTCGGCATCGCAATCCCGCTTCTCATGCAAAGAATGGGACGCGATCCGGCCATCGGCACCAGCGTGATGATCACCGCCATCACCGACAGCGGCGGCTTCTTCATCTTCCTCGGCCTGGCGACGATCTTCCTGATCAGCTAGGCAATCCCGGGATGGCGCAGCGCCCAGCGCTGCAATCCGCCTTCCACCAGTGAGTACACCGCAGGCACGACCACCAGCGTGAGCAGGGTGGAAGAGAACATGCCGCCGATCACCGCGATGGACAGCGGACCGTTGGTCTCCGCGCCGGCACCGAAACCCAGCGCCGCCGGGAACAACGCGAGGATGATGGTGGCGGAAGTCATCAGCACCGGCCGCATCCGCGTGGGGCAGGCATCGAGCAACGATTCGTCGACACCCATGCCCTGCTCGCGCCGCTGGTTGGTCAGGTCGATCAGCAGGATGGAGTTCTTCGCCACCAGTCCCACCAGCAGCACCAGGCCGATCATCGAGTAGATGTTGAGTGTCGCACCGGTCAGCCACAGGGCCACGATGCCGCCGATGATGGCGAGCGGCTGCGCCATCATGATGATGAACGGCTGCACGAAGGAGTTGAACTGGCTGGCCAGCACCATATACAGCAGGATGATCGCCAAGCCGAAGGCGAACAGCATGTAGCCCACGGTCTTGCGGAATTCGGCGGCCTGGCCGATCAGCTTGATCCGGTATCCGGCCGGCAGCAGTGTATCGGCAACCTGTTGCAGCTTTTGCGTGGCCTCGCCCAGCGGGATGGTCGGCGAGGAATAGAACGTGGCCGAATATTCCAGATCGTAACGTCCCACCACGGCCGCGCCGAGTTTCTGCTCGAACGTGGCGACGTTGTCGAGCCGCACCATGCTGCCGTCACGGGCGCGGATATATAGCCGGCGCAGGTCGGCAGGCTTGTTGAACACGCCCTCGCCCGCCTTGATGCGGATGTAATAGCGCTGACCGTCGCCCGGCTCGTCGTTGTATTGCGCTACATCCACGCCGCCGCTCATGATGTTGATCGCCGTCGCCACGTCCTGCACCGACAAGCCGAGCGCGGCCGCCTTGTCGCGGTTCACGCGGAAAATGAGTTCCGGCAGATCGAGCTGCATATCGAGGTCGACGCGCCCGAGACCCGGTGCTTCCCTGGTGAGCCTGTTCTGCAGTTCGCCCGATAGTCTGCCCACCTCGGCCAGATTCTGTCCGGTCAGCACGAATTGCAGCGGTTCGCCGCGCTGTCCGCCCACGCGCGCGGTGGGCGACGGGAACGCCCTGACGCCAGGGATGGCCGCCAGTTCCCGGCGCAATTGCGCCATCAGTTCCTGCTGGCGGATATCGCGCTCGCTACGCGGCACCATCTTCACGTTGACGAAGGCCTGGTTGACCTGTCCCGACGCGCCCAGACCGATGCCGCTGAACATGCCCGTGATCTCCTTGTGCTTCGCCAGCACGTTCTCGACCTCGATCAGGCGCCCCTTGGTGTACTCGATGGACGCGCCCAGCGGCACCCGCGCGTTGACGCGGAAACCGCTCTGGTCCTCGTCCGGCATGAATGCCTTGCCCACCTTGGCGAAGAAGAAGCCGCTGGAGAGCACGATCAGGGCAGTCAGGGCCACCACTTTCCAGCGGTGCTGCAATACCAGGACCAGCGCGCGACGGTAGAAGTCGTCCATACGGTGGAATACGCCGTCCAGCACTTGATAGATGCGGCCATGTTTCTTGTCCACATTGAGGAAGCGCGAGCACAGCATGGGCGTGAGCGTGAGCGAGACGAACAGCGACACCAGCACGCCCACGGTCACCACCACCGCGAACGACTTGAAGAACATGCCGATGATGCCGCTCATGAAGGCGACCGGCGCGAAGATGGACACCAGCGCCAGCGACGCGGCGATCACCGCGAACACCACTTCCTTGCTGCCGTTGAACGCGGCGCGCATGGGATCCGGGTCGATCTCCTCGCGGTGGCGGAAGATGTTCTCCAACACGACAATGGAGTCATCCACCACCACGCCGACCAGCAGCAGCAGCGCCAGCAGGGTCATCGAGTTCAGCGTGTAGCCGAAGAAATACAGCGCCGCGATGGCGCCCAGCAGCGACACCGGGATGGCAACGGAGATGATGATGGTGGAACGCACGCTGCGCAGGAACACCCACACCACGATGGCCGCCAGCAGCGTGCCTTCGAGCAGGTGCTCGCGTAGCGAATCGATCATCTCGATGATGAAGGTGGAGTCGTCCGAAGCGGTCTTCAGCGTCATGCCCGGCGGCAGGCTGGGAATGATGTCCTCGTTCAGGCGCTTCTTGACCGCGTCGATGACCTCGACGGTGTTGGAACCGGACACCTTGACGATGCCGATGCCCACGCCCGGCTGGCCGTTGAAACGCACGAGCTGGCGGTATTCGGAAAGACCATCCTCGATGCGGGCGATGTCCTGCAGCGTATCGGCGCACCGTCGCGCCAGGTCACGATCATGCGCTTGAGTTCCCTGATGCTGTGGAACTCTAGATCGAGCCGCAGCAGGAACTCGTTGAAGTTGCCCACCAGGAAACCGCCGGGCATCTGCAGGTGTTCGCGGCTGAATGCCGCGGAGACGTCCTGCGCGGTGATGCCGAGCGAGGCCATGCGCACCGGGTCGGCATGGATGCGGATTGTGCGGTCGCGCCTGCCGCCGATGCGGACTTCGCCTACGCCGTTGATGCTCTCCAGCCTTTTCTTGATGACGTTGGCCGCATACTGGTTGAGTTGCTGCATGGTGCGGTCGCCCTGCAACATGACCCAGAACACGGCATTGGCGCCGGTATCCATCTTGGCCACCACCGGCGCGTCGGCATCCCTGGGCAGGCGCCGCAGCACCTGGCCGATCTTGGACTGCACCTCGTTGAAGGCGATATCGACGTTCTTTTCCAGGCTGAAGGTGATGACCACCACGGAGACGCCGGGCGAGGAACTGGATTGCACGTGCTCGATGCCGGGCACGCTGTTGATGGCGCTCTCGATCACGTTGGTGACGCTCATGTCCACGTTCTCGGGATTCGCGCCGCGCAAGGTGGTCGTTACCGTGATGATGGGGAAATCGACCTTGGGGAACTGGTCGACGCCGACGCGCTGGTACGAGATCAGGCCGAACAGCATCAACGCGCCGCTCAACATCACGGCAAGGACGTGACGCTTGATGGATAACTCTGGCAGATTCATTGAAGTGAGGTTTCCGATGTAGCCCGAACGATCACTGCGCGCCGGCAGACGGCTGGACGGAAGCTACCGTCACCGCGGCACCATCGGAGAGGAAGCCTGCGCCATCCACAACCACCGTTTCCCCGGCCTGCAAACCAGCGGTGATCTCGACTCGACCTCCCTGATTGATGCCGACCTGGACCACGCGCTGGCGTGCCTTGCCCGCTTCGACCACGTACACCACCTCGCCGGCCGGACGCAGCACCACGCTTTGTTCCGGCACGGTCACGGCATCCGGGTGCGCCTCCAGCACCACCAAGGCGGTCACCGTCGCACCGGGACGCCAGTTGCCGGGGTTGTCGAGCATGGCGTAAGCATCGAATGCACGGTTGGTCGCGCCCGCCATCGGGCGGATCTCGCTGATCTTGCCGCTCAGCACCGCGTCGCTGCCCGCCGCGCGGATCTGGACGGACATGCCGCGCCGCACCTGACCGGACAGAGTCTCGGGGAAAGGCAGGCGCGCACGCAGCTTGTTCAGCGATACCACCTGGAACATCGGATCGCCCACCTTCACATATTGCCCGGTGACGGCGATCTGCTTTTCCACGCGCCCGTCCACCGGCGAGACGACATTGGTCTTGCCGACGTTGCGCTCGGCCAGTCCCAATTGCGCGCGCGCACCGGAAAGCTGGTTCTGGGTGGCGGCATTCTGTGCGATGGCGTCGTCCAGTGCCGCCTGGGAGATGAAATTCTTCTCGCGCAACTGTTTCAGGCGTTCCAGGTTGCGCGACTGGTTGGCGCTCAGGTTTTCCACGCGCCCTGCTTCGGCCTGGGCCGCCTGGCGCGACAGATTTGTATCCCGCCCGTCGAGCACCGCCAGTACCTGCCCCGCCTTCACTTCGCTGCCGGCCCGTGCGCGCACTTCGGCCACGCGGCCCGCCACTTCCGCCGACACGATGGGATCGGCCAGACTCTCCAGCGCGCCGACCGATTCTTCCAGCAATTCCATCTTGCGCACTTCGCTCTGCGCCACCGTCACCGGGACAGCGGGAATCTCCACTTTCTTTTCTTCGGCTTTTTTACCGCATGCCGCCAACAACAGCATTGACAACAAACAGCACAGCTTGAGGTTCTTCGTGATCATGCACTCACCCGGAAAATGCGTTTGAAACGAATGCGGGAACGAAAGAAGCGCGACACACCCACGTTCGACGTGCGTGCAATTATAAGGGTAAAAGCGGGGACAGTTCGCTGAAGAGGCTCAACAAACACTGGATACGACCAACTCCACTCCGTTCAAGACGGAGATCGCAGAAAGGGCGAAACGCAACTAACCCGGCGCCCGCCCCAATCTACGAAGCTTAGGCGCCGAGGATGCCTTTGCCTGCAACAGGAGCTGCAGCGGCCTTCTTCGCTACTGCTTTCTTTGCAGGTTTTTTCGCTGCCGGTTTCTTGGCGGCTACTTTTTTGGCGGCTGGCTTCTTCGCTACCGCTTTTTTCGCTGCCGGCTTCTTGGCGGCTACTTTCTTGGCGGCTGGCTTCTTTGCTGCCACTTTTTTCGCTGCCGGTTTCTTGGCGGCTACTTTTTTGGCGACTGGCTTCTTCGCTACCGCTTTTTTCGCTGCCGGCTTCTTGGCGGCTACTTTTTTGGCGGCTGGCTTCTTCGCTACCGCTTTTTTCGCTGCCGGCTTCTTGGCGGCTACTTTTTTGGCGGCTGGCTTCTTAGCTGCGGTTTTCTTGGCGGCCGGTTTCTTGGCTGCCACGGCTTTCTTCGCAGCCGGCTTCTTTGCGGCAGCCTTCTTGGTCGTGGTGCTCTTTGCTTTGGTTGTTGCAGCCATGTTCATTCCTTATAAAAATTGATGGACTAACCAGTGACAACATTGCGTGCACCAACTGCACTCCCGGTGCGCCTTTCTATAGCTTGAAATCTCCCTACACGCACGGTGATTGCATTCTATGCGCGATTAAAAAAATTGCGCAACACTTTTATGCAGTTTTCGCGATTTAATTTCACGCGATGATTTTCTCTGCAGCGTAGAGCTGGCGCACTGTTTCGCGCTCCCGGATCAGGTGCGCGACCGCACCGTCCACCATCACTTCGGCAGCACGCGGACGGGTGTTGTAGTTGGAACTCATGCTCATTCCGTACGCTCCCGCCGACATCACGGCCAGCGCATCTCCTTTATCCACGGCCATCTCGCGGCCATGGCCGATAAAATCGCCGGTCTCGCAAATGGGGCCGACGACCTCGTAAAGCTGCTTTTCCGCCCCCCTTTTCTGTACCGGCAGGATGTCGTGATAAGCATCGTAAAGCGCAGGACGCATGAGATCGTTCATCGCTGCATCGACGATGGCAAAGTTCTTTTCTTCGCCATGTTTGAGGTATTCGATGCGCGTGAGCAGCACCCCGGCGTTGCCGACCAGCACCCGGCCCGGCTCGACGATGATCTTCTCGGAACGCCCTTGCAGCGCGCCCAGCAGGGCTTGCGCGTACTCGGCGATCGAAGGTGGCGTCTCGTCGTCATAGCGGATGCCGAGTCCGCCGCCCAGGTCGAGATGCTCCAGAACGATGCCCGCAGCGGCCAGCTGATCCACCAGCGCCAGCACTTTTTCCGCTGCCGCGATGAACGGGCTGGTCTCGGTGAGCTGCGAACCGATATGGCAATCCATGCCGGTCACGCGCAGGTGCGGCATGCCCGCCGCCTTGCGGTACAGGGCCAGCGCCTCGGTATAGGCCACGCCGAACTTGTTCTGCTTGAGGCCGGTGGAGATGTAGGGATGGGTCTTGGCGTCGACATCCGGGATTCACGCGCAGGCTGATCGGGGCAACCTTGCCCATGCTGCCCGCAACCGCATTCAGCCGGTCCAGTTCGGGCGCGGACTCGACGTTGAAGCACAGGATGCCGGCCTCCAGCGCCAGTCGCATCTCGGCCTCGCTCTTGCCCACGCCGGAGAACACCACCTTGTCCGCTGCGCCGCCCGCTGCCAGCACGCGCTGCAGTTCGCCGCCGGAGACGATGTCGAAGCCGGCGCCGAGGCGCGCGAACAGGTTGAGAATGGCCAGGTTGGAGTTGGCCTTCACCGCGTAGCAGATGAGGTGCTCGCGGCTCTTGAACGCCTCGGCGAACTGGCGATAGCCGTCGGTCAATGCGGCGCGCGAATAGACGTAGCAGGGTGTGCCGAAACGTTGCGCGATTTCGCCCAGGGAAACGTTCTCGGCGTACAACTGGTCTTGCTGGTAGTGAAAATAGTCGCTCATGGCTGTTTTTTCTGTTCGGATTGATCGGGCGCAGTCTGGGTTTCGGTCGGGGGCGGCGGCATGAACAGCGGCCCCCTGCGTCCGCAACCTTGCAAGGCAAGGAGCAACAGCAACATAATGCCGAGGGTACGCATGGCTTTATTCTTTCTTGGGATCGGAACGGGCGGGATTATATGACGGAAAGCTTGGGCAACGAACCGGGCAGCGCGCTATTCGCCCGCATCCGGCAACTGGTGAACGAACGCGGCGTGGACATCCGCCAGAACCTGAACGGCAATGCGCTGCGCCTGGAATTCGCCGACGGACAGCGCATCCTCATCAACTTCGATGCGCAAACACACAACGTATGGGTGGCGGCACGCTCCGGCGGCATCGAATTCATCCAGCGCGGCGACACCTGGCATGCGCACGACCAGAGCGAACTCTTCGCCAGGCTGCACGAGATTATCGAACAGACCATAGCCAGCAACCCGCTCAATGCGCGCGCACCCGGGCCACAAACCCAGAAATACAACCGCCCCGAGCCCGTGGTCTACTACGAAGCGAAGGAGAGCCATGGCCTGCGCAACGTGCTCATCGTGCTGCTGGCTGCCGTATCCGGTTTCTGGGTCGCGCAGCGCCTGGGCCAAAGCGGCGGAACCGGCGCCAGCGACACAGCGACACAGACCGAAACGGTAGCGCTCAGCCAGCTGGACCCGGGCGGGCAATGCGAACGCGACTTCCCGGCCAACGGCAGCGTCACCTTATTCCCCGGCAGCGGCCTGCGCGCCGACGGGCCGAACGACCCCGAGATCACGCTGAAAAACGACCACACCCATCCAGTGCTGTTGATCCTGTCTGCGCCGCAGACCGCGATCCCTTCCATGTCGGTACTGGTGCATGCGCGAGGGAGCACCATCCTGCACCTGCCTGTCGGGCAATACGACATGATGTTCAGCGTCGGCAACGCATGGTGCAACCCGCGCAGCGGCTTCTCGGAGGGACATCTCCTGAAGTTCGACAAGCCGCTGACCGTGCAGATGGAAAAGCCGGTGCAGCTTGCGCTGCAATCTTCCGGCGCGGGCATGGAGGATTTCCAGTTGTTCGTCAAAACAGCCAGCCCCGAGGTTGACCTGCCGCCGCCGACCTTCTCCGGCGATGGCAGCATGGAAGTCAAACGCCAGCCTAACGGCCACTTCTACCTGCCGGGCACCATCGAAAACGTCCCGGTCACTTTCATGGTGGACACCGGCGCCAGCGTCACCTCCATATCCAGCGACCTGGCGCACCAGGCCGGCATACGCAATTGCAAGGAGGTGCAGTTCCAGACCGCGAACGGCACGGCGACCGGATGCATCGCCCTCGTGCCGCGCATGACGCTGGGCAACTTCCAGTTGCAGAACATCACGGTCGCGGTGATGCCGAACATGGAGACCAACCTGCTCGGGGCGAATGTGCTGCGCAATTTTCAGGTAAGCCAAAGCGACAGCAGCATGCTGATCGGTCGGCGTTAAAGAGGATGACGATGAACGAAAGCGAATTCAACGAACTGGCGGATGCGGTGTTCCAGCGCATCGAACAGGCGATAGACGAGAGCGATGCCGACATCGATTACGACAGCAACGGCACGGTGATGGAGATGGAGTTCGAGGACGGCAGCAAACTCATCGTCAATCGCCATGTGCCGAACCGCGAGATATGGCTGGCCGCCAAGTCGGGCGGCTTCCACTACGGTTATCAGGACGGCGACTGGATCAGCCAGCGCGACGGCAGCGAGCTGTTCGCCAAACTGGGCGACCTGGTGCAACTCGGAACGGGAAGGCGACTGCATCTATAAGGAAGGGGCCAAGCGGAAGCTATTCTTTCATCCGGGAGGAGACTACTGGGAATCGCATCCATCCGCTTGGCAAGGTGAACTGTAAGGCCGATCTCCCCGCTTGGGAATGCGGCATATTGTCGCACCGACAGGCCCGGATGTTCTGCCCCTACTCCGCCACCCCGTAGCCGCGCAGTTCGGCCCGGCATTTCTTGTAGTCCGGGCACGCGCGCTCCACCACGCTCCAGAACGCAGGCGAGTGGTTCATCTCGACCAGGTGCGCCAGTTCGTGCACCACCACGTAGTCGATCAGATGCAGCGGCATCTTCACCAGTTGCCAGTTCAGCCGCACCACTCCGTGCACTGTGCAGCTGCCCCACTGGGTGCGTGCCGCCGACAGCTTGATCTCGCGCGGCGAAACTTGCAGTTGCGGCGCGAAATATTCCACGCACTCCTCGAACACGCGCAACGCCTCGTTGCGGTACCACTGCATCACCGCCTTTTCGATGCGCGCCACCTCCGCTTCCGGCCCGACCGGCACCAGCAGCGCCTCGCCCTGCAATTGCGCGATCGCGCCGCGCACCCTGGGCGCCAGCTGCAGGACGAACTCCTCGCCGCGGAACGGGATGCGTGCGCCTTCCGCCCAGACTATCGGCGGGGCCTTTTTCGATTGCCAGCCATCCAGTTTCTGCACCACCCAGTCTGCCTTGTCGTGCAGCACGCTGTGCAGCCATTTCTCGGATGTGCGCAGCGGCACATTGACGGTAAGCCCGCGATCGTCGATGCGCAGGCCGATGCTGCGGCGTTTGCCGCTGCGTTTGAGGGTGTAGCTGATTTCTTTGCCGGAAAGGAGGATGTTGCGTTGTTCGACGACAGGTGGCGGTGTCTTCTGACGTGATGCCTTGAACATCAGCCGAGCCTGATCATTTCGCCCTCGATCCAGCCTTCCACACGGCGGTTGATCTCGTCCGCCTTGAGCCCCTTGGGATCGATGGGCTTGCCGATGCTCATCACGATGGTGCCGGGATGCTTCCAGAAGGCGTTGCGCCCCCAGAACTTGCCGGCGTTATGCGCCACCGGCACCACCAGGCGCACCGGTGTTTTCGGCCAGCACCGCACCGCCGACCTTGTATTTGCCGTGCACGCCATAGGGCATGCGGGTGCCTTCGGGGAAGATCACCACGCAGAAGCCGCGCTGCAATCTGTCACGGCCCTGCTCCATCAATTGGCGCATCGCCTGTTTGCCCTTGCTGCGGTCGATCGCGATCGGGCTGGTCAATGCCAAGCCCCAGCCGAAGAACGGCAACCACAGCAGTTCGCGCTTGAGCACCCACACCTGCGGCGGGAACACGGTCTGCAGTGCGAACGTTTCCCACGCCGATTGATGCTTGCACAGCACGATGCACGGTTCTTTCGGGATGTTCTCCGCGCCGCGCACTTCCATGCGGATGCCGCAGATCACGCGCAGCAACCACATCGTGCTCCAGGCCAAGCCGGAAGCGATGCGGTAGCGCGTTAGCGGCTTGAACGGGAAAATAAAGAGCACCATCGAGGCATAGATAGGCGTCCACACCAGTTGCACCAGGAAGAAGAGCAGCGAGCGCAGGAATGTCATACCAGCGTCGCCACCACTGAAGCCAGGTCGGGGAAGACCAGGGTGTTTTCAGGCAGGCCGCCGGTGGCCTGCGTCTTGCTGCCCTTGCCGGTGAGCACCAGGATGGGCTGCGCTTCCACACGCGCCGCCGCTTCCAGATCGCGCAGCGAATCGCCCACTGCGGGCACGCCTTTCAGGCTGACGCCATAGCGTGCGGCAATCTCTTCCAGCATGCCGCTCTTGGGTTTGCGGCAACCGCAGTTCGCATCGTTGGTATGCGGGCAGAAGAACACCGCGTCGATGCGACCGCCGACCTGCGCGCACGCCTTGTGCATCTTGTCGTGGATGGCATTCAGCGTCGGCATGTCGAACAGGCCGCGCCCGATGCCGGACTGGTTGGTCGCCACCACCACGCGGTAATCGGCCTGGCTCAGCCGCGCAATGGCCTCCAGGCTGCCCGGGATGGGCTTCCACTCGTCCGGACTCTTGATGAACTGGTCGGAATCGAAATTGATGACGCCGTCGCGGTCGAGGATGATGAGCTTGGTCATGCGGCCAGTTTCGAAATGTCCGCAACCTGATTCATCAGGCCGCCGAGCTGCTTGAGCAGCAATGCGCGGTTGATGCGCAAAGCCTTGTCCTCGCACATCACCATCACCTGGTCGAAGAAATCGTCGATGAACGGCTTGAGCGTGACCAGCGCCTTCAGGTTCTGTCCGTATTCGCCGCGCGCGAAGTAGCCCTGCACGAACGGCGTGATGTCCATCAGCGCCTGATGCAGGTTGCGCTCGGCCTCGTCCGACATCAGTTTGGTATCGAACACCGCGAACTCCATCGCCCTGCCCAGTTCTTCGTGGTTCTTGCGCATGATGTTCTGCACGCGCTTGTTGGCTGCCGCCAGATCCTTGGCTGCCGCCAGCGCGGCAAAGGCGCGTACCGCCTGCAGGCGCGGCATCACTTCGTGCAGACGGCCGTTCAGCACCGCCAGCACCGCCTCGATATGCGCCACGTCGAAACTGCGCTCGCGCAGGTAGCCGCGCAAACGGTCGAGCATGAAAGCTTCCACGTCCACCGCCACCGTCGCGCTCAGCATCCCTGCGGGGAAATTGTCCGCAGTTGTCTTGAGCAGCGCCGGCAACGACAGGTCGATGGACGACTCGATCAGGATGCGCAATACGCCCAGCGCATGGCGGCGCAGGCCGAACGGGTCCTTGTCGCCGGTCGGCACCTGGCCGACGCCGTAGATGCCGACCAGCGTCTCCAGCTTGTCCGCCAGCGCGACCGAGCAGGCCACCGCCCCCACGGGCAACGAGTCTCCGGCGAAGCGCGGATGGTAGTGCGCCTCGATGGCATTCGCCACTTCCAGGTCTTCGCCGTCATGGAAGGCGTAGTAGCGCCCGATGATGCCCTGCAGCTCGGGGAACTCGCCCACCATGTCGGTGAGCAGGTCGGCCTTGCACAGGCGCGCGGCCAGTTCCGCATTGGCCTTGTTCGCCTCCAGCAGCCGCGCGATGGTTCCGGCCAGCGTGGTGATGCGCTCGACGCGCTGCAACTGCGTGCCCAGCTTGTTGTGGTAGACCACGTTGCCGAGTTTTTCGACGCGCGATTCCAGTTTCTGCTTGCGGTCCTGATTGAAGAAGAACCGCGCATCGGCCAGGCGCGGACGCACCACGCGCTGGTTGCCTTCGATGATGTGGTGAGGATCGCTCACCTGCATGTTGGAAACGATGAGGAACTTGTTCAGCAGCTTGCCGGTGGAGGCATCCAGCAGCGGGAAGTATTTCTGGTTCTGCTGCATGGTAAGGATCAGGCATTCCTGCGGCACGTCGAGGAATTCCGGCTCGAACTCGCCGACATACACCTCCGGCCATTCGACCAGCCCCGTCACCTCGTCCAGCAGGGTGGAGAGCACGCTGCGTTCGTCGTTGGACATGGAGAGCAGTTTCTCCAAGTCGAAATTGGTGTGTCCCACCCAGATCGCCCTGTTCTGCTCGGCCAGGACATCCAGGCGCGCCACGATGGTTTCGCGTCGCCGCGCGAAGCTGGGAATCACGCGCCCCTCGCGCGCCAGCACGGCCTCGTAGTCGTCCGCGTGATCGAGAGTGACGCGCTCGTTGCACAGGAAGCGGTGACCGCTGGTCACGTTGCCGCTGATCAGGCCCAGCACCTCCGCCATCACCACACGCTTGCCGTGCAGAACGACCAGCCCGTGCACCGGGCGCACGAACTGATGTTCGGAGTCGCCCCAACGCATCAGCTTCGGCACCGGCAGCTTCTTCAGCGCCTGCGTGATGATGTCCGAAAGGTATTCGCCCAGCGGCTTGCCCTTCTGCTCGACGCGCGCCACGAAGTATTCCGCCTTGCCGTCGCCCACGCGCTGCAATTGCGTCTGGGCAACATTGGCCGAGCGCATGAAGCCTTCCAGCGCCTTGGTCGGCTTGCCCTCCGCATCCAGCCCCGCGTTCACCGCCGGCCCTTTGCGTTCGATGATGCGGTCGGGTTGCTGCTGCGCAACTTCGGTGATGCTCAATGCCAAACGGCGCGGCGTCGCATACGGCGTGCACTTGCTGGCTTCGTTCAGCAGCCCCTGTTCTTTCAAGGCGCCAAACACCTCGCTGGCGAAAGTGGCGGAGAGTTTCTCCAGCGCCTTCGGCGGCAGCTCTTCCGTGAGCAATTCGATCAGTAGCGTCTGTCTCATTTCTTCCCTCCGACCTTAGCCATCGGGAAACCCAATGCTTCGCGCGAATCGTAATACGCCTGCGCCACCTGCCGCGCCAGGGCGCGCACCCGGCCGATGTAGGCCGCGCGCTCGGTCACCGAGATCGCGCCGCGCGCATCCAGCAGGTTGAAGGTGTGCGAGCACTTCATCACCATCTCGTAACCCGGCAACGGCAGCCCCGCGTCCATCAGGCGCTTGGCCTCGCCCTCGTATTCGTTGAAGTGACGGAACAGCATCTCGACGTTGGAATGCTCGAAGTTGTATCTGGACTGCTCCACCTCGTTCTGGTGATACACGTCGCGGTAGGTCACCACGGTGTCGCCGTTCTTCGCCCACACCAGGTCGAACACGTTCTCCACGCCCTGCAGATACATGGCCAGACGCTCCAGACCGTAAGTGATCTCGCCCAGCACCGGCTTGCAGGTGAGCGAGCCGACTTCCTGGAAATAGGTGAACTGCGTCACTTCCATGCCGTCCAGCCACACTTCCCAGCCCAGGCCCCACGCGCCCAAGGTCGGCGATTCCCAGTCGTCCTCGACGAAACGGATGTCGTGCTCGCCGGTGTCGATGCCCAGTGCGCGCAGGCTGTCGAGATACAGCTCCTGGATGTTGTCGGGAGAGGGCTTCATCACCACCTGGAACTGGTAGTAATGCTGCAAGCGGTTGGGATTCTCGCCGTAACGCCCGTCCTTGGGACGGCGCGAAGGCTGCACATAGGCGGCGCGCCAGGGTTCCGGGCCGATCGCGCGCAAGAAGGTCGCCGTATGGAAGGTGCCCGCGCCGACTTCGATGTCATAGGGTTGCAGCAGCGCGCAGCCCTGCTTGTCCCAGAATTTCTGTAGCGTCAGGATGACTTGCTGAAAACTTGGCTTTGAGCCAAGTTTCGGCGAAGACTCATGCCCGCTTGCGGGCGTTATGTCGGAACCAAAAGTGAGCATGTACTGATTAACCGCCGGTATTTGCGAAAGGGCGCATTTTACGGCTTCCGGCCCGTTACGTCACGCCGCAAAGCGCCAGTTTGGAGGCGCGGGGACATGGCTTTGATCTCCATCTCGCGTTTCAGGGCGGCGGATTTGTCGGCGCAGGGTTCGGAATGGATGAGTTTTACGGGGGTGCGACCGCGCGTGTATTTGGCGCCTTCGCCTGCGTTATGGGCGGCGAGGCGCTTGTCGAGGTCGTTGGTGATGCCGCAGTAGAGGGTTTGGTCGGAGCATTGGAGGAGGTAGCAGGTCCAGTTGCTTTTAGTTGGTGATGACATTACCGTACTCTCACAAAATTGATTTTTCCGCCTTAAGCAGCCTTACGGCTGAAAACTCGCCAAAGGGACTCAGATTATGCCCAAAATTTTACTTCTGACTTTGGCCCACGCCGTCGCAGCAATTATCTGCGGCCTTATGCTTGGACTGAGCATTTTCGGCGTGGGCTTCTCCGACTCGGCACTGACTCATGCCTCGTACAGCATTCTGGTTATTATTTGGGAAATCCTGAATGCTCCTGCTGGGATCTATATTCTTCAGGTGTCGGAGCCAAGCGGGGGATTGTGGCTATTACTTCAGGTGTTAACTAGTTTCTTGTGGGCAAATAGTTACGCACTTGTCGCGTCATATTGGAAGGCCTCGAAATCGACATAAAACAAGATAACCAACACCGTCGGGGGTTGCCCCACAGCAAGCTTCTTTCTTTTGCTTCGCCAAAAGAAAGAAGCCAAAGAAAAGGCGACCCCGGTGCGCCGCCCCTTCGGGGTTCCCTGCGTTGCTCGACTGGTCAGGCCTCCTCATAAACTCGCACGACCCGCTGCGCGGTCACGTGCTCAGACATATTCGTCGGACTACCCCTGACCAGCCTGCGCTACTCGGCGGCGCACAGGGGAAGGAAAGTCAAAACCTTAAACCACAGCGCGGGCACTTCGTGCCCACGCTTTCTAACTACTCGCACTCCCCTCCAACACCTGTAGATATTTCATCAAACTCTTTTTCAATCAACCGATATTGCTTTTGCAACTCTGCATCTTTTGATTTTGACAACAAGTCAATTCGGTGCTGAATAACTTTTCCGTAGTGCCGCCTTTGCAATGCAAGGTTGCGCTGATTAAGCATAGGGCACACTTTTATTGTGCTACCGATTTTAACCAACACCGGAATATCAACTGTCTCAAAACTCTCATTTTCAAATGATGGCAAATCAATAATGCGGTTTCCAAACAGCAGCGATTCGTCTCCCGGGATTTTGTGAGGAATAGCGAGGTCAACCAGCCGATCGAATTCAATTTTTTCGTTCAGTGAAAACTGCAAAATGTACTTATGCGAATAATCATGGTCGCTTTCTGACTCCAAGAACAAAATAATGCTGTACCCGTCGTTACCAATTAAATAAATACGGGCATCATCAACATTCGCCCAGCCCTCCGCTAATTGTTCTGTAGGTAGCTCATAATCTGTCACCAGCAGTTTGCCGCGCTTGGAGATAGTC
This sequence comes from uncultured beta proteobacterium, assembly GCA_963797045.1. Classification (GTDB taxonomy): domain Bacteria; phylum Pseudomonadota; class Gammaproteobacteria; order Burkholderiales; family Gallionellaceae; genus Sideroxyarcus. The sequence goes on along the minus strand of CAWCNZ010000005.1, from coordinate 274,757 downwards.
AAATACAACCGTGATGAATCTTCTTTGCCTTCTTTTACTACAAGACTAATTTCACCAATCGTCTTTTTAAAGCTTGTGTCGATCTGCGCTTCTAGTTTGGCTTCTTGTCTATTGGTGAAGCTCTGGAGCAAGATGGTCGCAACGATAAACAATACAATTCCCAACCAAATAAAGCCCCATACCAGAACAACCAACTTGAAGTACTTCCAGAATTTTCCCATTCCCTATTCCCTTTGATTTGCATACCCGGACAGCAATTTTCCGAAGTCGAATTGTTTTGCCTTTGGTGGGCAGCTTGCTGCCCACCAAAGGGTTTTGATCTTCGTTTTTCCTTCCCCTGTGCGCCGCCGAGTAGCGCAGGCTGGTCAGGGGTAGTCCGACGAATATGTCTGAGCACGTGACCGCGCAGCGGGTCGTGCGAGTTTATGAGGAGGCCTGACCAGTCGAGCAACGCAGGGAACCCCGAAGGGGCGGCGCACCGGGGTCGCCTTTTCTTTGGCTTACTTTCTTTTGGCGAAGCAAAAGAAAGAAGCTTGCTGTCGGGCAACCCCCGACGGTGTTGGGTTTTGAATTAAAGCAAACCAGCGAGCTTCGCCCATCCTTCGACAGGCTCAGGACGAACGGTCACTAAAACACCCTCTCCCTAGCCCTGATGGACCTACTAGCCATTCGACTAGGCTGCCAAACAACGTCAGCCAAGTCGCTGGTTATCTCCCGCAAGCGGGCGAGGGGACATTCTGCGTTGCAGCCACCAAGCGGCGAACAACATCACCGCAACCAACACCAGCATCCCTCCATTCCCCCACCTCACATACGGCGTACTCCCCACATACCCCCGCACCTCCGCAGTAAGCACCCCCTCCTCATGCTGCGGCAGCATCGCCCGCACCCGCCCATCCACGCCAATCACCGAGGTAACCCCGGTATTGGTGGCGCGCAGCATCATGCGCCCCGTTTCCAATGCGCGCATCTGCGACAGCTGATTGTGCTGCATAGCGGCGTGCGATTCGCCGTACCAGGCGTCGTTGGTGACATTCGCCAGCAAGGTGGCTTCGGGCAAAGCGCGGATGATCTCTTCGCCGAAGGCGTCCTCGTAGCAGATATCCACGGCGACCTTCTGCCCGGCGACATCGAGCGGCGGCTGGTGCGCGCCGCCGCTGGCCTGATCGCCCATCGGTATCCGCAACACCTCATTGATGAGCCAGCCGAACACGCTGCGCATCGGGATGAATTCGCCGAAGGGGACGAGGTGGTTCTTGCGGTAGTGCTGGCTCTCGGAGCTGCCCAGCGAGTACACACTGTTGTAGTAGCTGCCGTTCTCTTTTTCGAACGCGCCGATGAGGATGTCGCCGCCGTTCCGGCGCGCGTGGTCGCGCAGGATGGCATGGTAGCTGTCCGGTACGTTGTCTCTCAGCAGCGGCAGCGCCGTCTCGGGCAAGACGATGAAGCGCGCGTCGCTGCCTTGCGCCAGACGGCGATAGGTTTCCAGCGTGGCGATCAGCCTGTCTTCCTCGAATTTCTCATCCTGCGCGATATTGCCTTGCAGCAGGCTGACCTTGAGCGGCTCGCCCTGCGGCTGCGTCCAGGCGACCGTGCGCAGCAATGCGCCGCCACCCACAACACAAGCAGAGTTGCCAAGACGATCTTGCCCTGCCTGCTCCAGCGCGCGCGCGACAAAACCAGCAACAGCGCAGCGCTCACCGCCACAAAGAGCGACACGCCATATACGCCGAGCAGCGGCGCGTAGCCTGCCAGCGGACTGTCCGGTGCTTGCGAGTAGCCGACGGCCAGCCAGGGGAAACCGGTGAACAGCAGGCCGCGCAGCCATTCGGCGAGCGTCCAGATGGCGGGCATGAGCAGCAGGATGCGCAACGTCGATGGAGCCTTCAGTTTCGCCTGCACATACCCCGCCAGCGCGGGCAGCGTGGCGTTCACGGCGGCGAACAGTGCCGTTGCGAGCGCCGCCAGGATGGGGTGCATGTATCCATATATATGCAGCGCAACGTATATCCAGCCGATGCCGGCGCAGAACAAGCCCATGCCGAAGCTCGACCCTAGCCACGCGGCTTGTGCGGGACGTTCCGCACGGCTCCACAGCCAGAACAGCACGGCGAGCGCGAGGATGGGCAGGGGAAACATCCCGAACGGGGCGTAGCCGAGCACGGCGAGGGCGCCCGAGAAAAAGGCGATCGAATAGGGCGAGGTCAGGATTTTTTGCATGAAAACGGTCAAGCGAATTGATTCGCAGCATTATACGGTGTAACTTCGCGCCACTTCCGTAGAGACCCCCCATGCTCGATTTCACCGAATACACCAAGATCTTCATCAGCCTGTTCGCGATCATCGATCCGGTCGGCATCATTCCCATCATCATCGCGTTCACCGCGGGCATGACGGCGAAGAAACGCGAACGTGTGGGGCGCCTGGCTTCGCTGTCGGTGCTCGTCATCCTGCTGGCCGCCCTGCTGCTGGGCGAGGCGATCCTGGAGTTCTTCGGCATCAGCATCCACTCGTTCCGCACGGCGGGCGGCATCCTGCTGCTGCTGATGTCCATCAACATGCTCATCGGCGACAAGCCAGCCCCCTCGCCGGACGACATCGACGGCGACGCCACTTCCTCGGTCGCCATCGTGCCGCTGTCCACGCCGCTGCTGGCCGGCCCAGGCGCGATCAGCACGGTGATCCTCGATGCGCACAAGGCCAGCGTCACCGGACATTACGCTGCGATGGCGCTCATTCTGCTTCTGCTGAGCATTACCGTCTGGCTTACCTTCCTCATCGCACCGTGGGTGTCGCAGCGCCTGGGAAGGGTGGGCAGCAACATCGTTACGAGGCTGATGGGCCTGCTGCTTGCCGCCATCGCCGTTGAATTCATCGCCGGGGGACTGCGCGGCCTGTTCCCCGCATTAGGTTAAATATGGAAAAAATACGTTTATCGAAATTGATGTCAGAACAGGGACTCTGCTCGCGCCGTGAAGCGGACGACTACATCGCCAAGGGCTGGGTGAAGGTGGACGGCGAGACCGTCAGCGAACTCGGCACCAAGATATTGCCGACGCAGAAGATCACGCTGGAGCGCGCGGCGCAGGCCAGGCAGGAAGGCCGCGTCACCATCCTGTTGCACAAGCCCGTGGGCTATGTGTCGGGGCAGGCCGAGGAAGGTTACAAGCCCGCCATCCTGCTGCTCGATGCGTCGACACGCTGGGCGCAGGACACCTCGCCGCAGCGCTTCCACCGCAGCCAGTTGCTCGGCCTCGCCCCCGCCGGCAGACTGGATATCGACTCGACCGGCTTGCTGGTGCTCACCCAGGATGGACGCATCGCCAAGCAACTTATCGGCGAAGATTCGCCCATCGAAAAGGAATATCTGGTGCGCGTGCAAGGCAAGATCGACACCAACGGATTGGCCATGCTCAATCACGGCCTGTCGCTGGACGGCAAGAAACTCAAGCCTGCAAAGGTAAGCTGGCAGAACGAGGACCAGCTGCGTTTCATCCTGAAGGAAGGCAAGAAGCGCCAGATCCGCCGCATGTGCGAAATGGTGGGATTGAGAGTCACGGCGCTGAAACGCGTGCGTATCGGCAAGGTGCGGCTGGGCGATCTGCCGCAAGGGCAGTGGCGTTACCTGCGCCCGGAAGAGCAGTTCTGAAGTCCCGGCTGAGTGCCGGGGCAGCGCAGCGTTAGCCCTGCTCCCCCGCTTCGATCAGCGAGCGCTCCACCAGCAGGGAATGGAGCCTGCGGCTGTCCGCACGCAGCACGGTGAATTGCCATTCCCCGATCTGGAAACTTTCTCCGCGCTTGGGAAGCTGGCCTGCCGCCTTGAGTACGAGACCGCCGACGGTATCGCATTCCTCGTCGCTGAAGCTCGTCCCGAGCGCTTCGTTGAAAGCGGCGATCTCGGTATCGGCTTTGACGCGCCAGTGGGCGTCGTTCTGGCGGATGATGTTGTCTTCGGCTTCGTCGAAGTCGTATTCGTCGGCGATGTCGCCGACGATTTGCTCCAGCACGTCCTCGATGGTGACCATGCCGCAGACGCCGCCGTATTCGTCCACCACCAGCGCGATGTGGTTGCGGTTGCTGCGAAAGTCGCGCAGCAGCACATTGAGGCGCTTCGATTCCGGCACGAACACGGCCGGGCGCAGCATGTCGCGCACGTCGAATTCCTCGCCCGCGTAGTAGCGCAACAGATCTTTCGCCAGCAGGATGCCGATGATGTTGTCCTTGTCGCCGTCGGTGACGGGAAAGCGCGAGTGCGCGGTATGGATGACGTAGGGGATGAATTGTTCCGGCGGCTGGCTGATGTCGATGACATCCATCTGCGCGCGCGGGATCATGATCTCGCGCACCTGCTGCTCCGAAACCTGGATGACGCCTTCCATCATGGAAAGTGCTTCGGCATCCAGCAGGTTGCGCTCGTAGGCGCTGTGCAACAACGCGATCAACTGCTCGCGATCTTCCGGCTCCCGCAGCAGCATCGTGGAGAGCCGTTCCAACAGGGTGGGCTTGTTACTACTTTCCGAACCGTCCATTACTGAATTTCAACTAACAAGATAGGGCGCAGGATACCGCAATTTGAGCATCAACGCAGTCTCGCGCGCCTCCATCTTCTCGGCATCGCGCTTTTTTTCGTGGTCGTAGCCCTGCAGATGCAGGGCCGCGTGGATGGTGAGATGCGCGTAATGCGCGAACAGATCCTTGCCCTGTTCTTTGGCCTCGCGCGCCACCACCGGCGCGCAGATGACGACATCGCCATATAACGGCGTGCTGTCGTCGTACACGAAGGTCAGCACGTTGGTGGCGTAGTCCTTGCCGCGATAGCTCTGGTTCAGCGCGCGGCCCTCGATCTCATCCACGATGCGCAGCGCCATCTGCACATCCTGCTCCAGTGCGACTTTCACCCAGCGGCGAAACTGCTGCCGTGTCGGCAGCTTCTTGGCGTTGCTGGCGTATTGCACCGACAGCGATAGTTTGTGTGTGTCGTTCATTTATGGTTGCTCGTGTCTTTCGTAGGCGGAGACGATCTTTTGCACCAGCGGATGGCGCACCACGTCTTCTGCCTGGAATTGCTGGAACGCGATGCCGCGCACGTCCTTCAGCGCGATGCGCGCATCGTTGAGTCCGCTCTTCTGGCCGCGCGCGAGGTCGATCTGCGTCACGTCGCCGGTGATGACGGCCTTGCTGCCGAAACCGATGCGCGTGAGGAACATCTTCATCTGCTCCGGCGTGGTGTTCTGCGCCTCGTCGAGGATGATGAAGGAATGGTTGAGCGTGCGCCCGCGCATGTACGCCAGTGGCGCGATCTCGATCATGCCGCGCTCGAACGCCTTGGCCACCTTGTCCAGCCCCATCAGGTCGTACAGCGCATCGTACAAGGGACGCAGATAGGGATCGACCTTCTGCGCCAGGTCGCCGGGCAGAAATCCCAGGCGCTCGCCTGCTTCCACCGCCGGACGCACCAGCACCAGGCGTTTCACTGTCTCGCGCTGCAGCGCATCCACCGCCGAGGCCACGGCGAGATAGGTCTTGCCGGTCCCGGCCGGGCCGACGCCGAAGGTGATGTCGTGTTCCTGGATGGCCTGCAGATATTCGTTCTGGCGCACGGTGCGCCCGCGCACCTCGGCCTTGCGCGTCATCAGCAGCGGCACGGATTCGCTTTGCGCATCGGGCAGGTCACTTTTCATGCATTCGATCAGGCCAAGCTGCAGACGCTCCAGCGAGATGTCGTGCCTGGCTTCGAGATAGAAGCGCTCCAGCACGCTGCGCGCCAATGCCGCCTGCGCGCCGGTGATGGTGAAACGTTCGCCGCGCCGCGCGATGTTCACTTCCAGCGCGGTCTCGATCTGGCGCAGGTTCTCGTCGAACGCGCCGCACAGGTTGGCCAGACGCGCGTTGTCCACCGGCTCGAACGCGATGTTCTCCTTGTCTCTCATGACTGGATCACCAGTTCGCCGCGCAAGGTGTGCAGGGTTCCCGACAATATCCGCACGTCCACAAAGCGCCCCAGCATGCCGGGCGAGCCGGCGAAGTTCACCACGCGGTTGTTTGCGGTGCGCCCCGCCAGTTCCTGCGCGTTCTTGCGCGAGATATTCTCCACCAGCACCCGCTGCACGCTGCCGCCCATCGCGTCGCTCACCTGCTGCCCCAGCTCCGCGATGCGCGCCTGCAGGCGGTGCAGCCGCGCGAGCTTGGTTTCGTACGGCGTGTCGTCATGCATCTCCGCGGCAGGCGTGCCGGGGCGCGGGCTGAAGAGGAAGCTGAAACTGGAATCGAAGCCGATGTCGTCGATGAGCTTCATAGTCGCCTCGAAATCGGCCTCGGTCTCGCCGGGGAAGCCGACGATGAAATCCGCGGTGATGGAGATGTCCGGCCGCGCCGCGCGCAGCTTGCGCACGACGGACTTGTACTCCAGCGCCGTGTAGCCGCGCTTCATCGCCGCCAGGATGCGGTCCGAGCCGGACTGCACCGGCAGATGCAGATGGCTGGCCAGCTTGGGCGTGGTCGCATACAGATCGATGAGGCGTTGCGACATCTCGCGCGGGTGCGATGTCATGTAGCGCAGACGCTGCACGCCCGGCAAGGCTGCGACTGCCTGCACCAGGAACGCGAAATCCACCGTGTCGCCATCCCCGGTTTCGCCCAGATAGGCATTCACGTTCTGGCCGAGCAAGGTGATCTCACCCACGCCCTGCGCCGTCAGGCTTTCGCACTTCGTGCATGACGTCAGCGAACGGCCGCGACATCTCTTCGCCGCGCGTGTAAGGCACCACGCAGTAGGTGCAATACTTGCTGCACCCTTCCATGATGGAGACGAAGGCCGTGCCGTGCGAACTCTGGGCGGCGGGAACATGATCGAATTTCTCGATCTCGGGAAAACTGATATCCACCTGCGGCCTGCCGCTCTCGCGCCGCGCCGCGATGAGTTGCGGCAGGCGATGCAGGGTCTGCGGGCCGAACACCATGTCGACATAGGGCGCGCGCTTCACAATGGCCTCGCCCTCCTGGCTGGCGACACATCCGCCCACGCCGATCAGCAGATTCGGGTTGGCCTGCTTCAGCGCGCGCGCGCGCCCAAGATCGGAGAACACCTTGTCTTCCGCCTTCTCGCGGATGGAACAGGTGTTGAACAGAATGACATCAGCCTCCTCCGGCCTGTCGGTCTGCACCATGCCTTCGCAGGCACGCAGCACATCCGCCATCTTGTCCGAGTCGTACTCGTTCATCTGACAGCCATAGGTCTTTATGTAGAGTTTTAATTGCACGCTGGTTACCTGAATCCTTGTTACTTAATGTCAAAAAAGCGTTCATTTATTGTGAAGAACGCGTTAAGGCCTTAATTAATTATAAGCCTTATGAATTTTGTGGGAATGTCCTACAAAAAAACTAATATAATTTGGAAAGCTTTAGTCAACTATCGTCACTAGAACTTTACTGACTATCGCCATTATAAATGTCATCCAAAACTTGGCTCGTAAGGGAGAGAAAATAATGTCGTTCATCGCAGACGTAGCATCGATCGGTACCGCAATATTCTCGGTTGGCTTCGCTATCTGGATCACCATGCAGCTGTTCAAAAAAGCTGACTAATCCAAGGCTTGTGGGAAGCGCTGCGTAGCGCCAGCTTCCCACTTCCTCAAAATTCAGCCTCCTCTCCTGCCTTCGTGGTCACCACGCGGGCTGAAGGTGTTGCACAAAATACTTGTCACGCGAATCAGTTGTGCTAGGATTTGCACCGCTGGCCTTGTTATTTTGTGTTCAACTAATTTTCGTGAGAGGAGATTAAAATGTCATTCGTCGCAGATCTTGCAGCAATTGGCTCTGCCATTCTTGTGGCGGTGTTTGCCTTGTGGATGCTGAAGCAACTGTTCACCGACAACAACTAACGAAACACCTGCACCAAATAAAAAAACTCCAGCCAAAGCTGGAGTTTTTTTATTTGGCGGGATAGGCGCCCTTGAATTTTCCTTAAACAAATGATTTCAAAGGGATCCGATCACAAAATATTCACACAACAAAGACCAACGTCTAATCCTTGATTTTCATTATATTCGAACCCAGCCACTCTGAGCCCCCAGCCCCTAATTCTTTAGCCGCTCGACCTGCTCTCTGACCCCCGAAAAGATGCGGTCTGCCACTTCGGCAGGGAAATCCCTCCCAGGCAGCCCTTCCACCTGGCTGATGACCGCCGGCGTCTTGTCGATGACCATCTGAATGGCATCCTCGAAATCCGCTCCGATAGCATTGTCCTTGGCCACTTCGTTCCAGTGCTTCCGTCGGATCTCAGAAACCTTGTAATGGGTATTCTTGGCATGCAGCGCCATTGCCAGCTTGACCTTCTGCCACTGGAATTGGTTTGCGCCGGCGCCAATTACCGGCCAGGCCGACATGACATCGTAAAAAGGCGTGAGCCAGAAGCTATCCTTCGGTCCAATCGAGATACTAAAGTTCTTGGCATGTCCGTCCGGCGCCGCCATCACCCAGAACAGCAACTGTGCCATAAGGAATCTCCGGCGGTCTTCGGCAGCATTCACGCTGCCGCGCAGCTTATCGAGGATGTAAGCCATGCCCGGCCCGCCGTGGCTCTCGTATTTCTGGTTTGATGAGATGCCCGCCACCTGACAGAAATCTTCCTGTGGCAAGCGGATCCACCACCCGTTTTCGTACTTCCGGTCAAAGCGTTCTACGACCAGTGCTTTGTGTTGCCCAAAGTGGCCGATGCCACATGTCGGTACCGGCAGTCCATACGCCTGGAGAAGTTGGGCACAGAGCCACTCGTTTTCCACTGAAGATGAAAAGTCAGCCTGCATGTTTCCCACCCTGCCGAGCGGCAGCTTGAAGATGTGGGTGGTTGGAGTCGTTCCGTGCGGCCTGCACCATTGACCTTCATGTAACAGCAGAGCTGTCTTTTCCTGCGCACCCGCAAGCGAGATGCGCAATTCGTCTTCCTCGTTCATGCCGATGCTGCGTGGACTGATTGCAGCATCAAGGATGTTCTCCACATCCCTTTCAGTAAGCGGTTCGGCATTCACCGTCCTGACATCCGGCGCATCATTGCCCGCAGGTAGCAACTGCAATGCCCCAACACAGTCACGCCCGATTTTTTCCAGCAATTGAAATGCCTTGGGTGAACTGGCGCCGAATTTCGATGCCACTCGGCGGCGGATATCCGGACTATCCGGCAACAGATTGTCGAAATAGAACTCGACTACTTCCCCCGCAAATGGAGTCTCGCCGTTGGACAATGGCATCGAAAGAGAGATAGACCGGGCGTAGTCACTCGCCAGCCAGGAGGCGGCATAAACGAAAGAGTGCCCCTTTGACGGGCCGTATTTCCAGTACCCGACCAGCTCGCCATTCATCCAGACATCCAACGACTGCAAAGCAGAGGGGCGCCCAGCCATTACCAGTTCTCCTTGGGTAGATTGGGACGCTCTGTACCTTTGGGTGCGATTTGCATCTCCACATCCAGCGCCATCAACACCGTCAGCAGGCTGTCGAGGGAAACTTTCTCAGGGTGATTCTCGATCACCGAGATCCGTTCCTGGGACAGGCCCACCTTATCGCCAAGGGCTTGTTGAGACCAGCCTTTCTCCCTCCTCAACCCCTTCAGAATCGGACTAAGCTGGCCGGAAGTACGCACTGCTGTCGACATAGTAGGATATTCTTTATCACGAATAGTGTTAAGTTATTCGCTATAGCGAATATTGTCAAGTTATGCCTGATAAGTTATATATCGCCGATACAGGGAGCCCGAAGACCTGATCAGCGAGAACAGCCTGCTCAAGCGGCTCACCAAGGCCGGCCCTAGTCATCACGTCACCCACAACGCTCTAAAATTTACGGAATTACTCGCATGGTTACCCACGGAACCATGAGACGTGGTGATACTAATCGAGACTTCGTGACACTGATTGACACTAGCGAAATATGGCCGAAAGCCGCGTTTTTATTGGCCCCAGACGTAAAAAAAGCCCAACCGGTTAGGGTTGGGCTTTCATTGTCCTGGTGGTGATAGGTGGACTTGAACCACCGACCCCAGCATTATGAGTGCTGTGCTCTAACCAACTGAGCTATATCACCGAAACCTTGGCGTTCACGGCAGCTTTTCCCTGCCCGCGCTTCGAAGAAGGGCGGCATTTTGCTGATTTCACCCCCGCCTGTCAATTGCTGCATGCCGATACTTTGAGTTCGCTGTCGGGGAATCGCTTCTGCAGCGCCCCGATCTTGCCCGCAGTATCCGCATCCAGCCCCTTCATAACGAACACAGTGAACCTGAGTTTGCTCATGCGTTCGCCGACCCGGGCGGTACGGACATCCCTGGTACGCAAGAAAGCCAGGAATTTCTTGGCCGCCTCTTCTGTCTTGAACACCCCCAGCGAAATCGCGTACTGCCACTCCCCTTCTTCCTGCACCACGAAGTGATCGTAGACACCGCGTTCTTTCAGTTGCTGTAACTTGCGCTCCACCCCGGCGCGGTTCGGCTGTGGCGGCATATAGACCCAATAGCCGCGATCCTGCTCGACGATGCGTTGCGCGAGCTTGTCGCCGAGTTTGAGTGCTGCCAGATCTTGTTGCGCACGCGCCAGATCGCTGCCTGAGAACTCGCCCCATTCCGCGCAATTCGATATCTTCTTCTCAGTCTTCTTTGCCTGCGCCTGCGCCGGCGCCGGAGTCGACACGGGAGGGGGGGCGCTGGATACGGCAGAAGCGGGGAGCGGCACCGGCGCAGCTACAGCCGCAGAAACCGGCACAGCTTGTGCCGGAGATAGAGCCAGCGTCACAGCCGGCGCAGTACGCGATGTCGTTTCCACCGCGGAAGACGGCGCATATTCCAGCAGCCTGACCTTGTCCGCGTTCAATGCCGCCTGTACCGCCGGCGCACCGGGATCCTCTTTCAGCGCCGCCCCCCAGTGCATCCAGCCGAATAGCGCCAGGTTGGCCAGCAACAACAATCCCACGATCCACTTCGTCATTTCTTCGTCTCTCCGATGATCTGCAAACCCCGTAGCACCAGGTTATCCAACTGCTCCGACGGCAGGCCGAGGTGCGCCCGGACGACGCCGGCCGAGCCGCCGTCGATCAGACAGCGCACCGCCCCTTCGCGCGCGCGCAGCAAATCGAACTGGTGCCGGATCGCCCCCACAGTGGCACGCAACATCCCGCTGTGGATGGCGTCGGCCGTATTGCGCGGAAAATCCTGCAGACTCCCCTGCTCTTCGGCGAGTTGCGCCGTGTTCGTCGCCAGACTGCGCTGCATCAGGCTGACGCCGGGCAGGATCAACCCGCCGAGGAACTCGCCTTTTGCCGAGAGCGCATCCACGGTCGTTGCCGTGCCGCAGTTCACTACCAGGCAGGCGCCCTGTACGTACTGCCACGCCGCGATCAGCGCCGCCCAGCGGTCACTGCCCAGCTGTTCGGGCTGCTGATAGCCGTTGCGCACACCGCACTGCCCGGCACTGGCCTGCACGAATTCCAGCGGACACTTCCACTCCGCACAGACGGTGCGCAAACGCTGCGCCATCGCCGCGCCCGCCACGTTGGAGACCAGGATGCGCCCGGGCGGCGGCAAAGCCGAGAGCGCCTGGCGCAGGGCGCTCCATTCGGTGTTGCCCACCGCGCCCTGCTGCACCCATGCGCCGTCTTGCACCAGCGCCCACTTGCAGCGGCTGTTCCCCACATCCAGTAGCAGCACTTATGCGCTCCTCAAGCTGACTTCTCCGGCATTGAACAATTGCTCCCCCTGAGCGGTCGCCAGTCGCAAGGCGCCGTCATCCGTCACCCCCAGCGCCATGCCGGCAACATGCGAACCGTCAGGCAGCAATATCTTCACCGCGCTTTGCTGAAAGCGATGATGGCGTTCCCACTCTGCGCGCAAGGGTGAAAAACCGTGCGCGGCGAACTCATGCAGCACCGCCGCCAGATGTTTCAATGATACCGCAAGCACCAGGTTTCGCTCCGGCATGGGCATGTCGAGCGAGGCCAAGTCGCTCACCGGCTGCTCGATCTGCCCGCGCAGCACTTCCGGCACGGCCAGATTGAGGCCGATGCCGATCACCACCGCGCTGGGGCCGAGCATGTCGCCCTGCGCTTCGAGCAGTATCCCGGCAAGCTTGCCCTCGTTCAGCAGCACGTCGTTCGGCCACTTCAGTGCCGCGCCCGGCACACCGAGCTCATGCAGCGCGCGCATCATGGCGACGCCGACCGCCAGACTCAGGCCGGACAGCGCGGCAAGCCCGCTCTCGAAACGCCACAACAGGGAAAAGGTGAGCGCATCGCCCAGAGCAGAGTGCCAGGCCCTGCCCAGACGCCCGCGCCCGGCGCTCTGCCACTCCACGGCCAGCACGGTGCCGCTGGGCGCCCCCTGCGCGCAACGTTGCAGCAGCAGCGCGTTGCTGGATGCGGCATGGTCGAGTATCTCGATGCGCAGGTCGCCGGCTGCCGCACCGAGTCGTGCGCGAATCAGATCGGCGTCCAGCCACTGCAACGGTCGCGCCAGCCGGTAACCGCGGCCGCGCACGCTGTACAGGGTCAGACCGTAGCTCCCGGTATCGCGTAGCGCATTGCATACGGTGGCGCGCGTCACGCCGAACTGCTGCGCCAATGCCTCGCCGGAATGGAACTCGCCGTCTGCCAGTTGCCGCAATAACGCGAAGGTCAACGGCTTGGGGACATCCGCACTGCTCATTGCGGCATATCGCAAGAGGAGGTGGCCGGATCGCAGCCCAGGAACTTCACTATCTCGTCGCGGCGCTTCAGCGCATCCTGGTACCCGAGTTCGATCAGCGCACGGCAGTAATGCTTGTCGAACAGCAGGTAACTCACCAGGTTCGCGCCGCTGCGCTGCATCACGCCGACCGAGCGCAACAGCAGGCGTATGGTCCAGGGAAGTTGCGAGATATAACGCTCGGCGATCTTTTCCAGGGGTTGGCTGGGAGTGATGACCAGCACGTCGATGTGGCGCATGTCGGTGGCCGCGCGCAACTCTTCCGGAATCAGCTGGACGGTTTCGTTGATGCGCTGCACGCGCTCCAGATCGACCTCCAGGCCATCCAGGAAGATACTGTCGAGCGCGTGTCCGGCGATCTGTGCCAGCGTCGGATAAGACTCAGTCTTGCTGCGCCGTTCCGCCTCGTCGTCGGCGTGCCAGGCACCTATCAGCATCACCTTGTCGGCCCCGAGATGCAGGGAGGAGCTGATGGGAGCGATCTGGCGCACGGAACCGTCGCCAAAATACTCGCGGTTGATGTGTACGGCCGGGAATATGAAGGGAATCGCCGAGGAGGCCACCAGGTGCTCGATGCCGATCCTGGCCTCCATGCCGAGGCGGCGCGTGCGCTTCCACGGCTCGATGTTCGCTACGCCCTGATAGAAAGTGACCGAATAGCCCGAGCCGTAACCTGAGGCGGTGATGCCCAAGGCATGCAACACGCCGGCATCGATGCTTTCCTGGATCTTTTCGCACGGCAGCGTCTCTTCCAGAAAGACGGTGAGCGGGGAGTTGTCGAGCAGAGACACGCGGTTCATGCGATTGATGCCGAGCACGCTCAACACCAGCCCCGCCAGCCAGCGCGTGCTGTTGACGAACACGCCGAGCACGTCGGAACGGTAGATGTCCTTCACTCGCGCGTTGGTCCAGATGCCGAGCAAATATTTCACGCCTCTGCGGAATTGCCGCGCATTCACCGCCAGGGTGACCGCGTTCAGCGCTCCCGCCGAAGTGCCGCTGATGACCTGAAAAGGGGAGTGCGCGCGACGCGGCACGAACTCGGCGACCGCCTTGAGCACGCCGACCTGATAGGCCGCACGCGCACCGCCGCCGGTGAGTATGAGTCCGATTTTTTGTGGAGCCTGGCTCATCGTCATCCCGCCTTACGCCGCATCCCGCTCCGCGCGAACCGACTCCAATGCGTCTTTCAGTGTCTCTTCGGGCAGCGCGTTCAGCGTTTCCGACAACATTTCCGCCGCCTCCACCGCGTTCGGCTGCAGCCTGGCGGCATCCGCATTCGCCACCAGCACGGCGGCCGCACCGACCACCTTCAGCAGCCGCGCACGTTCTGCCATCAACATCTCGATCTCTTTGCTAAGCATCTGTACTTCTTGTTTGTTCACTACAACCTCCCAATGCGCCTTTATGCCAGCCCGCCAATGACATCGTGATCACGATGTGCCGATCGTTCGCTGGAAAAGACGACCGCATGCTGACTTGTCGCGCCCGGCAGAATGCAGCCCCACGCCGGGTAAATGGTATTCAGGCGTCCCGATTATAGCTCAGCCCCTCAGCCCGCCCGGCGGCTCCCGTCCAGCCGCAGCGTCGCCAGGGTGCGCCTGCGCACCTCATGCAGCAGCGCCACATTTTCATCCAGCGATTCGCCGTACGACGGGATCATGCCTTTCAGCTTGCGCTTCCACTCAATCGTTTTCATTTGCGGCTTGAAGCAGCGCTCGATCACCTCGATCATCGCCTGCACCGAGGTCGAGGCGCCGGGCGACGCCCCCAGAAGGGAAGCCAGCGTGCCGTCCCGGGAAGTGACGATCTCCGTGCCGAATTCCAGCTTGCCGCCTCTCTTGTCGCAGCCCTTGATGATCTGCACGCGCTGCCCTGCGCTAGCCAACTCCCAGTCCTGCTCTTCGGCATCAGCATAGAATTCGCGTAATGCCGCGACCCTGTCCTTGTGCGACTTGAAGGCCTCGGTGACGAGATAACGCATCAGGTCCAGGTTGTCGCGCGCCACCGCCAACATCGGCTTCAGATTGCCCGTTTTCAGCGAGGTGAACAGGTCCAGCACCGAGCCTTCCTTGAGGAATTTGGTGGTGATGCTGGCGAACGGCCCGAACAGCAGCGAGGGTTCGCCGTCGATGATGCGGGCATCCAGATGCGGCACCGACATCGGCGGCGCGCCGACCGCAGCTTTGCCATACACCTTGGTGGCGTGCTGCGTCACGATCTTCGGATCGCGGCAGATCAGCCACTGGCCGCTGACCGGGAAACCGCCGTAGCCGCGGCTCTCGGGAACGCCGGACTTCTGCAGCAGCGGCAACGTCCCGCCGCCCGCCCCGAGGAACACGAACCCGGCATTGATCGTGCGCGTCGCATTGGTATGGTTGTCCTTCACCCGCACATGCCAGCGGCCATCCTCGTGCTGCTTCATGCTCACGACAGTGTGGCTCAGCTTCAGTTCGAAGTTCGGCAGCTTCTGCAGCGCCTTTACCAGCTTGCGCGTAAGGAAGCCGAAGTCGATGTCGGTGCCGTGTTTCACCTGTGTCGCTGCGACCTTTTGTTTCGGGTCGCGATGCCGCATCACCAGCGGCATCCATTTGTGCAGTACCGCGTGATCCTCGCTGTATTCCATCTCTTCGAACAGGTGGTGCTTGTGCAGCGCCTGGTAGCGCTTGCGCAAGAAGGCGACGTTCTCTTCGCCCCACACGAAGCTCTGGTGGAACACCGGATTGATGAACTTCTCGGGCGTCGGCAACAATCCCTGCTCGACCAGATAGGACCAGAACTGCAACGAGACCTCGAAATCGGCATTAATCTCCAGTGCGCGGGCTATCCTGATGCTGCCGTCCGGCTGTTGCGGCGTGTAATTGAGCTCGCAATAACCGGCGTGCCCGGTGCCGGCGTTGTTCAGCCCGTGCGAGCTTTCATGCGCCACGTGCGCGAGGCGTTCGACCATTACGATCTTCAGCGAAGGATCGAGCTGCGCCAGCAGTTTCCCCAGCGTCGCGCTCATCACACCCGCCCCCACCAGCAACACATCCACTTTATTCTGCGACATCATCAGCCATCCCCGTTTGACAGGCCTCCATTCTAACCGCTCAGGCCCGCGAGCATCTTCTCCAATCGCTTCACCGACACGATTACCGGTGTCTTCAACTCCTGCGCAAACAGTGACACGCGCAGCTCCTGCAGCATCCAGCCGAAGTCATCCAGACGCGCGTCCGCCTCGCCTTGGCGGGCAGACATCTTGCGCTGCCATTGCTGCAACAGCGGATTCATCTGCGCCATGTTCTGCACATCGCGCGCCGGATTGCCGCGCAGCTTTTCCAGCCGCACGTTGATGGCTTTCAGGTAACGCGGCAAGTGCTGCAAACGCTCATACGGCGTGCGCGCAACCCACTCCTTACCCAGCAGCCACTCGCACTGGCTGCGGATGTCCTGCGTGACCTGTCCGTGTGCCTTGAATCCGGGCAGCGCTTTTTGCAGTGCCTGGTGCTCCGCCAGCACCGCGCCGACCAGCCGCGCGATCTCCTGCGCCACCAGGTTCAAGCGCGCCTTCGCTTCTTTGCAACGCGCGGCAAAATCCTTCTCGCTTTCCGGCCATGGCTCGTTCAGGCAGCAGCGGTCGAAGGTCACCGCGAGTATCTGCCGCTGCAGATCCTGCTGGCTGCCGAACGGCAGCCACTGCATCGCCATCGCCTGCAATCCCGGCAAGTTCTTCTCCAGGTACTTCACCTGTTCTTTCAGCGCAAGCTGGAACAGGCGGCGCAGGCCGAGGCGGTGCGCGGCTCGCGCGGCGTCCTGCGTATCGAAGCTCTGCAGGCTCACCGCGTCGCCTTCGTCCACCAGCGCATTGAACACGGTGATGGTCTGTCCGGCGCGCATCTCG
Source organism: uncultured beta proteobacterium (assembly GCA_963797045.1). GTDB lineage: Bacteria > Pseudomonadota > Gammaproteobacteria > Burkholderiales > Gallionellaceae > Sideroxyarcus. Next base: position 258,153 of record CAWCNZ010000005.1, on the reverse strand, counting down.
TCCCGCGTCGGCCTGAAATCGCCGAAGCGCCAATCGGTATAACGTTCGCCGCTGCTCTTTGGTTGCGGCGCCGCAGTCTTTGCCGTCGCGGCGGCGGCAACCACCACCTGTTTCGGCGCCCACTCGCCGCGCAATTGCGCGAAGTTGCGCGACATCCCGAGCTGGCGCCCATGCTCGTCCACCACGCGAAAATTCATCAGCAGGTGCGCGGGCAACTGTTCCAGCCGGAACGCGTCCAGCGGCACGTCGATCTGTTTCTGCTCGCGGATATAGCGCGCCAGCGCCTGCAGCAGCGGCGTGTCGGAAGGCTTCACCGCCGCGCAGAACGCCGCCGCGAATTCCGGCACCGGCACGCAATGGCGGCGTAGTTTCTGCGGCAGCGACTTCACCAGTTGCGCGATCTTTTCGGCCAGGATGCCCGGCACCAGGTATTCGCAGCGCGCCGCCGACACCTGGTTCAGCAGCGCTTGCGGCGCGGTGAGGGTCACGCCGTCGTCGCTCTTGCCCGGCGCGAAGTTGTACGCCAGCGCATAGCTCACGTTGTTCATCTGCAGCTGCGGAGGAAACTGCTCGGTGGTGATACCCGCCGCCTCGTGCCGCATCAGGTCGTCTTTTTTCAGGTACAGCAGCTTGGGCTGCTCGCGCTCCGCCTCCTTGCGCCAATGCTCGAACGCCGCGCCGTTGTGCATGCCCGCCGGAATGCGCGGTCGTAGAACGCGAAGATGAGCTCGTCGTCCACCAGCACGTCGGGGCGGCGCGCCTTGTGTTCCAGCGCCTCGATGTCGGCGATCAGTTTCTGGTTGTGCGCGAAGAACGGCGCCTGGGTGTTGAACTCGCCGTTCACCAGCGCCTCGCGGATGAACACCTCGCGCGACTCCTCCGGATTCATCGGCCCGTAATGCACGCGCTTCTTCGGGTTGATGAGCAGGCCGTACAGGGTGCTGCGCTCCCACGCCGCCACCTGCGCCGCCTTCTTCTCCCAATGCGCGTCGAAATAGCTGCGTTTGATCAGGTGCGCGCCGACCTCTTCCAGCCACTCCGGCTCGATGCGCGCCACGCAGCGCGCGAACAGTTTGGTCGTCTCCACGATCTCGGCCGCCACCACCCACTTCGCCCCCTTCTTTGCCAGCACCGAATTCGACGCGATGAAGAACTTGATCTCGCGCGGGCCGAGGTAGTGCGGCTCGTTCACCGCGCGTGTGCCGATGTTGCCGAGCAGGCCGGTCAGCAGCGCCTTGTGGATCTGTTCGAAGGTGGCGGGCTGCTCGTTGAAGCGCATGCCCATTTCCGACACCTGCGCATGCAGTTGCTGGTGCAGCTCGTGCCATTCGCGCAGGCGCAGCGGCGACAGGAACTTCTCGCGGCACTCGTTCGCCCACAGCTTGTTGGTCTTCTTGTGCTTCATGCGCCTCCTGGAACCACGCCCACAGCTTGATGTAGGCGAGAAAGTCCGAGCGCTCGTCGTTGAAGCGCTGATGCGCCGCATCCGCCGCCTCGCGCCGTTCCGAAGGACGATCGCGCGGGTCCTGCAATGCCAGCGCGCTGGCGATGATGAGGATCTCGTCGAGGCAGTGATACTGCCGCCCTGCCAGCAACAGGCGCGCGATCTTGGGATCGAGCGGCAGCTTGGCCAGCTCGTGACCGAGCGGCGTGAGCTGACGCTTGTCGTCGATGGCGTTGAGTTCCTGCAGCAACTGGTAACCGTCGGCGATGGCGCGCGAACCCGGCGGCTCGATGAACGGGAATTCTTCCACCTCGCCCAGGCCCAGCGCGCTCATGCGCAGGATGACCGTCGCCAGCGACACGCGGAATATCTCGGCGTCGGTGAACTCGGGCCGCTGCAGGAAATCCGCCTCGTCGTACAGGCGGAGGCACACGCCGCTCATCACCCGCCCGCAACGTCCGGCGCGCTGGTTGGCGGCGGCGCGCGCGATATTCTCGATGCGCAGCTGCTCCACCTTCTGGCGCACGCTGTAGCGGTTGATGCGCGCAAGGCCGCTGTCGATCACATAACCGATGTTGGGCACGGTGAGCGAGGTCTCCGCCACGTTGGTCGCCAGCACCACGCGGCGCATACCGGAAGCCGGCTTGAACACGCGATCCTGCTCGGCCACGGACAGGCGCGAGAACAGCGGCAGTATCTCGATGCCTTTGTGCTGATGCTTGCGCAGGGCCTCGGCGGTGTCGCGTATCTCGCGCTCGCCGGGCAGGAACACCAGCACGTCGCCTTTCAGGCCGCCAATGGATAGTTCATCCAGTGCGCTGCAGATCGCCTGCGGTACGTCCTGCATGTCGCCTTCCTCGTTCTGCTGCGGCGGACGGTAGCGCACCTCGACCGGATAGGTGCGGCCCGAGACCTGCAACACCGGCGCATTGGCAAAGTGCCTGGAAAAGCGCTCCGCATCCAGCGTGGCCGAGGTGATGATGAGCTTCAGGTCGGGCCGGCGCGGCAGCAGCTGGCGCAGATAGCCCAACAGGAAATCGATGTTGAGCGAGCGTTCGTGCGCCTCGTCGATGATGATGGTGTCGTATTGGCGGAGGTTCGGGTCGTGGTGGATCTCGGCCAGCAGGATGCCGTCGGTCATCAGCTTGATGCAGGTGTCGGGCGACACCTTGTCGTTGAAGCGCACCTTGTAGCCGACCAGGCCGCCGAGCTCGGATTTCAGCTCATGCGCGATGCGCGCACCCACTGAACGCGCCGCCACCCGGCGCGGCTGGGTATGGCCGATGACGCCCAGCACACCGCGCCCCAGGCTCAGGCATATCTTGGGCAGTTGCGTGGTCTTGCCCGAACCCGTTTCGCCGCAAACGATGACCACCTGGTGCTTCTCGATGGCCTGCGCCAGTTCCTCGCGCCGCGCCACCACGGGCAGGTCGGCAGGGTATTCGATGGCGGAGAGTTGCTGGATACGCGCCAGACGGCGCTGGGCAATGGAAGACAAAGCAGGATTCATGGCGCGCGATTTTACCTGCTACCAATACTGCCCGCAGAAAAAGAACCCGTGGGCAGGCGGGCGGCCCTCGTACTATTTCGTCTCGGCCAGCCGGAACGTCACCTTCCCCGGCTTGTTCTCGCTCAATTCCAGACTGTAGCCGGACTGGGCCGCCCAGCGGGCGACCTGGTACAGCCCCACCCCCAGACCGTCCTCGGAAGACATGACGGTGTGCAGCAATTGGCGCGCGGCAGATTCGGGAATGGCGCTGCCGCCGTCGCTGGCACTGAAGGCAAAGGGATCGGCGCTCAACGACACTGCGATGGCGATGCCGGGTTCGCGCAGGCGTTTGTTGCAGGCGTTATCTATGAGGTTGTCGGCGACGCAGTCGAACAAGGCGACCGGGATGAGCCTGTCACCGATCTCGCCGCCACTTCGCCATTCGATATTGCGGTGCTGGTGCCGCTGGCGCAGCCCTTCCCACCAATTTGCCAGCGGCAATTTGACCGCCTCTTCCTGCGCTTGCGGGGCTTTGAGCTTGGACAGCACCGCTTCGATGCGCTGGGTGAGCACCGGCAACTGGCGCTGCAGTATGGGCTGCGCTTTTTCCGGCTGATGCTGCGCGACGGAAGTGAGCGCGAACAGGGATTGCAGCATGTTCTTGAGGTCGTGAGTGAGGCGCGCGCCGGTCTCGTAGACGGCCTGCTGGCGCGTGATCTCGCGCAGGGACTGTTCGCGCCGCTTGGCCTGGTAGAAGTGCCCCAGCAATCGGGTAAGCAGGCGGACGTGCAACAGCACGGTGGGCGAGACCGACTGGTGACTGAACAAGGTGAGGCTCAAGTCCTGGTCGGACATCTCGATGCGATGTGGACTGGAGACGCCCAGCGTTCCGTGGCCGCGCTCCGACACCCACGACAGCCCGGAAATCCAGGGCATCTCGGTGAGATATTCGGTGGCGCGCTCAAGGAAGGCCTCCGGATTCCGCTCCTGTTGCGCCGCCCCGGCCAGCCGCTCCAGCCATATCTCGAGCGGGGTTCCTATGGTCAGCAGGTAGCGCGAGAACAGCGCCTGAAAACCTGAGAATCCCAGACGCGGGTTCCACAGCCCGCCCAGCATCAGCAACATGACGGCGATGATGAACATGGTGCGCATCAGAGCGTCGAGGTAGTCGATCTTCCCCAACGTCATGAAAGCAAGACTGCCCAGCACCAGCAAGGTCTGCAAAGTGAACAGCAACAGGATGTAGATGAAGTCCACCGCCTGCTCGGATTCCGCCTGCTCGCGCTCGACAGGGAGGAGCGCCATGATGACCAGCAACAGCGGCAGCCCCGCATTCATCATGTTGCCCATTACTTCGTTCAGTCCGGGCAATGCGAACAGGTTTGGCGCGATATAGAGAACCAGCACGGCCAGCAGGTAAGCCATCACCAACAGGTAATACATGCGCTGCCAGCGTGCATGGAAGGCGAATACCCGCCCGCCTACCAGGGCGAACAGCACGCTCACCCAGAACGCCAGAACCCACCAACTGAGCCAGAACATGGCGATCAGGCTCATCGCGACGATAAATGCCGCCCCGCCCGGGCGTAGCCTGCTCTCGCCGCGCCACAGCGGTTGCCACATCAGGAACAGCCCCAGATGCGTCAGCAGCAAAGGATGCATCCAGAGGCTCTGCATACCCAGCCAAAGCGCCAAATGCAGAACGATCAGCATGGCAAATGAGAGCCAGCGGCTGGAGCGGATCAGTTTTCCGCGCACAGGTGTCGTCATTTCGTCACTCTTGTCCAATGTTCGTCAGCCTTTGACAGGTTTGCCCAAGTTTAACCCAATCGGTGCGCCATGCCCGCGCAGACGGGAATCCAGCCTGTCTCCATTCGTGCGTGAGCGCCAGATCTAATGCTGGCAAGCCATACAGGTCAATTCGAGCAGCTTGACGACTGTGCGCACGGGAGTGGCGCGATGCCAAAACGGTTTCCGCCCATACCTGGCACGGGTATTGCTGCAATTTGGCGCAAGGTGCGATAAGCAAACAACGAACCAATCGTGGAGAGAATAACAAATGAAACGCAATCAATCCGGCTTTACCCTGATCGAAATCGCCATCGTACTGGTGATTATCGGCCTGCTGCTCGGCGGCGTACTGAAAGGTCAGGAGCTCATCAACAGCGCACGGGTGAAGAACCTGGCGACCGATTTCAAAAATATCCCGGTATTCATCTACGGCTATCAGGACAAATTCCGCGCACTGCCGGGAGATGATGCCGCTGTGACAACGCACGTGACCGGCGGCACTTTGGCCAGCACGCCCGCAGGCACGCAAGGCAATGGCGTCATCGGCGGCAACTGGAACAGCGAGACCGTCACCGACGAATCATATTTGTTCTGGCAACACGTGCGCCTGGCCGGTCTCGCCCCGGGCGCGACCACCGCCGGTTCTGCGGATTACCTTCCCGTCAATGCGTCGGGCGGCAGGATCGGCATCCAGAGCGGCACCAGTATCGCAGGCAGCTCTCCGATCATTGACCAGGGAGGCAACGCCCTCCGCGGCTCTTATGTCATCTGCTCCACCGGCATCCTCGGCAAGTTCGTCAAGCAACTGGACATCCAGATGGACGACGGCAACACTGCAACCGGCTCGATGCTGGCGGCGCCCGTCTCCACTTATGCGCTCGGCGTCTCCGCTACCGCAACTACAGCTATCGATGACGCCACCAGCTACGTGGTGTGCATGGGCGTTTAAACAAACTCCGGCGTGACAATCAAAGCCCGCTTCGGCGGGCTTTTTTCATGCCAGCCATTCCTGCATTCACTCAACTAACAGTACTACGCAGCAGAACAATTCGTTATGTCTGCAAAGGGATTTGCTGATGACCGGATTCCCGGGCCGAAGGGAACAGCGACTCACCCGCTCGCTGCCTTGGCCGACAGCGATAACCAATGGCTAGCCAAGCAAAGCGGACCCGTCTTATATGGACAGAGTCTTACCAAGGCTCCATCAATAATGCCTAACCCTCGCGCAACCGTTTCTCTGCCGCTTCCAGCGTCACCGGCTGCCCGAGCAGCATGAGCACGTCGCCTGCGCGCAACACCATATCTCCGGAAGGCTGGCTACCTTCCACGTTGTGGCGGCGTACTGCGTTCACCTCGACGCTGAGTTCTTCCAGTTTCATCTCGTCCAGGCGCTTGCCGACGGCAGCATCGCTCTCGTTAAGCAGCACGTTGTAGAAGCGCGGCTGCAGGCTTTCGGCATCCTCGTCCACCGGTTCCTCTGCCTGCGGCACGGAACGGAAATAGCCGCTAAACATGCTGTAGCGTTTGGCGCGTGCCACCTGGATATGGCGGATGACGCGGCTGAGCGGCACACCGGAAAGCAACAAGGCCTGCGACGCGAGCATGACGCTGCCTTCGGTGACTTCCGCCACCACCTCGGCCGCGCCAGCCTGCTTGAGCACGCCGATATGGGTGTCGTCGGCGGTGCGCACCACCACGGGCAGATCGGGACGCGCAGCCTGCACGTGATGCAATATCTTGAGCGCCGAGTGCTTGTCGTCGTAGGTGATGGCGAGCGCCTTGGCGCGCATCAGGCCTGCCGCCTGCAGCACTTCACGTTTGCCAGCATCGCCATATACCACCTTCTCCCCGGCGGCAGCCGCCTCGCGCACGCGGTGCGAATCGAGATCGAGCGCGATGAAGCCGATCTTCTCCTCGGTCAGGTATCTGGCCAGCGCCTGGCCGCTGCGCCCGTAACCGCAGATGATGATGTGCTGGCTGCTCGCCATGCTGCTCACGGCGATCTGATGCATTTGCATGGCGCGGTTCATCCATTCTTCGGGCGAGACGCGGCGCACGATGGCTTCGGCATGGTGGATCAGGAACGGCGCAATCAGCATGGAGATGAGCATGGCCGCGAGCACGTTCTGCATCACCTCATGCGGCAGCAGTTGCACGTTGCCAGCCAGCGTCAGCAGCACGAAGCCGAATTCGCCCGCCTGCGCCAATCCCAGGCCGGTGCGCAATGCAGTGCCCCATTCTCCGGCGAAACCGCGCACCAGCAGCGCGACCACCGCAGCCTTGAACGGGATCAGGATGAGCAGCAACAGCAACACCCAGCCCCACCCGGCGATCACGCGCATTCATGTCGAGCATCATGCCGATGGTGACGAAGAACAGGCCGAGCAGCATGTCGCGGAACGGCTTGATGTCCTCTTCCACCTGGTAGCGGTATTCGGTCTCGGAGATCAGCATGCCCGCGACGAACGCGCCCAGCGCCAGCGACAGGCCGGCCAGCTCGGTGAGCCAGGCCATGCCGAGCGTGAACAGCAGCACGTTGAGCATGAACAGCTCGGGGGATTTCTGTCCGCGCCACCAGATGGAACCACGGGCGCAGCAGGCGCTGGCCGAATATCAGCAGCGCCGCCAGCAGGACCGCAGCCTTGAGCATTGCCAGCGTGACGGTGACGGTGAGATTGCCGTCATGCGCCGCCAACGCCGGGATGATGATGATGAGCGGCACCACCGCCAGATCCTGGAACAGCAGCACGCCCATGATCTTCTGACCGTGCGGGACGTTCAGTTCGGCGCGCTCGACCAGCATCTTGCTGACGATGGCGGTGGAAGACATCGCCAGGATGCCGCCCAGCGCCAGGCCGGCACGCCAATCCAGGTCGAAGAACAGCGACGAGAGCATCACCAGCAGCATGGTGGCGGCGACCTGCGCCGTGCCCAGCCCGAACACCAGACGTTGCATGGCGCGCAGCCGCGCGAGACTGAACTCGAGACCGATGCTGAACATCAGGAACACCACGCCAAATTCGGCGAGATGGTGCGTCTCCGGCGTATCGGGTATCCAGCCCAGCGCGTGCGGGCCGATCGTGATGCCGACCAGCAGGTAGCCCAGCATCACGGGCAGATGCAGGATGCGGCACAGCACCACCACGCCGACCGCGACAGCCAACAGAATAATGATCAGATGGAGTGAACCGTTCATGGGCCGATGATGCCACAATTTTCAAAAAATCTCCGCCTCCAAACGGCACTGTTATAATTCCGCACATGAACAAACCACTCTCTGCCGCACCGCATGCGCTCGACCTCGCGCGCCAGGTACTCAATATCGAAGCCGATGCCGTCCGCGCCCTCACCCAGCGCATCGACGACAATTTTTTGCAGGCGCTGAATCTCATCCTCGCCTGCAAGGGCCGGGTGATCGTCAGCGGCATGGGCAAGTCCGGGCACATCGCGCGCAAGATCGCCGCGACCATGTCCAGCACGGGCACCCCGGCCTATTTCGTGCATCCCGGCGAAGCCAGCCACGGCGACCTCGGCATGGTCACTGCACAGGACGTGTTCGTCGGCATCTCCTATTCGGGCGAGAGCGAAGAGCTGCTCACCATCGTGCCGGTCATCAAACGCCAGGGCGCGCACCTCATCACGCTGACCGGCAATCCGAAATCCAGTCTGGCGCAGGCAGCCGACGTGCACCTGGACGGCTCGGTGGCCCAGGAAGCCTGTCCGATGGGACTTGCCCCCACTGCCAGCACCACCGCTGCCCTCGCGCTGGGCGACGCCCTCGCCGTGGCCCTGCTCGATGCCAAAGGTTTCGGCGAAGAAGACTTCGCCCGTTCGCACCCCGGCGGCAGCCTGGGGCGGCGCCTGCTCACCCATGTGAGCGACATCATGCACACCCATGCCAGCATCCCCTCGGTGCGCGAGGATGCGTCTCTCGCCGATGCGGTGCTGGAGATCTCGCGCAAAGGATTGGGCATGACCGCCATCGTGGATGCCGGCAAACATCTGCTGGGGGTCTACACCGATGGCGACCTGCGCCGCACGCTGGAGAAGAAACTGGATTTCAGCACCACCCCGGTCAGCACGGTGATGTCGCGCAATCCGCGCAGCATCGGTCCCGATGCGCTGGCGGTCGAGGCAGTGCAATTGATGGAGCAATACAACATCAACCAGTTGCCGGTCGCGGATGCAAACAACAAACTGGTCGGCGCGTTGAACATGCATGACCTGCTGAAAGCAAAGGTTATCTGATGTCGCTCACCGCAAGGATCAAACCGCTCCGCCTCATCGCCTTCGATGTCGACGGCGTGCTCACCGACGGCGGGCTGTACCTTTCCGATTCCGGCGAGGAGTTCAAGCGCTTCAATTCCCTCGACGGGCACGGCCTGAAGATGCTCAAGGCATCCGGCGTGGAGCTCGCCATCATCACCGGGCGCACTTCGCGTTGCGTCGAGCTGCGCGCGAAGAATCTCGGCATCACGCGACTGTACCAGGGCGTGGAGGACAAGCTCGCGGTGATGCAGTCGCTGCTGGCGGACTTGAAGCTCGCACCGGAAGCCGCTGCCTTCATGGGCGACGACGTGGTCGATCTGCCGGTGCTGCGCCGCGTCGGACTGGCGCTGAGCGTGCCTGATGCACCCCAACTGGTGCGCGACCACGCGCATTACGTCAGCCAGCGCGATGCCGGGCACGGGGCGGTGCGCGAAGTGTGCGAACTGATCCTCGCCGCACAGGGTACGCTGGACGCGCAACTCGCGCCCTACCTGAGATAATGAACAGCCCCCGTTTCATCGACAAAGCGCGCGCCTGGATTCCGCTGCTGCCGTTGCTGCTGCTGCTGCTGGCCACCTATTGGCTCAGCCAGCAAGTCCAGCCGCTGCCGCAGACCGAGAGCCAGCTGCGCCATGATGTCGATTACGTCATCGACAACATCTCGGCAATCTCGTTGAACGAACAGGGACAGCAGCGCTTCACCCTTGCTGCCGAGAAAATGTGGCACTACCCGGACGATGACACCACCCATCTGCAGATGCCGCGGCTTACCAGCCTGTACGCGGACCGCCCGCCGGTGCTCACGTCGGCGCAGACCGGCATGATCTCCAGCAAGGGCGACGAGGTCTTCCTCTACGATGAAGTGCGCGTGGTGCGCCCGGCCAGCGGCGACCTCGGCGAACAGCGCTTCGACACCAGTTATCTGCATGTCATCCCCGACCGCGACTGGGCGGAATCCGACCAGTCGGTGGTGATGACCAGCCAGTACAGCACCATCCGTGCCGTCGGCATGGAACTCGATAACAAGGCGCGCACAGCCAAACTGCTGTCGCGCGTCAGGGCGCACCATGAACCGGTCCGCAACTAGCGCCGCCCTGTTCGGCCTGCTGTTCCTGGCCTGGAGCGGTTTGCTGCAGGCCGAGAGCGCGGACCGCAACAAGCCCATCCATCTGGAGTCGGACCGCGTCTTCATCGACGACGTTCAGCAGATCAGCGTGTTCGAGGGGAAAGTGAAACTTACCCAGGGAACGCTGACCATCCATGCGGACAAGATCGTGGTGACCCAGGACAGGCTCGGTTACAAGCACTGCACCGCCACCGGCAAGACCGCCAGCTTCCGCCAGAAACACGAAGGAACGGATGAATACATGGAAGGCTACGGCGAGCGAATCGAGTACGACACCCGCGCCGAGACGGTCGATTTCTTCGGTCAGGCACGCGTCAAGCGCGAGCAGGACGACGTAAAGGGCGACCATATCTCCTACAGCACCCGCACCGAGGTATTCCAGGTCAGCGGCGATCCGGACAAGGCCGACGGCCCGAACAAGGGCCGCGTGCATGCCGTGATCCAGCCGAAGAGCAAGGAGCCCACCATCCCTCCGGCGCCAAAGGATGCGCCGCTCACCATACAACCCACCTCGACCCTGTCGAATCCGAAACCATGAGTGAACTCCGTACCGTCTCGCTGAAAAAACGCTATCGCGCCCGCACCGTGGTGCAGGATGTCTCCTTGTCCGTGAAGAGCGGCGAAGTGGTCGGACTGCTCGGCCCGAACGGCGCGGGCAAGACCACCAGCTTCTACATGATCGTCGGCCTGGTCGCGGCCGACGGCGGCGAAATCTTCATCGACGACCAGGACCTCACCCGCTTTCCCATCCACCGGCGCGCGCGCCTCGGGCTGGCCTACCTGCCGCAGGAAGCCTCCATCTTCCGCCGCCTGACCGTGACCGAGAACATCCAGGCGGTGCTGGAACTGCAGGGCTATGCTCCTGCCGAGATGAACGCGCGGCTGGAAGCGTTGTTGAACGACCTGCACATCACCCACATCCGCGACAACCCGGCCATCAGCCTGTCCGGCGGCGAACGGCGGCGCGTGGAGATCGCCCGCGCGCTGGCCACCGACCCGCGCTTCATCCTGCTGGACGAGCCGTTCGCCGGGGTGGACCCGATCGCCGTGCTGGACATCCAGAAGATCATCCGCTTCCTCAAGGAACGCGGCATCGGCGTGCTCATCACCGACCATAACGTCCGGGAAACATTGGGTATCTGCGACCGCGCCTATATCATCAATGCCGGCTCGGTGATGGCCGAGGGCAAGCCCGAGGAAATCATCTATAATGAGGGCGTGAGGAAGGTGTACCTGGGCGAGCACTTCAAGTTATAAGATCGCGCCGCCCACACACCAAAACCCGGCAATGAAACACTCTCTCCAACTCAGGCAATCCCAGCAACTGACGCTGACCCCGCAGTTGCAGCAGGCTATCAGGCTGCTGCAACTGTCGACGCTTGAGATCAACCAGGAGACCGCGCGCCTGCTGGACGAGAATCCCTTCCTCGAGCGCGAGGACGAGAACACCAACCAGACCTACAGCGGCAACAGCAGCACCGACACGCCCGCCCCGTCCGGCGAGAGCGAAAGCAGCGCCCCCGCCGAACCCGAATCCCGCAACGACAGCAGCGACTGGCAGGAGCCGACCTTCTCCTCCTCTTCGTCCTCCAGCCCGGACGACGAAGACGACGGCTATGCCGAGGTCGCCGCCGAAAAACCCAGCATGCGCGAGCACTTGCTCTGGGAATTGAACATGAGCCAGATGGATGCGCGCGACAAGAAGATCATCGGCCTGCTCATCGACGCCCTGGACGAGAACGCCTATTTGTCGCAGCCGCTGGAAGAGATTGCCGAGCTGCTGCCGCCCGAGCTGGACATCACGCTGGACGACCTGGAAACCGCGCTGGTGCAGTTGCAGCATCTGGACGCACCCGGCATCGGCGCCCGCAACCTGAGCGAGTGCCTGGCGCTGCAACTGCGTGCCATGCCGGAAGACATACCCGGGCGCGACCAGGCGCTTGCCATCGTCACGCACCACCTCGATCTGCTCGCCGCACGCGATTTCAGCAAGCTGAAGAAAGCCCTGCGCTGCGACGACGACGCCCTGCGCTGCGCCCAGGATCTGATCGTGCACCTGCAACCGAAACCCGGCGCGGCCTTCGAGCATCGCGCGGCGGACTATGTGGTGCCGGATGTGCTGGTGGAGCGCCATGGCGGCATCTGGCGCGCGCGCCTCAACCCGGAGGCGATGCCGCGCCTGCGCATCAATCAGGTGTATGCCAACATCCTGCAGCAGCGCAACGAGAAGAACGCCCAGGAGATGGCCGGGCAGTTGCAGGAAGCGCGCTGGTTCATCAAGAACCTGCAACAGCGCTTCGAGACCATCCTGCGCGTGGCGCAGGCCATCGTCGAGCGCCAGCGCCAGTTCTTCGAGCACGGCGACATCGCCATGCGCCCGCTGGTGCTGCGCGAGATCGCCGAGCAGCTCGAACTGCACGAATCCACCATTTCGCGCGTGACCACGCAGAAGTTCATGCTCACCCCGCGCGGCATCTACGAATTCAAGTATTTCTTCGGCAGCGGTCTCGCCACCGAAGCGGGCGGCGCCTGTTCGTCCACCGCCATCCGCGCACTCATCAAGCAGCTGGTCGGCGAGGAGGATGCCAAGCATCCGCTCACCGACAGCCGCATGTCCGAAATCCTGGCACAGCAGGGCATACTGGTTGCCCGCCGTACCGTGGCAAAATACCGCGAGGGAATGAACATCCTTCCGGTGAATCTTCGTAAATCACTCTAACCACAAGGAGCAGGCCATGAACCTCAACCTCACAGGACGTCACCTCGAAATCACACCGGCCATCCGCGAACACGTGATCAGCAAGCTGGACAAGGTCAAACGCCATTTCGACAACGTGATCGACATCAACGTGATCCTGTCCGTGGACAAACTGAAACAGAAGGCCGAGGCCAATGTCCATGTCTCCGGCAAGACCATCTTCGCCGAAACCGCGGACGACAACCTGTATGTCGCCATCGATGCGCTGGTCGATTCGCTGGACCGCCAGGTGTTGAAGCACAAGGAAAAACACACTGCGCGCCGCCACGACGAAACCGGCAAGCAACAGGCAGCAGAATAAAATCAGATACGAGGCAACCAACCGGTTGCCTCGTTTCAATTTGGTGAATCAACATGAGTCTGATCAGCAAGATTCTGACCCCGGAATGCGTGCTGCTGGATAGCGAATCCGCCAGCAAGAAGCGCGTGTTCGAACGCGTCGGGTTATTGTTCGAGAACACGCAGCACATCGCGCGCAGCCAGGTGTTCGACAGCCTGTTCGCCCGCGAGAAACTCGGCTCCACCGGGTTGGGGCAGGGCGTGGCGATCCCGCACGGCCGCGTAAAAGGCCTGCGCGACGCGGTCGCCGCCTTCGTCAAGATGCAGAACCCCATCCCCTTCGATGCGCCGGACGGACAGCCGGTGAACTTCATCTTCGTGCTGCTCGTGCCCGAGCGCGCCACCGACATGCACCTGCAGCTGCTCGGCGAACTGGCGCAGATGTTCAGCGACAAATCGTTCCGCGACCAACTGGAGAGCACCGACGACCCGGCCGCGATCCACAAACTGTTCAGCGACTGGCAGGGTTAAGTCATGTCCCAGGTCAACATCCGCCAGCTCTTCACGACAAACAGGAACGCCTGGGACTGACCTGGGTGGGCGGATCGGAGGGCGGCAGACCGCGTGCTCGAGAGCGAGACCGTCAACGCCTCCAACCGCGGCCTGATCGGCCACATGAACCTGATCCACCCGAACTGGGTGCAGGTGCTGAGCAGCACCGAACTGGATTTCCTGCACACGCTCTCCCCCGCCGAACTGGCCGAAGCCCTGTCCAAGCTTGAACAAGGGCAGCCGCTGTGCCTGATCGTGGCCGGCGACACCGAGATACCCAAGGGCCTGCTCGACTTCGCCAACCGCACCCACACCCCGCTGTTCCGCTCGCCGCTGGGCAGCGTGCATCTGATGTGGATGATCCGCCACTACATCGTCAAGGCACTGGCCGACTCCACCACGCGCCACGGCGTGTTCCTCGACGTGCTCGGCGTCGGCGTGATGATCACCGGCGACAGCGGCGTGGGCAAGAGCGAACTGGCGCTGGAACTCATCACGCGCGGCAGCGGCCTGGTGGCCGACGACATCACCGAGCTGTACCGCATCTCGCCGGAGACGCTGGAAGGACGCTGCCCCGACCTGCTGCGCGACTTCCTCGAAGTGCGCGGCCTGGGCATGCTCAACATCCGCACCATGTTCGGCGAGACCGCGGTGCGCCGCAAGAAGAGCCTCAAGCTGATCGTGCACCTGCATCGCCCGCCGTTCGACGACCTCTCGCAAACTGGAACGCCTGCCTGCCTGCCGGCTCCGAGGAGATACTGGGGGTCAAGATCAGCAAAGTGGAGATCCCGGTGATGGCCGGCCGCAACCTCGCGGTGCTGGTGGAAGCCGCCGCGCGCAACTTCGTGCTGCAGCAGCGCGGCATCGACACCATGCAGGAATTCATCAACCGTCACGATCAGCAGATCTACGGGAGCGGAATATGATCGCCCCCGACGATCATCGCCCAGGTCGCGCGACGGGTTAGCCGAGGCATCCTGTGCAACTCTTCCTGATCAGCGGTCTCTCCGGCTCCGGCAAGAGCGTTGCGCTCAAGGCACTGGAAGACAGCAGCTACTACTGCGTGGACAACCTCCCCGCCGAACTGCTGCCTGTGCTGACCAACAACCTGAGACTGGCCGGCTATCAAGAAGGTCGCAGTCAGCGTCGATGTGCGCAGCGGCTTCAACGTGCTGCTGCTGCCGCTGTACATCGACAAGCTGAAGAAACAGGACGTGGATGTGCATGTGCTGTTCCTCGATGCGAAGGACGATACGCTGGTCAAGCGCTTCTCCGAAACGCGCCGCCTGCACCCGCTGAGCGACGGCGTGAGGACATTGCCGGAATGCGTCGCCTATGAGCGCGAACTGCTGGCCGAGATCGCCAGCATCGGCCATCACATCGACACCAGCGAACTCAATGCCAACGCCCTGCGCGCCTGGATCAAACAGTTCATCACGCTGGATCGCGCACGCCTCACCCTGCTGTTCGAATCCTTCGGTTTCAAGAACGGCCTGCCGCTGGACGCCGACCTCGTGTTCGACGTGCGCAGCCTGCCCAACCCGCATTACGACCCGGTGTTGCGCCCGCTAACCGGACGCGATAAACCGGTGATCGATTTCCTCGATAACACGCCATTGGCGCAGAAGATGTTCGAGGACATCCGCAACTTCGTCGAGAACTGGCTGCCCAGCTTCGTTGCCGACAACCGCAGCTATCTCACCGTCGCCATCGGCTGCACCGGCGGCCAGCACCGCTCGGTGTATTTCGCCGAAAAGCTGGCGCAGCATTTCAAATCGCAACAACAGGTGCTGTTGCGTCACCGCGAACTCACGCAACAATCCTAGCGGACGCTACTTTATGATGAACGGCACTTTCTTGTCCGCTCCCTCTCTCCTACTCTCTCCCAATGGGAGAGAGTGGCAAAGACTCGCTACGCGAGTATCTCATTAGCTGTGTCCGCGCTTCGCCACATCAAGCCCGGCGACTACCTCACCCTGCTGGCCGGCATGCTGTTTACTGTCTGGATTACGCAGGCAGTCTGGTCCGGCGGGATCGCCGACACCGCGCTCATCCGCAGCGGCGGCAAGGTGTTCAAGGAAGTCCCTCTCTCCCGCGACCAGCGGATCGAAGTGCCCGGCCCGCTCGGCACTAGCATCATCACCATCGAGAAGCGCCGCGCGCGCATCAGCTCCGACCCCAGCCCCAGGCAATATTGCGTGCGCCAGGGCTGGCTGCAGCAGGCGGGCGAGATCGCTATCTGTTTGCCGAACGAAGTGAGCGTGGAATTGACCGGAGGCGAGAAGAAATATGACAGCCTCAACTATTAAGCTCGACACCACCGCCGAAGACCATCACATCGCGAACATGGCGGCAGTGGCGCTCGGCCTTACCGTGCTGGAGAACGCCATCCCCTCGCCGCTGCCCGGCGTGAAGCCCGGGCTGGCCAACATCGTCACGCTCATCGTGCTGGCACGCTTCGGCTGGCGCGCTGGCGGCATGGGTGTCGCTGCTGCGCGTAGTCGCGGGCAGCCTGCTGTTCGGCAACTTCCTCGCACCCGGATTCTTCCTCAGCCTCTCCGGCGCCGTCTGCAGCCTCGCCGTGCTTGCGCTGAGCATGCACTTTCCGCAACGCTGGTTCGGCCCGGTGACCGACAGCATCCTCGCCGCCTTCGCCCACATCGCCGGGCAGATGGCCGTGGTCTACCTGTGGCTCATCCCGCACAGCGGCATCGCCTACCTCATCCCCGTCTTCGCCACGGCAGCCCTGGTGTTCGGCACGGTGAACGGATTGGTCGCGGCGCGATTCATGGATAATACGCAGAATCATCCCCTCCCCCTTGAGGGGGAGGGTTAGGGAGAGGGTGAAATGTTGCCACGCCCTCTCCCCTACCCCTCTCCCGCATGCGGGAGAGGGGAATTAACCCGGTAGGTAAATTATGAAAACGATCACCCTCGCCTTCACCGGCGCCTCCGGCCTGCCCTACGGCATGCGCCTGCTCGAATGCCTGCTGCAAAGCGGACAGCGCGTGCACCTGATCTACTCGCAGGCCGCGCAGATCGTCGCCAAACAGGAACTGGATTTCACCCTGCCCAGCCGTCCGCAGGATGCGGAGCAGTTGTTCAGGGAGCGCTTCGGCAAATTCAGCGGCGAACTGAAAGTGTTCGGCATCCAGGACTGGTACGCCCCCATGGCCTCCGGCTCCAACCCCGGCGACGCGATGGTGGTGTGCCCCTGCACCATGGGCACGCTGGGCAAGATCGCGGGCGGCATCAGCGATGACCTGATCTGCCGCGCGGCGGATGTGATGCTCAAGGAGAAACGCACTTTGATATTGGTGCCCAGAGAGATGCCGTTCTCGGCGATCCATCTGGAGAACATGCTGAAGCTTTCGCATGCGGGAGCGGTGATCATGCCGCCGAATCCGGGGTTTTATCATCATCCGCAGAGTGTGCAGGATATTGTGGATTTTGTTGTTGCTCGGATACTCGATCATCTTGGGGTGGAGCAGAGGTTGATGAAGAAGTGGGGCGAATAACTCATACCGTTCGTCCTGGGCAGGCCGAAGGCCGTATCGAAGGATGGGCGAAGCCCGCTGGTTTTCAAAACCAACACCGTCGGGGGTAGCCCGACAGCTAGTCACTTTTTCTTGCTTCGCCAAAGAAAAAGTAACCAAAAAGAAGGCGACCCCAGCGCGCCGCCCCTTCGGGGTTCCCGGCGTTGCTCGACTGGTCAGGCCTCCTCATAAACTCGCACGACCCGCTACGCGGTCACGTGCTCAAACATATTCGTCGGACTACCCCTGACCAGCCTGCGCTACTCGGCGGCGCACAGGGGAAGAAAAAGAAAAAATCCAAAATCACAGTGTTGGCGCTTCGCGCCAACACTCTCCCAGCCCAAAACACCTCTTTTAATTATTGCATTCTGCATCTATATATGATATAACTACTGCATCTGCAACATCTACAGGTGGTCGCACAATGAATAACCTAGATAAAGATGTGCTTCAGAAGCACTTCCCCAAAGTGACTCCAGGCGACAATCGTCGCTATCAACGGGATGATATATTGAAAGTTCTAACTTTCATGAAGGATCACCCATACATCCAAATCAAGGCAATTGAAGAATTCTCGAACATTTCACTAGGTACTTTAGTTTCCTGGAGGAAAAAATTTGGCAAATACTTGGATATCAAGACAAAGAATTATTCTGATTCAGGAAGTATTAAAGATTTTGAGCCTGCTTCTACTGAAGTAAAAGTAAACGCAGAGAGGAAATTTGATTTAAAAACTATATCTCAAATCCCGCTATCACTCATTCAGGAATTAAAGAAGATGCACGACAATGGATCAACAGCTGAAATAACTATCAACGAAATAGTATTTAGAGTTGATGACCAGCAATTATATGTGCTGGAAAAATACGCGGTGTAGCTCAGCAGGATAGAGCACTCTGCTTTCGATATGTCTGGTGGGTGGTGCTGCCACCGTTTCCCGATAGATGTAGAGTTTTATCTCGGTTAAAGAGGAGAAGCAAATGAGAAGATAAATTGCTCTTGTTGGGAACATAGCCCGCACCGATGAGAGCAAAAACAACGACCGTAGTTAGAAATTCTTTGGAAGGAGGTTCTAACTACAGCCGAAGGGCCAAAACCTATTAGTAAGTTATTGGCAGCCGAATAGTGGACCAGAAATGCTTGCTTGGTCAAGCGGCCTGAGCTGCTTAGAGGTTGCCACAAAAGGAGAATTATCATGCAACAAAAACGGTATCGTGATGCAGAAACTGGTCGTATTACTACCAAGCAATATGCAGAAAGCCATAAAAAGACTACTGTAGCCGAAACGATCAAGAAGCCGCATCACCCCCCAAAGGGAAAGAAATAGTAGAAATTTAAACCCCGCACCGGCGGGGTTTTTTATAATCCCAGAACTTTAGGAACATATGAAATTCTCCGTAGCGTGGGCGCGAAGCGCCTACTCTACGGTTTGTTTTTTTGTTTCGCTTTTCTTTCCCCTGTGCGCCGCCTCGATATTTCACAAACAAGCGGAGGTTTAGGCGAGCACTGTTCGAGTTCCGCGGTGGGGCACGTTTTGTGTGCCCCGCTAGGGCGAGTTGCGCAGCCCCGCTTGTTTTGTGAAATATCGAGGAAACCCCGCAGGGGCGGCGCACCGGGGGCGCCCTCTTTTGGTTACTTTTCTCGGCAAGACGAGAAAAGTGACTTGCTGTCGGGCAACCCCCGACGGTGTTGCCTTTGATTGATGGGTATCGCTACGCTCCACCCATCCTACGAATGAGCTCCTGCAACACATTGCGTCACCGGCGTCGGTATCGCCGCCCCCAACGCCTCCCCCACCTCCAACCAAACACTCCCCGGCTGCTCCACCCGCAACGGTTTGCGCGCCAGCCGTATCTTCAACGGCGTGATATGCAACTTGAAATGCGTAAAGGTATGCGTGAACGTCGCCAACCTCTCCCCGCCCCTCGCCTCCATGCCATTGCGCAAGAACCAATCCCTCGCCGCAATCTCATCCTCGAACTGCGGCGGACACCACAACCCGCCCCATATGCCGCTGCCGGGACGCTTCTCCAGCAGGATGTCGTTGCCGTGCATAAGCAACAGGAATACGGCATGCCGTTCCGGCACAGCCTTCTTCGGGCGCGGAGTGGGAAGTTCGGCGATACGGTCGGTCTGCAGGGCGACGCAATCGTCCTGCACGGGACAGACGACGCATCTCGGTCTGCTGCGCGTGCAGACGGTAGCGCCCATGTCCATCAGCGCCTGGGTGTAGGTGGCGACATCGCTGCTGCGGCAGCAAGGCTTCGGCCTGCTGCCACAGTTGCTCTTCCACCTTCTTCTCGCCCGCCCAACCCTCGATGCCGCAGTACCGCGCCAGCACACGCTTGACGTTGCCATCCAGTATCGCGCGGTGTCTCGTGGTAGGCCAGCGCGCAAACGGCGGCGGCAGTAGAACGGCCGATGCCGGGCAGTTCGACGATATCTTCAAATTTGCGCGGAAATTCGCCGTTGAATCTCTCGACGATGATGCGTGCGGCCTTGTGCAGGTTGCGCCCGCGCGCGTAGTAGCCGAGGCCGCTCCAGTGGGCGAGCACCTGCTCTTCGCTCGCGGCGGCGAGTGCGGCGATGTCAGGGAAAGAGGCGACGAAACGCTGGTAGTACGGAATGACGGTGGCGACCTGCGTCTGCTGCAGCATGATCTCGGACAGCCACACGCGGTAGGCATTCGCACCCTGCCATGGCAGGTCGTGGCGGCCATGGGTGCGCTGCCAGCGATGAGGCGGGATGCGAAGGAATTCAGAATCTAACCACAGCGACACAGAGGCACGGAGAAAGGCAAAATCCCGTGCCGGTTCTTCTCTGTGCATCCTCTGTGTCTCTGTGCCTCTGTGGTAGCGCGGCTTTTATTTGAACAGCCCCTTCAAGCCCTTCCGCAACTCTTCCTGCATCTTGGCCTTGGCATCTTCTTTGATCTGTTCCTTCTTCTCGTCGACTTTCTGTTTGGCGACGTCGGTCAGCAGCGCGGCGTAATCCACCTTGAACTTGAGGTCGTCGAACGGCCCGTACACGTTCACCGGCAAGGTGCCGGTCCGGCCCTGTTCGGTCTTGGCGAAGATGGCCTTGGCGTTGTAATTGATGCTGTCGCGGCCGATGTCGATGTCGCCGTTGCCGGTGATGCGCAGCACGGTGGATTTCACCGCGAGGTCGTCGTTGTGCGCCACGCCGTTCTTTATCTTGAAGCTGGCCTTGAATTCGCTGAAGTCGGTCTTCTCGTTCTTGTCCACGCCCAGCGTCTGGGTTGTGGTGCTCTTGCTCAGGCTCTGTATCCCCTGCACCAGTTTGGCGAGATCGATGCCCTTGATCGCGCCGTTCGCCAGATTCACCGATGCATTCCCGTTCAGCGCTTTCTTCAAGCCGCTCACGGTGTTGCCATTGGTGGTGAGATCGAGCACGACGTTGCCCTTGCCTTCGACCAGTTCCAGATCGGCGGCATCCTTCACCAGGGGCGCGATCTCGATGCCGGTCAGCTTCTCGTTGACGGTGAAGCTGTTGGTTGCGGCGTTCACGCTCACCTTGCCGTCCATGCTGCCCTTGTACAGTTTGGCGGAGAGCGGCGCGACGTTGACCAGGCCGTTCTTCGCCTTTACGTCCACGCGCAGTTGCGCCACCTTGACGTTGGCCACCTTGAGCGCGCCGATGCGCACGCTGCCTTCCAGATTCAGCGTCTTCAGCGCAGACAGATCGAACGGCTGCTCCGGCTCGGCCTGCTTGCTCTTGTCTTTTTCCTTGTCAGCGGCAGTCTTCTGCGGCAGGTAGGGATCGGCATCGAACTGGTCGACCTCCAGGTCGTAGCGGATCACCGGCACATTGAAATTGTTCACTGCCAGCTTGGCCTTGATCTGGCTTTGCAGCAGGCCGCCCGCCAGATTGGCGTGGATGCTTTGCCGGCCAAGATCGGCCTGGACGCTGCCCTTCAGTTCGCTGTTGATGCTCTTGCCCGGCAACTTGTCGCCACTGGCGTTGAGCGCCAGCCTGAGGTCGGACAGGTTGAATTGCTGCGCTTCGATGCTGCCGGTGACCGGCGAAGAGAACTTCAGCTTGAACGCCTGCTCCGGCTGTTTCACATCCACATCCAGCGCCAGCGAACTGACCTTGAACGAGCGCGCGTTGCCTTCGACATCCGGCAGCATCAGCGCCGCGACGATATTGCCGAGCGCTCCGTCCAGTTTGGCATTCAACGCGACACGCTGGCCGGACAATTTGTCTTTGGTCAGACTCAGGTCGGGTGCATCCAGCCTGGCATCGAACCGGTTCTTGTCCTGCAGACCGCTCGCCGTAAGGGCGAACTTCTGCAGTGAGAATTCCTGTGTGTCGGGATGCGCGCTGGCATCGCCGCTGGCTTTCACGGCGAGGTCGGTGATGTCGAGCGCTACGCCGTTGGCTTGCAGATCCAGCCCCTGCACCTGGTACTTGTTCTTTTCCAGATCGAAGGTAAGGATAGTGCCGATCTTCGCAACGATGTCCAGCTTGGGTTTGTTGGCCTCGATGTGCGCGGCGAAATCGATCCTGGTCGGCACGCCGCTGGCGATGCGCCCGGATTTGAGGCTCATGTCTTTCACGCTGTAACGCGCACCGGAAGTCTCATCGCGGTAGCTCAGCTCGGTTTTGTCCAGCAGCACCGACGCGATGTCGAATTTCATCGGCGCGCCCGTTTCGACGGCTGGCGCCGGCGCGGCGGGTGCCGCTTCCTTGCTCAGCAGGTCGTCGAGGTTGGTCTTGCCGTCCTTGTATTTGATGAGCTGCGCCTTGACGCCGCTCACCGCGACCTCATCCACCACGATCTGTCTGGCGAGCAGCGGAAACAGCTTGAGCGAGACGCTGGCGCTCTCGACGGAAACGAACTCCTGTTCGCTCTGGAATTCGGACAGCGACACCTTGCCGAGGCTGGCGCCGATGCTGGGGAAGAAGCGCAGCTTGATGTCGCCATCCAGCTTGAGCGTGCGCTGCGTGCTGTCCTTCACCGCCTGGATGATCTGCGGTTTGTAGCTGTTGGGGTCGAAAGTCAGCGCGATGTATGCGACCACCGCGGCGATCAAGGTGACCACGCCGCCGACCGCCCACAGGCCATACTTGAGATACTTATTCATATCGTCACCTGTCCAGGAAAAGTTGCGTGAATTATAGACTAGAGAACCGCCATGCAAGATGGCGGTGTATCGCGGCATCAGAACGATACTAGCAGCTTTATTCCCGTGGCATCCATTCTGGATTTGGGTTGATGGATCAGCCAGGTGACGCCGGCTGTATCTGTCGCCATGACATCGTTGGAGCGGCCGAAACGCCAACTATCGTAATATCCGATCACGTCGAATTTGGCGTTGATGCGGTAGCCAATTTCCGCATAGCCGCTGACTTCTCCCTTGGGAGAGAGCGTGGGATTGGAGGTGTAACCCAGGCTGGTCAAGTGTGCGTTCTCCCCAACCGAGAATGGGTATTTGAAACCGAATTCGCCGTGGAGGCCCGCTTCTTTCCGCGGTTTGCTTAGCCGGACTCCGCCACGCATGAACCAGACGGTATAGTCTTCGATCTGATTGAAGCTGGTGTTGCGTATGCTGCGTCTCCAGAAATCCAGGCCCAGCCCGCCCAGAAGATCAAGCTTGTAAGCGCTGAAGTCGTCGCGATAAAACAGCTGCCCCTCGTTTGCCGTACCGCCGTAGTCCGTCTTGGTGGAAACCGGCGCGCCGTTGCTTATCAGAAAAGTGTCGTAGTTGACGGTTCCGCCGTATAGCCTGGTCTCGCCATGCGAAAAGTGCGCCTTGGTCTCCTTCTTGCGTCCAGTTGACGAACAATGCTCAGCGCAAGCCTGTTTCCCTTGGGGTGCCGTTGATACCTTCCGGATATTCTATCCACTGATAGTCTTCCATCCCCACGCCGGCATCCCATGCCGCCCATGTCGTGGCACTTGAAACCAGAAGAGCAGTCGCCAGCAGGATTCGTCCAGTCATCATCAGCTCCTCCAAAACGCCCCTTACAGGGGCGAAGGCGAATCAAGCGTCCGGCAATGCGATCTTGTTGTCGGTGCTGTACTGGTAGTCCTTGAAGATGTGCTCGGCAGTCAGTATTTGATATTTGCCGTCCGCCGCCTTGCGCGTGGTGTCCTTGAGGCGATAGGTGTAGTGGCCGCAGGTCCAGCACTTGAAGTTGCGCATGTGGGTGCACAGACAGGTCTTGTCGAAGACCTGGATCTTCTTGGTCTCCGGATGCAGCGCCACTTCGCGGTTGTAGGAATCGATGTAGTCGCAATGGCCGTTGGCATCCAGCAGGTAGCCGTAGGATTCGCAGCCGGGACGGATGCCGGAGCCGATGGAAGGGCTGTTCTTCAGCATGCGCATCGGGTAGCCGGTGGGCGAAGTGGCGTTCACTTCGATATCGTTTTCGCTGGCCTTGAAATATTCCTGCTGCACATCGGCCGGCAGGCCGCATTCCTTGGCGACGGTGAAGCGCGTGGCGACCTGTACGGCGGCCGCGCCTTCCTCGAGGAAGGCGACCGCGTCGCTGCCGGTGAAGATGCCGCCGGCGGGAATCACCGGGATGTCCAGTTTTTCGTCGCGCAGGTATTGAAGTATCTCGTTGGTGATGGTGCGCAGGTCGTACTTCATCCAGTCGTCCAGCCCGAAGCCGAGGTGGCCGCCTGCCAGCGGTCCTTCCACCACGATGAAGTCGGGCAGACGATGGGTGCGGGCGTTCTTGCGCAGGAAAAGTTGCAGCGCACGCAGCGAGGAGACGATGATGCCGAGCTTGACGTCGCGGAAACGCGGATGGTCTTCGATCAGCGCGAACGAGCCGAGGTGCAGTCCCGCTGCCAGCGTGATGCCGTCGATGCCGGCGGAAAGCGCTTCCCACAGACGCACCTTGAGCGTCTCCTTGGGCGCGTTCATGGTGAGCTTTTCCATGCAGTTGATGAAGATCATGCCGGAGCCGCGCTTGGCTTCCATGGTCTTGCTCACGTGCAGGCGGGTGGATTCGGCGATGTGGCCGAGATCGAACTTGACCTCCGCTTTGTTGGAGTTGTCGATGTTGTACTTGTACTGCTGCAGCTTGGTCTTGACGAAATCGGTGTCGTAGCGGCGATCCGAAACGGTAGGCAGCATGGCATCCGAGATATGCCCCACGCCGCCCAGACGGGCTGCTTCCAGTGCGAGTTCCGCCGTGGAGATGTCCACGCCCATGCCCCCGATCATGATCGGGACCAGCTCTTGTTTGCCGAATTTCAGGCGGAAATCATCTACACGTTTCATTGTTTCTCTCGCTCCTAACGAGGGGGCATTTTACCCCAAAGTGCCAGTCACCCCCCGCTTTACTGCCTGCGGTGGGTGTCGCTGACTTTTAAAAATCTGCTTATATGACTTTGGAATAGCGTGCGTGTTCCTGTTTTGCACGCAAATACTTGTCGAAGACCATGCAGATGTTGCGAATCAGCATGCGCCCCTTGGGGGTCACGCTGATCCATTGCGGCGAAAGTTCGAGCAATCCCTCTTTTTCGTATTCGGCCAACTCTTTCAGTTCGGTAGCGAAGTACTGGTCGAAATCGATCAGATAGGCGATGTTGAACGATTCTTTCGATATCTCGAAGTGGCACATCAGCGCCTGGATGATGGCGCGGCGCACCAGGTCATCGGCATTCAATTCCATGCCGCGCATGATGGGCAGGGTGTCGTTGTCCAGCGCATCGTAATACTGCTCCAGTTCGCGGAAGTTCTGGCTGTAGGTCGGGCCGATCTTGCCGATGGAACTGACCCCGACGGCGATCAGGTCGCAGTCAGAGTGCGTCGAATAACCCTGGAAGTTGCGGTGCAGCCTGCCCTGGCGCTGCGCCACGGCCAGTTCGTCGTCCGGCTTGGCAAAGTGGTCCATGCCGATATACACATAGCCCGCGTCGGTCAGAGTGTTCACCGCCAGCTTCAGGATATCGAGCTTGGTCTGCGGCGCCGGCAGATCCTCCTCGTGGATGCGGCGTTGCGGCATGAACAGCTTGGGCATGTGCGCGTAGTTGTAGATGGAAAGGCGGTCCGGATTCACCGCGATAACCTTGTCCAGCGTGGTCTTGAAACCTTCGATGGTCTGCTTGGGCAGGCCATAGATGAGGTCGATGCTGACCGACTTGAAGCCGTTGGCGCGCGCGGCCTTGATGACCTGCAGCGTCTCCTCCTCGCTCTGGATGCGGTTCACCGCCTTTTGCACGGCCGGATCGAAGTCCTGCACGCCGATGCTGATGCGATTGAAGCCCAGTTCGCCCAGCAGCGCGACGGTGGCGTCGCTCACCTTGCGCGGGTCGATCTCGATGGAATATTCGCCGTCCTTTACCAACTCGAAGTGCTTGCGAATGGCGCCCATCACCTTGCGCAATTCGTCGTCACTCAGGAAGGTGGGAGTGCCGCCGCCGAAGTGCAGTTGTTCGACGCGGCGGTCGTTGCCCAGCAGGGCGGCCTGCATCTCGATCTCTTTGATGAGGTAGCGGACGTACTGATCCGCCTTGCTGAAGTCCTTGGTGACGACCTTGTTGCAGGCGCAGTAGAAACACAATGTGTTGCAGAACGGGATATGGACGTACAACGAAAGCGGGCGGCTGATGCCGCCGACCTCGCGCTTGCGCACCCAGTGGGCGTACATTTCGGCATTGAACGCTTCGACGAAGCGGTCTGCCGTGGGGTAGGAGGTATAACGAGGGCCATTCTTGTCCAGACGGCGGATCAAATCCAGATCGACTTCCAGCTGGGAGCTAATTTCTTTATTCATTTCCATGGAGATGCTTCAAATTGTTCGTTTCGAAATGTGCCAGCATACCGCAAAATGCGTTTGATATAGGTCAAAAACCATGTCATATTACAACTTGGAGAGTATGGCCATTATAAGATTCAAGTGCAAAACGTTGTCGTAAAACCTTCCTTGCGGGTTGCCTGTTCATGCTGCAACCTGCGCGAACTGTGTCTGCCCGTCGACCTGGACGGTGCCGAGATGCAGCGTCTTGACGCATTGATCTGCAACAAGCGCGCTTTCCGCCGTGGAGAATACCTTTTCCGTTACGGCGAGCAATTTCGCGCGCTGTACGCCATCCACACCGGTTTCTTCAAGACTCAGGTGCTGCACGAAGACGGTCGCGAACAGGTGACCGGCTTCCAGATGCCCGGCGAGATCATTGGCATGGACGCGATTTGCTCTGACGTCCATACCTGCGACGCGGTGGCGCTGGAAGACGGCGAGATATGCGAGATCCCTTTCGACCGGCTGCAGGACCTGAGCCGCGAATTGCCCAGCCTGCAGCGACATCTGCACAAGATCATGAGCCGCGAGATCGTGCGTGACCAGGGCATCATGATGCTGCTCGGCTCCATGCGCGCCGAAGAGCGCCTGGCAACCTTTCTGCTCAATCTGTCGCAGCGCTTCAGCGCGCGCGGTTATTCGCCCAACGCCTTCCATCTGCGCATGACCAGACAGGAGATCGGCAGCTACCTGGGCCTTAAACTGGAGACGGTCAGCCGCACCCTGTCCCACTTCCAGGAGCACGGCCTGCTCAGCGTCAAGGTGCGCGAGGTCGAGATCAAGGACATGCTGCGCTTGCGCAACTTCGTCGGCAGCACCTGAGGTGCGGCGTTTTGCCGCCTCCCCATCGGCTGCAGAAACTGGTATCCTGTTGTAATAATTAGCTTCTATAACCAGACTCAACGAGGGAGACCGCCATGCACCAGAGATTCGACATAGCAAAAGACGAGACTTTCCGCGCCAAGTGGCCGCACGAGATATTCCTGATCAATCTGGTGTTCAACCACATTCTGGTGTTCGCCTCCACCTTCGGCGTGTTCAGCACCTTCCCGCTGATGGTCCTGATCGTGCCGATCACTTCATTCGCCATCACCGGCTACATCCTGATCAAGGCCAAGCAGGTCGCCGTTGGCAACGAGACATGGTTCGTCAAATCGCACTGGGCCATCGCCGACAAGCGCAACAAGCATTTCATGGCGCTGCTGCTGCTCACATGCACCATTGTTGGCGGCGGGATGTTGCTCGCGAAGCTGCTGGGCTGGTCGAAGATCGCCACCATCGCGCTGCTCGGCGGGTTCGGTCTGCTGCCGTTCATGGTGGCGTTGCTCGTCCTCATCGTGCTCGGCAACGATTCGATGTATCAGGCGCGTCATGGCAAGTTGCCCAAACGCTTCGTAGAACAGAACCCTGATATTTCGACCTCGACAATTTCCGCTTAAACCAACCACCGGACTACCATGTCAACTGAAAGCAAGATCTATTGGGGCGTCGGCATCCTGTCGCTGCTTATCATCGTCGGCTCATTCTTCATTCCGAACGACTCCAGGCGCAAGGATGACTTGCCTTGGCATATCGAGCACCCGTCCCCGACGACTGTTCGCGTCTTTGGCCTGACTCTGGGCGAAGCCTCGACCAACGAGGCCGAGCAACGCTTCCAGGAGGAGGCCAAACACAGCCTGTTCAAGTCCCCCGACGGCAAGCTGATCGCCGAGATCTTCTTCGAACAGGTCACTCTCGCGGGACTGCGTTCCAAGATCGTGCTGACCGTAGATGTTCCGGAGGCAGAGCTGAAGGGCATGTACGAGCGCGGCTTGCGCCTGGCTTCTACCGGGAGCGGCAAGAAGGTCACGATGACGCCGAACGATATCGCAACGTTGCGCACTTTGCCGATCAGCAGCCTGACCTACATGCCGGGAGTGCGGGTAGAAGAGGCGATGCTTCTCAAGCGTTTCGGCAAGCCGGCGCAGCGCATTCAGGAAAAGGAAGGCGCAGCCGTCCACTGGCTATACCCGCAAAACGGTCTGGATATCACCTTGGGTGGCGGGGAAAAACCGCTGCTGCAATATGTTCCGCCCAAGGATTTCGACAAGCTGGTTAACCCGCTGCTTGCAAGCGGGGTGGTGCTGGAGTAATTCCTTATGCGAGCGCCTACTTCTTGGCGGCGCTCTTCTTCGCGTCATCCGGGGAGTGCAGCATCATGTCATCGTCGTCATCCAGCAGGATGCGATTGGCGCTGCCCTCCATGTCTTCGTACTGCCCCTTCCTCACCGCCCACACCAGCACGATGACGAGCAGCACGCCAAAGAACATCATGCCGGGTATCAAACTGTAAATCACGTCCATAATTCACCTCATTGATTCTTGAACAGCGTGCGTATGCGCGCCGCGTTGCCTATCACGATCAGCGAGCTGATCGGCATGCTGATCGCCGCCACCAGCGGGCTCACTTTGGCCATCATGGCCAGCGGGACCATGATGGCGTTATAAACGAACGATAGACCGATATTCTGCTTGATGGTTCGCAAGGTGCGGCGCGACAGTTGAGTCGCCTGGCGCACTTTGTCCAGTTCGTTGTGCATCAGCACGATGTCCGCACTTTCCACCGACACGTCGGTTCCCGAACCGAGAGCGATACCCACATCGGCGCGGATCAGGGCCGGCGCGTCGTTGATGCCGTCGCCCACCATCGCCACCACCGCGCCACCCTGTTGCAGGCGCTGGATCACCAGATCCTTGTCCTGCGGCAGCACTTCAGCGATCACTTCCATGCCGCCGAGCTGGCGTGCAACGGCCTCGGCGACGGGCCTGCGGTCACCGCTCAGCAAGGTCATGGTGATGCCTGCGGCGCGCAGTTCATCCACCAGTTGTTTCGCATCGCTGCGCAGCCGATCTGCCAGCGCGATGACTGCCGTGTGTTTTCCGTTCTGGGCCACGTAGACGCAGCTCACCGCCTGCGTTTCCAGTTGATGCGCCCTGGCCTGCAACGTCGCGTCCAGCGCGACGCCTCGCTGCATCAGCCATTCTGCACTGCCCAGCAGCACAGCCTGTCCGCCCACGTCCGCTTCTACGCCCAAACCCGCCGTGGCGTGGAAACCGTTTGCCACAAGGTCACGGTGCGGCAGTTGCCGGGCCTCGGTCTCCGCCACGATGGCCTTGGCGACGCTGTGCTCGCTATAGCGTTCCACCGCAGCCGCATGGCGCAACACTTCGCGTTCCTCGGCGCCTGAAGCGACATGCACCTGCGCCACGCTCATCTTGCCTTCGGTCAACGTCCCGGTCTTGTCGAAGACGAAATGCGTGACCTTGGATAGCGTCTCAAGCACCAGGCCGTTCTTGACCAGAATACCGTGCTTGGCGCCCAGGCCGGATGCAACGGCAATCGACATCGGCGTGGCCATGCCTAGCGCGCAGGGACACGTGATGATGAGCACCGAGGTCGCCGCCATCAGCGCGATCTCGAAGTCCTGACTGTTCCAGAGAAAGAAGGTTATCGTGGCGCAAATGATCGTGACCAGCACGAACCAGGGGACGATGGTATCGGCAAGGCGCTGGATGGGGGCCTTGGAGGACTGAGCTTCTTCCACCAGACGGATGATCTTGGACAATGTGGTGTCTTGCAGCAGCGCGCGCACCTCGACCAGCAACGCGCCGCTGGTATTGATCGTACCCGACGAGACTTGCGCGCCGACCGTTTTGCCCACCGGGACGGATTCGCCGCTCAGCATGGACTCGTCCACCGCGCTGTGACCCTCGATCACCACGCCGTCCACCGGTACTTTGTAACCAGGCTTGATCAGGACATGATCGCCCAGTTTGACACCGCGTATCGGCGTCATCTGCTCTTGCCCGTCGCGCATGACGGTGGCGACGCGTGGCTGCAGCTCCATCAGCCGCTTGGTTGCTGAAACCGCCTGATGCCGGAACATACCCTCCAGATAGCGGCCGATCAGGATCACGAAGGTCAGGTTGGTGACGGTGTCGAAATACACTTCGCCCTGCTGGTTGTTGGTGAGTGTCACATACAGCGAGTAGGCGTAGGTGACGCTCAAGCCCAGCGCGATAGGCAGGTCCATGGTGAGGTGGCCGGCGCGCAGCCCGCCCGCAGCACCCCGGAAGAAGGGATAGCCGGAGTACAGCAGGGTCGGCGTCGCCAGCAGCAAGCCCATCCAGTGGAAGAAACCGCGGAACTCATCCTGGTTCGCCCCGCTATAGAGTGCAATGGCGATCCACATCATGTTCATCATGGTGAAGCCGGCGAAGAACAGCCGGTACAGCATGGCGCGATTGGTCTTCCTGATCGCCCCCTCGGCCGTTTCGGGGTCGTAAGGTACGGCGGCATAGCCGATCCGGGCAAGCGCGCGGATCAGGTCGGATAGTTTGCTTTTGCTGTTGTCCCAGCGCAGATGCAGGCGCTTGCTCGCCAGATTGACTTCGGCGGACAGCACGCCGGAAGCGCGCTGCAGGCCGCGCTCGATGAGCCATACACAGGCGGCGCAGTGGATGCCTTCGACCAGCAGGTGGATGTCGCGCACGTCTCCGGAGCAGGTGGTGAACTCCTGCTGGACCTCGTCGAAGTCGTAGATCTCGATGTCCTTGGGCGGCTCAGGCGGCGGGCCAAGCAACACGCCTTCCGGCGTGCGCTGGTAATAGCCCTGCAATCCAGCCTCGTAGATGGCGCTGCTGACAGACTGGCAGCCGAAACAGCAGAAATCCCGCTCAGCTTCGTCCAGACGGGCGTGGAAATCGGCTTCGGGCGGGATGACCAGGCCGCAGTGGAAGCAGCTGCCTGCGGCAGTATGGCTACGCTGCGTCATTCATGCGACCTGTTAATTACGACGATGCTGCAACCATGAACTTTTCGGTATCGACCCCGAAACGATCTTCACCGCGCTGGACGCGGATATGCAACTCCCAATAACCCTTGAGCGGGAAAGTGATATATCCCTGATAGCGGCCGGCCGCCACTTCCTTGAAGGCAGTAGTGAAATCCTTGCTGGCGTCGGATGCGCGATAGGCTTCCACTTCCAGAGCCCCGCTCACCGGCTTTCCATCGCGATCGGTGACGCTGATCTCGTAGGACGTGGCCTCACCCATAACGATGGATTTCGGCTTCTTGATCTCCGTCTGCCAGGCCAGCGCTTGCCGTGTCCTTAACTCGCTCAGCAGCAATTCATTGGATTTGCGATCCTTGGTCTTGTAGTCGCGTTCAACCAGTTCCGAACGCCCTTCTTTCATGGTGAACCAGATGAAGGTGATATTCACGGCCAGCACCACCATGATCAGCGCCAACATGCCCAATACCCATGGATTGCGCAGGCCGGCTTTATTACTTTGCGAGATCATGCTCTTTCCCCTCCAGTTAAGGTTTCGGACCGTTGAAATTGCTGGTGTACTCGGCAAATACGGTCGGATCTTCAACACCTTCCACCCTGAAATGGATGGGCGTTACTTCCTGCTTGACGTTCTTGCCCGGCACCTTGACGAAGATGGTGAAAGCGGTGCCGCGGCCATGGTGCGTCAGAGGAGGGTTCTCGGCCCCGATGAGCTCTTGCCCCTCGATTCCGCTCTCGGCCGTGACCTTCACATGGATGTCCTTGGAGGTCTTGTTGAGCACCTTGAAGGCATATTTGTTCTGGATCGAACCGTCGCTCATGCGCACGAACATCGGTTGACGCTCGGGAAGAACCTTCAGCGACATTGAACCCAAGTGCGTCAAACCGTACACGATGCCGGCAAGTGCGATGGCTATGATGCTGATATAGACCAGCGTGCGCGGGTGCTGATACATCTTTCTGGCCGGCTTGCCCGACATCTCGTCCAGCGAAGCATAGCGAATCAGTCCGCGCGGCTTGCCGATCTTGTCCATGATGGCGTCACAAGCATCCAGACACAGGCCGCAAGTGATGCAGCCCAGTTGCTGTCCGTCGCGGATATCCACGCCCGTCGGGCAGACCTGCACGCACTGGAAACAGTCAATGCAATCACCCTGGCGTTCTGCAGCCTCCGCACCCCGACGCATTTTGCCGCGCGGCTCGCCGCGCTTGACGTCGTATGTCGGCAGGATGGTCTGAGCGTCGCCCATGACGCCCTGAATACGGGCATAGGGACAAAGCCAGATACACGCCTGTTCACGCAAATAGCCGGCAAGGATATAAGTGCCGACAAAGAACATGGTGAGCACCACCCAGCCGACTTTGGGCAGATTGAGGTGAATCAGGTTGTTCCAGTACTCGTAGGCGTCGACGAACCAGACGGAGAAGCTGATGCCGGTAAGCAGTGCGATCAACATCCAGATAGCATGCTTGAGCGTCTTCTTTTTGATCTTGTCCAGGCTCAGCGGCGCGTCATCCAGCTTGCGGCGCGCAAGCGGGTTGCCTTCTATCTTGTCCTCGATCCAGGTAAACCAGTCGGTCCAAGCGGTCTGGAAGCAGAAATAGCCGCACCACACGCGCGATGCCACGGAAGTCACTGCAAACAGCGTCATCGCCGCGATCAACAGCACCAGCGACAGCATCCAGATGTCCTGCGGCAATACCATCACGTTGAAGAAGTGGAATTGGCGGTTCTGGATATCGAACAGGATGGCCTGCTTGTCGTTCCAGCGCAGGTAAGGAAGCAGGAAGAAAGGCAGCCAGAGAGCCAGTTGCGTGTAGTTCTTTACGGTGCGAAAAAATCCGGGCATGCGCTTGGCATGAATAGTCTTTTCGCCCCGGTTGACTTTCCACGACTCGAACTCGTGGTAGATGGTCGTGACGGTACCCATCTCCTTCTTGTCTGTTTCGTCATTCACGCTCTTTCTCCTAGAACTATTTATTTAATTCCAAATTTGTATGCAACCAAAATACTTCCGGATCAGTTCGCCAAATCTGACGAACTGATGCGCAAATACCCTGATCCATATGAAAAAGGGAGGAGAGTATAACTCTCCTCCCTTCCCAGCGACCAGAAACTTACTTTTTGTCCTGATTCTTGGTTGCGTTACGGTAGGCCATGTAAAACAGCCAAGCAACAACTGCAACAGAACCCACCAGAGCGATAATCACACTCCAGAACACCATATCCTGATTCATCTCATTACTCCTTTAGGAAAAGGTCCGCACGGGATATCCCGTGCAGACTGAGACTTTTTGCTTAGTTGGCCTGACCACCACCGAACTTGTACACGTACACTGCCAGTTTCTTCATCTCGGCATCGCTCAGCTTGCCAGCGGCCTGGAAGGACGGCATGACGGCAACACGTGCACCCGGTCCGGCATTCACGCCGTTGGCGATGGTGTACTTGATCCCTTCGATAGAACCGTCGAAACGCCAGACACCGTCAGTCAGGTTGGCAGAACCCATGGCCGCCATACCCTTGCCGTCAGCACCGTGACAAGCAGTACAGCCCTTGTCGGCGAACAACGGAGTGGAGGTCGGCTTGCCGGCTGCTACAGCGTTGGCCAGCGTATCGATCTCGGCAGCGGACAACGTGTCCTTGTGCGCAACCATGACAGCCTGACGACCGCCAGTGATGGAAGTATGGATGTCGTCGATCTTGCCACCGAACAGCCAGTCGTCGTCGTTCAGGATAGGCGCGAACAGACCTTGCTTGTCCACAGTACCTACACCGTTCGTGCCGTGGCAGGCCGCGCAGTTGTCACCGAACAGCACCTTGCCGGAACGGGTCACGTACTCGGTCAGATCGCTGTCAGCGAGGATCGCCGCGGGCGTCATATCCTTCAGCTTGGTTTCGTACTGACCACGCACTTCGTCCACCACGCTCTTGTCGGCCTCCATCTCGGAGATGGCCGTCCAGCCGCCAAGCCCCTTGAAGTAGCCTTGAGCATTAGAAACGGGAATAGACGGGTAGTACAGGAAGTACACCACACACCAGATCGCACTGGCTGTCAGCCCCAGCATCCACCACTTGGGAGGCTGATTGGTCAGGTCCCCCAAGTCGTCGTCCCAGACGTGACCTGTTGTCGTCACGCCACCTGCATCGTGTTTATCACTCATCTTTTTTCTCCCACATTTATATGGTCTTCGTCATCCAGCGCCATGAAGCGCTGGGACTCGAACGCGGACTTGTTGGCCGGACGGAATACCATGAAATAGACCGCCACCATGCCGATCGCCGAAACCAGGACGAAGAAGACGCCCAGCCAGTCGTTCGTGGTCATGGCTGCGACATCCATGCCAAGGTACCCCATCAGCTTAGTCACGGTAGTTCACACCCTCTTCGAACTTGATGTGGTTACCCATGCTCTGCAGGTAAGCAACCAAGGCCTCCATCTCGGTCTTGCCCTCCAACTGCGCAGCAGCGCCGTCGATATAGGCATCCGTGTAGATGGTCTTCGGAATCGGGTTGAACGGCATAATGGTCAGGACCTTCATGGTTTGCACGGTCTCTTCCACGTTCACCTTGCCGTTTGCCAGCCAGAAGTAGTTCGGCATGACAGACTCGGGCACCACTTCGCGCGGATAGCTCAGATGGCGGATATGCCATTCATCCGAGTACTTGCCGCCGACGCGGGCCAGATCCGGACCGGTACGCTTGGAACCCCACTGGTAGGTGTGGTCGTACATGGACTCTTCAGCGATCGAGTAGTGGCCATAACGGTCCTTCTCGTCACGGAACGGACGGATCATCTGCGAGTGGCACAGGAAGCAGCCTTCGCGAATGTAGACGTTACGTCCGGCCAACTCCAGAGCCTTGTATGGACGCACGCCGTCGCCGGCCTGCCATTCATCCAGGGTCTTGTGGGCAGAGGTCGCCGGATTCCAGACGATCTTGTCCATGGAGATGACGTTGCCGTCCTTGTCCTTGTGGGCCGTACCGTTGTAGGTGCCGTCGCCGCCGGTAACGGCAGTATTCGGCAGGTAGAACAGCGGGACGATTTCAACGATGCCGCCGATCGCCACGGCGATCGCAGTCATCACAAACATCAGAACGGTACTGCGCTCGATCTTGTCCTGAAATTTGGTCGAATAGATTTTGTCGTGATCAGACATGTCTCACTCCTTAAGCTTTGGCGGGAACGGCACCGGGAGCGCGCAGAGCGCTCGCCTGACGCACGGTCATCACGATGTTATAGAGGGCGATCCAGGCACCGAGGTTGAAGATCAGGCCGCCGACTGCACGCATCGCATAGTACGGATGCATCGCGGAGACAGATTCAACGAAGGTATAGGTCAGCGTGCCGTACTCGTCATAGTCGCGCCACATCAGGCCTTGCATGATGCCGGAAACCCACATCGCCACGACATAGACAACGGTACCGATAGTCGCCAGCCAGAAGTGGACGTTCACCAGACCTTCGGAGTACATCTTTTCCACGCCCCACAGCTTCTTCACCATGTGGTACATCGCGCCGTAGGCAACCATCGCCATCCAGCCCAATGCGCCGGAGTGCACGTGACCAACGGTCCAGTCGGTGTAGTGCGACAAGGCGTTAACGGACTTGATCGACATCACCGGGCCTTCGAAAGTGGACATCGCGTAGAACGCCAGAGCCACCACCAGGAAACGCAGGATGTAGTCGGTACGCAGCTTGTCCCATGCGCCGGACAGGGTCATCATACCGTTCATCGCACCGCCCCAGGACGGGATGATCATCGCCAGAGAGACAGCGGCGCCCAGGGAGCCGGTCCAGTCAGGCAATGCAGTGTATTGCAGGTGGTGCGCGCCCAGCCAAACGTAGCCGAAAGTCAGCGCCCAGAAGTGCAACACGGACAGACGATAGGAGAACACCGGACGACCCGCTTGCTTAGGCACGAAGTAGTACATGATGCCCAGGAAGCCGCCAGTCAGGTAGAAACCCACCGCGTTGTGACCCCACCACCATTGCACCATGGCGTCTTGAACGCCGGTGAACACGGAGAAGGAGTTGGTCAGGCTGACCGGGATAGCCAGGCTGTTAACCACGTGCAGATAGGTGATCATCACGATCATGCCCATGGTGAACCAGTTGGAAACGTAGATATGCGAAGTCTTGCGGATCGCGATCGTCATGATGTGGTTCAGACCGAAGGACAGCCATACCACCGCGATCAGAATGTCGATCGGCCATTCCAGTTCGGCATATTCCTTGCCGGTAGTCAGGCCCAGTGGCAATGTGACCACTGCCGAAACGATGATCAGGTTCCAGCCCCAGAAGGTGAACCATGCCAGACCGTTGCTCCACAGCTTGGTAGCGCCGGTGCGTTGCACCATATAGAAGCCGGTCGCCATCAGAACACAACCGCCGAACGCGAAGATCACTGCGTTGGTGTGCAACGGACGCAGGCGACCGAACGTGATGTATTCAAGATCAAAGTTCAAAAACGGAAATGCCAATTCCGATGCGATATACACACCGATCAGCGTACCTACCACTGCATAGATGGCAGCCGCGATGGTGAACCATCGAACGACTTCCATATCGTACTTTACTGGTGTCGCTTGCGTAGCTTCCACAGTAGTCTCCTCCTCGAGCAAGTTAAAAATAATGCGCCAAGCACACCCTGTAGCCCCTGATGTGTCTAACGCACCCTTCCCTTACGGCTTTCTTACAGCTTTCCAAAAACGGCGCAATCATGGCATAGCCATCGGCGACAAGTAAAGCCAAAGTTGGTTCCGAAACCCAGCATACCCAAGTGATTGCCTCGGGTTAGCGCACCATGAGTTGTTAGAGGATGCTAAAGAAAACCCACATACTTAAAGTTGACTTACATCAAGTGTCGCGCAGGCCGCGCAACATCCCTTCAAGACAGTGGATCAGAGACGTGGAAGAATGGAGCGGGTGAACGGGATCGAACCGTCGTATGCAGCTTGGGAAGCTGCCGTTCTACCATTGAACTACACCCGCGTGTAGAATGCGGCGCGGATTCTAACACGGGCAACATCAACAAAGTGATCACCATCTTCGTCAACGGCGCAGTGCGCCAACTCCCGCAGTCCATCAGCATCTCCGACCTCATTGATGACATGGGAATGGCCGGCAAGCGCGTCGCGCTGGAGCGCAACGGCGAGATCGTGCCGCGCAGCACGTTCGCCATCCAGCAATTGGCGGAAGGAGACAAACTGGAGATCGTCGTCGCAGTGGGTGGCGGCTAGCTAGCCCGCATGGTCGAATGGCTATGCATAGTCAAATATATTATCAGGAACAGGGCAATGAATGACAAGTTAATCATCGCAGGAAAAAGCTACTCATCCCGGCTGCTGGTCGGCACCGGCAAATACAAGGATTTCACCGAGACCAAGGCGGCTGTCGAAGCCAGCGGTGCCGAGATCATCACCATCGCGATCCGCCGCAGCAATATCGGGCAGAACCCGAACGAACCCAGCCTGCTGGATATCCTGCCGCCGTCAAAGTACACGTTGCTGCCCAATACGGCGGGATGCTATACCGCCGACGATGCCGTACGCACCCTGCGCCTCGCACGCGAGTTGCTCGACGGCCACTCGCTGGTCAAACTGGAAGTGCTGGGCGACCCGCAATCGCTGTACCCCAACGTGATCGAAACCATCGCCGCCGCGAAGACACTGGTGGCGGAAGGTTTCCAGGTGATGGTGTACACCTCGGACGACCCCATCATCGCCAAGCAACTGGAAGACATCGGCTGCGTCGCCATCATGCCGCTGGCCTCGCTGATCGGCTCCGGCATGGGCATCCTCAACCCGTGGAACCTGCACCTGATCATGGAAAGAGTGCAGGTGCCGGTGATCGTGGATGCGGGCGTGGGTACGGCTTCGGATGCGGCCATCGCAATGGAACTGGGCTGTCACGGCGTGCTCATGAACACCGCCATCGCCGCTGCGCAAAAATCCGGTATTGATGGCCTCGGCGATGAAGAAAGGCGTGGAAGCCGGACGCGAGGCATTCCTGGCAGGACGCATGCCGAAGAAACTGTACAGCGCCAGCCCGAGTTCGCCGACGGCCGGCATCATCTCTTCGACGCGCAACTGATGAGCGAAGCCGAAGACCTCAGCAAGCGCCATATCCGCAGCTTCGTGCTACGTCAGGGCCGCGTCTCGGTTGCGCAGCAACGCGCCATCGACACCTGGCTGCCGCGTTACGGCATTTCCTATGTTGCACGCCCGCTCGATCTCGACCAAACTTTCGGACGCAAAGCGCCCAAGGTTCTGGAGATCGGTTTCGGCATGGGCGACAGCACCGCGACCATCGCCGAGGCGCATCCCGAGATCGATTACCTCGCACTGGAAGTGCATACGCCGGGCGTGGGCAACCTGCTCAAACTGATCGATGCGCAAAAACTGAGCAACATCCGCATCATGCAGCACGATGCTGTGGAAGTGCTGCGCGACATGATCGCGGACGGCACGCTGGACGGCGTGCACATCTTCTTTCCCGACCCGTGGCACAAGGCGCGTCACAACAAGCGCCGCCTGATCCAGTCGCCGTTCATCGCCAAGCTGGTGCAAAAGCTCAAACCGGGAGGCTACATCCATGTCGCCACCGACTGGCAGGACTATGCCGAGCAGGTGCTGCGCGTGCTGAGCGAGGAACCGCTGCTGGAGAACACCGCTGCCGATTACGCGCCCCGCCCCGACTACCGCCCGCTCACCAAGTTCGAGCAGCGCGGACTACGCCTCGGGCACGGCGTGTGGGACCTGGTCTTCCGCCGCAAGAAATATCTGTAACAGATCGTTAAGAAAGCGCTGGCCCATCTCGGTCGGCGCGATGCGTTGCTCCTCCCGAACCAGCAAGCCGCGCTTTTCCGCTTCCTCCAGCTCGTGCCGTATCACCAGCAAAGGCAGGCTGGTGCGCTCCTGGAACAGCGCTTCGTCGAAACCGCCATTCAGGCGCAACGCGTTCATCATGAACTCGAACGCAATGTCCTTATGCGTCACCTCATGCTCCTCCTGCACCGATTCCCCGCGCGCGACGGCATCCAGATACGCCTGCGGCTGCTTGTAGCGCATCTGGCGCAGCACCTTGTCGTGAAAGCTCAGCTTGCTGTGCGCACCCGCGCCGATACCAAGGTAATCGCCGAACTGCCAGTAGTTCAGATTATGGCGCGCGCGTTTCTTCGGTTGCGCGAAGGCCGAGGTCTCGTAATGTTCGTAGCCGTGCTCGGCGAGTAACGCCTCGATATGCTGCTGCATCTCGCTGCTGGCATCGTCGTCCGGCAGGGGCGGGGGGTTGCGGTAGAACAGCGTGTTCGGCTCCAGCGTGAGGTGATAACAGGACAGATGCTGCGGCTTGAATTGCAGCGCGGTCTGCACATCCTGCAACGCCTGCTCCAGCGTCTGCTGCGGCAGCGCGTACATCAGGTCGAGATTGATGTTGTCGAAATGCCGCTGCGCGATTTCGATGGCACGCTTCGCTTCATCGGCCGTATGGATGCGCCCCAGCGCCTGCAGCTGTACGTCGTTGAAGCTCTGGATGCCCAGCGACAAACGGTTCACCCCCGCGTCGCGATACGCCGCGAAGCGTCCCGCCTCCACCGTACCGGGATTTGCTTCCAGCGTGATCTCGGCATCGAGATCCAGCGGCAGCAGCAGGCGCACCTGACGCAGGATTTCCGCCACGCTCTCTCCCGAGAGCAGGCTGGGCGTGCCGCCGCCGAAGAACACCGTGTAGACCTTGCGCCCCCAGATCAGCGGAAGCGCCAGCTCCAGGTCGCGCACCAGCGCCGCAACGTATTCCTGCTCGGGAAGTGCACCGCGCGCCTCGTGCGAATTGAAATCGCAATACGGGCATTTGCGCACGCACCAGGGAATGTGGATGTAGAGCGACAACGGCGGCAACGCCCGAAAATTGACCCCGGAATTCATTGGAAGAGATTTGATGCCGACGGGTTGCAGCGGGTGGGTGGACATAGTGAGCTACGCTCCTACATCTTCAACTTCAGTTTTTCCAGCAATACCTTCATCGCCTTACCCCTGTGGCTGATCGCATGTTTCTCGTCATGGCTCAACTCGGAGCTCATCTTGCCGAGTTCGGGCAGCCAGAACATCGGGTCGTAGCCGAAGCCGCCGTCGCCGCGCTCTGCATGCGCGATCTCGCCGTGCCATTCGCCTTCCGCGATGATGGGCTGCGGATCGTCGGCATGGCGCACCAGCACCAGCACGCAGTAGTAATGGGCGCGGCGATCGGAGATGCCCTGCATGTCCTGCAGCAGCTTGTCGTTGTTGCGCCGATCCGATTTTGGATTGCCCCCCGCATAGCGTGCCGACTGCACGCCGGGCGCGCCGCCCAGCGCGTCGACGCAGATGCCGGAGTCGTCCGCCAGCGCCGGCAATCCGCTTGCGCGGCTGACATGGCGCGCCTTGGCGAGCGCGTTCTCGACAAAAGTGCAGTGCGGCTCCTCGGCCTCGGAGATACCGAGCTGCGACTGGGTCAGCACCTCGATACCGAGCGGTGCGAGCATGTGCTGAAACTCGCGCAGCTTGCCGGGGTTGTTGGAGGCGATGACCAGCTTCTGCACGGCTTTATTCCGCCAGTGCGGCGCGCTGTTTTTCGACCAGTTGCGCGATGCCGTTCTTTGCCAGTTCCAGCAGCGTATCCATCTCCGCACGCGTGAAGGGATGGCCCTCTGCCGTACCCTGCACTTCGACAAAGTGGCCGTTGCCCAGCATCACCACGTTCATGTCGGTGTCGCAGGCGGAGTCTTCGACATAGTCGAGATCCAGCACCGGCACTCCATCATAGATGCCGACGGAAATGGCGGCGACGAAATCCTTGAGCGGTGTTTCCTTGATCAGGCCTTTGCCCATCAAGCCGCTCACCGCGTCATGCAGCGCGACGAAGGCGCCTGTGATGCTGGCGGTACGGGTACCACCGTCGGCCTGGATCACGTCGCAATCGATCTGGATGGTGCGTTCGCCGAGTTTGCCGAGGTCAACCACTGCGCGCAGGCTGCGTCCGATCAGACGCTGGATCTCCTGGGTACGCCCGGATTGTTTGCCCTTCGCCGCTTCGCGGCTCATGCGTTCGCCGGTCGAGCGCGGCAGCATGCCGTATTCCGCCGTCACCCAGCCTTCGCCGCTGCCTTTCTTGTGCGGCGGCACGCGCTCTTCGACGCTGGCGGTGCAGATGACTTTGGTGTCGCCGCACTCGATGAGTACCGAGCCTTCGGCATGTTTGGTGTAGCGGCGGGTGAGGCGGATGGAACGAAGCTGGTCTGGCTTACGCTGACTGGGACGCATGACGGGAACCTCTGGATGTATAGAAACGGCGTGGATTATAGCGGACTTGTCAGAAGTCCTTGGGCGCAGGGCGTTCGTCCAGAACGATGCACTT
The DNA here is from genome assembly GCA_963797045.1 of uncultured beta proteobacterium. Lineage (GTDB taxonomy): Bacteria > Pseudomonadota > Gammaproteobacteria > Burkholderiales > Gallionellaceae > Sideroxyarcus. The sequence continues at coordinate 216,901 of CAWCNZ010000005.1, read as the reverse complement.
CGGCATTTCGGTCGTGTGTTCCTCTTCATTCTCGCCCAGGCGCGCCACCACGGCGGTGGTGTTATCGGCGCGCGCCGCTTCGCGAAATACTGCCAGACGGATCAACTCATCCAGCTTCTCTGGCAGAGCGGGCACGGAAGACAGCTTCGCCATCTCCGCGTCGGTCAACGGACTCCAGAAGCCGTCGCTGCACAACAGCAGCGTATCCCCGGCCTGCACGGCATTAGGCTGCGAGACATCGACATAGAACATGTCCTCCACACCGCCCAGGCAGTTGGTGATCTTGTTGCGGTCGGGGTGCGTCTTCATCTCGTCCGCGCTGATGATGCCCCAGTCCGCCCACTGCTGCACCACGGAGTGGTCATGCGTCACTTCGACCACGGCATCCCGGCGCAACAGGTAGCAGCGCGAGTCGCCGGCGTGCGCCCACCAGACATGGCCGTCCTGCACCAGAGCCGTCACGCAGGTGGTTCCGGGGTTGCCGCCGAGCTGCTGTTCGCGCGCGTAGTCGAAAATGGCATCATGGCCTGCACGCATGGTCTCGCGCAAGAAGACTTCCGGTTCCTTCACGCGCCCCTCCTTCAGCCTGCCGAATGCACGCATGAAAGTCAGCACGGCGATCTCCGCCGCGATCTCGCCATGCAGATGCCCGCCCATGCCGTCGGCCAGCACCAGCAATAGCGCGTCATTGGTATAGGCGTACCCCACGCGGTCCTGGTTGTATCTGCGAGCGCCGATGTGGTTGGCTTGGTGGACAGCGAACTTCATTTTTTCCCTGTTTTTTATGCGTCCGATGTTGTCGGGAAGCAGTGCTAAGCCCCAATCGTAATATAATGCGCCGCGTTCAGCCCATGTTTTTTCCATCTCACCCGGAGCCCGCAATGATCAACAGCATGACCGGCTTTGCCGCCGTCGCCGCAGAACTGGAGACCGGTTCGCTCACGCTGGAGCTGCGCTCGGTCAACCATCGCTACCTCGACCTGCAATTGCGCATGCCGGACGAGTTGCGCACGCATGAGCCTGTCCTGCGCGAAGCCATCGCTTCGCAGATGAGCCGCGGCAAAGTCGAATGCCGCATCAACTTCGCCCCCCGCCAGTCGGCGCAGAACCCGGCGCATCTCAACCCGCTGCTGTTGCAGCAACTGGCGCAATGGAGCGACCAGATCCGCGGCGTACTGCCCAACGCACGCGAACTCAGCGTGGCCGACGTGCTGAACTGGAACGGCATGCTGGAAAGCGCCGCCCTTTCCGCCGAGACCTTGCGTGCAACCCTGCTAAGCCTGCTGCAACAGGCTCTGGCTGAATTCGCCGCCTCGCGCCAGCGCGAGGGCGAAAAACTCAAGGCCTTCCTGCTGGAGCGGGTAACGCAGATCGAGACGTTGCGCACAGTCGTTTCCCCGCGCGTCCCCGGCGCCATCGCCGCCTACGAAGCCAAACTGCGCGCGCGTCTGCTTGAGGCGCTGGGCAGCGAAGACGACGAACGCGTGCGTCAGGAAATCACGCTTTATGCCAGCAAGATCGACGTGGACGAAGAACTTTCGCGTTTGCAGACCCACCTTGCCGAGATGCAGCGCGTGCTGGCGAAAGGCGGCGTCGGTCGGCAAGCGCCTGGATTTTCTGATGCAGGAACTGCACCGTGAGGCCAACACCCTTGGCTCCAAATCCGTGGATGCGGAGGTCTCGCGCACCGCGATGGAGATCAAGATCCTCATCGAGCAGATGCGCGAACAGATACAGAACATCGAATAGGAGAACAGCATGTCCGGCAACCTCTTTATCATCAGCGCGCCCTCCGGCGCAGGCAAGACCAGCATGGTCAGCGCGCTGTTGAACAGCAACCAGCAGATCGCCCTTTCCATCTCCTACACTACCCGCGCACCCCGTCCCGGCGAGACCGACGGCAAGGAATACCATTTCGTCAGCCGCGACAGGTTTTTGCAGATGGCGCAGCAGGGTGATTTTCTGGAGAGCGCCGAGGTTTACGGCAACCTCTACGGCACCTCGCAATCCTGGATAGAGAAGCAGCTCGCTTCCGGGCGCGACATCCTGCTGGAGATCGACTGGCAAGGGGCTGCGCAAGTCCGCAAACTGATGCCGCAGGCCATCTCCATCTTCATCCTGCCGCCGTCGCTGGCCGCGCTGGAAAACCGCCTGAATGGCCGCGGACAGGACAGCGCAGAGGTCATCGCGCGCCGCCTGCAAGCCGCGCAGGAGGACATCTCGCATGTGGCCGAGTTCGACTATGTTATTATCAACGACAAGCTGGACGAGGCATTGCGGCAACTCGACGCGGTCATCACCGCCGCCAGTCTTCGCCGCGACAGCCAACTCGCACGTCACGCATCCCTCATAGATCAATTGCAGAAATAGGAGCACACCATGGCACGCATCACCGTCGAAGATTGCATGAAGTACATTCCGAACCGTTTCGAACTGACCCTGGCCGCGGCCTACCGCGCTCGCCAGCTGGCCAACGGCGCAGGCTATCTGGTGGAGAACACCAAGGACAAGGCCACTGTCGTCGCGCTGCGCGAAATCAGCGAAGGCAAGGTCGGCATCGAGATCCTGAACCGCGGCATGGCCTGACCGCGCGCCGCCGGGATGCCCGGCGGCCTTTGCATCACATGCCCCCATGCCGCAGACCGATGCTGAAACGCTCGTTCAAGAGGTCTCCGCCTACCTGAAGCCCAAGGATGTGGCGCAGATCGAAGCTGCGCTCGCCTTCAGCCGCACCGCACATCAGGGCCAGTTGCGCCAATCGGGCGCTCCTTACATCACCCACCCCATCGCCGTCGCACGCATCCTCACCCCGCTGCACCTCGACGCGCAAGCCATCACCGCCGCACTGTTGCACGACGTCGCAGAAGATACCGGCATCACCATCGAGCAGATCGCCGCCGAGTTCGGCAAGCCGGTTGCGGAACTGGTAGACGGCCTGAGCAAGCTGGACAAACTGCAGTTCGAGACCAAGGAAGACGCGCAGGCGGAGAACTTCCGCAAGATGCTGATGGCGATGGCGCGCGATGTGCGCGTCATCCTCATCAAGCTGGCCGACCGTTTGCACAACATGCGCACGCTGGATTCGGTGTCGAGGGAAAAGAGCGAGCGCATCGCGCGCGAGACGATGGATATCTACGCGCCCATCGCCAACCGCCTGGGGCTCAACAGCGTTTATCAGGAACTGGAAGACCTCAGTTTCAAGTACCTGCACCCGAACCGTTATGCCGTGCTATCGAAGGCATTGAAGGTGGCACGCGGCAACCGGCGCGAGGTGGTAAGCAAGATACTGGAAGCCATCCGCCAGCGCCTGGAGGAGAACCACATCAAGGCCGAAGTGCGCGGCCGCGAAAAGCACCTGTACGGCATCTACCAGAAGATGCAATCCAAATCGCTGGCCTTCTCGCAAGTGCTGGATATCTACGGTTTTCGCGTTCTGGTCGAGGATGTGCCCTCGTGTTATCTCGCGCTGGGCTTGCTGCACGGGCTGTACAAGCCCTTTCCCGGGCAAGTTCAAGGATTACATCGCCATTCCCAAGGTGAACGGATATCAGTCGCTGCACACCGCACTGTTCGGCCCGTTTGGCACCCCCATCGAAGTGCAGATCCGCACCCATGAGATGAACAAACTGGCTGAGAGCGGAGTTGCGTCGCACTGGCTTTACAAGTCATCGGAAGCGCAGATCAACGAATTGCACCAGAAAACCCATCAATGGCTGCAAAGCCTGCTGGAGAGCCTCGCCCAGAGCGGCGACTCGGTCGAATTCCTGGAGCACCTGAAGGTTGACCTGTTCCCCGACGAGGTCTATGTGTTCTCGCCCAAAGGCAAGATCTACGCCCTCCCCCGCGGAGCGACGGCGGTGGACTTTGCCTATAACGTGCATACCGACATCGGCAATCGTTGCGTCGCCGCCAAGGTCAACTCCGAACTCGTCCCGCTACGCACCGAATTGCGCAACGGCGACCGCGTCGAAATCATCACTGCCCCGCTCGCACACCCCAACCCGGCATGGTTGAGCTATGTCGTCACCAGCAAGGCACGCGGCGAGATACGCCATGCACTCAAGACCATGCATCTTGATGAATCGGCCAAACTCGGCGAACGCCTGCTTGGCCAGGCGCTCAACTCGCTTGGCATCAAGCTGCAGGACGTCGCGGACATGTGCTGGGAGCGCGTGCTGAAGGAGACCGGCGCCAAATCGCGCAAAGATATCTTCGCCGACATCGGCCTGGGGCGCCGCCTTAACATGGTAATCGCAAGACAACTTGCCAAGCTGAGCGAGGTCGAAGGCAGCAGAGCCGAGGCCAATGCCAGCGGCGTCATCACACTGCTCGGCACCGAAGGCATGGCGGTGCAATACGCCAAGTGCTGCCGTCCCATCCCCGGGGATCCGATCATTGGCGTCATCAAGAGCGGACAGGGACTCATCGTCCACACGCACGACTGCCCCAGCCTGCGCAAGGGACGCAACGGCAGCGAGGAATGGATGGATGTGGTTTGGGACAGGAACATCAGCAAACTGTTCGAAGTCAGTATCAAGCTCATCGTCGCCAACCAGCGCGGCGTGCTGGCCAAGGTCGCCTCCTCCATCGCCGATGCCGAATCCAATATCGAGAACGTCAACTTCACCAGTGAAGGCGAATACACCGCCCTCTACTTTACTTTGCAGGTGAACAACCGCCTGCACCTTGCCAACGTCATGCGTGACCTGCGCAAGATCCCCGAGGTGATACGCATCACCCGGGTCAAGAGCATACCGGCCTAGTTTTCGGCAGGAGCATCAAATGAAAGAAGCGTTGAAACCCGGCATCACGTACCAGCACAAATTCGTGGTGCCCTCCTCGAAGACCGTTCCCGCCCTTTACCCGGAGGCAGAAGAATTCCTGGCGATGCCGGATGTTTTCGCCACCGGATTCATGGTTGGCTTGCTGGAGTGGGCCTGCATCAAATGTGTCAACCCATATATCGATTGGCCGGAAGAGCAGACGGTCGGCACCCACATCAATGTCAGCCATCAGGCCGCTACCCCGCCGGGAATGGAAGTCACCGTGACCGTCGAGTTGGTCGAGGTGGATGGGAAAAGACTCGTGTTTCAGGTCGAGGCACATGACGGCGTGGACGTGATCTCCAGGGGCCGGCATGAGCGCTTCCTCATCAACAAGGAAAGATTCGATGCCAAGGTCGGGGCAAAGCGCAAGCGCTGATGTGCGCCTCGTCCCCATGATTTCCGGCGTTCCTTAGCAGTTCTTTCCGCCGAAGCGGCGCAGCATTTCCAGCATCGCCGCCGCCTTGTCCAGCGTCTCCTGATATTCGGCCTCGCAGGTTGAATCGGCGACGATGCCGCCGCCCGCCCAACAGCGAATTTCGTTGTTCGCATAGACCAGCGTGCGGATGACGATGTTGGTATCCATGTTCCCATCGTGCCCGACATAGCCGATAGCGCCGCAGTAGACCCCGCGCCGATGCGGCTCAAGCTGTTCGATGATCTCCATTGCACGCTGTTTGGGCGCGCCGGTGATGGAGCCGCCCGGAAAGCAGTCGCGCAACACGTCGAGCGCATTGCGTCCGGCGCGCAATCTGCCTTGCACCACGCTGACCAGATGGTGCACGTTGGAGTAACTCTCCACTTCGAACAGTTTGGGCGTGCGCACCGAGCCTGGTTCGCAACTTTTGCTGAGGTCGTTGCGCAGCAGATCGACGATCATCAGGTTCTCGGCACGGTCCTTCGGGTGCTGTTGTAGCTCCTGCACACGCCGCGCATCTTCCGCCGCATCGCTGCTGCGGGCGCGCGTACCCTTGATCGGCCTGGTCTCCACCTGACCCCGCCGCACCTGCAGGAAGCGTTCCGGAGAAGCGCACAGGATCTGGGCCTGCGGCCAATCCAGAAAGGCGGAATATGGCGCCGGACTCAAGCGTCGCAGTTCCAGATATGCCGCAAAGGCATCTCCCGACGCCTGTGCACTGTAGCGCTGCGCGAGGTTGACCTGGTAACAATCGCCCTCGCGCAGATATCTCTGCACGCGCTCGAATGCGCTTCGGTAGGCAGCGAAGGTGAAGTTGGAAGTTATGCTTCCGTGAACACGGAAAGTCGAAGACTCCGTTCCTTCAATATATGGGAGTACCTTTTCCAGTTTCTCCGCAATCTGCGCCAGCACTTGTGCCGTCCCGGCGTAGCGTTGCCGCGATACCAGCCGCGCGCTCGATTCCTCATGATCGAGAATGACGGCCCAGTCGTAGATACCCACCGCCATCTCCGGCAGCAGCTCGGCATCCTGTGCCATTTCTGGGATAGCGTGATAGAGACGCGCGAGGTCATAGCTCCAGTAGCCCAAGGCGCCTCCGGCGAAGGGGATGTCCGGCATGGCTGCGGCCTGTTCGCCCAGTTGTTCGCGCACCAGTGCAAAGGGATCGCCCTCCGAGTGGCGTACGCCCTCAGCCTCACATATCTCGGTCTGCCCACCTCGTGTGACCAAGGTAGCGGCAGGCTGGGCAACAAGGATGTCAAAACGTCCTCCGCCCCCACTGTCCAGCCAAGCCGCCCACGGCAAATCGCGGATGGCCGCGAAGTAGGCGCTTGCGTCTGACTGGTATGGGAGCGGTGAGCTATACAGCATAGATGGTAAAATTCAAATTTGAATAGAGGAAAGCTTCACATGACGACCATAGTCGCTGTCAGAAAGAATGGTTACGCTGCCATCGCCGCTGATACCTTGACGACCTTCGGCAATACGCGTCTGCATGCCTCGCAGGACGCTTCGCACGACAAGATTCTGCGCATCGGCGACAGTTATGTGGGCGTATGCGGCAGCGCGGCACATCATCTGGTGCTGTCCAACCTGCTTGCAAAGACGCCGGATGTACAGCTTAACAGCAAGGAGGCGATTTTTGAAACCTTCCGCAGACTGCATCCCATCCTGAAAGAGGAGTGCTTTCTGAACCCCAAGGAAGACGAGGAAGATCCCTACGAATCGAGCCAGATCACTGCGCTGATCGCCAACGCTAGCGGCATCTTTGCCATCTATTCTATGCGCGAGGTGTTCGAGTACACACAGTTCTGGGGAATCGGTTCCGGCCACGAATTTGCACTGGGCGCCATGCACCAGGCCTACTCTCGCTGCGATGATGCGGCCGACATCGCCCGCGCCGGAGTCGAAACAGGGATTGCTTTCGACAAAAACAGCGACGCACCGATCACGTTGTATAAGGTGAAGCTGGCTTGAGATGCTTGAGCAGCCTGTTTTGGGCTGAAAACGGGACTCACTTTTTCAGAGGGAACAGAACCCCTCCAGTGATTTGGATATCTGTCTGCCACCTGTTTCGTTAGAGGGCACCAGCCCCTCCACCCATCCGTGGCAAAAATTCCCGAACTTGTCGTCAGATAGCGGTGCGAGCCTTTGCTCTACGCAGACCAACTATAGATACGCCAAGCAATACTACTGAACGTTTCTTAGTGGGGACAAAACCCCGCGCACTTTATTCAAGCACGAAAACTACCCTTGAGCCTGTCCGGCCCGCTATCCGACAACTGTGAATCAGCCCCAGCCACCTGCCTGCTGCATGATCGGGGCTGCCTTCACAGCCTTCCACCACATTAGTTCGGCTTGCTGATGCCGGGTGTGGGAAAAGGCCAAGTTGCAGCCGGGCGCACAGGAGCCGGTGCAGAAGGAGCAAGTGTCGTTGCGGCCGGAGCTGCAACGGGCTTTGCCGCTACTACTGGCTTCTTCGCTACCGCCTTCTTGGCTGCCGGTTTCTTCGCTACAGCCTTTTTGGCAGCGGGTTTCTTTGCTGCTGCTTTTTTGGCTGCGGGCTTCTTGGCAACTGCCTTCTTGGCTGCCGGTTTCTTCGCTACAGCCTTTTTGGCAGCGGGTTTCTTTGCTGCTGCTTTTTTGGCTGCGGGCTTCTTGGCAACTGCCTTCTTGGCTGCCGGTTTCTTCGCTACAGCCTTTTTGGCAGCGGGTTTCTTTGCTGCTGCTTTTTTGGCTGCGGGCTTCTTGGCAACTGCCTTCTTGGCTGCCGGTTTCTTCGCTACAGCCTTTTTGGCAGCGGGTTTCTTTGCTGCTGCTTTCTTGGCTGCGGGCTTCTTGGCAACTGCCTTCTTGGCTGCCGGTTTCTTTGCTACAGCCTTTTTAGCGGCAGCGGGTTTCTTTGCTGCTACTTTCTTGGCTGCGGGCTTCTTGGCTGCTGCCTTCTTCGCTGCTGGTTTAGCTTTCTTTGCTGCTACCATTTCAACCTCCTTGAGTGATGAAAGTTAACAAAAACGACTCTACAACTAGACAACTACTACACCCTCAGCACGCCGCGTAGCGGCGTGTCCGAAGCCCTTGCAACAAAGGCTGCCGAAGCAGCCTCTGTCATCATCCATGGACACATAAGCCTGCTCGGCAGGCTTATCAGAAACAGGCAATTCCTCAATTTCCTGGCGGATTAACCCGCCCCGAACGACAGACAATCCTACCCCTGCAGCAATTTGAGACAGATAACCCCGCTTCGATCGAAAATCGATTTGTGCCGAGCCGCCCTTCGTGGCTATCGCGCGGGTATCTTTCATGGCCTGCAGCTGGAATTCACTTGTAAGTGAGATTGATTGCGCAACCAAGCTGGCTTTTGCCGACAATCTAAAATATTGGAGGGAGTGACACCCCTGAGAAAGCTTCTCGCTATTCAATTGCGCCATGAGCACAAAAGGCAACATTAAGGTTTAGTTCCTTTTTGAATATCAAGTTCGCTCAAACCGAATCCCCTTTATGGCTAACTTCGCCCACTACCCCTAGTTGTTCTGATATTTTTTTTAACTACATATTGCTGTTGCAACTTTATCTGAATTGTGTTCCATGTCAATATGTAATTGTAACTTTTTGCATTTTCTTTGCCCTCTCGTTTCCGCTTTTCCAGAATTACCCGCAACGAAGTCGCACACGTCTTGTTTTCTTCCCGGAAGCACAAAATCCTTCCGCCTTTGATTCCGGTTTTCTTCCTGCCGATGGGGAACGGAAGTGCTCACCCTGCTCTCGAAACGCATCGCTGACATAGGCCAAGCGAGACTTTGAAGAAGCGCAGCACCAAACCTTATTGAAAAAGGCCCACCAAGTTATTGGTGGGCCTTTTTTTACTACCGAAACACCTTTAGTTTGCCTGCCAGCCGGATAATGTGTCCGCGAATGGGACTTCAACCATCAGTCCCAAGACAACGCCCCGCCCGTTTGATATTCGGTTACCCGGGTCTCGAAGAAATTCTTTTCCTTCTTGAGATCGATCATCTCGGACATCCAAGGGAACGGGTTGGTCGCACCCGGGAAGATCACGTCGAGACCAATCTGCTGGCAGCGACGGTTGGCGATGAAGCGCATGTATTCCTTGAACATGCCTGCGTTCAGCCCCAGTATGCCACGCGGCATGGTGTCGTCGGCATAGGCCGATTCCAGCTCTGCCGCCTTGCGGAACAGGCCGGAAAGCTCCGCCTTGAACTCGGGCGTCCACAGATGGGGGTTCTCCATCTTGATCTGGTTGGCCATGTCGACGCCGAAATTCAGGTGCAGCGACTCGTCGCGCAGGATGTACTGGAACTGCTCGGCGGCGCCGGTCATCTTGTTCTGGCGGCCCATGGCCAGGATCTGCACAAATCCGACATAGAAGAACATGCCTTCCATGATGCAGGCGAACACGATCAGGCTCTTCAGCAGCTTCTGGTCGTTCTCCGGCGTGCCGGTCTTGAATGCGGGGTTGGTCAGCGTGTCGATGAACGGCAGCAGGAACTCGTCCTTGGCGCGGATGCTGTCCACCTCGTGGTACATATTGAAGACCTCGCCCTCGTCCATGCCGAGCGACTCGACGATGTACTGGTAGGCATGGGTATGGATGCCCTCGTCATAAGCCTGGCGCAGCAGGTACTGGCGGCATTCCGGTGCCGTGATGTGGCGGTAGGTGCCCAGCACGATGTTGTTGGCAGCCAGGCTGTCGGCGGTGCTGAAGAAGCCCAGGTTGCGCATCACGATGCGGCGCTCGTCTTCGGTCAAGCCGTTCGGGCTTTTCCAGAGGGCGATGTCGGCCGACATGTTGATCTCCTGCGGCATCCAGTGGTTGGCGTTGCCGGCCAGGTATTTCTCCCATGCCCATTTGTACTTGAACGGCACCAGCTGGTTCACGTCGCAGCTGCTGTTGATGATGCGCTTGTCTTCCGCGCGGATGCGTCCGATGGTTTTTGAAGCGATCGTGTAATCCTTCTCATCCTTCCTGTCGGCCACGGCGGCCCCCATATCCATGGTTGCCATGCGCAAGCCCGCCTGGGCGGACGGTGTCAGTTCTTCGTCAAAATTCAGCATATCGCTCCTTTGGTTCTTGTGTTCGGCGCACGATGCGGCGAACGCTATTCTTACTGGCAGTTTTCACCGGAATGTGAACCCGTCTGCTGGCAGGCGTCGCCACAAACCGGTTGCCCGCCTGCCTACTGGCAAGCCTCGCATTCAGGGTTGTCAATCGAGCAAAACTTCGGCTCTTCCGCCGCCGGAGCCGCAGACATACCGCCCGCGCCAGCATCGTTCGATACCGCATTCAATGATCCGGCGCGCGAAGTGGACTTCTCGGCCGAGGTCGCGCCCATCGAGCGCAGGTAGTAAGTGGTCTTCAAGCCGCGCAACCACGCCAGCTTGTAGGTCTCGTCCAGCTTGCGGCCCGACACGCCCGCCATATAGATGTTCAGCGATTGCGACTGGTCTATCCACTTCTGGCGGCGCGACGCGGCTTCGATCAGCCACTTCGGCTCGACCTCGAAGGCGGTGGCATACAACTCGCGCAACTCGGACGGGATGCGGTCGATCTTGGACAGGCTGCCGTCGAAGTACTTGAGGTCGGCGATCATCACTTCATCCCACAGACCCAACGCCTTCAGGTCGTTCACCAGATGATCGTTGATCACGGTGAATTCGCCGGACAGGTTCGATTTCACGAACAGGTTCTGGTAGGTCGGCTCGATGCTCTGCGACACCCCGATGATGTTGGAGATGGTCGCCGTCGGCGCGATGGCCACGCAATTCGAGTTGCGCATGCCGTTTTGCTGGATGCGCGCACGCAGCGCATCCCAATCCAGGCTGGCAGACATATCCACCTCGACAAAGCCGCCGCGCTGCTCGCGCAGCAGGTTCAGGCTGTCTTGCGGCAGGATGCCCTTATCCCACAGGCTGCCGCGGTAGGTGGCATAACGACCGCGCTCTGCCGCCAGCTCGGAGGACGCCCAGTAGGCGTAGTAGCAAATCGCCTCCATGGAACGGTCGGCGAACTCGACCGCAGCCTCGGACGAATACGGAATGCGCAATTCGTGCAGGCAATCCTGGAAGCCCATGACACCGAGACCCACCGGGCGGTGCTTGAGGTTGGCGTTGCGCGCCTTGGCCACCGCGTAATAGTTGATGTCGATCACGTTATCCAGCATGCGCATGGCCGTAGTGACGGTGCGCTTCAACTTGTCGTGGTCGATCTGACCGGCCTTGGCATGCCCCTTGGGGAAAATATGCGCCGTCAGGTTGACCGAGCCGAGGTTGCACACCGCGATCTCGCTGTCGGAGGTGTTCAGCGTGATCTCGGTGCACAGGTTGGAACTGTGCACCACGCCCACGTGCTGCTGCGGACTGCGGATGTTGCACGGATCCTTGAAGGTGATCCAGGGATGGCCGGTCTCGAACAGCATGGTCAGCATCTTGCGCCACAGCGACTGTGCCGGCACCTTCTTGAACAGCTTCAGCTCGCCGGCTGGCCGCCTTGGCCTCGTAGGCGGTATAGGCCTTTTCGAATTCGGCGCCGAACTTGTCGTGCAGGTCGGGGCAGTTCGAGGGCGAGAACAGCGTCCATTCGCCGCCTTCCATCACGCGCTTCATGAACAGGTCGGGGATCCAGTTCGAAGTGTTCATGTCGTGCGTGCGGCGGCGGTCGTCGCCGGTGTTCTTGCGCAATTCCAGGAATTCCTCGATGTCGAGGTGCCAGGTCTCCAGGTAGGCGCACACCGCGCCCTTGCGCTTGCCGCCCTGATTCACCGCCACGGCGGTGTCGTTCACCACCTTCAGGAACGGAACCACGCCTTGCGATTTGCCGTTGGTGCCCTTGATGTGGCTGCCCAGCGCGCGCACGCTGGTCCAGTCGTTGCCCAGGCCGCCGGCAAACTTGGACAGCAAGGCATTCTCTTTCAGCGCTTCATAGATGCCGTCCAGGTCGTCCGCGACCGTGGTCAGGTAGCACGAGGACAACTGCGAGCGGCGCGTGCCAGAGTTGAACAGGGTCGGCGTGGAGCTCATGAAATCGAAGCTGGACAGCAGGCGATAGAACTCGATGGCGCGCTCTTCGCGGTTGATCTCGTTCAGGCTCAGGCCCATCGCCACGCGCATGAAGAATGCCTGCGGCAGTTCGATGCGCTTCTCGTCCATATGCAGGAAGTAACGGTCATACAAGGTCTGCAGGCCGAGGTAATTGAATTGCTGGTCGCGACCGGCATCCAGTGCCTGGGCCAGACGCTGCAAATCGAAATGCCCCAATTCCTCGTTCAGCAGTTCGGCTTCGATGCCTTGCTTGATGTATTTGGGGAAATATTCGACGTAGCGCGCCGCCATGTCGGCCTGTGCCACCTCTTCGCCCAGGATCTCGCAAAAGATGTTGTTCAACAACAGACGCGCGGTAACAAAGCTATAGGCCGGGTCTTGCTCGATCAGCGTGCGCGCGGAAAGGATGGAGCACTTGCGCACCTCTTCAATGGCAACGCCATCGTACAGATCCTTCAAGGTCAGCTTGAGAACCTTCTCCGCATCGACCGCCGAACCCAATCCTGCGCAAGCCGCCTGGATCTGGCCAGCCAACTCCGCCACATCCAGCGGACGGAGGTTACCCGCCACCTTCACATTCAGCACATGGGCAACTTCGGTCTCTTTCTTGCTCTTGCTGCGCTCGCGGGTACGCTGCTCGCGGTACAACACATAAGAACGCGCCACGTCGTGCTCGCCGGAGCGCATCAGGGAAAGCTCGACCTGGTCCTGAATATCCTCGATATGCAGGGTGCCGCCATGCGGCTGGCGGCGAACCAGCGCATTCACCACATTCGCCGTCAATTGCTCGACCAGTTCGCGCACGCGTGCCGAAGCCGCGCCCTGACCGCCATTGACGGCGATGAAGGCCTTGGTGACGGCGATGGAAATCTTGCTGGGTTCGAACGCGACCACGGAGCCGTTGCGACGGATCACCTTGTACTGGTCCAAGGACAAACCAGCAGACGGGGCGACAGATTTTGAATCTTGATGAACAAGCATGGATGGAACTACAGAAGAAACGCTATCAGAAGCAAGCAACATAAAACCCCCTTTATTTGCTTGGGCCGGATCCGGCTTAAAGAAGCCGAATCCTGCAGGAAAACAAAAAACCACTATATCTAGTGGTTCGACCAACGAATTTTGACTAATTCTAGTGCCTGGATAATTTTATGCAAGAAAAATTTCGGCCTATATCTTTTAGTGCTTGGTCTATATCTTTTTTATTTTTTGCCGCGAAGAAAATTCGCGGAGGAAGGAGTTCATTTCAGTCGTGCCGCATATCTCTGCCAGTCGAAAAATGGCCCGGGATCGGTCTTGCGTTCCGGGGCGATATCGGAGTGACCAACCACGTCGACTATCGGATACGCCCGCCTGAGACGCCTGGTCAGCCGCGCCAGCGCAGCGTACTGACGTTCGGTGAAAGGCTCGAAGTCGCTGCCTTCAAGTTCGATGCCGATGGAGAAGTCGTTGCAGCGCGAGCGCCCTTGCCAAGTCGAAACACCGGCGTGCCAAGCACGCTTGTTGCAAGGAACGAACTGTATGACCCGCCCGTCGCGCCGTACCAGAAAATGGGACGAGACCCTGACACCCTTGAGTTGTTCGTAATAGGGATGCGCCGCATGATCCAGCGTATTGGTAAAGAATCGCTCGACCGCGTCCCCGCCGTACTCATTCGGCGGCAAGCTGATGTTATGGATGACCAGCAATTCGATGGGGGTGCGTGCCGGACGGGCATCATGGTTGGGCGAGACTACCCGCCGCACCCCGCTCAGCCAGCCCTGCGCATCCAGCTTCAATCCGCCTTGTCCTTGTCCGTGATGGACAGGCGCTCCATGCGGTAACGCAAGGCGCGGAACGTCACGCCGAGTATCTTGGCGGCGGCGGTACGATTGAAATGTGTCTGATGAAGCGCTTCCAGAATGGCGTCGCGCTCAATGCGATCGAGGTAGTCAGTGAGCGGGTACTTTCCAGCCCCCCCATTCCTGGCCTCCCCTTGTGCCGACTGCACCGGCATCAGCTGCAAGTCGGCGGGCTTGATAACACTGTCCTGACACAACGCCAGCGCCCGTTCGATGATGTTCTCCAGCTCGCGCACGTTGCCCGGGAAGTCATAAGCCGCCAGTTCACGCAAAGCCTGCGGCGAGAATTTGGACCCCGAGTCTCCGCGCAACCGCTCCAGAATCCGACTGGCGATCTCCGGCACATCCTCGCGCATCTCGCGCAAAGACGGCATCTGCAGCGAAATCACGTTCAGGCGGTAATAAAGGTCTTGCCGGAACGTGCCTAGTTGCACGCATTTCGCCAGATCGTGATGCGTGGCGCTGAGGATGCGCACATCCACCGGCTCCTCCTGGGTTGCACCGACGCGCCGCACCTTCTTTTCCTGGATCGCACGCAGCAACTTGACCTGCATCGTCATCGGCAGATCAGCCACCTCATCCAGGAACAAGGTGCCCTGGTTCGCCGCATGAAAGAACCCTTCCCGATCCTTGTCCGCACCGGTGAACGCACCCTTGCGATAGCCGAAGAATTCGCTCTCCATAAGATTCTCGGGAATCGCGCCGCAGTTCACCGCGACGAAAGGCTGTTCGCGTCGGGAGCTCTTTTCCACGATCAGGCGCGCTGCCAGTTCCTTGCCGCTCCCGGATTCGCCGCTGATGTGCACCGGCGCCTGGCTGCGCGCCACGCGCCCGATCAAATCGCGCACTTGTGCCATCGCCGGCGAATTCCCCAGCAAGATGCGCTCGCCCCCCTTTGCCGTCGCATTTGCGGCGGGCAATCTGAGTGCCGAGGTTACCAGCGTACGCAACTGGTCCAGCGCCACCGGCTTGGACAGGTAATCGAAGGCGCCGGCCTTGAGCACCGCCACCGCATTTTCCAGGTTGCCATGCGCGGTGATCACCGCCACCGGCACATCCAGACCGCGCTCGGTGATATGCCGCACCACTTCCAGGCCTTCGCCGTCCGGCATGCGCATGTCCGTCAGGCACAGATCGAAGCCCTGGGTATCGAGGCAACGCTTGGCCTCTTGTACGCCGCTTGCGCGCACCACTTCCAGCCCCATGCGCACCAGCGCCAGCTCGAGCAATTCCAGGATGTCCGCTTCGTCATCCACCACCAGCACGCGCGGCGCGGCTCTCGCCTCAGTTCTCATTGCTGCTCCCAAACAGAATGCGGAAACACGCGCCGCCGTCGGGGGCGCGCCTGTATTCGATCATTGCACCGTTCGCCTCGCACAGCTCGCGAGCGATATACAACCCCAGCCCGGTACCGCCGGCATCAGTAGTGAAGAACGGCTCGAACAGCTTTTGCACCGCATCGGCCGGCACTCCCGCCCCGTCATCCGAAACCTCCAGGATCGTCCGCCCGTCATCGGAAACAAAGGCCTGCAAACGCACACTTCCCTGCAGTTTCTGGCTATAGCGCAACGCATTGCGGCAAAGGTTCCAGAACACCTGCTCGAAGTGCCCGTGATCGAAGCGCACCTTGCATGCCGGATCGGCTTTCAAGCTAAACACCGAAGGCGATACCTGTTCGACCTGGCTCAGGTTCTCGATCAACTCTCCCAGACATGCCGCCAGATTGAGCTGCTCCACCTGCAGCCGGTCGCGACGGTTGACCTGCATCACGTCCTGCACGATGCGATTCAGGCGCTTGGTATTGTCCAGAATGATCTGGAACAAGCGCGCTTGCGCCGGATCGTGCTCCTGCTCCTTCAACAACTCTGTCGCATAGCTGATGGACGACAGCGGATTGCGCACCTCGTGCGCGATGTTCGCCGTCAGCCTTCCCAGCGCGGCAAGCTTAACCTGTTGCGCCTGCTCCTGCATCCGCTGCATATCCTCCAGCACCACCACCGCCCCCCAGAAACCCTGGCGCTGCACGGGCAGGAACCGCACGCGCACCGGATGGTTGGTTCCGGGCAGACGCAGTATCTCGTGCCCGAGCGCATTATTCTGACGCCAGGCAGCGAACATCGCCTCCAGCAACGGTGAGCATTCCTCCAGCAGACTCCTTCCACCCCTGGTGAGCACGTGACCCAACAACCTTTCAGCACTCGGATTGAACTGACGTATCACCCCGCGCTCGTCCACCACCAGCACCCCGTCCGGCATGTCCTGGATCATCAGGCGGTTCGCTTCGGCCATGTTGGACAGATCCACGCCGCGCAGAAAAGCCAGCTTTTCGCTGGCAACCGCATATCTGGACAGCACATGCGCCAGCCACGCCACCGCAAAATAGGAAGCGCTCAGAATGCCCGCCTGGAGGAACTGTGCCACGCTTGCATCGCGAGCCAACACGGAATAGGCATGCAACAGCAGGATGGCGATGCTGGCAAGTGCGGCAAAAAGCAGCGTGATGCGCCCGCCGCCGATCATTCCGGCCAGCGCCAGCGACACCAGCAACAACATGCCCAGATTGCCCTGGACTCCCCCGCCAAAATAAGTCAGCAGCGCAACGGCGGCGATATCCGTGCAAATCTGGAACGCCAGTTGCAGAGTCGCACGCGGCTTGCGCAGATTGACAGCCAATACTGAAACCAGCACCAGCAGGGTGTAGATCGCAGCAACCCAGAAGAACAGGGTCTGGTTATGTGTGTTCAGCAAAAACATCTCGCCGAACAACGTCGGCACGAGCAGCAGCAACCCGCCGAGTATCAGTCGGTAGAGATTGAAGAAGCTGATGGGGCGCCACTTGCTCTCTTGCGACAACGGTGGAGCCGGCTGCAAGGAAGCGAATGAACCGGTGAGGGATAGTCTATCCCGCATCGTTACCTACTTGGAGGCATGTTCGCGACGATGCGCATCGCAGCAATAGTAATTGCCGCTCGCCTGAATGCTTTCGCTTTTCGGCAGGTGCACGCCGCACTGGGCACAACGCACCATCTCCTCTGCGGCATTTGGCACGTCCTGCTTGGGCGCCTTCCTGCGAAAGGATTGCAGCAGCAGATAGACCACCACGATGATGGCCAGCAAAAAAAGTAAGCGAGTCATGTGCTCAACTCCACGGAACGCCGCACACTGCTAGCCGGCAAGGATGGCCGGAAAAAAGGACTAGGCCCTTATCCCAAAAGCACACTAATATTTTCATCGGGCATTTTTGTGCGGCCATTGTAAACGGAAGCAAGCGGCTCTCCTTACCGGAGAACCCTGTGCAAGATTGTAAATCGATTTAACACCACAGTCATCCTGCGCGAGGACAAATTCCTCAGCCAAAGCACCGCCCATCCGGATCTGCTCTGATTGGAAGTCTATTTGTCCAGAATAGCCCATCGTACCCCGCCCGCGGCCCGCGTTCGTCAGTCCGAGGTATGCTATATTCGCCCTCCGCGAACAAGGGGACGCCGCATGTCGTTGGGTAGAAAGGTCTTTGCAGCACCTGCCAGACTATGGATGAACTGGCCGCTTTGGGGCGGACTGCTGGCAACATTGCTGCTGGCAAAGCACGCCTGGATACTGTTCGCACCCGCCGAGCATGCCGTCCCCGGCACGACGGTCGCGACACAGCCGGCGCAAGCCGAGCAACTGTTTGGCACCGTCGATACCTCATCCTCATCCGCGTCGCTCAACGGCATCCGGCCCATCGGGATATTCGCACACCGCGATGCCGGATTTGCCGTGTTGCAGACCGAACGCGGGCAGGTCGGCGTGGCGCTCGGCAAGGAAGTGATGCCCGGCATCGTGCTCGCAGAGACGCATGCGGACCATGTGGTGCTGGAGCAACATGGTATCAGGCATCGCGTGGAACTGAGCAAGGCTCCCGCTGCCGCCGGCGGCATCACCCCGGTTCGCAGCGATCCGGCATCCGCTGCACAGATACAAATACTCAACCAGTTCACGCCGGAACAACAAAAGATACTGCTTCAACAGCAGCAAGAATTAATAAGGGGAAGACCTTGATCAACAGCATCGTGCGACGGACCCTGCTGACATTCAGCCTGGCTCTCCTCATCGCGGCACCTTGTCATGCGGAAAAGCAGGAAGAGCTGGTCTCGCTGAACTTCGTCAATGCCGACATCCAGGAAGTGATCCGCGCCATCTCGCAGATCTCGAAAAAGAACTTCCTCGTCGATCCGCGCGTGAAGGGGACCATCAATATCGTCTCGGCCACGCCCGTGTCGCCCGCGCTGGGTTATGACATCCTGCTCTCCGCCTTGCGCCTGCAGGGCTACGCGGCCGTGGAATCGGCGGGTGTCACCAAGATCATTCCCGAAGCCGATGCCAAACTGCACATCGACTCGCTCGCACAGGGCCGGGGCGACAAGCTGGTCACGCGCGTGTTCGTGCTGAAATACGAATCCGCCTCGCAACTGGTCAACGTGGTGCGCCCCATGATCGCGCCGAACAACATCGTCGTGGCCTACCCGTCGAGCAACGCGCTGGTGGTCACCGACTATGCCAGCAGCGTGAAACGTATCGAGAAGCTCATCGAGTCCATCGACCAGCCCAGCGCCGACGCGCCACTGCTGATCCCGGTCAAACACGCTTCGGCCGTCGATCTTGCCAACATCATCAACCGCCTGATGCCTGAGGCATCGGCGCCGCAGACTGGCGGCGACGACAACCAGCGCTTCGTGCTGCTGGCCGACAGCCGCACCAACGGGCTGCTGTTGCGCTCGGACAATCCCGGCCGTATCGCCCGCGTCAAGAATCTGGTGGCGAAGCTGGACGGCGAAGCCAGCACCCCGGGCAACATTCATGTGGTGCAGCTGAAGAACGCCGACGCCACCAAGCTCGCGCAGACCCTGCGCTCGGTGATGAGCGGAGATACCTCCGCGTCAACTGCGCCCGCCATGCCGCAAGGCGGCATGCAGCAGGTCGCCAGCACCGCACCTTCCGGCGGTGGCATGATCCAGGCAGACGCGTCCTCCAACACGCTGATCGTCACCGCCTCCGAGCCGGTCTACAACAACATCCGCTCCGTCATCGAGAAGCTGGACGTGCGCCGTCCGCAGATCTTCGTCGAAGCCCTGATCGTCGAAGTGACCGCGGACAAGGCCGCCGAGTTCGGCGTCCAGTGGCAGAACCTGACCGGCATCAACCAGAGCGGCTCCAACATCATCGGCGGCACCAACTTCGGATCGGCCGCCGGCGGCAACAACATCATCAGCGCATCCGGCAACATCACGACGGTCGGGCAGGGCCTGAACATAGGCATCGTGAACGGCACCACGACCATTCCCGGCGTCGGCACGGTGCTCAATCTCGGCATGCTGGCGCGCGCACTGGAGACCGACACCAATGCCAACATCCTGTCCGCGCCCAACTTGATGACGCTGGACAACGAGGAAGCCAAGATCGTGGTCGGCCAGAACGTGCCGTTCATCACAGGCTCGTACCAGCCGCCGACTTCCTCCAATCCTTCGAGCCAGAGCCCGTTCCAGACCATCGAGCGCAAGGACGTCGGCCTGACGCTGAAGATCAAGCCGCAGATCATGCAGGGCGGCACGGTGAAGCTGCAGGTCTACCAGGAAGTATCGAGCGTGGTTGCCTCCGCGACCACCTCGGCGGGCTTCATCACCAACAAGCGCTCCATCGAATCCAACATCCTGGTGGATGAGAACCAGATCGTGGTGCTGGGCGGACTGATCCAGGATTCGATCAACAACGTGCAGAGCAAGACACCGCTGCTGGGCGACATTCCCTTGCTCGGCCACCTGTTCCGCTACGAGACGAGGCAGCGCACCAAGACCAACCTGATGGTATTCATCCGCCCCTACATCATGTACCAGGAGAACGGTTACCAGAAGCTCACCGCCGATCGTTACGAGCAGATGAACAAGAAGCGCGAAGATTCGCGGCTGTCCAACCACTGGTTCCTGCCGAACGACGACAGCGAGAAATTGCCCGAGCTCAAGGCAGGGGAGGTATCCCCTGCTGCCAGCGCGCCCGCTGCAACATCGCCAGGCCCGGATGCAGCCGTGGCACCCGCCACAGCCCCCTCCTCCAGTACCGGCGCAGCCAGCGCTCCCGCAGCCGCCTCCCCAGCCGACCTCTTCGCGCAGCCGTGACCCAGACAACAATCAACCGCCGCGCCGCGCGCCGCCTGCCCTACACCTTCGCCAAGGCGCAGGGCGTGGTGCTGACCGAGTGCGAGAAGCGTGCGGCGCTGGCGGTGCGCCGCGATGCGAAACCGGAAGCCATCGCCGAAGTGATGCGCCAATTCGCGCTGCCGGTCGATGCCACCCTAGTCGAAGCGGAGGAGTTCGAGCGCATCCTCAGCGATGCCTACTCGCAGGCCGAAGACTCCACCGCCACGCTGCTCGACGATGCCGAACAGGACATGGACCTGTCCATGCTGCTGCACGACCTGCCCAAATCCGCCGACCTGCTCGAATCGGAGAACGACGCGCCCGTCATCCGCATGATCAACGCGCTGCTGGCGCAGGCCGTGCGCGACAACGCCTCCGACATCCACATCGAGCCGTTCGAAACACGCTCGGTGGTGCGCTTCCGTCTCGACGGCACCTTGAAAGACATCGCCGAACCGCACCGCGCGCTGCATGCCGCCATGGTATCGCGCATCAAGGTGATGGCCGATCTCGACATCGCCGAGAAGCGCCTGCCGCAGGACGGTCGCATCGCGCTACGCCTGGCGGGCCGCCCGGTGGATGTGCGCGTTTCGACCCTGCCCACCGGCCACGGCGAGCGCGTGGTGATGCGCCTGCTCGACAAGGAAGCCGGACGCCTCGACCTCACCAAACTCGGCATGAGCGCAAAATCGCTCGAAGCGATGCTGCGCCTCACCAACCAGCCGCACGGCATCGTGCTGGTTACCGGGCCAACAGGATCAGGAAAGACCACGACCTTATATGCGGCGTTGTCGTGCATCGATTCTTCCGTCACCAACGTGATGACGGTGGAAGACCCGGTGGAATACGACCTCGACGGCATCAGCCAGACCCAGGTCAACCCGCGCATCGACATGAGCTTCGCGCGCGCGCTGCGCGCCATCCTGCGCCAGGACCCGGACGTGATCATGATCGGCGAGATCCGCGACCTCGAGACCGCACAGATCGCCGTGCAGTCCAGCCTCACCGGTCACCTGGTGCTGGCCACGCTGCACACCAACGACACTGTGAGCGCCGTCACCCGCCTCACCGACATGGGCGTGGAACCGTTCCTGCTGTCTTCCAGCATCGTCGGCGTGCTGGCGCAACGGCTGGTGCGCCGCCTGTGTCCGGATTGCCGCGAGGCCTATGCACCGGACGAGACCGAACTCGCCCTGCTCGCCGCCTACGGCAAACCGAGCGTGCTGTACCGCCCCACCGGCTGCACCAGCTGCAACCATACCGGCTATCGCGGCCGTACCGGCATCTACGAGTTGCTGGAAGTGGACGAACACCTGCGCAGCATGATCCACGCGCGCGAAAGCGAGCAGCGCCTGCGCGACTACGCCCACAAGATCGGCATGCTGAACCTGCGCGACGACGGCTTGCGCTGGGTGATGTCGGGCGATACTTCGGTGGAAGAAGTCATCCGTGTGACGCGCGACTGAGGTTACCAGCATGGCCGCTTTCAATTACCAGGCGCTCGACAGCGAAGGCAAAGCCGCTAACGGCATGATTGAGGCCGACTCCGCACGCCTCGCGCGTGCGCAGCTGCGCGATAGCGGTTTGTTCGTGGTGGAGTTGAATGCCTTATCCGATTCCCCAGCGCAAGGCAGCGCACACAGCTTCAACCTGCCGTTCCGCAAACGCATCCCCTTGTCCGAAGTCAGCCTCATGCTGCGCCAGCTCGCCACCTTGCTCGAAGCAGGCTTGCCCCTGGAACAGGCGCTGGCGGTGCTGATCGAACAGGGCGACAACGCGGCCATGCGCCAGGTCATTGCCGCCTTGCGCTCAGAAGTGCTGGCCGGCAGCACACTGGCGCGCGCGATGGAGAAACACCGCGATGCCTTCCCCGAAATCCACCGCGCGCTGATCCGCGCCGGGGAAGAGTCCGGCGAACTCGCCACGGTGATGGACAAGCTCGCGACCTATTCCGAAGGCCAGCAGGCGCTTCAACAAAAGATCGGCCTGGCGATGGTGTATCCCGCCATCGTCATTTTCGTTGCGGTGCTGGTGGTCGGCGGCCTGCTGCTATTCGTCGTGCCGCCCGTGGTAGAAGTGTTCCAGCAGACGCGGCAGGAACTGCCTTTCCTAACCAAGGCGCTCATCGCACTCAGCGATTTCCTCTCCGCGACCTGGCTCTATCTCATCGCCCTCTTTGTGCTCGGCGGCATCATCGCGCAGCGCGCCCTGCAGCAGGAGGCGTTGCGTTACCAGCTGCATCTCAAACTGCTGCGCCTGCCCATCGTCGGCAAACTCATCCGCGGCAGCAACACCGCGCGCATGGCCAGCACCCTGTCCATTCTGGTCGGCAGCGGCGTCGGCCTGCTTACCGCGCTCAACGCCGCCTGCGGCGTGGTCAACAACCTGCCGATGCGCCGCGCGCTGGAAGATGCCGCAGCAAAGGTGCGCGAAGGCGTGACGCTGAGCCGTGCGCTGGCCGCCTCGGGCCTGTTCCCGCCGGTGCTGGTCCACTTGATCGCCAGCGGCGAACAGAGCGGCCGCCTCGATACCATGCTGGACCGCGTCGCCAAGCAGCAGACGCAGGAAGTCTCCGGCTTCACTACCGCCCTCACTGCCATCCTCGAACCGGTGCTGATCCTGTTCATGGGGGCGGTGGTGCTGCTGATCGTGCTGGCGATATTGCTGCCGATCATCCAGATGAACCAGATGGTGAAGTGATGAATAATTACTCCCTTCTCCCGCAAGCGGTGCTGCGCCATGACATCCCCACGGGCGAGCGTCTGGCGGCGTACTCCTTGCGAGTGGAAGGGCTGGAGATGAAGGGTCTATGCGCTGCAACCAATGCGGCTTTACCCAGCGCCCCTCACCCTAACCCTCTCCCGCCTGCGGGAGAGGGAATGGAGTTTTTTTCTAGAGAAAGGAAATCAATGAAAACTCGTTCTTCCCTCAGTTCTGCAAAAGGCTTCACCCTCATCGAATTGATAGTCGTCATCCTCATCATCGGTGTACTGGCGGCAGCTGGTCGTGCCCAACATTATGAGGCGACCGGACGAGGCGCGCATTACTGCCGCCAAGCATGACATCGCCGACAATCACTCAGCAGCTCAATCTCTACAAGCTCGACAATCAGCGCTACCCCACCACCGAACAGGGGCTGGCCGCGCTGGTGAAGAAGCCCGCCATCTCGCCCATCCCGACCAACTGGAAGAGTGAAGGCTATCTGGACCGCATGCCGAAAGACCCGTGGGGCACGCCTTACCAATACCTGCAACCCGGCGTGCATGGCGCAATCGACGTGTTCAGCTTCGGCGCAGACCGCGCCAGCGGCGGCGAAGGCAACGACGCCGACATCGGCTCGTGGCAGGACTGATTCCCAACAAGCATGATGCGCGGCTTCACGCTGCTGGAGATGCTGGTGGCGCTGGTGGTCGCCAGCATCATGCTCAGCGTGGCCACGCTGCAACTGATGCCGAGCGCGCAGACGGTGTTGCGCGAAGAGTCGCAACGCCTCGCCTTCCTGATGGAGAACGGCGCGATGAGCTCGCAGGCAGGCGGGCAACCGCTGGCATGGTCCGGCACCGGCAACAGCTATCGCTTCTGGAGCCGCACCAGGGAAGGCGAATGGGTGCGCATCGAGCGCGACAACCTGCTGCACCCGCGCACCCTGCCGGAGACGGTAAGCATAAGCGAGGTCAGCTTCAATGGCCGCCGCCTCGAACCCGGCTCGCTGGTGGTACTCAGCCCCGAGCTCTCAGCCAAGGATTTTCGCGTGAGCTTGCGCAGCAGTGAACTGGTTTCCGATGTCGTCGGCAACGGGCTGGGCAAGGTGGAAGTCGTGGCGGGGAAAATGCAATGAACCCATTCCATTCTTCTCAGCGCATTTCCCCTCCCCCTTGCAGGGGGAGGGTAGAATCGCCGCCTGCTCAACGCGGCTTCACCCTCCTCGAGGTCCTCGTCGCCCTCGCCATCCTCGCCATCACCATGGCCGCCGTATCGCGCACCGCCAGTTCCAGCATCCACCATGTCGAAGCATTGCGCACGCGCGTCATCGCAGACTGGGTGGCACAGAACCGATTGGCGCTGCACCAAGCGCGCGGCGACTGGCTTCCCCCCGGCATCCAGACCGGCGAAGAAGCGCAGGCGGGGCAAAACTACCGCTGGCAGGAAGAAGTCATCGCCACCCCCAACCCCACCATGCGCCGCATCATCGTCAGCGTGTATGCTCCGTCCGACCAAAAACATACGCTGCGCGAGTTGACCGGATATCTGGTGCAGTACTCACGATAAGAAATGACTTCATGAGCATCAATGGAACGCATATTTCGTTTCTGGCGGCTTTATCCAAATCAGCCACGCCGGCTCTCTTTGCCTGCACGTTCGCCCTGCTGGCGGGATGTGCAACAGAGCCGCCCCAAACAACCTTCTATAGCGCGCCGGACTTGGCGCCTGCGGCGCAGGCAACGATCATCGGCACACGAGCAGTCTCGGGCTATATAGGCGACCAGACAGTCTATTTGGCTGCAGTCGATGGCTTGCCCATCGAGAATGCAAAAGCAAATTCCGCCGACGAGGTCAAGGTCGCCCCTGGCTACAGGGCATTAACGATCGTGTGTGCGCAAGAGTCGCTTCTGGCCACGTCTGAAATAACCGCCGAATTAGAAGCTGGACAGGCATACACCCTCAAAGCCGAAAAAGTACCGCTGGATAATGCAGCCCCAAAGAATGCCCAAGGAGATGAGCTGTACAACATCTGGATCGAGGACTCCTTGACTCAGGAGGTCGTTGACGCCAAGCACATGGCGAAACTCAATGCGATAGCCGCGAACATTCCCAATCCCGAAAACAATGTTTCGTATTCCAAAATCGGTGACGCTACCGGCGAGCTCCTCATCAGACTGATCGGCGCGGTATTGGATGCGATGATCAATGGGCTGCTCGAACCGGATGACTCCCATTCCGCAAACAGTGTCGAAAGCAGTCCGATAAAGCAGCCCGCCGCCACTCAGCCTGTGCAGAACCCGAAACCGGGAAAAGCCTTGCAGGGCAACAATGCGCCACCAGGAAAACTGACGAAACCATGATGGCCGGCAGAAATATATCGCGCGGATTTACCCTGATCGAACTGCTCGTCGCGCTGTTCGTGTTCGCGCTGCTCGCGGTCACCGCCTATCGCGGCCTGAATGCGGTGACGCAGACACGCGCGCACATCGACCAGGCCACGCGCAAGTGGCAAGCGCTGGAGCGGTTCTTCGCGCGGCTGGATGGCGAAATCGCGCAGGTGCTGGACCGGCGGATACGGACGGCGAGCGGCGCGGAAGCGCCCGCGTGGGCAGGGACGCCTTCGGCCGCCGGCAGCCTGGAGGATGCGCAGCTGGCGTTCACGCGCAACGGCGGTTTCGATGCCGACGGTATGCCGCTGCCGCCGCAGCGCATCGGCTATCGGCTGCGGCAGGACAAGCTGGAGCTGTTGCGCTGGACTGCGCTGGATAGCGCCCCGTACAATGCGCCGTCGGTGGACACGGTGCTGGAAGGCGTGAGCGAATTCAATGTCCGCCACCTGAATAGCCGCCTGACCTGGGAAAAACAGTGGCCGCCTTTGGTGCCTGATCGAGTCCTGCCCAAAGGGGTGGAGGTGGAGCTGGTGTTGAAGAGCGGCGAAAAACTGGTGCGGTTCTTTTCACTGCAATGACTATCTGTCCAGACAATATGGTCAGCCGCAGCGGCGACAGGTTTGCTGCAGGAGTCCGCTTGCTGGCGAAAATGAACAGGGCATTCGCCGGCAAGCGGACTCCTGCAAAGAGTGCATGCTCTACCAGGCAGTCCACGATCGGAACACAACGCGGCGTGGCCCTGGTGATGGTGCTGCTGATCGTGGCCATGGCGACGACCATCGCCGCATTCATGGCGCAGCAGCAGGGCTTCTGGCAGCGCGAGATGGAGAACGGCCGCGACCGGGCGCAGGCACGGCGCATCGCCGAGGCCGGCATAGACTGGGCGCGTGCAGTGCTGGCAGACGATGCGTCGGTGAACCAGACCGACAATGCCAAGGAGATGTGGGCGATGAAGCTTCCTGCGATTCCGGTGGAAGGCGGCGAGGTGCAGGGCACCATCGTCGACCAGCAGGGCCTGTTCAATCTGAATAACCTGGTGGGCAACAACGGGGGCGCGAGCGGGCCCGACGTCGCGCGCCTGCAGCGACTTCTCACCGCGCTCGGCCTGCCGCAGGAACTGGGCGGCGCGCTGACGGACTGGATGGATGCGAACAGCGAGACGGCGGTTAACGGCGCGGAAGACGAGTACTACATGAACCTCGCCAAACCCTACCGCTGCGCCAACCGCCAGCTCTCCGACATCGGCGAGCTGGCGTGGGTGAAAGGTTTCGATGCCGGCATCGTCAAGCGACTGCAGCCCTTTGTGAGCGTACTGCCGAAATCAGGCACGTTGGTGAATGTGAACTTCGCCCCGCCGGAGGTGCTGATGGCGATGCTGCCTGGATTAGCGCTGCAGGATGCGCGGCAAATAGCGATGGAGATCAAATCGACTCCGTACAAAAATATAGCCGATCTTGATACATCGTTTACCCAAGAGCGTGCCACCGGGAAACACGGCGACCCTTAGCGTTAGCAGCAAATATTTCATGGTGACCGGATACGCCACTCAAGGCGACGGTGCTTCGTCAGTACATGCCCTGCTGGAGCGAACCAGCATGTGGGCAACACAAGTCAGAAAGAGTCTGCAATGAAACTGCGCATCTATCTCACCGCACACTGGCAGGACGCCGCCTCGCCCTGCGCCTGGGCACAGCTGGACGATGCGGGCACCGTGCGCGAATCTGGCAGCGGCACGTTGGCCGCGATGCCGCAAAGCGACGATGCAACGGTGATCGTCTCTGCCGATCGCGTGCTGGCGACAGCGGCTGTCCTGCCCAAGATCAAGCGCAGCAAGCTTGAGACCGCACTTCCTTTTGCGCTCGAAGATGCATTGATAGACGACGTGAGCGAAGCACAT
Source organism: uncultured beta proteobacterium (assembly GCA_963797045.1). GTDB lineage: Bacteria > Pseudomonadota > Gammaproteobacteria > Burkholderiales > Gallionellaceae > Sideroxyarcus. Next base: position 189,597 of record CAWCNZ010000005.1, on the reverse strand, counting down.
GTCACGCCCGGCGCGAAGCTGCCGGACGGTCGCACCGTGCTCTACACGCTGAACAAGAGTTGGCTGGCGCGCTTCCTCGCCGCCAGCACCGCCGCCAAGGTGCGCGTGCGCCGCATCGTGCCGGAGTTCTGCCTGTTGCCGACGCGTGCCGGCGAATGGAGCGTGGCGTGGGACGGCGCGCGGGGTTTCCTGGCGACGACGCACAGCCTGGGCGCTGCGCTGGACAGCGGCAGCGATGCGCTCGCGCCGGTCGGGTTGCATCTGCGTCTGCAACAGGATGCGCCCGCCGCGCTACGCATGTTCGCGCTAGGCAGCGAAGTGCAGGCGCCGAACTGGGGCATCAAGGTCCCTCTCATACATGAGAAGCAGAGTTTCGACTGGCGCAAAGCGGCCATCCCTGCCGAAGCACCCAACCTGTTGTGGGGCAAATTCGCCCCGCCGCCGCGCATCAGCGAATATCTGCCGTGGCTGCGCCCGGCCCTGATGGCGGCGCTGTTGCTGTTCGGCGTAGAGGTGACGGTCACCAATCTGGAATGGGCGCTGCTCGCGCATGAGAAGCGCCAGTTGGTGAACGACATGACCGAGACGTTCCGCGAGACCTTCGGCGCGGATGCCACCATCGTGGACGCACCATTGCAGATGCGGCGCAACGTGGCGCGCCTGCGCCATGCGGCGGGCGTCAGCGATGACGCGGATTTCTCGCCCCTGCTGGAGAAATTCTCCGGCGCGTCCGGCAGCGTTCCCGGCAGCACCTTGCGCACGCTGCGCTATGACGACGGCAAACTGGACATCGAGATGACGCTCGCCAGTACTGGCGCACTCGACACGCTACGCCAGCGCATCGCCGAAACCGGACTCATGGCGCAAGTGATGGATACGCAGGATGCGGGCGGCGCGATGACCGTGCAACTGCGCATCTCGACGGGAGGTGCGCGATGAAGCAGTTGATCGCCAAATTGAAGGCCGACCACTGGGACACGCTGAGCGCAACCGAGCAGAAGACCGTGAAGCGCGGCGCCTGGGTGCTCGTACCGTTGCTGATGTACGGACTGCTATGGCAACCCGCGCATGAGGCGCTGCCCAAGCTGCAGACCGTACTGCCGCAACTGCGCGCGCAGGCCATGCAGATGCAGTCGCTCGCCGGACAGGTGCAATCGCTGCGCCAGCAGGCGCAACTGGCCGTGCTGGATAGCGATGCACTGAAGACTGCCGTGGATAAATCGGCACAGGCCGCCAACCTGCCGCTGCTGGTCGTCCCGGGCGAACAGAACAGCGTGCGAGTCAGCGCCGAGAGCATCCTCTTCGCGCAATGGCTGCAATGGCAACATACGCTGGAAAGCACACAGCACATCCGCGTGTCCTCTGCGATGTTGGTCGCGACACCCGAGCCTGGCATGGTCAGGATACAAGCCACGCTGACCAACGGGGCGGATCTGTGACATTGCGTCGCCATCTGTTGCTGGCATTGGTATTCGGCTGCGTGTTCGTCGCCGGCCTTTTGGCCTTCGCCCCCGCCTCGCTCATGGGCTATGCGCTCGAACGCACTTCCGGCGGAACATTGTCGCTGGCGCAGACGCAGGGCAGCGTCTGGCGGGGTTCCGGAGTGGCACTGCTAAAAAGCAGATCGCGTTACCAGACCCTCGGCAGTTATCGCTGGCAGCTGAATCCGCTGAATGCCTCGCTACAAGTGCGATCCGGAGAGTCCGCACCCATGACCGTGCGCTACATTCCCTTCAGCGGCAGCGTCACCATCGACAACCTGGATATCGCCCTGCCCGCCTCCTCGCTCGAACTCGCCGCACCGCAGCTCCGTCCTTACCAACTCCAGGGTGCGCTCGACGCGCACAGCGATCATCTGGCGCTGGACGCATCCGGGCTGAGCGGGCAGATCAACGTGAACTGGATGAGTGCAGCGTCCGGCCTGTCCGAGATCCGGCCATTGGGCGACTACCGCATCGTGCTGCAGGGCAACGGCCCGGCCGTGGATGCGCAACTCTCCACGCTTTCCGGCAAGCTGCAACTTTCCGGAACAGGCCGTTTCGACAAGGTGAACGGCATGCAGATCAACGGCTCCGCGCAGGCAGCGCCCGGCGCCGCAGCGGCCGAATTGAACGAACTGTTGCATCACATCGGCCCGGAGATCAGGCCGGGCGTGTTTGCGCTGGCGCTGATGCCGCAAGCCGCCGTTACACGTTGATTTTGGAAAGCCAGACCTGTTGCCAGCGCGGGTCGGCAACTCAAGGCACCCGCAAAAACCAATGATCACGGGCGGTGATGATTCAAGCGGGAAAGTTTGAAGACCAACTATGATTGGTCGGGGTGAGAGGATTCGAACCTCCGACTCCTGCGTCCCGAACGCAGTACTCTACCAGGCTGAGCTACACCCCGAATCGGTAAGACTAAAATTGCCGCGTCGCGGCAAAGTTTGCTAATTCTAACAGAGACTGCCTGTATTTAGAATCTGCAAATGATGCGATGGCCGCGCAGGCGGCCTCAGCTTCGCGCAAAGCCTGCTGGCGCGTGAATTCCAGCGCGCCCGTAGCGTGAATGATCGTCAGCACTTCGGCGAATTTGCCCACATCGCCCTGCTCGATCGCGCCGCGCACCACGGCGGCCTGTTCGCTCGTGCCGTGCTGTATGGCGTAGATCAGCGGCAGCGTGGGTTTGCCTTCAGCCAGATCGTCGCCCAGATGTTTGCCGGTCTGCGCTTCGTCGGCGGAATAATCCAGCACGTCGTCGATCAGCTGGAACGCCGTGCCGAGGTGCATGCCGTATTTCGCCGCAGCTTCTTCGTCTGCGGCGGAGGCCTTGCCGAGGATCGCACCGAGGCGCATCGCCGCCTCGAATAGCTTGGCGGTCTTGTAGTGGATGACGCGCATGTAGTTGGGAATATCGACGCCCGCATCGTGGCAATTGAGCAACTGCAACACCTCGCCCTCGGCGATGACGTTGGTAGCGTCGGCCAGCGTCTGCATCACGCGCATCTCGCCCACATCGACCATCATCTGGAACGCGCGCGAATACAGGAAGTCGCCGACCAGCACGCTGGCCGCGTTGCCGAACAGCGCGTTGGCGGTCTCGCGCCCGCGGCGCAGTTCGGACTCGTCCACCACGTCGTCATGCAACAGGGTCGCGGTATGGATGAACTCCACCACCGCCGCCAGTTCATGGTGGCGCTTGCCCGCATAGCCGAAGGCCTGCGCGGAAAGCAGCACCAGCGCCGGGCGCAAGCGCTTGCCGCCGCTGTTGACGATGTATTCGCCGACCTGGTTGACCAGTGCCACTTCGGAATGCAGCCGGGTGCGGATCACCGCATCCACCGCAGCCATGTCCGATGCGAGCAACTGTTTGAGATTATCCAATGATGTTCCTATTCAGAATTCGAGATTGCCACTGCCCGTCGCGTCTGCGCGCTCTTATGGGGCGCGCATTGTCGCATAAAGCCGCACTATCTGATAACCACCTCGCGCCGCCGCAGGTACAGGCCCAGCCCCACGCCCACCACGCAGAGCGCCGCCATATAGTGCACCGGCGCCAGGGCATCCAGAGGCAACAGGCGGCTGACCAGCACCGGCGTCAGGCCGCCGAAGATGGCGTAGGCCACGTTGTAGGAAAACGACAGGCCGGAGAATCGCACCACGGGCGGGAAGGCCCGTACCGCCGTACTCGGGATCACGCCGATCACGCCGACGAAAAAGCCGCACAGGGCATACCATATATATATGTCATCCGGCGCCACGCTCAGACGCTGATAGAGCAGCCACGAGGTCGCGCCCAGCGCCACACAACCGAGCGCCAACACACGCCCGGCACCAAAACGGTCTGCCAGCGCGCCGAACACGATGCAACCCAAGCTCAGGAACAGGGTCGCGACGCTGTTGGCCTGCAATGCGGTCACGGCCGGGATGGCGTAGAGCTTCTGGATCAGCGTCGGCGTCATCAGGATCATCACCACCACGGCGGCGGACAGCAGCCAGGTCATGAGCATGGTCAGCACGATGGCCGGGCGATGCGCGCGCACCACGGTCCTCAGCGGCAATTCGTCGGCCAGTTGCTGGCGTTCCTGCATCTCCTTGAACACCGGCGTCTCGTGCAGATACTGGCGCAGCCACACCGACACCAGGCCGAACACGCCGCCGAGGATGAACGGCATGCGCCAGCCTTCTGCCAGCAACGCGGCGGGATCGTAGGCGCGGTTCACTGCGGTCGCCACCAGCGAACCCAGCAGGATGCCGCCGGTCAGTCCCGCAGTCAGCGTACCGCAGGCGAAACCGACGTGGCGCGGCGGCACATGCTCGGCCACGAACACCCACGCGCCCGGCACCTCGCCGCCGATGGCGGCGCCCTGCAGCACGCGCAGGGCCAGCAGCAGCAACGGCGCGGCGATGCCGATGCTGGCATAAGTCGGCAGCAGGCCGATGGCCAGCGTCGGTATCGCCATCAGGAAGATGCTCAGCATGAACATGCGCTTGCGCCCGAGCAGGTCGCCGAAATGCGCCATCACGATTCCGCCCAGGGGGCGCGCCAGATAACCGACTGCGAAGATGCCGAAGGTCTGCGTCTGGCGCAGCCATTCCGGCATGTCGGGCGGGAAGAACAGTTGCGCGATGGTCGCGGCGAAGAACACGAAGATGATGAAATCGTAGAACTCCAGCGTGCCGCCCAGGGCTGCCAGCGTCAGCGTGCGGTAGTCGTTGCGGTTCAAGCTAGGCATGCATTTTTCCTTTCCAGCGCGCGAACAGAAGCTTCATCTCCACCGCCAATGCATAGATCGCCAGCCACGGATCGAGCAGATAGTCCCAGAGGTTGGCGGATTCGTACCAGCCGATGCTCCACGCGGCGACGGCCGATGCGATGCACAACGCAAACAATGTGGAATAGCGCAGGCTGGACCAGACAGCCAGGCCAAGCAGCGCCAGCATGAACCACAGGTTGCCGTAACCCAGCCGGTAGGGGTCGAACATGCCCAAACCCAGCGCCAACGGATAAAACAGCAGTCCGGTGATTAGAATCGCGCGCAGCATCGCGTTGCGATTCTGTTTCTCGACCAGCGTCCGTCCTGTCAACGAGCGCACCAATGCCAGCGCCAGCAACACCAGCGTGGCGATGCTCAGGTCGCCCGTGATACCGCGCACGAAGCCTGCCGGCGACACGCCCCACAGCGGGATCGAAAGCACGATGATCATTGCTGCCAGCCAGCCGGCTCTCTTGGACAACGGCAAAGCCCGCAGGCGCGGCACGCGCACAAGCAGCGTGACGACGGCGAGCGTGACGCCGAACAGCCCGGTCAGATCAGTGTCGAGTTGCATCTGCGCCCTTCTTCAAATGACGGTTCAGCCATGTCTGGTCGAACGTGACATGTTTGATGAACACCCGGTTCCAGGTGTAAGTGAGGTGGAAATCACCGTTGCGCGCCTGGATCAGATAGGGATAGGAAAACTCGAAACCGCAGCCGCCGTCCGCGCGCACCCTTGCTTTGGCGGAATCCACGTATTCGTCCAGCGTCGCGGCGGATGCCTTGGCAAGACGCGCATCGGAATTCTGCAGCAGTCCTTGCACGATGTGCAGGCATTGCGCCTCATCCAGGTTCTTGTCGCGCACCACGCGCATTTCCTCCAGGCGATGCAACTCTTTCCAGTTGCGTCCGGCGTCCGCCGACAACATCAGCGACAAGCTGTCGCGCCCCTGTTCCTGATGGTTCAGCGCCGCCAGCAGGCGGCCGTCCGGCAACACCGTGGCGGACAAGGCCGCATCCGGATTGGGGAAGGATGATCTCTCCACCGCGCTCCAATGCTGCCCGCCATCTTCGGTCGTGAGGCTGCGCGCCAGATGCGGATTGTCCTTGCCGGAATAGCGTGTCAGCACCAGCGCTTCTCGCGGATTCCGCACCAGCACCACCGGCTGCAAAGTGCCCTGCCCGGCGCGGGCCAGGCGCTGCTTGTCGATGACGTTGCCCGCCGCATCCAGATGCAACATCTCGGCGAACTTGCTGACGAACTCGTGATACACCGGCAATCCCATGGTTCCGTCGGCGTAGAGGAAGGGCGCGCTTTTCACCAGCGTGCTGATGTTGATGAACGGCGAAGTGATGAGGCGGCGCGGCGCGCTCCAGCTCTCGCCCTCGTCGACCGACTTCATCAAGGTGATGGAGCTTCCGGCCCAGCCGCCCAGCGACACCGTCACGTAGAAAAGGTACAGGCTACCGTCCGCCGCGCGCCCCACCACCGGGTTGCCCAGCTTGGCGACATAACGATGCAGTGCACGCTGCGTGCTGGCGCGGCTGGCGATCAACCTGCTCGGCACTCCATACGCCTTGTGCCGGATCGAACACGGCATTGTTGATGGTCACGTCCGCCGCGCCCTCGCGGCTGCCGGAGAACCAGAAAGCGCGGATGCGTCCGTCCTTTAACTCGATGAGTGAAGACGCATGGGTCTGCGCATGCAATCGGGAGGAGGCGAGATGGCTGGCGTAGCGGCCACGCGCGGCGCGCTGCTTTTCGGCGAGGTACTCGCGGTACTGTTTCCGGGTCAGCGGTTTTTTCCCGGTCACGACCGGCTGCGCCGGCGCGTCCTCGAAGACAGGCATGCGGAAGCCGGAAGTGGGCGCGGGCTGCTGCCAAGCCTGGTGCAAGCCCAAGCCGAAAGCCAGCACCACCACACCCAATGTCAGATACTTTTTTAGCATCCCGTCAATCTGCCTGCTCAGCGGCATTCGCTTCTGGGCTTGCCTGCGGGTGCCGCCAACGACTTGGCGGTGGATTCGATCAGCACTTCCTTGACGAAAAGGTGCTCGAACACCTTGCCTTCCAGCAACATCTGCTTGATCTCCGGCGCGTACTGGCGTCCGTTGATCTCCAGGCGCTCGCCGATCACCTTGCAGTCGGCGCAGGGCTTCTCCTGCAAGCCCATGCGCGCGGCGAACACGCGGAAACGCTGCGCCAGCGACTCCGCATTCACCCCTTCCAGATGATCGTAATAGCCCAGCACGTTTGCGCCCGGCAGCAGGAAGCGGTGGCCTTCGTCCTTGGCGATGAATTTGTTGCACGGCACCCACACGTCCTTGCCCGCCGCATATTGCTGCACTTCGGCGCTGAAATTGCCGCGCGCGCCGTCGAAAGGATGCAGGAAGAAAGCCAGCGTCAGGTAGGTCAACAGCATCACCACATTCACCAGCAGGCGCGTATAGCGCGCAACGAAAATGCCGGCCAGCAACAACACGGTGGTGACAGCCAGCAGCACCCAGTAGCTCCAGTCGTACAGAGCGCCGCCGCTCTCATCCTGCAGGCGCAGCGACATGCGCGCCAGCAGCGCCAGCACGAGGCCCGCCATCGCCAGCGCACCGACGAACCATTTGCGGTCGATACGATCCCAGTAGAATGCCATCAGCACCGCCACCGCGGGCATCGCTTCCAGCAGGTAACGCGCGGAGCGCTGGCTGGCCAGGCTGAACATGAAGAACAACGCCGCCATCCATATCCACAGATATTTCTCGGCATCGGTGGTCTGCTTGCGCTGGCGGAACGCCGTCCAGGCCAGACCGATCACGGGCAGAGCCAGCAGTCCCGCGTTCTGCGCATAGCCCAGCGACAGGCTCCAGATGCTGCTCGGCCCCCATAGCATGGTGCCGAGGTAGTTGCCGCTCTGCACCTTGCCCATGTTCTCCTTCCAGAAGAACTCGTTCCATAGCCCCACCGTGTCCGGCTCCAGCAGGAACCACAGGCCGAACACCAGCAGGCCGATCACGCCCGTAATCACGGGCTTCCAGGAATCGCGCAACAGGAACTCACGCCAGCGGTACTGGCGATGATGCAGATACCACCAGCTCAGGCCGAGACCCACCGGCAGTACGAAGAAGAACGACTTGTACAGCAGGCCCACACCGGTCAGCAGGCCCATCGCCACGGGGATCCAGAACCGCGATTCGAAGGTGAACGGCCGCCAGTACATGAGCGTGAAGAACGGCAGGAACAGCCAGAACACGGTGCCCGGATCGGTCAGGTAGGGGCGGCCGAAACGGTAGGTGCTGAAGAACGCCAGGAAGGTGAGCAGCGCAACGAAGCCGGTCTCGGTCTTCCCGGTCAGCCGCTTCGCCAGCAGGAACACCAGCAGCGAAGTAAGCAGCGTGTAGATCACGCTGGGGTAGCGCAGGTGCCACAGGTCCCACTGCTGGCCCCAGTCGGTCGCGGCGATGGCGTGCCAGAACATCATCGGCGGCTTGAAGTTGCGCCCGTAGTCCAGCTCGGATTGCAGCGGCAGCCAGTGGCCGCTGTCCGCCGTCATGCGCGCGACATGGACGTACAGGTATTCGTCGCTGTTCTTGGGGATATGCTGGCTGCCGAGCCCGTAGAAATAGACGAAAACAGCGAGCAAGCTCGCCATGATGAACCACGCCAGACGCAGGCGGGCATCGCGATTTGAATTGAACATAGAGACCAGACTTAATGTAATAACGGAACGCGATGACCGACGTCCCTTGATGACCCGACCGCCTCGCAAAGTGACCGGTGTCGCGACGCGGCATGGTAGCATGGAAGCCTCGTTTCGAGCGACTCCCGCCCCTGCGGGCGACCCCATAAAACAGAAAGGAATGACTTGAGAGCACTGGTTCTCGGCGGCGGCGGCTTCATCGGCTCGCATCTGGTCACGGCGCTATTGGGACAGGGCGCGCATGTGCGCGTACTGGAACGCCCCTATCGCCAGCGCTCGCACGTATTGCCCGCCCACCCCGCGCTGGAATGGATGGAGGGCGATTTCGGCAACACGCAGGACATCCACCGCGCGCTGGAAGATGTCGATACCGTGTTCCACCTCGTCTCCACCACGCAACCGAAATCCTCCAACGACGACCCGTCGTTCGACGTGAGCAGCAACCTGCTCGCCACGCTCAGTCTGCTGGAACAGTTGCGCGAAAGGAAAAATACGACCCTGGTGTTCGTCTCTTCCGGAGGCACGGTCTATGGCAAGCCGCAGCAAACCCCCATCCCGGAGACCCACCCGACCGAGCCGACCTGCTCCTACGGCATCGTCAAGCTCGCCATCGAGAAATATCTCGCGCTCTACCGCCTGCTGCACGGCCTGGATTATCGCGTGCTGCGCGTGGCCAACCCGTATGGCCCCGGCCAGGAAGCGAACCGGGCCCAGGGCGCGGTCGGCACCTTCCTCTCGCGCGTGGTAAACGACGAGTCTATCGAGGTGTGGGGTGATGGCTCGGTGGTGCGCGATTACCTCTATATTTCGGATACCATTTCGGCTCTGCTGCAGGTCGCCGCATACAAAGGCGAAGAGCGCATCTTCAACATCGGCTCGGGCGGCGGTCACAGCATCCGCGAGATCATCTCGGCCATCGAGGAGGTGACCGGCAAGACGGCGCAGGTACGCTACACGGCCGCACGCAAGTTCGATGTGCCGGTGAGCGTGCTCGACATCAAGCGCGCGCAGAATGAACTCGGCTGGCAGCCCGGAGTACACTTGAACGAAGGCTTGCGCCTGACCTATGCTCGTATCAAAGAATGATGCCACATGAACAACTGCACCTTATCCATCGTCGTCCCCGTCTATCGCAGCGCGCCCATCCTGCCCAAGCTGGTGGAAGCGATCGCCGCGGAGATGCGCGCGGAGAACCTGTCCGGCAGCTTCGAACTGATCCTGGTCAACGACTGCAGCCCGGACGACAGCTGGCAGGTGATCCGCAAGCTGGCCGAGGCCAATTCCTTCATCAAGGGCATCACCCTGCGCCGCAACGTCGGCCAGCACAACGCGATCATGGCCGGGCTGCACCATGTGAGCGGCGAATACGTCGTGCTCATGGACGACGACCTGCAACACCCGCCCTCCGCCATCGCCGACATCGTCAAGGCGCTCGCCGACGGCTACGACGTGTGCTACACGCGCTACCTCAACCGCCAGCATGCGGCGTGGAAGAAACTCGGCAGCCGCTTCAACGACTGGATGGCGACGCGCCTGCTCGGCAAGCCGAAAGGCCTGTACCTGTCTTCGTTCAAGGGATTGCGCCGCGAGATCGCCGACGAGATCGTCCAGTACGACGGCCCCTACACCTACCTCGACGGCCTCATCCTCGACGTGACGCGCTCCATCACCACCGTGGACATCGAGCATCAGGCGCGTTATGAGGGCGAAAGCAACTACACCTTTACCCGGCTGCTGTCGTTGTGGATGAAGATGGCCACCAGCTTCTCCGTCTTCCCCCTGCGTCTCGCCACCTACGCCGGATTCGCCCTGGCTGCGCTGAGCCTGTTGATGATCTTCGTGGTGATCGTGCAGAAACTGATGTTCCCGGAACTGCCGCGCGGCTGGGCTTCGACCATCGCCACCATCCTGTTCATCGGCGGCATCCAGACCCTGTGCATCGGCATGGTCGGCGAATACCTCGGGCGCACCTACCTGAAACTCAACCGCAAGCGGCAGTTCGTCATCGGCGCCACGACCTGGAAAAAGACCAGGCCAGACGCATGATCCTTACCCTCACTTCCACATGGCAGCCATGAAACACGAAGAGATACTCGGCAAATACCGCTTGATCAGGAAGCTCGGCCAGGGCGCGACCAGCACCGTCTATCTCGGGCATGACCCTTTCGCCGACCGCCAGGTCGCGATCAAGGTGCTGAAGCAGGAGATACTGAACGATCCCAAGATGGGCAAGATGTACCAGCGCCAGCTGGACAACGAGGCCTCGCTCGCGGGCAAGCTGTCGCATCCGCACATCGTGGCGATCTACGATGCGCTGATCAGCGACGACACCAGTTACATCGTGATGGAATACGTCAGCGGCGGCACGCTGGAGAAATATGCCGAACCGAACAACCTGCTACCCGTCGACCGCGTGGTGGAATACATGTTCAAGTGCTGCCGCGCGCTGAACTATGCGCAGTTCAACGGCGTCATCCACCGCGACATCAAGCCGGCCAACATGCTGCTGACGGTGGACGGCGACATCAAGATCTCCGACATGGGCGCCGCCCTGCTGCTGAACATCGAGCAGACCCAGATAAGCAACATCGGCTCGCCCGGCTACATGTCGCCGGAGCAGGTGCGCGGCGAAGTGCTGACGCACCAGACCGACATCTATTCGCTGGGCGTGGTGATGTACCGCCTGCTCACCGGACGCGCGCCTTATCAGGCGGAAAATCTGGCCAGCCTGTGCCAGCACATCCTGCATGCCACGCCGCCGCCGCTGCGCTCCCATCGCGCCGATATCCCGCCGCAACTCGAACAGATCGTGGCGCGCGCCATGCACAAGGACATGAAAGAGCGCTACCAGAACTGGAAGGATTTCGGCAGCGACCTCGCCGCGCTCGGGCGCTTCGAGCAAAGCAACATCGAGAACAACCAGACCAAGAAGTTCACCACCCTGCGCGAGATGTCGCTGTTCAAGGACTTCACCGATATCGAACTGTGGGAGATCCTGCGCGTCGGCGAATGGCAGAAACAGCCGCCGCAGACCGTCCTGATGCGCGAGGACGAGATGGGCGATGCCTTCTACATCATGATCAACGGCAGCGTGAGCGTGACCAAGAACGGAAGACTGCTCAACGTGATCCGCGGTGACGATTGCTTTGGCGAAATGGCCTATATCAGCGGCAGGGTCGTGCCGCGCTCCGCCACCGTCACCGCCGGAACCGATGTCACGGTACTGAAGATAATGCCGAAATTGCTCGAGCAGCTTTCCGACCATTGCCAGCTGCATTTCAACAAGGCCTTTTTGCGCGTCATGGCAGACCGCCTCAGAATGGCGGACGACCGCTTCGCCAAACTCGCCAACTAACAGGAGAACAGCATGATAAACAAGACCGTCATCCAGACCCCCGACGCGCCCGCCGCCATCGGCACCTATTCGCAAGCCGTGCGCGTCGACCACACCGTCTATCTTTCCGGGCAGATCGGACTCGACCCCAACACCATGGTCATGGTCGAGGGCATCGATGCGCAAGTGCACCGCGTGTTCCAGAACCTGCGCGCGGTCGCCGACGCGGCGGGCGGCAGCCTGAACGACGTGGTGAAACTCAACATCTTCCTGACCGATCTCGCGCATTTCGCCAAGGTGAACGAGATCATGGCGACCTACTTCCATCAGCCCTTCCCGGCACGCGCGGCAGTCGGCGTCGCTGCCTTGCCGCGCGGCGCACTGGTGGAGGCTGACGGCGTGATGTTCATTCAGGAATAACGAGACCTCTCGATGAAACCAGGCTCGCAACTAGGCAGGTACAACCTGATCCGGAAGCTGGGGAAAGGTGCGACCAGCGTGGTCTACCTCGCCCACGATTCCGTTGCCGACCGCGAGGTCGCGCTCAAGGTGATAAGACCCGAATTCCTCAACGACCCGAGGAACAGCAGACAGAATCGCAGGCAGTTCCAGAACGAAGCTGCGCTTGCAGGCAAACTGATCCATCCGAACATCGTCGCGACTTACGAGGCGGTCATCAGCGACGAGGCGAACTACATCGTGATGGAATACGTACCGGGCGGCACAATGGAGAAATACATCGTTCCGGGAAACCTGTTGCCGCTGGATCGCGTGGTCCAATACATGTTCAACTGCTGCCGCGCGCTCAACTACGCGCTGTTCAACGGCGTCATCCATCGCGACATCAAGCCCGCCAACCTGCTGCTGGCCAACCCGGACGTGATCAAGATATCCGACCTGGGAGCCGCGATCCAACTGGACCTCGAACACACGCATACCACCGTCGGTTCGCCCAACTACATGTCGCCAGAACAGGTGCGCGGCGAACCGGTCTCGCACCATACCGACATCTATTCGCTGGGCGTGGTGATGTATCGCCTGCTCACCGGACAGTCGCCTTACAACGCCAAGGATCTGGCGCAGCTGTACCAGCAGATACTTCAGGAGATGCCGATACCGCCGACACAGATCCGCAGCGACTTGCCGCCGCAGCTGGACCGTATCGTACTGCGCGCCCTGCAAAAGGACCCGGCGCAGCGCTTTGCCACCTGGCGCGACTTCGGCAACGAACTGGCCGCACTCGGGCATTTCGATCAAAGCGACCTGGAGACCAACGAGAACGAAAAATACGCGGCGTTGCGCGCCTTGCCATTGCTTTCGGATTTCACCGACCTCGAACTGTGGGAATTGCTGCGCATGGGCGAATGGCAAAAACAACCCGCCAAGACCGTAGTGTTGCGCGAGGACGAGATGGGCGAGGCGTTCTACATCCTGGTCGACGGCGGAGTCAGCGTGACGCGACGCAGCCGCCTGCTCAACACGCTCTCCAGCGGAGACTGCTTCGGCGAGATGGCCTATATCAAGGGCAGGCAGATGCCGCGCTCGGCCACCATCACCGCCAACACCGAGATCACCATGATGAAGATCATGCCCGACCAGCTCGCCCAACTCTCCGATCGTTGCCAGCTGCACTTCAACCAGGCCTTCATGTACACGCTGGCCGACCGGCTGCGCATCGCGGATGACCGCGTCTCCAGGATGCCTGGCTAGCAAGAACCCCGGACATGCCGTGCCGCTGAAGATACCGCCCGCCACGCAGAGCAAGTTCGCCAAGCTCGGCATCCTTACTCCGTTCGACCTGGTGCTGCACCTGCCGCTGCGCTACGAGGACGAGACCAAGATCGCGCGCATCGCCGACCTCCAGCCCGGCGAGACAGCACAGGTCGAAGGCGAGATCATCCACAGCGAAGTGATGTACCGCCCGCGCCGCAGCCTGGTGTGCCAGCTGCAAGACGACAGCGGCGTCCTCTATCTGCGCTTCCTCAATTTCTATCCCAGCCAGCAGAAACAGCTCGCCGTCGGCAAAAGGATCCGCGCGCTGGGCGAGCCGCGCATGGGATTCTTCGGCGACGAGATGGTGCACCCCAAGTGCCGCAGCGCGGGTGAGTCCACGCCGCTCAAGCAGGCACTCACGCCCATCTACCCCACCACGGCCGGGCTGCCGCAAGCCACGCTGAGCAAGCACATCCATGCCGCGCTGGAGGAACTGGCACTCGACGACACGCTGCCGGAGCAGACCCTGAAGCGGCTGAAACTGCCGGACTTCGAGGCCAGCGTGAAACTGCTGCACCAGCCGCCGGCGAACATCGACGAAGATGCCCTGCTGGCTCGAGCGCATCCCGCCTGGATGCGCATCAAATTCGACGAACTGCTGGCGCAACAACTCTCGATGCGCGTGCATTATCGCGAACGCAGCCGACGCATCGCACCCAAACTCGTTACGCACAACAAGTTCACCGACGCCCTGCTGAAGGATTTGCCGTTCGCGCTCACCGGGGCGCAGAAAAAAGTGTGGCACGAAATCAGCCTCGACGTCGCCCGCGCCCATCCAATGCAGCGCCTGCTGCAGGGCGACGTCGGTAGCGGCAAGACCGTGGTCGCCGCACTCGCCGCCTTGCAGGCCATCGAGAACGGTTACCAGGTCGCATTCATGGCACCGACCGAGATCCTTGCCGAGCAGCATTATTTGAAATTGAAGGACTGGCTCGTGCCGCTCGGCATAGCACCGGTATGGCTCTCCGGTAGCCTGAAGAAGAAGGACAAGACTGCTGCAGCCGAACGCATCGCCTCCGGCGACACTCAGCTCGCCATCGGCACGCATGCGCTGTTCCAGAATTCGGTCGAGTTCAAGAAACTGGGATTGGTCATCGTGGACGAGCAGCACAAATTCGGCGTGCAGCAACGGCTGGCCTTGCGCGGTAAAGGTACGACCGATGTAGGTCGGGCTTCAGCCCGACAAGACAGCGTCGGGCTGAAGCCCGACCTACAGGAGCCCCACCAACTCATGATGAGCGCCACCCCCATCCCGCGCACCCTGGCCATGAGCTACTACGCCGACCTCGACGTCTCCGTCATCGACGAACTGCCGCCGGGCCGCACGCCCATCGTCACCAAGCTGGTGAGCGACGCGCGGCGCGAGGAAGTGTTCGAGCGCGTACGCGCCGCCTGCCTCGAAGGGCGCCAGGCCTACTGGGTGTGCCCGCTCATCGATGAATCGGAAGCGCTGCAACTGCAAACCGCGCTGGAGACTCACGCCACGCTCACCCAGATATTCCCCGAACTGCGCATCGGCCTCGCCCACGGCAGACTGAGCAGCGCCGAAAAAGCCGAGACCATGGCCGCGTTCAAGGCGGGCGAGCTGCAATTGCTGGTCGCCACCACCGTCATCGAAGTCGGCGTGGACGTGCCCAACGCCAGCCTGATGGTGATCGACCATGCCGAACGCATGGGACTTGCGCAACTGCACCAGCTGCGCGGCCGCGTCGGACGGGGCGCAACAGAAAGCATGTGCGTGCTGCTATTCCAGCAACCGCTGTCGGAACTCGCCAGAGCACGACTGAAAATCATTTACGAAAACACCGACGGCTTCGAGATCGCGCAGCAGGACCTGCGCCTGCGCGGCCCCGGCGAACTGCTCGGCGCGCGGCAGAGCGGCGTGCCGATGCTGCGCTTCGCCGATCTGGGCGAGGACGACAAGCTGCTCGACAAAGCACGCGACATCGCCGACGAGATGCTGCGCGATTTTCCTGATGCGGCGCAGGCGCATCTGCAGAGATGGATGGCTAATGAGCCGGACTACCTGCGTACCTGACCCTCTCCCGGCCTTCGGTCACCCTCTCCCGCTTGCGGGAGAGGGGCTGGGGGAGAGGGAGTTGGCGTAGAATAAAACCATGAACCTCACCGAACGCCTGCACCTCTACATCCAACTCACCCGTCTCGATCGGCCCATCGGCATCCTGCTGCTGCTGTGGCCGACACTGTGGGGCGTGTGGATCGCCGGCAACGGCCATCCGTCGTGGGTCATCGTGTTCATCTTCGCGCTCGGCACTGTGCTGATGCGTTCCTCCGGCTGCGCCGTGAATGACTACGCCGACCGCCACATCGACAAACATGTGAAGCGCACGCAGGAACGCCCGTTGACCTCCGGCAAGATCAGCGAGCGCGAGGCACTGTGGGTCGCCGCTGTGCTGGCGCTCGTCTCCTTCGCTCTCATCCTGCCGCTGAATCCGCTGACGTGGCTGCTTGCTTTCCCTGCCGCCTTCCTCGCCGCCAGCTACCCGTTCACCAAACGCTTCTTCGCCATCCCGCAGGCTTACCTTGGCATCGCCTTCGGCTTCGGCATCCCCATGGCATTTGCCGCCACGCGGGGCAGCGTGCCGGCGGTAGCGTGGGTTCTGCTGCTCGCAAACGTGTTCTGGGCTGTCGCCTATGACACCGAGTACGCAATGGTGGATCGGGATGACGATGCCAAGCTCGGCATCC
Source organism: uncultured beta proteobacterium (assembly GCA_963797045.1). Lineage (GTDB taxonomy): Bacteria > Pseudomonadota > Gammaproteobacteria > Burkholderiales > Gallionellaceae > Sideroxyarcus. Next base: position 173,354 of record CAWCNZ010000005.1, on the reverse strand, counting down.
ATTCCTCGGCGTTGTTTTTCGGCAAGCACGACGTGCCTGCAGTGATGCTCTGCTATTCCTTCACATTGGTATCGCTGGCAATAGCGGGAATGATGGCGGACTTACGGCCTGCATATTTCATCGGCTTGATCGCCGCACAGGGCATCTCGGTCTATCACTACTTCCTCATCAAGGACAGAAACCGCGAAAGGTGCTTCAAGGCCTTCCTGCACAACAACTGGTTCGGCGCGGCAGTGTTTGCGGGCGTGGTGGCGAATTATTGGCTCAGGTGAAATGCGGGGTGAGTAAACAGGTTTACGTTTACTCACGCGGTAGCGCACAGTCTCGATTCAATGACCGCGCAGGCGCAGCAACGCCAAATCATCTAGGGAATGGAGCTCAGGCATGACCCTGAACGAATTGCGTTACATCGTGGCCGTGGCGCAGGAGCGCAACTTCCGCCGCGCCGCGAAAAAGGCCTACATCAGCCAGCCCGCACTGTCGCTGGCGATACAGAAGCTGGAAGAGGATCTCGGCCTGAAGATCTTTGAGCGCGGCAAGAACGAAGTCACGTTCACCCCCCTCGGCATCTGTTGAGCATCATTCCTTTCACCAGGCCCGCCCCTTCGCGGCGCATCGCGCTGGCCTGGCGCAAGAACTTCGCGCGCACGCGGGCCGTCGAGGCGCTGGCACAGGCAGTAGCGCACGCAAATATAGCCGGCATCCAGCATCTGGAGTAACTGTGCACGACCAACCGTACCGCCAGAATCCTTTGCTGCGCATGAGCTACAGCCTCATCGCACCGCTCTACGACATGGTTATCGAGCGGCCGATGCGCGAGGCGCGCAAGCAGTCGTTGCGCACTTTGCCGACCGAGTGCTGCAGGCACGTCCTGATCAGCGGCGTGGGCACCGGTCTCGATTTGCCCTTGCTGCCGACCCCGCATCGTTACACCGCGCTCGATTTCAACCCGGCGATGCTGGAGCGGGCAAGGCCGCGTGGCGCAAACCTGAACATTGATTTCGTGCTGGGCGACAGCATGGACCTGCCTTTCGCCGATGCCCGCTTCGATCATGTCGTGCTGCACCTCATCGTGGCCGTGGTGCCCGAACCGCAGCGCTGCCTGAGCGAGGCGGCGCGCGTGCTGAAGCCCGGCGGTACCATCATCCTGTTCGACAAGTTCCTGCAGCCGCAGCAGCGCGCGCCGCTGCGCCGCCTGTTCAACGGCATCACGCGGCGTTTCGCCACGCGCATGGATGTGGTGTTCGAAGATGTTTTGCTCGCCGCACCGGAACTGGAAGTGGTGAGCAATGAGCCGATGCTGGCGGGAGGATGGTTCCGCGGGATCGTGCTGAAGAAGAGCCAGGAACCGACTCGGCGGCAGTAGCAGTAGACGAACTGCTGCACATTGCCGGACGGCGTGTGATGTTGTTCCTTGCGGTGATCCTGGCGTAGGGTGGGCACGCTGTTTGTGCCCACGCGGTTACGCGAGTTACTACGGGCACAAAAAACGTGCCCCTACCTGCTTATATCCAATCCTTGGGCACGAGATACTTGTCGTACAACTCCGCCTCGGGCGTGCCCTTCTCCGGATGCCAGTCATAACGCCATTTCACCAGCGGCGGCATGGACAGCAGGATGGACTCGGTGCGGCCCTTCGACTGCAGGCCGAAGATGGTGCCGCGGTCGATGACCAGGTTGAACTCGACGTAGCGCCCGCGGCGATAGAGCTGGAAATCGCGCTCGCGTTCGCCGTACGGCGTGTCCTTGCGCTTCTCCAGGATCGGCACATACGCAGACAGGTAATGGTCGCCCACGCTCTGCTGGATGGCGAAGCAGGAATCGAAATCCGGCTCGGACAAGTCGTCGAAGAAGATGCCGCCCACGCCGCGCGGCTCTTCGCGGTGCGGCAGGTAGAAATAGTCGTCGCACCACTTCTTGAATTTGGGATGCAGCGCCGGATCGAACGGCGCCAGCGAGTTCTTGCAGATCTGGTGGAAGTGCACGGCGTCTTCCTCGAAGCCGTAATAGGGCGTGAGGTCCATGCCGCCGCCGAACCAGAACACCTTGCCACCGTCGGGCTTGTGCGCCATGAACATGCGCACGTTGGCGTGCGAGGTCGGCGCGTAGGGATTGCGCGGATGCATCACCAGCGACACGCCCATCGCTTCCCAGCTGCAGCCGGCCAGCTCGGGACGGTGCGCCGTGGCCGAGGCCGGCATCTTGTCGCCCTGCACATGCGAGAACGCCACCCCGCCGCGCTCCAGCACGTTGCCTTCCTCGATGATGCAGCTGATGCCTTCGCCCTTGCCGATGCCGCCGCTGCCGGTGGCACGCGTCCATTTGTCGCGCAGAAATTTCTTGCCGTCCACTTGTTCCAGACGATCGACGATGAGCTCCTGCAGTTCGAGCAGGTATTTCTTGACGGCGGCGCTATCCATTTTCTCTCCGGTGGCTTCGTCATTCCGGCGAAGGCCGGAATCCAGTCGATCAGAAATATCTCCGCATTGCGGAGACAAAATCCAACTGCATGTTCGATAACTACGCTGGATTCCGGCCTGCGCCGGAATGACGGGTTAAAAATTATTTGCGCACGATTCTACCATCCGACCACGCCCGTATCGTCGAAGGCTGCTTGCGTTTGCCCACGCGCCCGCGCAATACCCACACTCTCTTTCCGAATAATCGCTGGCACTCGGCGAAGGTCCTTGCGGGACGCATCCCGCTGCGATTGGCGCTGGTGGACACCAGCGCGCTGTTGGCGCTGCGGCACAGTCGCCGGGCGAACGGATGCGCGGTGAGGCGCACCGCCAGCGTGTCGTGTTCGCCGCACAACCAGCGCGGAGTGGAATGATGTGACGGCAGCAGATACGTGACAGCTTGCGCCGCATCGTTCTGCAGCCTGCCCTGTTCGGCCAGCGTGAGCGGTTGCAGATAGCGCGCAACCTGATGGAAGTGCGACGCGATGAGGATCAGTCCTTTGCGTTGCGGGCGCTGCTTGAGCTTGAGGATGCGCAACACCGCTCTGCGGTTGTCCGGGTCGCAGCCGAGCCCGTAGCAGGATTCGGTGGGATAGGCGATGAGGCCGCCGCGTTTGAGGTGGGCAGCGAGGCGACGAGAAGGAACGACTGATCGTTGCAAGGGGAACCTCTTCGATCAAGCCCCTCACCCCAGCCCCTCTCCCGCCTGCGGGAGAGGGGTGCGCGATAGCGCGGGAGAGGGAGATTTTATTTGCGCCCGATGGCGCGATAGCCGATGTCGCGCCGCATCTGGCAGCCGTCGAACTTGATGGTGTCGGCGATCTCGTAGGCGTTCTTTTGCGCCTGCTTCACCATGTCGCCAAGCGCGACCACACACAGCACGCGGCCACCGTTGGTGACAACTTTACCGTCCTGCATGGTGGTGCCGGCATGGAACACGTGCGCGTCTTCCAGCTTCTTGGGCAAGCCGGTGATGACGTCGCCCTTGCGCGGTGTGTCGGGGTAGTTGGCAGCGGCCATGACGACACCTAATGCAGTGCGCCGGTCCCATTCGGCTTCCACCTGGTCGAGCGTACCGTTGACGGCGTGCTCGACGATGGTGGAAAAATCGCTTTTCAGGCGCAGCATGATGGGCTGCGTCTCGGGGTCGCCCATGCGGCAGTTGAATTCCAGCACCTTGAGGCCGCCGTCCGGCGAGATCATCAGGCCGGCATAGAGGAAGCCGGTGTAGGTGATGCCCTCGGATTCCATGCCGCGCATCACGGGCTGGATCACTTCGCGCAGCACCTTCGCGTGAATGGTCGGCGTGACCACGGGCGCGGGCGAATACGCGCCCATGCCGCCGGTGTTGGGGCCGTTGTCGCCGTCCAGCAGGCGCTTGTGGTCCTGGCTGGTCGCCATCGCCAGCACGTTCTTGCCGTCGGCCATGACGATGAAGCTGGCTTCTTCGCCTTCGAGGAATTCCTCGATCACCACGCGCGCGCCGGCATCGCCGAGCTTGTTGTCGGACAGCATCATGTCGATGGCGTCGAACGCTTCGTCCTTGCTCATCGCCACGACTACGCCCTTGCCGGCAGCGAGTCCGTCGGCCTTGATGACGATAGGTGCACCGTGCTTCTCGACGTAGGCCTTGGCCTGAGCGATGTCGCTGAAGGTCTCGAAGAACGCGGTGGGGATGTTGTGGCGCGTCATGAAGCGCTTGGCGAAATCCTTGGAGGATTCGAGTTGCGCCGCCGCCTTGGTCGGGCCGAATATCTTCAGGCCCGCCGCGCGGAACGCATCGACCACGCCCGCCGCCAGCGGCGCTTCGGGGCCGACCACGGTGAGTTCGATGTTCTCGCGCTTCACGAACTCGATGAGCTCGGGGATGGCGGTGATGGCGACGTTCTCGACGCCCTCTTCCAGCGCCGTGCCCGCGTTGCCGGGGGCGACATACACCTTCTGCACCTTGGCGCCCTGCGCCAGACGCCAGGACAGCGCGTGCTCGCGACCGCCGTTACCGATGACTAGATATTTTCATGTTCAACCCCTTATTGCCAGCAGAGAACACAGAGAAGCACGAGAGAGGGAAGCTGGTAACTTCTCTGCTGACCTCTCGCATCGTGCTCTGTGCGCCCTATAATGCCTTCCCAGATGTTAGTGGCTGAAATGGCGGAAGCCGGTGAACACCATCGCCATGCCATGCTCATCCGCCGCCGCGATCACTTCCTCGTCGCGCATCGAGCCGCCCGGCTGGATGACCGCTTTCGCGCCCGCTGTCGCCAGCACGTCCACGCCGTCACGGAACGGGAAGAAGGCATCGGAAGCTACCACCGAACCGGCCAACGACAGACCTGCATTCTGCGCCTTGATGCTGGCGATGCGCGTGCTGTCCACGCGGCTCATCTGGCCCGCGCCCACACCCAGCGTCTGGCCGCCCTTGCAGAACACGATGGCGTTGGACTTCACGTATTTCGCCACGCGCCACGCGAACAGCAGGTCGGTGAGCTGTTCCTTGGTAGGCTGCACCTTGGTCACGACCTTGAGTTGCGACAGCTGCACGTTGAGCGCATCCGGTGTCTGCACCAGCAGGCCGCCGCCGACGCGCTTCACGTCATACTGGTTGTGCGCGTTGGACAGCGGCACGGTGAGTACGCGCACGTTCTGCTTCGCGGCGGTCACCTTGAGCGCGGCTTCGGTGGCGGAGGGCGCAATGATGAGTTCGACGAACTGGTTGGTCGGTGATCTGCGTGGCGCTCTCGGCATCCAGTTCGCGGTTGAAGGCGATGATGCCGCCGAACGCGGAGGTGGTGTCGGTGGCGTAGGCCAGCTTGTACGCATTCAATGGCGTATCGGCGATCGCCACGCCGCAGGGGTTGGCGTGCTTGACGATGACGCAGGCAGGCTGGTCGAAGGTCTTGACCAGTTCCCATGCCGCATCGGCGTCGCCGATGTTGTTGTAGGAAAGTTCCTTGCCCTGCAACTGGGTGTAGCCGGAGATGCCGCCCACCAGCGGAACGAGGTCGCGGTAGAACGCGGCTTTCTGGTGCGGGTTCTCGCCGTAGCGCATTTCCTGCACCTTGGCGAAATTGAAGTTGATCTGCGCCGGGAAGTCGCTCTTGCTGCCGTCGCTGTTGATCGCGGTGAGGTAGTTGCTGATCATGCTGTCGTAGGCGGCGGTGTGCGAGAACGCCTTCTTCGCCAGGTCGAACTTCGTTGCCGCCGACACTTCGCACTTGTTGGTTTGCATCTCGGCCAGAACGTCGGCGTAGTCGGCCGGGTCGGTAACGATGGCGACGTGCGCGTGGTTCTTGGCGGCGGAACGCACCATCGTCGGCCCGCCGATATCGATGTTCTCGATGGCGTCTTCCAGCGTGCAGCCGGGCTTGGCGATGGTGGCCGCGAACGGGTACAGGTTCACCACGACGAGGTCGATGGTCGGGATGTCGTGCTTCTTAAGCGTGGCGACATGCTCGGGCAGGTCGCGCCGCGCCAGGATGCCGGCATGCACTTTCGGCTGCAGCGTCTTCACGCGGCCGTCCAGCATCTCGGGGAAGCCGGTGTAGTCGGCCACTTCGGTGACTGGGATGCCGTTGTCGGCGAACAACTTGGCGGTGCCGCCGGTGGACAGGATCTTCACGCCGAGCGCATGCAATCCCTGGGCGAATTCGAGGACGCCGGATTTATCCGAGACGCTGATGAGTGCTTGTGTGATGGGCATTTGGTTTCTTTCGTGACGATTCAAAATAGGTTAGCCGCGTATTTTCCTTGCTCCCTCCCCCCTAGCGGGAGAGGAGACTGGTTCGGTGGTTCTTACTTGATGCGGTGGTCCTGCATCTTCTTGCGCAATGTGTTGCGGTTGATGCCGAGCAGTTCGGCGGCGCGCGTCTGGTTGCCGCCGGCGTGGTGCAGCACGGTCTCGATCAGCGGCTTTTCCGCGCAGCAGATCACCATGTCGTATATCCCGCAGGAAGGCTCTTCGCCGTCGAGGTCCTTGAAATAGTCGTTCACCGCCTTGCGCACGTGCTTGGCAATGTCGTTCTCGTTGATAGTGCAATCTTCGCTCATGCTGCCTCCGCTTCGTACAGCAGCCGTTCGCTGCTGGCTTTTTGTTCTTCGAAGAAATCCGTGGTGGCCTGCATCTGCTCGGCCACGCTTTCCAGTTGGTTCATGCGATGGCGGAACACGGCCGAACCCGGCAGCCCCTTGGTGTACCAGGAGATGTGCTTGCGCGCCACGCGCAGGCCGGTGTATTCGCCGTAGAAATCGTAAAGGTCGGCCAGATGGGCGATGAGCACGTCCTGTATCTCGTCCACTTGCGGCGACAGCAGGAAGGTGCCGGTCTGCAGGTAATGCTCGATCTCGCGGAACAGCCAGGGACGGCCCTGCGCGGCGCGGCCTATCATCACCGCGTCGGCGCCGGTATGGTCCAGCACGAACTTCGCCTTTTCCGGGGTGGTGATGTCGCCGTTGGCGATGATGGGGATGTTCACTTGCCGCTTTCACGGCGCGGATGGTGTCGTATTCGGCATCGCCGGTGTAGGCGCAGGCGCGGGTGCGGCCGTGGATGGCCAATGCCTGGATGCCGCTGGCTTCGGCGATGCGCGCGATGTTCACGGCGTTGCGGTTGGCCTTGTCCCAGCCGGTGCGTATCTTCAGCGTGACCGGCACGTCCACCGCGCCGACCACGGCTTCGAGGATCTCGGCCACCAGCTTTTCGTTCTGCATCAGCGCGGAACCCGCCATGACATTACAGATCTTCTTGGCCGGGCAGCCCATGTTGATGTCGATGATCTGCGCGCCGTTGTCCACGTTGTATCTGCGCGGCCTGCGCCAGCATCTTCGGGTCGGCGCCGACGATCTGCACCGAGATGGGATCGACTTCGCCTTCGTGGTTGGCGCGGCGCTTGGTCTTTTCCGAGCCGTATAACAAGGAGTTGGAGGCCACCATCTCCGACACCGCCATGCCTGCGCCCATGCGCTTGCACAGCATGCGGAACGGCCGGTCCGTCACCCCGGCCATGGGCGCGACGATGAGGTTGTTTTTGAGCTTGTACTGGCCGATCTGCACTGGGGGACCTTAAAATCTGCTGCGCAACTTGATTGCGGCGTTGCGCGGTGCTCGCTTCCTCGCCTACCCACTTGGTATGTTCTTCGTCGCTACGCTCCGCGCGCCTTGCACTCAAGCTGCTCGCGACGATTTTCGAGTCCCCCGTGGTGATTTCCGAAGGGGGCGGCGATTATAAATTAATCAATCCGCCCATGCTATGATGGCCGCAAATTTTTCCGGGCAGGCGCTTTGCCGCCTGCCTGCCCCATTTTCTGCGGAGGAGTTCATCGTGGAGTTCGATATCGTCATCAACGGCGGCGGCCTGGTTGGCGCGAGTCTTGCGTCAGCACTCAAATCCAGCGGTTTGAAGATAGCCCTGGTGGAAGGTCAGGCTCTGCCCGGCCTCGATTCTGACTGGGACAGTCGTATATACGCCTTCACCCCCGGCAACGTGGAATTCCTCAAGGAGCTCGGCGCCTGGCAGCGGCTGGATATGTCGCGCGTGCAGCAGGTGGAGGAAATGCGCGTGTTCGGCGACACTGGCGCGGAGCTGGATTTTTCCGCCTACCAGATCGGCGCGCCCGAACTGGCTTTCATCCTGGAAAGCCGCCTGCTGCAGCACGCGCTGTGGCAGGGACTGCGCGAACAGGAGAACCTCACCATCCTGCAACCGGCACAGTGTGCGGAGCTCGAGATCGATGACGAAGCCGCCCATCTGAAGCTGAAAGACGGAAGCGAGATCAAGGCCAAGCTAATCGTCGGCGCGGACGGCCGCGATTCCTGGGTACGCAACCAGACCATCATGCCGGAAGTCCCTACACCCTATTTCCAGCACGGAGTGGTCGCCAACTTCAACGTCAGCAAGGCACATCGCGGCATCGCCTGGCAGTGGTTCACGCCTGAAGGCATCCTCGCGTTGCTGCCGCTGCCGGGCAAACGTATCTCCATCGTATGGTCGGTCAGCCCGGAGAAATCGGCCGAACTGTTGGCGCTCACTCACGACGAATTCGCCGCCCAGGTTGCCGCCGCGTCCAACCACACGCTGGGCGAATTGCAGGTCATCACGCCGCCCGCGTCCTTCGCGCTGCGCGTGCTGAACCTGGCCCATCTCACCAAACCGCGCCTGGCACTGATCGGCGATGCGGCACACAACATCCATCCGCTTTCCGGGCACGGCGTGAACCTCGGCCTGCGCGATGCGCACGAACTGGCGCAGGTGTTGCTCCAGCGCGGCACGCAGGATTGCGGCGACTTGGCTCTGCTGCGCCGTTACGAAAGCGCGCGCCAGAGCGACATCATGTCCATGCAGCTCACCACCGACACGCTCAAGCACCTGTTCATCAACGACAACCCGGTATTGCGCACCCTGCGCAACCTCGGACTCGCCGCCACCAATAAACTGACGCCGCTGAAAAATATGATGGTGCGTCACGCACTCCACTGAAACCCAACCCAAGGAACCTTAAATGTTCAGAACCCTGCTGTTGCTGCTGCTCACCATCTCTTTCGCGCACGCCGAAACCGACAAGGCCACCTCCATCAAGGAAACGCTGCAAAAGAACTACGAGCAGCTCATCGGCCCGATCGGCCAGGTAAACAAATCGCCCATCGCCGGCCTGTATGAGGTGGTGACCGGCGACCACATCTTCTACACAGACGAGTCCGCGCAATACCTCATCGACGGCCAGTTGTTCGACTTGAAGGCACGCAGCAACATCACCGAAGCGCGTGCGCGGAAGTTGTTCGCCATCGATTTCACCCAGTTGCCGCTCGATCTCGCCGTGAAAAAGGTGAAAGGCAACGGCAGCCGCAAGATGGCCTATTTTACCGACCCCAACTGCGGCTACTGCAAAAAACTGGAAAACGAACTGCAGAACGTAAACGACGTCACCCTGTACCTGTTTCTCTACCCCATCTTCGACGGCTCCGCCGAAAAAGTGCAAGGCGTGTGGTGCAGCAAGGACAAGATCAAGGCCTGGGACGACCTGATGCTGAAAGGGGTTCAGCCCAAAGCCGGCAAGTGCGACGTGCCCACCGCCAAGGTGATGGAACTGGGCAAGAAGCTCAAGGTGAACGGCACGCCGGCGCTGATCTTCGCCAATGGCGTCATCAACCCCGGCTATATGCCCGCCGCCAATCTGAACAAGGCGCTGGACGACAACAGTAAGTAGTCGAATAGCCGTGCGCAACCTGCCCCGTCACCTCGCCGCCCTCAGCGTCACCCTGTGGGTGGGCGGCATGTGGATGCTCGGCTACGTGGTTGTGCCCGTGCTGTTCAAGGTGCTGCCGGACCGCCAGCTCGCGGGCTTGGTCGCAGGCCAGCTATTCACCCTGCTGGCCTACATCGGCATCGCCTGCGCCCTCTATCTGCTCCTCTTTCAGTTGCAGCAATTCGGCCGCGCCGCGTTGCGTCGCTCCGCCTTCCGCGTCACTGCCACGATGCTGTTGCTCGTGCTCGTCGGACAATTCGTCCTGCAACCCATCCTCGCCGATCTGAAAGTGCAGGCACTGCCGCTGGATGTGATGAACAGCGCCCTCGCCGCGCAGTTCAAGACTTGGCACGCCGTTTCCGGCGTCATCTATCTGATCCAGAGCCTGCTCGGCATCGCACTGGTGCTCGCTTCGGGAAACCTGCAACGGCACACCTTCCAGAACATCTGGCGCAACTCCTAGTCATTTTCGGGATGCGAAGCCGAATGGCATTCAGCAGTAGATACTGTTATCCAAATCAACAGCCATGAAGTATTGAATTGAATGGCTGGCCCGATTTAAGCACACCAAAGGCGACGTGCAACAGCTTGCGCATCATTGCGCCGATGATCAATTTCGGTGGTTTGCCAGCCGCCTCCAAACGACGCCGAAATATCTTACCCCAAGCGGTTTTGTACAACGTCACCAAAGCCGGCATGTACAAAGCCTTGCGCAGTAGCGCATGGCCCACCTTCGACATGCGTGGTTTGCCGTTTACACTGCTTCCCGATTGATGTTGCCTCGGGTTAAGACCCGCAAAAGCGACACATTGGCGTGCGTTGGCGAAATGATGCTGATCCGCTCCGAAGGCCAGGATCGCCGCAATGGTGCGCTCCCCGATACCGGGAATGCTGTCGAGCAGATCACGCTTTCGTTTGAGATCGGGATCGCCGTCAATGTGATCGCGAATCTGTTTTGTTAGGGTCGCAATTTCCTTATCTAACCAAACCAGATGATCCGCAATCCCTTTTCGCACGGTGTCGCGAGCCACACCAAGACGGTTGCTTTCTTGCGTGTGCATCCGTTGCAGGGCATCCAGACGCTGTACCAAGGCTCGCAATGCCTGCTCGGCTGGCGAGGGTGGTTGCCAGGTTTCTGGCGTCATACGCTGACAGAATTCAGCAATCAACCGGGCATCGACTGCATCGGTTTTGGTGCGTACTAGGCGCGAACCGCCGAATGCCTTAATTTGGGCAGGATTGACCACGCTAACCTGCAGGTCGTGGGCAGCCAGGAATTCTGCACAGGCTTCCCAGTAAACGCCGGTCGCCTCCATGCAGACATGAGGTGAGCCAACATGCCACTTATGAAGCCAATTCAACAGATCGGCAAACCCTTGAGGATTATTGGTTACGACCTTACTTTTGCATTTGCCATCGACACATAAGGCACAGTCGAGTTTGTCTTTGGATACATCAATGCCTAAAACGGGATCGTTGTTCATCATAACCTCCGCGCAATCAACCTTGTAAATGCGAGCTCACGGCGAAGCCGGGCCAAAGATACTGTTCGATTTCTCGCATAGGGAGTTGAGTAGCCGCTGCAAAATCTACGCTACAGGCTTTGAGCCAAAGGGCGCAAACGGCATCCGGCTACTCTGTCTTGAGATACACTTCAGGACGGCTGCATAATACAAGGGCGCAATAACCAACGGGCATTGCGCCGAATGTGTACTCCAAAACTTCCGGTGCAATGCGCTACGCTTATTGCACCCTACGCGGGCTGATAAATGGGCCTGGCGAAGAGATTATTGTTGGTGGGAAGCAACCATAGGAGGACGAAATGAACGATAGAAAAGATCGCATTCTCATACCGTCCGCGGTAGCTCTGATAGCATTCGGCGCCACACTGTTGCTAGCCAGCGATATTACAAGATGCCCCTGTCTCTGGCTTTACTGCGTATCAGGCAAAACGTTTGATTTTCTAAAAATCCTTGTAAGCACAGGGATCATCACAGTAGGAATTGGATATTTCTGTCATGCTGTGTTCACTGGCTGGACGCTGTATTGTAGGAAGAGTCGCCTCGTCGATTTTCCAAAGCTGATATCAGCTTTTGGCCTGATAGATGAGAAACTAAGTAATGAAGATCTCAAGGACAAAGTAAAGCTAACTAAGGATGAACTCCGAAAATTGGAGGATGAACTGTTAGCCGAATTCCATCTCCGACTGCATTCGAATGCGCCACGTAAGCTCATAGAATTTTGCACTAGGCGCAATACTGGATGGTACGTCGCAAAGACCTCAGCCATTGCTTCGATAATTGGCTATTTCTTCGCGTTGTGGTTGATGTGTTACGTAAGCGCGGAGCCCTTTAGACATCCTGTTGTCCTTGTAATTATTGGGGCTATATTCGTACTCTTTATCCCACCTACATTGTGTCTTCAGGGCACTAAATGGAATCAAGAGTTTTGGGCAGTGTGCCGGAAATGGATTTATTGGGATATACAATCACATCCGCTTCCGCCTGAGTGGGCCAAGGGGATGAACGAGGAATTAAAGACTATTTTTAACAAGCTTAAGAAAATTGATTCTACAGACTGAGTCAAGCAGCCACTTTCAAGAATCAGGCAGGAAGAGCAACTTCTACCTTTGCGGTTCGTAGTAAGAAGCACTTGGGGAGCCAGATACCGCCCCTTAATTCAGCGTCGGCTCCCCGCCTTTTGGAAACAACACCCACATCTTGCCGGACTGCTTCATGCTGCCGGCGCGCGCCGCAGCGTATTCACCGAAGCCCCAGTAGAAATCCGCGCGCACCGCCCCCCTGATCGCGCCACCCGTATCTTGCGCAAACATCAGGCGGTTGAGCGGTTCGGCGCTGTTCGGGCGGGTGGTGGCGAGGAACACCGGCACGCCGAGGGGGATGGTGCGCGGGTCGACCGCGATGCTGTATTCCTCGGTAAGCGGCACACCCAGTGCGCCGAGCGGCGCGGAGAGCGTTTCCGGCAGCTCGCGGAAGAAGACGTAGCTGGGGTTATGCCCCAGCAGCACAAAGAGCCGTTCCGGATTCTTCTCCGCCCAGTTCTTGATGCCCTGCATGGAGGCTTCTTCGGGCTTGAGTTCGCCCATGTCGATGAGCTTCTTGCCGATGGAAGCGTAGCCGTGCCCGTTCTGGTCGGCATAGCCGATCTTCACGCGCGTGCCGTCTTCCAGCTCGATGCGGCCGGAGCCCTGTATCTGCAGGAAGAACAGCTCGACTTCGTTCTCCACCCAGAACAGCTCGCGACCTTGCAGTGCGGGCGCAAGACCCGCATCGATCTCGGCGCGGTTGAAATACGGCACGACACGCTTGCCCTGCAGACGACCACGCACGCGCTGGCCCCGGAACTGCGGATAGAGTTCGCCCATGTCCACTTCGAGCATGTCGTCCGGCGCGCCATAGATGGGATAAGCGCAGCGTTCGCTCTTCTTGCGGCAGCCCTTGATCAGCGGCTCGTAGTAGCCGGTGACCAGTCCGGTGTCGGTGCCGTCCGGGTTGAACACCTGGTAGGGATTGAACCAGGTTTCGTAGAAGGTGCGCTGCGCCATCAGGTCGTCTTTTTCCACCTTTGCCGCCGCGGCGCAGATCGGCAGCCAGACCGGCTTGAGCTTGAGTGCGCTGCAGCTTTGCTGCAAGGCCGGCCAGGATGCCGTCAGATCCTGGGCAAGCCAGTCCGGCAGCTCTTCCCACTTGCTGAGCATGAAATCGGGCTTGGGTTTGCCGACCGGAACTTTGACTTCCACGGGCGGACGCGTCTGGCAGGCCGCGAGCCACACGCTCAGGACCAGTATCAGCCAGATCGATTTGTTCACTGCCATTTTGTTCATTGGGTATTCATAATTTGTTCGTGGTAACGGCCATCGGCATGGCCTATTGGGCAGACTGTGCCGCTCCCTTCGACAAGCTTGGGGCGAACGGTTCAATTGAATCCTGAATTATTTAATGCAGCACGCGCGGCACGCTCAGCACGAATTGCGGGATGGCCACAGAGAATTCCCCGCCGTCCACCACCTGCATCAGGTAGCTGCCGGACATGGTTCCCACCTGCGTCGCCAGCACCGTGCCGCTGGTGTATTCGAAACTCTGCCCCGGCTTGATGACCGGCTGCTCGCCCACCACGCCCTTGCCTTTCACTTCCTGCACGTGGCTGTTCGAATCGGTGATGACCCAGTGGCGGCTCAGCAGTTGCACGGCATGCCCACCCTCGTTGGTGAGGGTAATGGTGTAGGCGAACACATGGCGGTTGTCAGCCTCGTCGGACTGGTCGGCAAGGTATCTCACTTGCACGGCAACCTGGATGCGGTAGCGGGAGGTGTCTTCCATCAGCGCATTTCACCGTATTTTGCGCGGCGTGACAAGCAGCGCGTCGGCTTCTTGGGAGTTTCGGGTAAAATGCCCGTTCTGAATTAAAACCCATATTAAGGACTCAACCATGGATTACCAGATCGCCCCTTCGATTCTTTCCGCCAATTTCGCCAAGCTGGGCGAGGAAGTCGACAACGTGCTCGCCTCCGGCGCGGACATCGTTCACTTCGACGTGATGGACAACCATTACGTGCCCAACCTCACCATCGGCCCGCTGGTGTGCGAAGCGCTGCGCAAGCATGGCGTGACCGCCCCCATCGACGTGCATCTGATGGTCAAGCCGGTAGACCGCATCATCCCCGACTTCGCCAAGGCCGGCGCGACCTACATCACCTTCCACCCGGAAGCTTCCGAGCACATCGACCGCACCATCGGCCTGATCAAGGAAAGCGGCTGCAAGGCCGGTCTGGTGTTCAACCCGGCCACCCCGCTGGACGTGCTGGAATACACCCTGCCCAAGCTGGACATGGTGCTGCTGATGTCGGTGAACCCCGGCTTCGGCGGCCAGAAGTTCATCCCCTACGTGCTGGACAAGGCGCGCGCCGTGCGCAAGATGATCGACGCCGGCAAGTACAACTGCCGCCTGGAGATCGACGGCGGCGTCGGCCCGGCCAACATCAAGGAAGTGGCTGAGGCGGGCGTGGACACCTTCGTCGCCGGTTCTGCGGTGTTCGGCAAGTTCAACGCCAACGACAAGAACCACTACAACACCATCATCGCCGAGATGCGCGCCGAGCTGGCCAAAGCCAAGAAGTAATGGCGTTCAAGGGTTTTCCGCTCGGCATCTCCGCCATCGTCCTCGACCTCGACGGCACGCTGGTGCACAGCGCGCCGGAGCTGGCGGAGGCGGCCAACCGCATGTTGCGCGACATGGGCCGTCCGCCCGTGTCGCAAGACCTGCTGATGAGCTACATCGGCAACGGCATCTCGTGGCTGGTGAAGCGCGCGTTGACCGGCGACATGCATGCCGAGCCGGAAGCCGCCCTGTTCGATCAGGCGCTGCCCATCTTCGAGAAGCATTACACCGAGCTGTTGCTGCGCAGCAAACCGTTCCCCATGGTAGTCGAAGGGCTGGATGCGCTGAAAGCGGCAGGCTTCAGGCTGGGCTGCATCACCAACAAGGTGGCGCGCTACACCGAGCCGCTGCTGCAAGGCATCGGCCTGGCGCATTATTTCGACCTCGTGCTGTCGGGCGACTCGCTGCCGGAGAAGAAGCCGCACCCGCTGCCGTTGCTGCATTCGGCACAGTTCTTCGGCGTGCCCATCGAGCGGCTGCTGCTGATCGGCGATTCGCTGAACGATGCGGTCGCCGCGCGCGCCGCAGGCTGTCCGGTGTTTTGCGTGCCTTATGGTTATAATCACGGCGAACCGGTGGATGGACTCGATCTGGATGCAGTGATCGCCGATCTGCCTGCCGCATTGAAACTGATCAAACGCGTTTGAAAATATGGAATTGAACAACCTCCTCAGTTGGCGATGGTGCTGATGCATATGTAGGTCGGGATTCATCCCGACACGAATGACAGTCGGGTTGAAACCCGACCTACACAACACCGGAGGTTTTTATGCTGTCCCCCATCACTGAACAGGAATTCCAGTCCCTTGCCCGCCAAGGCTACAACCGCATCCCGCTGGTCGCGGAGACCTTCGCCGACCTCGACACGCCGCTGTCGCTCTATCTCAAGCTCGCCAACAAACCGTTCTCCTACCTGCTGGAATCGGTGCAGGGCGGCGAACGCTTCGGGCGTTATTCCTTCATCGGCCTGCCGGCCGAGACGCGCATCACGGTGCGCGGCAAGCAGGTCACGCTGACCACTGCCGCCGGCGAAACCACCCAGGAAGCGGACAATCCGCTGGATTTCATCAGCGAGTATCAATCCCGCTTCAAGGTCGCGCCGCTGTCCGGCCTGCCGCGCTTCACCGGCGGCCTGGCCGGTTACTTCGGCTACGACACGGTGCGCTATATCGAGCCGCGCTTGGCCAAAACCGAAAAGAAAGACACCCTCGGCACGCCCGACATCCTGTTGATGCTCACCGAGCAGCTGGCGGTGATCGACAACCTCTCCGGCAAGCTGACCTTCATCGTGTATGCCGACCCTGCGCATGCCGACGCCTACCGCACCGCACTGCAGCGGCTGGATGATCTGCAGCGCACGCTGCGCCAGCCGGTGCAGATCCCCGATGCGCCGCAGCTGCGCCGCCACGAGGCAAAATCGGAATTCGGCGAAGCCGCGTTCAAGGCGGCGGTGGAGAAATCCAAGCAGTACATCTTCGACGGCGACATCATGCAGGTGGTGCTGTCGCAGCGCATGGCGCAGCCTTTCCCCGCTTCGCCGTTGTCGCTGTATCGCGCGCTTGCGCAGCATCAACCCGTCGCCCTACATGTTCTACTACGACATGGGCGACCATCACGTGGTCGGTTCCTCGCCGGAGATCCTGGTGCGCCTCGAAGGCGACACCGTCACCGTGCGCCCCATCGCCGGCACGCGCCCGCGCGGCAAGACGCCGCAGAAAGACGCCGAACTGGCAGAAGAGCTGCTGGCCGACCCGAAAGAGCTGGCCGAGCACCTGATGCTGATCGACCTCGGGCGCAACGACATCGGCCGCGTGGCGCAGAACGGCACCGTGAAACTCACCGACAAGATGGTGATCGAACGTTACTCGCATGTGATGCACATCGTCTCCAACGTCGAGGCGAAACTGAAACAGGGCCTCACCGCGATGGACGTGCTCAAGGCCACCTTCCCCGCCGGGACGGTGAGCGGCGCGGCCAAGGTGCGCGCGATGGAGATCATCGACGAACTCGAACCTTCCAAGCGCGGCATCTACGCCGGTGCGGTCGGCTACCTCGGTTTCAACGGCGACATGGACGTCGCCATCGCGCTGCGCACCGCCGTGGTGAAGGACAAGACGCTCTACGTGCAGGCGGGTGCGGGCATCGTCGCCGACTCGGTGCCCGACAGCGAATGGATGGAGACGCAGAACAAGGCACGCGCGGTGTTGCGCGCGGCGGAGATGGTGCTGGACGGGCTCGATGCCCCGTCGCACCGCTAGGAGGACACCATGCTATTGATGATCGACAACTACGATTCCTTCACCTACAACCTGGTGCAGTATTTCGCCGAGCTCGGCGCCGATGTGGTGGTGAAGCGCAACGACGAGATCACGGTGGAGCAGATCGAGAAGCTCAACCCGCAGCAACTCGTCATCTCCCCCGGCCCCTGCACGCCGAACGAGGCGGGCGTCTCGGTCGCCGCGATCAAGCATTTCGCCGGCAAGATCCCGGTGCTGGGCGTGTGCCTCGGCCACCAGAGCATCGGCCAGGCTTTCGGCGGCAAGATCATCCACGCCAAGACGCTGATGCACGGCAAGACTTCGCTGATCCATCACAACAGCAACAGCGTGTTCACCGGCTTGCCCGACCCGTTCACCGCGACGCGCTATCATTCGCTGGTGATCGAGCGCGAGACGCTGCCGGATTGCCTGGAGGTCACCGCGTGGACGGACGACGGCGAGATCATGGGCGTGCGCCACAAGACGCTGGCCGTGCACGGCGTGCAGTTCCATCCCGAGTCCATCCTCACCGAGCACGGGCACGACATGCTGAAGAACTTCCTGAACGGAGCGAAATGATGAATTACGCGCAGACCCTTACCCAATTGCTCGAACGGCGCGACCTGACCCACGCCGACATGCTGGACCTGATGCAGCACATCATGGGCGGACAACTCACCGCCGCGCAGATCGCCGCCGTGCTGGTCGCGTTGCGCGTGAAGGGCGAGACGGTGAGCGAGATCGCCGCGGCAGCAGAAGTGATGCGCGATCTCTCCACCAAGGTGAAGGTGCAGGATGACGGACACCTGATCGACACCTGCGGCACGGGCGGCGACGGCACCCAGACTTTCAACATCTCCACCGTCTCGGCCATCGTGGCGGCGGCGGCCGGGGCGAAAGTCGCCAAACACGGCGGGCGCTCGGTCTCCAGCAAATGCGGCAGCGCGGACATCCTGGAGAAGCTCGGCGTGAACGTGAACCTCACGCCGGAACAGGTGGCGCATTGCGTGGAGAACATCGGCGTCGGTTTCATGTTCGCGCCCAATCACCACATCGCGATGAAACATGCCGCACCCGTGCGCCGCGAACTCGGCGTGCGCACGCTGTTCAACCTGCTGGGGCCGCTGACCAACCCCGCCGGCGCGAAGAACCAGGTGATGGGCGTGTTCCTGCGCGACCTCACCGCCAAGCTGGCCCATGTGCTGCAGCAGCTCGGCAGCCGCCATGTGCTGGTGGTGCACGGTTCCGACGGCATGGACGAGATATCCATCAGCGCGCCGACCTTCATCGCCGAACTGAAGGACGGCAAGATCAGCGAATACACCGTGACGCCGGAAGAGTTCGGCCTGAAATCCGCGCCCGTGAATGCGATCCAGGTGAGCGACGCCGATACCGCGATGGCCATGCTGGTGAGCGTGCTCGACAACCAGGCCGGCGCCGCGCGCGACATCGTGCTGCTCAACGCGGGCGCCGCGATCTATGTGGGCGGGCTGGCGGACTCGCTGGCGCACGGCGTGAAGAAAGCGGCCGAGACCATCTCCTCCGGTGCCGCAAAGCACAAGCTGGCGCAGCTCATCGAGGCCAGCAACACCTGATCGCCATGCGCAGCGTTCCCGACCAGCACCCTCTGCGTACCGCGGCCTGGTTGCTGGGGGGCTGGCGGCGTTGTTCCTGGCGATCTGGCTGGCGCCGCCCCACCACGCGCTTGAGGGTATCTCCAGTTACCAGAGCATCCACCTCCCGGTCGAGACGCTTTCCATCGTCGTCTCCATGCTGGTGTTCGGCGTGGCCTGGAACGCCTACAGTCGCGAGCGCGCGGCAAACATCATCATCCTTGCCTGTGCATCGCTGGCCGTCGGCCTCATCGACTTTGCCCACATGCTGTCGTTCGCCGGAATGCCGGCGTGGGTCACCCCTTCCGGTCCAGAGAAGGCCATCAACTTCTGGCTGGCCGCCCGCCTTGTTTTCGCCATTGCGTTGCTTGCCGTCGCCCTGCGTCCATGGACTCCGCTGCAGCGCCCTAACGCGCGCTACGGCATGCTGTTCGCCGCCATCATGGTCAGCGCAGTGGTGTACTGGATCGGCCTGTTCCACCAGGACAGCCTGCCGCACACTTTCGTCGAAGGGCAGGGCCTGACGCCGCTCAAGATCGCGGCCGAATATTTCATCGTCGCCATCCTCGCTGTTGCAGCCGTGGTCTTCTGGCGCCAGGCGCAGCGCGATGAACCACGCGAAGCAACAGGATTGTTCAGTGCCGCCGCCATCACCATCCTCAGCGAACTGAGTTTCACGCTCTATTCCGACGTGACCGACGTGTTCAATCTGCTCGGCCACATCTACAAGATCGTTGCCTATATCCTCATCTACCGCACGGTGTTCGTCGGCAGCGTACAAGAACCGTTCCGCCGCGTCGTCGAGGCCGAGGACTCTCTGCGCCATGCCAACCGCGCGCTCAGGACGTTGAGCGCAGGCAACAAGACGCTCATCCGCGCCCGCGATGAAACTGCCTTGCTCAACGACATGTGCCGCGCGGCAGTGAAAGAAGGCGGCTATCTCCTCGCCTGGGTGGGTTATGCGCAAGAGAATGAGGATAAGCACATCAAGATAATGGCTTCCCATGCCGTGCAGCCGGGCTATATCGACTCGCTGCAGGTGAGCTGGAAAGACGATGCCTGGGGGAATGGCCCTTCCGGCATCTCCGTGCGCAGCAGGCAAACGCATATTTGCCAGGACATCGCCACCGACCCCATGTTCGCACCGTGGCGTGAGCAGGCCTTGCGCTACGGTTACCGCTCCAGCATCGCCATCCCGTTGCGCGACAACGACGCGGTGTTCGGAACCATGGCGCTCTACGCCGCGACACCGAATGCATTCACCCAAGACGAAGTCGCTCTGCTCTCCGAGATGGGCGACGACCTTTCCTTCGGCATCCTCGGCTTGCGCATGCGCGGAGAACGCGACCGTGCAGTGGCCGAACAACAACGGTATCTGAGCCGAATGCAGGAGGGGCTTCGGGATACGGTGCAGGCGATCGCCACAACGGTGGAGATGCGCGACCCCTACACCGCGGGACACCAGCGCCGCGTCGCCGACTTGGCGGCCGGCATCGCGGGGGAGATGAATCTTCCCCACGAACAAATCTATGCGATCCATCTTGCCGGCATCGTGCACGACCTGGGCAAGATCGCCATTCCCGCCGAGATATTGAGCAAACCATCAAGACTCAACGAGATGGAATATAACTTCATCAAGACCCATCCGCGCGCCGGCTACGACATCCTGAAGGACATCAACTTCCCTTGGCCCATTGCGCAAATGGTGCTCCAGCACCACGAGCGGATGGACGGTTCCGGTTATCCGCAAGGATTGAAAGGCGACGCCATCCTGCTCGAAGCGCGCATCCTCGCCGTGGCGGACGTGGTGGAGGCGATCGCTTCGCATCGCCCCTATCGGCCCGGCATGGGTATGGAAACTGCCCTGGAGGAGATACAAAGCAAACGCGGGATGCTCTACGATGCCGCCGTGGTCGACGCTACATTGCGCCTGATCCGCGAACACGGCTACCAACTCAAACCATAAATCAGACCGGCATGGTATCCGTCCAACACACTTTCCCTCCGCTCGCCGGAGAAGACAGCGCCGATATCCAGAATTGGCTGACCGCGCTGTCCGAGGTCTTCGCCCCCGCCGAGATCGAGGTGATCCGGCAAGCGTGCGAATTCGCCGCGCCGCTCTATCACGACAAGCGCGAGATCACCGGCACGCCGCTGCTGCAGCACGCACTCGGCTCGGCCTCCATCCTGATCGGCCTGCACATGGACCACGAGACCATCGCCGCCACCGCGCTGCATGCCGTGCCGAACTATCTGGACGGCTGGAACGAGGTGCTGACCGAACGCTTCGGCCGCAACGTGACGACGATGGTCGAGGGCATCTCGCGCATGGAGCAGATCCGCCAGTTCAGCGAAGTGCGCAGCCCGACAGCCAAAGACAAGGAAGCCGACGCGCAGCAGATCGAAAGCCTGCGCAAGATGCTGCTGGCGATGGTGGAAGACATCCGCGTGGTGCTGATCAAGCTCGCCGAGCGCACCCAGACGCTGCGCAATCTTTCCGGCGCGAACGCGGAACAGCAACGACAGATCGCGCAAGAGACGCAAAGCATCTTCGCGCCGCTCGCCAACCGCCTCGGCGTGTGGCAGATCAAGTGGGAGATGGAAGACCTGTCGATGCGCTATCTGGAGCCGGTGCTCTACAAGCAGATCGCCAAGCTGCTCGACGAGCGCCGCGTGGACCGGGAGCGATACATCGCCGATGTCATCGCCCAACTGCAACAGGCGCTGGCACGGGCAGGCATCCAAGCCGAGGTAAGCGGACGGCCCGAAACACATCTACAGCATCATCAACAAGATGAAGCGCAAGCACCTGGACTTCGACCAGCTCTACGATGTGCGCGCGGTGCGCATTCTGGTGGACGACATCGAACACTGCTATGCGGCGCTCTCGGCGGTGCATGAACTGTGGCCGCCGATCCAGAGCGAGTTCGACGACTACATCGCGCGCCCCAAGCCCAACGGCTACCGCTCGCTGCACACCGCCGTAAACGGGCCGCGCGGCCTGTCGCGTGGAGGTGCAGATACGCACCCAACACATGCATCACGATTCCGAACTCGGCGTGGCCGCGCACTGGCGCTACAAGGAGAACAGGAAATCCGAGAGCGGCGTGGACGAGAAGATCGCCTGGCTGCGCCAGATCCTGGCGTGGAAGGCGGAACTCGCCGACAGCGGCGAACTGCAGGAACAGTTCAAGAACGGACTGCTGCAGGATCGCGTTTACGTGCTGACCCCGCAGGGCAAGGTGATCGACTTGCCGAAAGGCGCGACGCCGGTGGATTTCGCCTATGTGCTGCACACCGACCTCGGCCACCGCACGCGCGGCGCGAAGGTGGACGGCAGCATCGTGCCGCTCAACTACAAGCTGCAGACCGGGCAACGCGTGGAAATACTCACCGCGAAAGTGGGCGCGCCCAGCCGCGACTGGCTGAGCCCGCAGCAGGGCTACCTGAAGAGTGCGCGCGCCCGCGCCAAGGTGCGCCACTGGTTCTCCACGCAGAACCTCGACGTGAGCATCGCCGAGGGCCGCACCATCCTCGATCGCGAACTGCACCGCCTCGGTGTCACCGACATCAACCAGGAAAAGCTCGCGCAGCGATTGCACTTCAACAAACTGGATGACCTGCTCGCCGCACTGGGACGCAGCGAGATCACCCCGCGCCGCATCGTGCTCGCCATCCAGCAGGAAGTGCCGACCAAGGTCGTCATCCCCAAACCGGCGCCGCAGAAGGTCGCCGACACCGCGCACCTCATCCACCGGCGTGCTGATCGAAGGCGTGGGCGGCCTCACCGTGCGCATGGCGAAATGCTGCAGACCGGAATCGCCCGACCGCATCGTCGCCTACACCACCCGCCTCGGCATCACCGTCCACCGCGTGGACTGCAGCTTCATGCAGCGCGTGCCGCAGGACAAGCGGGACAGGTTGCTGGAGGCGGTGTGGGCGGTGAAGAAGGGTTGATTGCTCGCTGGCTGTAAAACAAAACCGTCGGGAGTAGCCCGACAGCCAAGCCGTTCGTGGTGAGCTTGTCGAACCATGAACGGGTTCAGCGCGCATCTTTCAAGTTAAAAGCAAAACCGTCGGGGGTTGCCCGACAGCAAGTTACTTTTCTTGTCTTGCCAAGAAAAGTAACCAAAAGAAGTCGCCCCCGGTGCGCCGCCCCTTCGGGGTTCCCTGCGTTGCTCAACCAGACAGGCCTCCTCATAAACTCGCACGACCCGCTACGCGGTCACGTGCTCAGACATATTCGTCGGACTACCCCTGTCTGGTCTCCGCTACTCGGCGGCGCACAGGGGAAAGAAAGGTGAAATTCAAAGCCTCAGCATGGTCACTTCGTGCCCATGCTAACCTGCCTGCAGGCCCATTGACTTGAGCACAATTCTCCGTCAAGATGCAGCCGTTCGGTCGGCCTGCCTTTAGCGGCAGCCCCCGACCGTGCTTGGGCTGCCTTCGGGCAGCCCTTCTTATTTTCTAACTATGCCAAGTTGATCCTTAGGCGACGCTTTGCGATAACACACTCCAGAAAGGCGATGTTCAAACATCTTATGTATTCCATACTTCTTGATGTTTTGTGTTGCCGCGACCTCCCGTTTTAGTAACGCAAAAGCCACGCAATCGGCAAGTTGAAGAAAAAATGACTGGTGTGATTTCTTAAAAATTGGGTCTTCAATCACTCGCTCAATTGGGATGTTCTGTGTGGCCTTCCCAGCTTTCCATTTCCCGAATTGCGACGGGATTGGATTAAACACACTCATTTTCCGCATCACTTTCGTAATTTCCGATTCTCGTCCCTCATCCGCAAATATAACTGCTCTTGGCCGATAACTATTTAACCGCAACTCTAAAATATGCCGCTCTGCATAGGCCGTCGGCAACTTGGCCATAAGATCTCTGCGAAGAGGAATTTCTCTCTTTTCGAACTCAAGCATTGTTCGCTCAATTCTATTTGTAAGTCGATCCCATGCATCGAGCTGTGGATCACTTCGCCCCTTCACATCCAAGCAAACATTAATCAACATCACATTTGGAAGCTGCGCCACCGAGGATAACAACTGATCGAAAATTCTTGATCTCTGATATTTTCCGATCAACTGGTCAGAAATTCTTCCTCTACCACTAACAAATTCATGAGCATGAATCTCCTTTCTGAGAAAAATCCCAAAATCCTGCTTAAGTAAAGCTCTATGTTGACGAAGCCGACTGAAACATTCGTGCCAATCACCATGCCGAATACCAATAGCTGACAAACAGAACTTGTTGTCATCGTATGATTCATCAACATAAAAGAGTCGAACCGTCATTGCCGCCCTCGCACAATGGATTGATTGCCCTCAATGTACCGGAGTGGAATTGTTTTGACTATGGAGGGCAACTTGTTGCCCTCCATGTGGTTTTGATTTTTCGTTTTCCTTCCCCTGTGCGCCGCCGAGTAGCGCAGGACAGCCGGGGGTAGTCCGACGAATATGTCTGAGCACGTGACCGCGCAGCGGGTCGTGCGAGTTTATGAGGAGGCCCGGCTGTTCGAGCAACGCAGGGAACCCACGAAGTGGGCGGCGCACCGGGGGCGACTTCTTTTGGTTACTCTTCTTGGCAAGACAAGAAAAGTGACTTGCTGCCGGGCAACCCCCGGCGGTTTTGAATTTGTCTGAAGACATTCACCCTTCGACAAGCTCCGCACGAACGGCTGTAATTGGCGGGCTTCGCCCATCCTTCGACAAGCTCAGGACGAACGGACTGAGGTGCTCAGGGCGAACGGTTTCGGAAACTCTTCGGCTGGCTACCGGCTGGTAGATCTGCCGTATTGTGCGTAAACACTTCGTGGGTTATGGTGCACCACATACGATTCCCGGATGACCGCCATGCCCTTCGTGAGCCGCAACCCCACCACCGATCAAGTGTTCCTTACCCAGGCAAGCTGGGACGACCAGCGCCTGGAACAGGCGCTGGAAAAAGCGCACGCGGCACAACAGGCCTGGGCGCAGACCTCTTTCTCGCAGCGCGCCGAAGTGCTGCGACATGTCGCGACCAAATTGCGCGTGCAGCACGACCAATACGCCGCCCTCATCACCCGCGAAATGGGCAAGCTGCTGCGCGAAGCCGGGGCCGAGGTCGAGAAGTGCGCATTGACTTGCGACTACTACGCACAGCATGGCGAGGAATTTCTGCGTGCCGAGCCGATACAGTCGGATGCCGGCAAAAGTTATGTCGCCTATCACCCGCTCGGTGTGGTGCTGGCGATCATGCCGTGGAATTTTCCGTTCTGGCAGGTGTTCCGCGCCGCCGTCCCGGCCCTGATGGCGGGCAACGCGGTGGTGCTGAAACATGCGCCGAACGTGCCGGAGTGCGCGCTCGCCATAGAAGCGCTCTTCCGCGATTGCGGCTTGCCGGAGGGCGTGTTCACCAGCCTGATGATCGAGGTCGAGCAGGCGGCAAAAGCGATCGCCAGCCCGCATGTGCATGCAGTCACCATCACCGGATCGGAAGCGGCGGGACGCAAGGTGGCGGCGCTGGCCGGTCAACACCTGAAGAAATGCGTGCTGGAACTGGGCGGCTCCGATCCTTTCATCGTGCTGCACGACGCCGACCTGGAATACACCGTCGATATGGCGGTGGCCTCGCGCTTCCTCAATTGCGGGCAATCGTGCATCGCCGCCAAGCGCTTCATCGTCGTGCCGCAGATCGCCGACGAATTCCTGCATCGCTTGAAGATCAAAGTGGAAGCGCTCGCTGTCGGCGACCCGATGGACGAAGCCACGCAGATCGGCCCCATGGCGCGCGCCGACCTGCGCGATGCGCTGCACGCCCAGATCGCGGATTCCATCGCGCAAGGCGCGGTGGCGGTGACGGGCTGCAAGCCGCTCGCACGCGAAGGATACTTCTACCAGCCCTCCATTCTCGATCATGTCACCGCGAAAACCCGCGCCTATCACGAGGAGCTGTTCGGCCCGGTGGCGGTGGTGATCCGCGCCGCGGGCGAGGACGATGCGCTGCGCATCGCCAACGACACGCGCTTCGGGCTCGGCTCGTCCATCTGGAGCAAGGACGCAGCGCGGGCCGAACAGTTGGCCGCGCAGGTGCAGGCCGGCTGCACCTTCATCAACGGCATGGTCAAATCCGATCCGCGCCTGCCGTTCGGCGGCGTGAAGGCTTCGGGCTACGGGCGCGAGTTGTCCAGGCTGGGGATGCATGAATTCGTGAATGCGAAGACGGTGTGGGTCCGCTAGAGCGAAATACGCAGTGCATTGCGCATGAAAGGCTGTTGAGAATGGAGGAATAACCGGTGTTATCAAGCCTGATTCTTGCCGCGACGCTCACCGCTGCCTCCCCTACGGGGGCTCCCGATCCACTGTCCAGTGCCATCGAGAATTTCCACACCATCAAAACCTACCGCGTCACCATCCGCTCCGTTCATGCCGGGGGCGAGGAACACATACGCTATTACTACAGGAAACCCGGCTTCGTGCGCATGGAATTCATCCGTCCGCATTCAGGCGCAGTCATGATCTACAGCCCCGACACCAGGCGCGTGCGCTTGTGGCCCTTTGGCGCGGGGAATTTCCCCGAACTCAGTCTGAAGCCGGAGAACTCGTTCATCAGGAGCCTGAGCGGCATGCGCGTGGATCACTCGGATGTCGGCACGCTGTTCGAGAACATCCGCGCCCTGCGCGAGAAAGGCAGCAGCGAAATGTTCGGCGAAGAGACCATGAACGGACCGCACCGTCCTGCATTTCATTGTGCGCGGAGAAAAGGGATGGACCGTCGCCGACGTGCACAGCAGCGAGATGTGGCTGGACACAGCGAGCCAGTTCCCCGCCAAGGTGATCAGCCGGGACATTGACGGCGCCGTCATTGAAACCGTCATGATGGAAGCTCTGGAGATCAACCAAGAGTTGCCCGAGATATTGTTCAATCCCTAGTTCGACTCCAGACTGGTTGTACGGTGTCTTGTCCCGGCACATCGGGAGCGCGCTAGGAAACAGTCACCAGGCGCGCGCGCCTCAGCCTGACCGCGGCCAGTCCACCGATCACCAGCAACAGGATCAGTCCGAATGCCGTGATGCTCGCCGTCACCGGGACGCCGGCCGCGGTCGCCCAGCTATAGCCGCCCACGAACAGGAGCATGGCGATGTTCTCGGCAAAGTTCTGCACAGCCAGGGCGTGGCCCGCGCCTATACTTTCGTGCCCGCGCTCCTGCAGCAAGGCGTTGAGCGGAACGACGAAGGAGCCGCCGCAGACGCCGATGGCGACCATCAGCACATAAGCGATGCCGAGGTCGTGGACGAAGGCGAGCGCGAGGATGACTGCGCCAAGCAACAGGCCGCCGAGCAGGGCGCGATTGACGTTGACCAGCGATATCCACAAGCCTGCGCCTATTGCGCCGAGCACGATGCCGATGGATACCGCCCCCATCAGGTTGGCCGGCGTCTGGTTGTCGGTGATGAGCAAAGCGGCGGGAACCCAGGCGAACAGCATCAGGCGCAAGGTGGTACCGCTGCCCCAGAACACACTGGTGCCCAGCAGGCTGAAGCGCGTATCCGGGTTGCGGAACAGCAAGGACAGCGCAGAGACGAATTTCTTCACCAGCAGCCACGGATAGAAACTCGCATCGCTATTCTCCGCGGGCAGTGAGGGGATGAACAGGTTGGCGAAAGCGGCCAGGCCATACGCAGCCACCACGCCGGTGAATGCCCAGGTCAGCGAATGATCGGCCAACCAGCCGCCCAGCAGCACACCGGAAAGGATAGCGACGATGGTCGAGCCTTCCATCATGCCGTTGGCACGCACCAGCGTAGCCGGGCCGAACATCTGCGCGAGGATGCCGTACTTGGCGGGTGAATACATCGCCGCGCCGATGCCGATCATGCCGTAAGCAGTGAGCGGATTGATGCCGGCCACCATCGCGAGCGCGCCGGCGAGCTTGACCACGTTCGCCACCAGCATCACGCGCCCCTTGGGGAATCCGTCCGCGATCTGCCCGACGAAGGGCGCGAGCAGGATGAAGGGCACGACGAAGGACTCCTGCAGCAACGGCACCAGATTCGCCAAGCCTTGCGACTTCACGATGGCGATAGCGGCGATGAGGATGGCATTGTCGGCCAGCGCGGAGAAGAACTGCGCCACCAGCACCGACAGCATGCCCAGCGACAACAGCGGCATATCCAGGGTTTTTCTATCGTTCGTCATACTGCCTCCGCCATGCGTTTCAGGGTGACGTGATCGGTCTTGCCCGTGCCAAGCAGGGGCAGGGCATCCACGCGATGGATCTTGCGCGGCACGGCGATCTCCGGGATGCCGAGCGCCTTGGCGGATGCGGACAGCGCATCGCGCGTCAACGCGGCATCGGTAGTGAACAGCACGATGGCTTCGCCGCGCGCGCCGTCGGGCTGGCTGGTCGCGCCGTGCATCGCACTGGCCGAAGCCTGCGTCGCCAGTTTTTCCACCACTTCCAGCGACACCATCTCGCCTGCCACTTTGGCAAAACGTTTGACGCGGCCGACGATGGAGACGAAGCCGTCGTCGTCGATAGCCACCACATCGCCGGTCTCGTACCAGCCCTCACCCGCCTCGGAGGATGGCGCCTGCAGTTGTCCCGGCGCGTCGTAACGATAGTAGCCGGACATCACGTTGGGACCGCGCACATGCAGCATGCCGCCCTTGTCGATGCCGGGAACCGGGATCAGGCGATGCTCGATGCACGGCAACAACTGGCCGACCGTGCCGCTGCGGTACGCCATCGGCGTGTTCACCGCCAGCACGGGCGCGGTCTCGGTCGCGCCATAACCCTCCAGGATGCGGATGCCGAATTTCTCGAACCAGAGATCGCGCACCGACGCGGAAAGTTTTTCTGCGCCCGCCACGACATAACGCAAGCGGAAAAAATCGTAGGGATGCGCGAATCGGGCGTAGTTGGCAAGGAAGGTGCTGGTGCCGAACATCACGCTGCAACTGCGGTCGTAGGCCACTTCCGGAATGACGCGGTAATGCAGCGGTGTGGCATACAGGAACAGGTTCATGCCGGTCATGATGGGCAGCAATGCGCCGCCGGTGAGGCCGAAGGAGTGGAAGATCGGCAGCGCATTGAGCACTTTGTCTTCCGCCGAGAAGTCGATGATGGAACGTATCTGCGCGATGTTGGACAACAGCGCGCGATGCGACAACACCACGCCCTTGGGCTTGCCTTCCGAGCCGGAAGTGAACAGCACGACGGCAGTGCTTTCGGGGTCGCTGCGTTTTTCCATCAGGCGCGGGAACAGCATGCCGAACAACACCCACAGCTTGTCGCCCAGGCCCATGCTTGGGCGCAGGTCTTCCAGATACAGGACGTTCACGCCTTGTATCCCGGCCACATCGGCTTCCAGTTTCGCCTGCTCGATGAAAGCGCGCGAGGCGAAGATGGTGCGTATCTTGGCCGCGGTGCAGGCGTCCTGCATGCCGCCGGCGCCGGCCTTGTAATTGAGCATGGCAGGAACGCGTCCTTGTGCGCCGGTGCCGATCATCATGCACACCGTCGCGGCGAGGTTGGGCATCAGGATGCCGACGCATTCGTCCAACTCGCTGTGTTTGGCGACCAGCCGCCCCAGGGCAAGCGTCATCTTGAGCAGGTCGCTGTAGGAATACTCGATCTGCTTGATGTCTTCCACCACGCGGCGGCTACGCCCGTAGATGGACATGGCGTCCAGCATGCCGGAATACAGCGTCTGTTTCGGATGCGATTCGAACAGCATCTTCTGCATCAGCTTGCGCATCGCTTCCCCGGCCTTGCGGCGGCGCTGCTTGGTGGTCTCGCCGTCTGGCATGGCGATGACCGTGGTATCGAGCGCCGAGATGGTCACGCGCGGCAGCAGGCGGCGCGGGTATTTCCCCGAGATGCGGCTGAAATAGGAACGTGCCGGCCCGTCCAGGCGTACCGGCAATATCGTCGCGCCGGTCCGGGCGGCGACGAAGGCGGGGCCTTCATACACTTTCATCAGCGAGCCGGTCACCGTGATGCGCCCTTCCGGGAAGATCACCACCGGACGGCCGGATTCGATCAGCCGGATGATGCGCTTGATCGCCATCGGGCTGGTCGGATCGACTGCCAGATAGTCGACCTGGCTCAGTACCAGGCGGAAGAAGAAGTTGCGCGTAACGCCGGTGTGGACCACGAAGACGGGATCGAACGGCAGGTACAGCCCCAGCAGCAGGCCATCCAGGAACGACTCGTGGTTGGCGATGACCAGCAGTCTATTGGTGTCGATGTCCTTGTCCATGCCGGACACGCGCACCCGAAACAGCAGTTGGAACACGTTCTTCAAGATGAACCGGATGATGCTTCTCATTTTGCTGCTCTCCCTGGAAATTAAATGATGCTCACTCAGCTACCGGACTTGCCCGTCAAACACGACCCGCATTCTGCCATCCTTGAGCAGACTTGCCGGGGTGACTGTCTCGCGTTGCCACGGAATGTTGCCGAGATACCAAACCTTCCAGAACGCCTGATCCGCGTGCGGATTGCGCTTCAGTAACGTGGAAAAGCTCTCGACTTCTCCCAGCTTCACACCCGCAGCCTCATCCAGCACTTCGCGTACATAGCGAGAGCAGAACTGGCGTTTCGAATGCAGATCGAAGCCGGTGTCGTACATGATGCCGCGCCTCGCGGCCACTGCCTTCCTGAGCTTGCGTTGCTGCTGCACATCGAGCGGTGTCGCAAGGCGCGTCACCGCGACTCTGCCCTGGTCGGAACGCTGCACGAATTTCGACCAGGTCGTTTCGCCGGAAAGCGGCACCCTGCTTTCCGCGATCACGGGTTCCTTACCGGATACGTCGCTCACGATGCCGACATGGTTGGTCCAGCTCGACGTCGCGTCCGACACCTTGGTGAAGGGTTGCCTGGGGATGCGGATGAACACCACATCGCCAACCTCGAGTCGCTTTGCCAGATCGCCAGGCTTCATCTGCGCAGGGGGCGTCGTCTGCGGCTCGGACCAAGCGCTTGCACTGAACAGGGCGGCACTCAGCATCAATACATGCGGCCAGTTGCGGATATCGAATCGGGTCATTTGCGTTCTCTCGTGTCGTTGAGGTGGCGCCACGATATCCGCTGGTCGCGCAAAACAAAACGATTGACCCTGTCAGCATCGATATTTAGACTGCTCAGTATCGCATTCAGATACTTTTGCCATGACCGAAGCCGACCAACTGATCTCGACCCTCAAGAAGCAACTCAAGAGCCAGGGGATGACCTACCGCGATGTCGCCCGCGCACTCAAGCTGTCCGAGCCCAGCGTGAAAAGGCTGTTCGCTTCCGGCCGCTTCACCGTGGAACGTCTGGTACAGGTCAGCAATTTGCTTGGGTTCACTTTGGCCGAACTGTCGAAGGAAGCGCTTGCTGACCGGATGCGCTTGAGCACGCTGACCGAAAAGCAGGAGCGTGAAGTGGTGTCCGACCCCAGGCTGCTGGTGATCGCGGTCTGCGCCCTGAACCACTGGACGATGGACGAGATCGTGGGGTTCTACAAGGTGAGCGTTCCGGAATGCATCAAATATCTGCTGCAGCTCGACAAGCTGCGCATCATCGACCTGCTGCCCGGCAACCGCATCCGCCTCAACGTCGCACGCGACTTCGACTGGCTGCCGTCCGGCCCGATCAGGCAGTATTTCCAGAGCAGCGGCCTGAATGACTTCCTGAAGAGCGATTTTGCCCGCACGGATGAAATGATGACTTTCGTGCACGGCATGTTCACCGATCAGGCGCTGGCGCAGATAACGGATGAGCTGCGCAGATTGCGGAAAAGGTTCGCCGAATTGCATGAAGAGAGCCTGTCCGCGCCGTTGAGCAAGCGACGCGGTGTCGGGCTGCTGCTGGCGATGCGCGGCTGGGAGCCGGCGGACTTCACCAGACTGCGCCGCTGATCCCGCCCTGTCCTGTACGCTTTTGAAACCAGATCCGGAGTTCGTGAACGTGAAGAATCTAGTGGTGTTTTTCTGGCTGTTGCTGAGCGCATGTCTTTCCCTGACAGCGTGGTCGGAGACCGATGCAGCGATGGCGTACATCGACAGGCAAATCGCTGCACACGCCGGTTCGAGCGGCGCATATGTGCTGGATACCGGAGAGGAGGCCTTGCTGGCCAGGGCGTGGCTGGCCGACCACGCGCGGCACACGATAGAAGTGCAATATTTCATCTGGAGCGCAGACAACATCGGCATCCTGGCGGCAGAAGCGTTGTTGAGGGCCGCGGAACGCGGCGTGAAGGTGCGCATCATCGTCGATGACCTGATGATCGATGCACCCGATGAATCCCTGCTCGCCCTGGCGCACCACCCCAATATCGAGATCCGCATCTACAACCCGAAGAATTCGGTGGGCGTACCTTTGCAGAAACGCGCGTTGAACGTCGTGGTCGATTTCCGCGGGGTGAATCAGCGCATGCACGACAAGACCTTCATCGTCGACGGAAAGGTCGCGATCACGGGCGGTCGCAATATGGCGGACGAGTATTTCGACTATAACCACGAATACAACTTCCGCGACCGGGATGTTTTGGTGCTGGGTGATGCGGTACGAACGATGCGAGACAGCTTCGAGGCATTCTGGAACAGCGGAATCGCTGAAAAGGTCGAGGAGCTTTACGACGGCATCGGTTTGATGCAGAAGAACGTGAAGGTCGACGACAAAGAAATCGCCGGGGTGTATCGGGAGCTGCATGAGTACGCGAGCTCGCCCGATAACTTCGCGCCCGAGGTACGTCAGGCGATCAGTACTGTTCCCGAATCATTCTCCCGTTTAACCGGGCAGATCGTTTGGGCGCGCGTCGATTTTATCAGTGACGTTCCGGGAAAGAACAACAACCGCTTCAGTCTGGACGGCAAGGGCAGGACGACCAACATGCTGGCGAGCCTGGTCGAATCCGCCAAAAATAATATCTCCATTCAGTCACCCTATCTGGTGCTGTCGGACGATGCGCTCGAGCTGTTCCGCAAAGCCATCGCACGCGGCGTGCATATCCGCATCAGCACCAACTCGCTCGCATCGAGCGACAACCTGCAGGCGTCGAGCGGATACCGGAACCAGCGCGAATCCCTGCTCAGGATGGGCCTGGAGATATTCGAGTACAAGCCCGCCCCCGAGATCAGGAGCAAGCTGATGCAAAGCGCGATCTCGGGCAAGATCAAACCGCCGATCTTTGCGTTGCATGCAAAGACCATGGTGGTGGATTCGAAACTCGTATACATCGGAACGTACAACCTCGATCCCCGATCCGAGAACCTGAACACCGAAGTCGGAGTGATCATTCACGACGCGATGCTGGCGCGCACCGTTGAAGATGCCATTGAGACCGATATGCAGCCCGGCAACAGCTGGAATGCGTCAACCGATGATCCCGACCAATATGTATCGCTCATGAAGCGCGCCAGAGTGAGGTTCTGGCAGATGATGCCGATCAAGCCTCTGCTGTAAGCACCGCGTCAGGCGCTCTCTATCGAAGCCAGCAGATCTGCCACCTTCGGATAGCGCAGCTTCATCTTCAGTTCACGCTTCATACGCTCATTCGTCAGCCGCCGCGATTCGTTCATGAACGAAAGCAGCGATTCAGGCAGCACGCGTTGAGCTTCGGCACGCACGATGCGCTGCGGCCGCGGCAAGCCGTACGCATCCGCCACGGCATCGAAATAGTCGCCCATCTTCATCCCGCTATCGTCGCTGGCGTGATACACGCGGTTCGGTTTGCCATGGCGCACTGCCGCAACGAGGATGCGCGCAAGGTCGTCGGCGTGGATATGGTTGGTATAGCTGTCTTCCTCCGCCGCGATGGACGACATGCCCGTACGCAGCCGCTCCAGCGGCAGGCGATCTGCCGCGTAGATTCCGGGCACGCGCAGGATGGAGGCGGCCACGCCGTTCCGTTTCGCCCAATTCCGTATTTGCCGTTCGGCATCCACACGACGCTGCGCGCGTGCCGATTGCGGGTGGAGCGGATATGTCTCGCTCACCGGCGCGCCTGCGCAATCGCCATACACGCCGCTGGTGCTGATATAGACGAATCGTTTCGGCGTACTGCCGCGCACCAGTGCGGCCAGCAGATGACGCGTACGGCTATCTCTTTCGCCGGCATTGGGTGGCGGTGCGAGATGCAGCACGACATCCGCCAGTCCTGCCAGCCGCGCAAGGCTTGAACGGTCGTCCAGATCGCCGACGACAGACGTGACTCCCTGTCGCCTCAAAGCCGTTCGCGACGCGTCATTCCGTACCAGGGCATACAGGCGGTAATGCCGCCGGAGTAGCGGAATGGTGCGGCGCGCAATGTCGCCGCAGCCGATGATGAGCAGTCGTTCCATGCCCGGATTATGCGTTAAAATCGCGGACTTCATTCAACCGGATATCGCCATGAGCTTCAAGACCACCATCCAGCCGAGCAATCACTCATTCCCCGTCGACGCAAACGAGACCATCCTGGAGGGCGCGCTGGAACACGGCGTTACGCTACCCTACAGCTGCCGCGACGGCGCTTGCGGCGTATGCAAAGGCAAGATATTGCAGGGCTCTGTGGATCACGGCAAAGCGCAGGCATTCGCATTGAGCGAAGAGGAGAAGGCGGCCGGACTGGCATTGTTCTGCTGCGCCAAGCCGCTCTCCGATCTGGTCATCGAAAGCCATGAGGTGACGACGGAGCGCGACATCCCGGTGAAGACGTTGCCCTGCCGCGTGGAAAAGATGGTGAAACTGACGGATGACGTCATGGCGCTGTACCTGAAGCTGCCGGCCAACGAACGCCTGCAGTTCCTCGCCGGCCAGTACATCGACATCCTGCAGAAGGAAGGCAAGCCGCGCAGTTTTTCGCTCGCGAATGCGCAGCACCACGACGAGTATCTGGAGCTGCATGTGCGCAACATCGCGGGGGGCGCATTCACCAATCACGTGTTCACGGCGATGAAAGAACGCGACATCCTGCGCATCAAGGGACCGCTCGGCAATTTCTACCTGCACGAGGATTCGCCCAAGCCCATCGTCTTCCTCGCCAGCGGCACCGGTTTCGCGCCGGTCAAGGCGATCATCGAGCACGCGCTGCATATCGGATTCAAGCCGGAGATGCATTTCTACTGGGGCGTGCGCAAGCAGGCCGACCTTTACATGCTGGACAAGGTGCAGGAGTGGGTGGCGCAAGGCGTCAAGTTCACGCCCGTCGTCTCCGACGAACCCTGGAGCGGCCGCACGGGATTCGTGCACCAGGCGGTGCTGGACGACTTCAAGGATCTGTCCGGCTATGCGGTATATGCCTGCGGCGCGCCGGTGATGGTGGAGACAGCGCATCGCGAGTTCACCAGCCAGCGCGGTCTGCCGAACGATGCGTTCTATTCGGACGCGTTCACTTTCGCGCCGAAGAGCTGAGATATTCCAGCCTGATTATTTTGCCTTCCTGGCGGAGCGATTGGCCCAATAGATGATATTGGGCTGAACCGCCTTGAAGCGCGCGTCCTCGCTGACAAGGTCTTCCATCTCCTGCGGACCGGGATCGCTCGTCAGGACCAGCAGATAAGTCTCATCGCCCAGCGCGTCGAGTTCTTTGATGCCGAAACGTCCGTAAAACTCGGAAATGACACTCTCGTCCACATCGGGAGCCAGCGTGACCAGATATTCGTCCGGCACGCGCGCTTGCTGTTCAGTACGCTCGGGGCCTACATAAGATGGCGCAGCGGGAGCGTGAGTACATGCCGAAATCGCAACCGCCGCAGCGATGGCCAATCCAACCGTAACAACGCGCCTGCCACTTCCCATCTCGATCTCCTGTTGAACCGCCGCCGCCGAGTGACCATGTGTTGATCGCCGGTACTGGCAGTTGAACTCTAGCAGCACCGCTCAGGATGGGATATAGGCCGAAAGATATAGAACCATGCCTATATCTTTTCGACAACGGCGGACGGTGCCGACTAGCGGGCCTGTCCGGCCTGCATCGACTTCTGGAAATAGACGAGCGCCTCTTCGTGTTTACCCAGCTTCTCGGCAAGCTGGCCGAGCGCAGCGTAGACCGCAGTGCCGGGTTGCAGGCTGAGGCTGGCATCGAGATAGTTCTGTGCCTTGCCCCATAATTGCTGGTGCAGGCAGAGTTTGCCCAGGGCGAGCAGCAGTCCGGCATCGTCGGTGTGCTGCTTCAACCAGCGCTCTGCCTGCTCGATCTGCGCGACATTATCGTCCTTGCGACATTCGCCGTAGAGCGTGACGAGTTCGCTGTCCCATTGCGCATTGAGGCTGTCGGTGAGCAGTTGTTGCGCACCTTGGCAATCGCCCAGTCTGCTGAAGGCCTCGGCGGCTGCGGCAACGATCTTGCCGCGATGCCTGAATTCGCCCGGGATGGACTTCCACAACGTCCGTAACGCAGCAAGGTCGGTGGTCTGTCCGCGCAGTTTCTCCAGCCAGGCCTGCTGGCGCAATTGCTCGGCGATGACCTTGTCGATGGCTTTGCGCTTCTCCAGCTGCGCCGTCACATCCAGCACCGCATCCCAGTTGCGCGCCTGCTGCTGCGCCTTCAACTCCAGGCTGAGCGCGCCGATGTGTTTATGCATACCCGAGTCGCTCAGTTCTTTCAGGGAATTGAGCGCCGATTGCGGCTGCTTCTGGTCGAGCAGGAACTCGGTCTTCGCCATCAGGCGCATGGTGGACTCGCCCACCGTCTTGCCGCCGGCGTCGGCCAGGTAGGCATCGCGCTTGTCGAATTCGCGCAATTCGTGCGCGGCACGCGCCGCGACGATGGAATTCAATCCGGATTTCTCGCCCAGTTCCATGGCGCGCACCGCGGCTTTCTCGGCCGCCGCATAACGGCCTTCGAAATAGGCCTTGAGCGCTTCCATCATCGCCACGCGGCCTTTGCTGGTGGCTCGCTCTTCGCGGAAGTTGCGCACATATTCCGGCAATTGCAGGGTGATGAAGAACAGGCGCACCAGCAGATAGCCCAGCACGAACGCGGCGAGCAACTGCGAACACGAACAGCGTCAGCGACATCTCCATCTTGTACGGCGGGTAGACGAACTGCACATAGCCGGGATTGCGCGCGGCCAGCATCACCGCGACCGCGGCAGCGAACAACCCGAGCAGCCAAAGCAGCCATCTCATCGCGCACCTCGCTCATGCGAGACGCGGTAGTTGCGCACCGCCTCCAGACTGCCGCTGATGTCCGGCATTTCGATGACGATGTTGGATGCCGCGAGCCTCTGCAACGCAGCGAGTGCCTGCGCAGACTCTTCTGGATTTGGTGTCGAAATAGCGCTTGAGCCAATCCTGCGCGGTCTTCAGGTCACGGCGGAAGCTCACCTCGTCGCGCGTCAGCAAGGCCATGCGGGCGGAGAGCAGGCGCAATTTCAGGTTCTCGCGCAGGAAGAACGCCTGGGTCGGCGACAGCAACGGCATCTCCTCCCGCTCGGTGTTCTCGATAAGAACCAGATGCTTCGTTTCCTGCCACAGTTCGCGCCAGAAACGCTTCCATGTTCCCTCTTCCGGATCGGCTACCGCTGCGGTCTGCTGCTGCTGGACGCGCGTGTCCTGCGCCAGGACGAGATTGTCCACCGCGCCGATCACGCCATCCAGGCGCAGGTTGATGGCGGGCACGTCGATGCTGGGCAGGGCGCGCAGCTTGTCGATGTCCTGGCCGATGCGCTTGCGCAGATTGGCGAATGCGGGCCGCTGCAGGCGGCTCTCCGCCTGCTGCATGGCGATCAGCGCCGCCTTCACGTTGGCGGAGAGTTGCAGCTGTTGTCCGGCGATCAGCAGCATCTGCTCGACTTCGGCCAGCGCGGTCTGGTCGCGGCTGCTCGACATTTCCTGGTACAGCGCCTCCAGCGCGGCGCGCTGGTTCTGCGTTTCGGCGTAGCGGCTTTCCACCAGGCTGAGCTTGCCGCCGAGTTCGCGCACCAGTTCCTGGTTCTGCGCCACCAGCAGCTGGTTGGCCTTGTTCGTCGCCTCCACCTCGGACAGGCGGCGCGCCACCGTTTCCTGCGTCTGGTCGAGCTGATAATGCGCATCCAGCCATTGCCAGACGAAGACCGCCACCAGCACCGCCAATGTGAGCTGCGTCAGCGTCACGCGCGAGATCAGGTTCGTCAGCGAGTTGCCGTGCGGCACGACAGGGTGCGCGGTCGCTGCCGGCGTGCCGCCGGATTTTTCGGATGGAGAAGGCTGCTGCATTTGTGGCTGGTCACTCATGGATTCATTTCCTTTGGCTGTTCGCCCATGCTACCAAAGCCGCCATCATCCCGTCATCTCCGGATGCAGTGACCACGACATGTTGCCAGCCTTGTTGCCGCGCCAGGCTCGCGATGCGCTCGTGCGGCACGAACAGCGGCATGGCCGTAAACCTCGTCCTGGCCGGTTCTTCCAGAATGGCCCACAGATGGCCGAGCGCTTCGCTGCTGGTGACGGTGATCGCATCCGGCGCGGCCGCCAGCAGGCTCGTGGCATCGAAGTGCGGCTTGCTGCGCTGATAGCAGGTGATGTATTCCACCGTTGCGCCGCGTGCCTTGAGGGTATCGCCCAACAGCTCACGCCCGCCGTCGCCGCGCAGGATCGCCACGCGCCAGCC
Organism: uncultured beta proteobacterium; assembly: GCA_963797045.1. Lineage (GTDB taxonomy): Bacteria > Pseudomonadota > Gammaproteobacteria > Burkholderiales > Gallionellaceae > Sideroxyarcus. Next base: position 135,063 of record CAWCNZ010000005.1, on the reverse strand, counting down.
CGACACCGTCTGCAATTCGGGCAGGGCCAGCAACGCTTCGCTGTCGTAACGGCCTGTCGGCGCAATGATGCCGGTGATGCCCAGTTCGCGCAGCGCATGTGCGCTGCCCTGGCCGACGGTGGCGATGCGCACCGTATCGGGCAGCGGAGGCATCGCCGCCATGCCGTGTTTCACGGCGTTCGGGCTGATGAAGATGAGCAGATCGAACTGCGCAAGACGCGGAAGCTGTTCGTGCAACGCGGTTTGATCGGATACTGGAGCGATCTCCAGCAGGGGAAATAACAGCGCCCTGCCGCCCTGCCGTTCGATGCGCTGCGCCAGATCCGCCGCTTGTTCACGCGGCCGCGTGACGACGATATTCAATCCGGCAAGCGGATGTTCAGCCATTCAATGCGGCGAGGATCTCGCCTGCGCCTTGTTTGAGCAAATCCTGCGCGACCAGTTCGCCCAATGCCTCGGGGTGCGCCATGTCGCCGGTGTGTTCTGCACGCAGCAGGCGCGTACCGTCCGGCGTGGCGACGAAACCGCGCATGCGCAGCTTGCCGTTCTGCACTTCGGCAAAACCGCCCAGCGGCACCTGGCAACTGCCGGCCAGCACGCGGCTCATGGCGCGCTCGGCCAGCACGCAGGCGGCAGTGTCGGCATGATGCAGCGGCGCCAGCGCCGCTTTCAGGTCGGGCCGGTCGGCGCGCGTCTCGATGCCCAGCGCGCCCTGCCCCACGGCAGGCAGACTGTCGTCGGAGGAGATGATCGCGCGGATGCGCTCGCCCAGACCCAGCCGTTTCAGTCCGGCGGCGGCGAGGATGATGGCGGCATATTGGCCTTCGTCCAGCTTGCGCAGACGGGTCTGCACGTTGCCGCGCAGCGGCTCGATCTTCAGATGCGGGAAGCGGGCGCGCAACTGGCTTTCGCGGCGCAGGCTGGAGGTGCCCACCACACTGCCGGCGGGCAACGCAGCCAGGTTGTCGAACTTGTTGGAAACGAAAGCGTCGCGCGGATCCTCGCGTTCGCCGATGCAGGCCAGCGCAAAACCTTCCGGCAGATTCATCGGCACGTCTTTCAGCGAATGCACGGCGATGTCGGCGCTGCCGTTCTCCAGCGCAGTCTCCAGTTCTTTCACGAACAGGCCTTTGCCGCCGATCTTGGACAGGGTCACGTCCAGGATCTGGTCGCCCTGCGTGGTCATGCCCAATATGCTGACCGGAGTTTGCGGGTATAATGCGCGCAGCCTGTCTCGAATGTGCTCTGCTTGCCACATGGCCAATGCGCTCTCGCGCGACGCGATCACCAGACGGGCTGGGGGAGTAAGAGAAGCCTGACTCATCGGGGTTTCCTGAATTTTGTGACAAATAATATGCGGTTGATGCGCGGCGCATTCTAACAGGTGCGCCGCGCTTTTGCGCCGTCTACATACACAGAACAGCATGAATCTGATCTCAGTACCCGCCGACATCTCCAGCAAGGACCAGCCGCTACGTGAAGATGTGCGCCTGTTGGGGCGCATCCTGGGCGACACCCTGCGCGAACAGGAAGGCGAAGAGACCTTCCTGTTGATCGAGAACGTGCGCCGCGCGGCAGTGCGCTTCCGCAAGACGCAGGATGAGCGCGATGGCGAGGCGCTGGAGCAGGTGCTGGATGCGCTTTCGCCGGCCGAGACACTGGCGGTGGTGCGCGCCTTCAGCTATTTCTCGCAACTCACCAACATTGCCGAGGACCTGCACCACAACCGTCGCCATCGAGCCCACCTCAAGGCCGGCAGCGCGCCCAAGGACGGCAGCCTGCAGCTGGCACTGGATCGGCTCGAAGAGAAGAAGATCGACAAGGACACCCTGCAGGCGTTCCTGAAGAGCGCCTTGGTGTCGCCGGTACTGACCGCGCACCCGACCGAAGTGCAGCGCAAGAGCATTCTCGATTGCCAGCTCATCATCTCCAAGCTGCTGTCTGACCGCGACCGCGTGGAAATGACCCCGGACGAACTGGCCGACAACGAAGAGGCCTTGCACCGTTTCGTGCTGATCCTGTGGCAGACGCGCATGCTGCGCACGTCGAAACTGACCGTGCGCGACGAGATCAACAACGGCCTGGAGTATTACCGCTACACCTTCCTGCAAGAAATCCCCAATATCTATGCGGGCCTCGAGAAGCAGCTGGAAGCACGCTTCGGCGAGGACATCCAACTGCCGCCGCTGTTGCGTGTCGGCAGCTGGATCGGTGGCGACCGCGATGGCAACCCCTTCGTCACGCATGATGTGATGTCGGATGCGGTACGGCAGCATTCCATGCTGGCGTTCGAGCACTACTTGAATGAGGCTTACGTGCTGGGCCGGCGCCTGAGCCTGACCGATCGCGTGGTCGAAGTCAGCGACGCCTTGCGCAAGCTCTCCGATGCATCGCCTGACAAGAATGCCGCCCGTTCCGACGAGCCTTATCGCCGCGCGCTGAACCTGATCTACTCGCGCCTGTCGGCCACCGCCAAACACCTCGGCCATGAGATCACGCATTTGCCGCCGCTGGGCGCGCACGAGAAACCCTACGCTACGCCGCAGGAGTTCATCGCCGACCTCGATATACTGATCGATTCGCTTTTCGCGCACGGTGCGGTGTATCTGGCGCGCGGTCGCCTGGCCAACCTGCGTCGCGCCGCGGAAGTGTTCGGCTTCCACCTGGCGCCGCTGGATATGCGCCAGCACAGCGCCATCATCGAACAGACGGTGAGCGAGTTGTTCGCGCACAGTTCCGGCAAGGCCAACTATAGCGACCTCGACGAGACCACGAAGCGCGCCGTGTTGCTTGATGCTTTGCAGTCCGGCAAAACCTTGCTGACCGACATCGGGCGCTATTCCGACGTTCCACAGAGCGAATTACGCATCATGCAGGCCGCTGCCGAGATCCATCGCCGCTTCGGGCGCGACGCGCTGCCCAACCACATCATCTCCAAGACCGATGCCGTGAGCGACATGCTGGAAGTCGCACTGATGCTGCAGCAGGTCGGGCTGCTGGAAAGCAACGACACGCTGCACGTCAACATCATCCCGCTGTTCGAGACCATCGAGGACCTGCGCGGCGGCGGAGTGATCATGGACGAGCTGTTCTCCATCCCGTATTACCGCAAGCTGCTGGAAAGCCGCGGCAACACGCAGGAAGTGATGCTGGGTTATTCGGACAGCAACAAGGACGGCGGCTACCTCACTGCGAACTGGGAGCTTTACAAGGCCGAGCTCGAGCTGGTGAAGGTGTTCGAAAAACACGGCATCGAACTGCGCCTGTTCCACGGCCGCGGCGGCACCGTGGGCCGCGGCGGCGGCCCCAGCTATGACGCAATCCTGGCGCAGCCGCCCGGCAGCGTGAACGGGCAGATCCGCATCACCGAGCAGGGCGAGGTGATCGCCAGCAAATACTCCAACCCGGAGATCGGCCGCCGCAACCTGGAGACGCTGATCGCTGCGACCATGGAAGCCACGCTGCTGCACCATCACGGCGCGGACAGCGCGATGCCGGAATATCACCGCATCATGGAAGAGCTGAGCCGCGACGCCTTCGCGTCCTACCGCAAGCTGGTGTACGAGACCCCGGGCTTCACCGATTACTTCTTTACCGCCACGCCGATCCGCGAGATCGCCGAGCTCAACATCGGCAGCCGCCCCTCGTCGCGCAAGGCTTCCGACCGCATCGAGGACCTGCGCGCCATCCCTTGGGTGTTCAGCTGGGGGCTGAACCGCGTGATGCTTCCGGGCTGGCTCGGTTACGGCAGCGCCGTGCAACAGTTCATCGCACGCGAAGGAGAATCCGGACTCAGGCAATTGCAGGCGATGTACAAGAACTGGGCGTTCTTCCGCGGCCTGATGTCAAACATGGACATGGTGCTGTCCAAGACCGACATGGGTATCGCCTCGCGCTATGCCGAACTGGTGGAAGACCTCGAACTGCGCGAGCGCATCTTCGGCGCGATTTACCGCGAGTGGGAGACTACCGTCGAGATGTTGTTCGCCGTGACCGGCAATAGCACGCTGTTGCAGGACAACCCGGCATTCGCACGCAGCCTGATGACCCGCACGCCCTACATCGACCCGCTCAACCACCTGCAGGTCGCGCTGCTGCAACGCCATCGCGCCGGCGACAACGACGAGAAGGTGAAGCGCGCCATCCACCTGACCATCAACGGCATCGCCACCGGATTGCGGAACAGCGGCTAACGTCATTCTTGCCATTCGTTACGGCCACTGCGTCCGTCTGGGCGCTCGCTGCGAATCTCGACAGAAAAAAATAGGGGAGGCTTAGTGCCTCCCCGATCGTGTTACCTCTATCGCCATGCTCTGATGAGCAATGCGCCGCCCCCCCTTATGCGCCCGTGTGCAGCCCTGTCTGCACGGGATCGCGATTACCTAGCGGCGCTGCCCACATCGCCTGGCAGTTGTTGTAGTTAGAACGCCTCCAGCAACTCGTGTTGCCTGTCTTGCCGGCAATTCTTCCCCCTATTTTTGCAGGGCCACGAACCGATTGGCAGAACGCACCACCTGCACAAGACGCAGGCATGTTAACGATGTCTCTGTAAAGAGAACGTTAACAAAGTGTGAGCAACAGGTGAATTTTCAGCTTTCTGCGTAAAAAGTCCGTTCGGATGGCATTTTGACTCGACGCATGCAAAGCGCCGGTGTCATTTGCCAGTCGCTAGGCGCTGTCCTGGCCCACCCCTTTCACGCTCGCCAGCTGTCGCCGGCTGATCGGCAGTCTTTCATCCAGCCCCTTCACCTTCATCAGCCAGCCGCTCTCGCCTTCATCGCCGCCTTTCTCAAACCCGGCGATGGCGTCCTTGGCCACCAGGCAGCTGCGGTGGGTGCGCACGAAGCGCGCGGCATATTCCTTTTCCAGCGCGGAAAGCGATTCTTCGATGAGATATTCGCGTTCGGCGGTGCGTACGGTGACGTATTTCATCTCCGCGCGCAGGTAGAGCACCTTCTCGATGGGGATCAGCAGCAATTTGCCGCGCTCATGGGCCGACAGGAAGCTGCGGGGCTCCGGGGTGAGCTCCTGCAGCACTTCGGTGCGCAGCGGGACGGCATCGCGCGCCCTGGAAAGGGCCTCGAACAGGCGTCCCAGCCGGATGGGTTTGAGCAGGTAGTCGACAGCGCGCTGCTCGAAGGCCTGAATGGCGTAAGCATCATAGGCGGTAGTGAAGATGATGACGGGCGGATGGTCGAGTTTGTTGAGATGGCGCGCGAGTTCGATGCCGTCCATCCGCGGCATGCGGATGTCCGTCAACACGACCTCGGCGGGCGTCCCGGCGAGCTTTTCCAGCGCCTCCTGGCCATTGCCCGCTTCTCCCACCAGTTGCAGCGGGAACTGGACGGCGCAGTCGGCGAGCAACTCCTTGAGGCGGGTGCGCGCGGGCGCTTCGTCATCCACGATAAAGACGCTGAGCGGCAAGGTGACGGTGTCGTTCATGCCTGTGCTTTCACATAGGGGATGAGGATGCGAACCTGATAATGGTCCTTATCGCGTTCGACCTGGTATTGCGCTTCGACATCGAACAACAGGGCCAGCCGTTCGCGGATGTTGGAGAGCGCCATCCTGTTGCCGTTCGAATGGCACGCAGTCTGGCTTTGCGCAGGATTGCGCACTTCCAGATGCAGCTCGTCGCGGGCACGATACAGCTTCACCTCGATGGTCCCGCCTTGCGGCAGAGGCTCGATGCCGTGGTAGACGGCGTTCTCCAGCAGCGGCTGCAGGATCAACGGGGGGATCAACGCATCCGCCGGCATGTTTTGCGTGTCCCAGCGTACTTTGAGGCGCTCGCCCAAGCGCAGTTCTTCGATGGCCAGATATTGCCGCGCCAGCTCTACCTCCTTGTCCAGGGGAACCAGTTCCTGCGGCTCCGCCATCGCCACGCGGAACAGGTCGGCCATGTCTTCCAGGACGGCCTCAGCGCGCTTGGGCTCGGCGCGCACGATGCTCAGCACGGCGTTGATGGTGTTGAACAGGAAGTGCGGGCGGATGCGCGCCTGCAGCGCCTGCAGCCGCGCTTCGTGTCTCGCGGGGAAGAGCGCCTGGGCGCGCAAACGGAAGTACGCCAGCAACATCAGGGAGACTGCGCTCCCCACCAGCGCATGACGGGTGTAACGGAACATGCCGAACTCATCCGGCGCAAAGAACAGTTCGCTGCCCAGCACATCGATCGTCACGGTGATCCCTGCCACGACTGCCGCCACCGCCAATACCCCCTGCCAATGGGGCACTCGTCTCAGCACGGAATTGAGCGCATACAGCAGCAACAGGCTGGTCAACAGAACCGGTTGCAGCAGCGCCGAGCCATGCAGCAGCCTGCTTTCCAGATCAGCGAACGAGACGGCCTGCGACACCGCCCCGAGCAACGCGATGGCGTTTGCCAACAGCACAACCCGCAGCACGGTCCCCATATTGCGGAAGTCCGGCAACAGCTTGGGCGGAATGTTTTGATTTATACTGCGCATCTCCGGCATATCGACCTTTCGAATGCCGCTCATTCTGGACAAGACATGGCAACGATGCAAGACAATCAGACCTGGTCGGGACGTTTCAACGAGCCCGTGGCAGAGTTGGTGAAGCGTTTTACCGCTTCGGTGGATTTCGACAAGCGCCTGGCGCTGTTCGACATCCAGGGATCATTGGCACACGCGCAGATGCTTGCAAGCTGCAAAATCATCAGCGCACAGGACCTGAAGGACATCCAGCGCGGCTTGGCCCAGATCGAGAACGAAGTCATCAGCGGCGATTTCGTCTGGCAGATCGACCTGGAAGACGTGCACCTGAATATAGAGAAACGCCTCACCGCGCTGGTGGGCGATGCAGGAAAGCGCCTGCACACCGGCCGTTCGCGCAACGATCAGGTGGCAACCGATATCCGCCTGTATCTGCGCAGTTCGATCGACGATATCTCCGCCTTGCTCAAGGCGCTGCAGACTTCGCTGCTCGACTTGGCGCAGCATCACACCCACACCATCATGCCCGGCTTCACCCACCTGCAGGTGGCACAGCCGGTGAGCTTCGCGCATCATCTGCTGGCCTATTTCGAGATGTGCCAGCGCGACGTGGAGCGCTTTCACGATGCGCGCCGCCGCGTGAACCGTCTGCCGCTGGGTGCCGCTGCGTTGGCGGGCACCAGTTATCCGATCAAGCGCGAGATGGTGGCCGAGCTGCTGGGCTTCGAGGCCGTGTGCCAGAACTCGCTGGACGCGGTCTCCGACCGCGATTTCGCCATCGAATTCACCGCGGCCGCCGCGCTGACCATGACGCATCTGTCGCGCCTGTCGGAAGAGCTGATCCTGTGGATGAGTCCGCGCTTCGGCTTCATCGACATCGCCGACCGCTTCTGCACCGGATCAAGCATCATGCCGCAGAAGAAGAACCCGGACGTGCCGGAGCTGGTGCGCGGCAAGACCGGGCGCGTGAACGGCCACCTGGTCGCGCTGCTCACGCTGATGAAGGGCCAGCCGCTGGCCTACAACAAGGACAATCAGGAAGACAAGGAGCCGCTGTTCGACACGGTGGATACGCTTACACAGACATTGCGCATCTACGCCGACATGATGCGCGGCATCACCGTCAAACCCGAAGCCATGCGTAGCGCCGCATTGCAGGGCTATGCCACGGCGACCGACCTGGCCGATTATCTGGTGAAAAAGGGATTGCCGTTCCGCGATGCGCACGAAGCAGTGGCGCTTGCGGTGCGCCATGCCGAGCAGAAAGGCTGCGACCTGGCGGATCTCAAACTGGATGAACTGCAGCAGTTCTCGAACCTCATCAGTGACGACATCTACGGCGTGCTCACGCTGGAAGGTTCGCTCGCCGCACGCAACCACACCGGCGGTACCGCCCCCAAACAGGTGGAAGCTGCCATTGCCCGCGCCCGCAAGCTGCTAGCCGGTTGATTCCGAATCTTTCCTCCACGAAAAACACGAAACTCACGAACAAGAACAGACCCCTCGGGAATTGATTTGTGAGTTTCGTGCTTTTCGTGGACCAACCATTCCGCGGGGCAAAAAAAACGGGCCACCTTGCGATGGCCCTGAATAGGAGGAGAGTATGAAAGATTGAGTTGGTTACAACTCAAGGCTCTAACAACTCAGGACGGATTGTAGGTGCGTAATTCCGCAATTCATATATGCCAAACGGCCTATATAACGGCCTATACCTTTTCCCACCACGATGCCCGGCATTTCAGCAAACCTGTTGAATTTTCGGATCAATCTCGCAGTATCCCGCAGCTGACCCGCTCGATCCCTGCCATATCCTTCGCAGAATAGACTTCTCCAAAGCCATTTTGCTGCAGCAAAGCCCGCACCGCAGGCGCCTGGTCATAGCCATGCTCCAGCATCAGCCAGGCGTTTTTCTCTAGATGACCACCTGCCTGACCGACGATGCGGCGTATATCGTCCAGACCATCCGCACCGGAAGCCAAGGCGGATGTCGGCTCGAATCGCACATCGCCCTGCCCCAAGTGCGCGTCGCCCGCCGCAACATACGGCGGATTGGAAACGATCAAGTCAAAGCGCTGGCCATCCAGCGCGGAGAACCAGTCGCTCTGCAGGAAACCTGCATTATGGATTTCCAGCCGTGCGGCATTCTCGCGCGCCACCTGCAATGCCGCTTCCGAGGCATCGACTGCCACCACTTCGGCTTCCGGCCTGGCATGGGCTATGGACAACGCGATCGCTCCGCTGCCCGCCCCCAGATCGAGCACACGAAAATCTCCCTGCGCCGGTATGCGTTGCAGCGCCAGTTCGACCAGCAATTCGGTCTCCGGGCGCGGGATGAGTGTGGCTGGCGTGACTTTGAAGTTCAATCCGAAGAATTCGCGCTCGCCCAGAATGTAGGCGACCGGCTCGCCCTGCAAACGCCGTTGCAGCAGTGCGGCATATGCGCGGGCCTGCGCCTCATCCAGCACCTGTTCGGGGTGCGCCAGCAGCCAGGCGCGTGTGACTTTCAGGACATGCTGCAGCAGCATCTGCACTTCGATGCGAGCCTCGTCCGGCATCAGCGCCAATGACGCTCTCAGCGATGCACCATCCTGCGACAGGACATCCCGGATGCTGCGCATCGGGATCAGCGCTCTTCTGCCAGTGCGGCGAGCTGTTCCGCCTGGTGCTCTGCCATCAGCGCGTTGGTGAGTTCGCTGATGTCGCCGTCCATGATCTGGTCCATCTTGTACAGCGTGAGGTTGATGCGGTGGTCGGTGACGCGACCTTGCGGGAAGTTGTAGGTGCGGATGCGTTCGGAGCGGTCGCCGCTGCCGACCAGCGACTTGCGTTCTGCAGCGATCTTGCTGTGCGCGGCCTGTTCCTGTTTGTCCTTGATGCGCGCGGCCAGCACGCGCATGGCCTGCGCCTTGTTCTGGTGCTGCGAGCGACCGTCCTGGCATTCGACCACCGTGCCGGTAGGCAGATGGGTGATGCGCACGGCGGAGTCGGTCTTGTTGATGTGCTGTCCGCCCGCCCCGCTGGCGCGGAAGGTGTCGATGCGCAACTCGGCGGGGTTAAGTTCCACCTCGCCCACCTCGTCCGCTTCCGGCAGGATGGCGACGGTGCAGGCCGAAGTGTGGATGCGGCCTTGCGTCTCGGTGGCCGGCACGCGCTGCACGCGATGCGCGCCGGACTCGAACTTGAGCACGGAATACGCGCCCTGACCGATGATGCGGGCGATGACTTCCTTGTAGCCGCCCATCTCGCCGGGGCTTTCGGAGATGATCTCGACCTGCCAGCGGCGGCGCTCGGCAAAACGCGCGTACATGCGGAAGATGTCGCCCGCGAAGATGGCCGCCTCGTCGCCGCCAGTACCGGCGCGCACTTCGAGGAAAACGTTGCGCTCGTCGTTGGGGTCTTTCGGCAGCAGCTGCTTTTGCAGCTCGACTTCGAGCTGTTCCAGCCTTTCGCGGCCGGCCTTGACCTCGGCCTCGGCGAATTCGCGCATATCGGGATCACCCGCCATTTCCTGCGCGGTGGCAATGTCCGCCTCGCAGGATTGCCAGGCATGGTACAGCTCGACCACCGGCTCGATCTCGGTGCGCTCGCGGTTGAGCTTGCGGAACGCGCCCATGTCGCGCGTGGCTTCCTCGCTGCTCAATAGGCTGTTGACCTCGTCCAACCGTTCGCTGAGTTGGGCGAGTTTGGATGAGATGCTCGGTTTCATTCGGAGGGATGCAGGTGGTAGATGCGGTGCACCGCGTCCAGCAGCGTCTCGCGCTCACTGGCTTGCGCCTGGTTCAGCGTCTGCGTCGGCGCATGCAGGAATTTGTTGGTCAGTCCCATACTCAGCGATTCCAGCACCTTTTCCGGCGATTCGCCTTTGGCCAGCAGACGCAGCGCCTTTTCCATCTCGCTGCGGCGCTGGCGCTCGGCATGGTCGCGCAAGGTGCGGATGGTCGGCACCACTTCGCGCGACTCCATCCAGTGGATGAATTCGTTGACGCCGGAATCGATGATGACTTCGGCCTCCTTCACCGCGCCCTGACGTGCATCCAGCCCGTCGCGCACCACTTCGGACAGGTCGTCCACGCTGTAGAGGAACACGTCGCTCAGTTCGGCGACTTCCGCCTCCACGTCGCGCGGCACCGCCAGATCGACGATGAACAGCGGGCGGTGTTTGCGTTGTTTCAGTGCCCGCTCGACCATGCCCTTGCCCAGGATAGGCAACGGGCTGGCAGTACAGGTGACGATGATGTCGTGCTGCGCCAGTTGATCCGGCAGTTCGTTCAGGGTGATGGCATGACCGTTGATGCGCCGCGCCAGCGTCTGGGCGCGCTCCAGCGTGCGGTTGGCAACGGTGATGTGCTGCGGATTGCGCGCGGCGAAATGCACCGCATTGAGTTCGATCATCTCGCCCGCGCCGATGAACAGGATGCGCTGTTCGGCGATGCTGGGGAAGATGCGCTCCGCCAGCTTCACTGCGGCCGCGGCCATGGAAACCAGGTTGGCGCCGATTTCGGTCTGCGTGCGCACGTCTTTGGCGACGGAGAAGGTGCGCTGGAACAGCTTGTGCAGCAGGAAACCCATGGTGCCGGCCTGCTCGGCCTGACGTACCGCCTGCTTCATCTGCCCCAGGATCTGCGGCTCGCCCAGCACCATCGAATCCAGGCCGCTGGCCACGCGGAAGGCGTGTTTCACCGCCTGCTCTTGCGGCAGGCGGTAGATGTACGGCTCGATCTCGGCGACCGGCAGAGTGATGATAGGAAGCCAGCCAGTCCACCGCCCGCACGGGGGCGTTGGTGCTGCAATAGATCTCGGTGCGGTTGCAGGTCGAGAGGATGGTCGCTTCTTTGGCGGCACCGTTCCCCACCAAGTCGCGCAAAGCGGAGTCCAGCGTCTCGACATTGAACGCGATCTGCTCGCGCACGGCGAGCGGCGCGGTCTGATGGTTGATGCCAAAGGTGAATAACTGCATGAAAAAACGACGATCCGGTTCGCTGGGAAACGGATTATAGAGGCTGGACGGGCCGAACACCAGCCAGCCCAGCCTCTACCGGCTAGCGCAGCTTACTTTTTGGGCTGCAACTGCGCTATGGCCATTTCGGCATCTTCGCGCAAGCGGCTATCCGGGTGTTTCTTGAGGAAGTCGCTGAACGCGGCGTGAGCCCCTGCCACATCGCCCGCATCGACCAGGGAGATGGCCTTCTTGAAAGCCGCCAATTCATCGGCATCGATGGATTGGGTATTGGCCTCGCCCTTCCAGTAGACATCGTCCGCATCCGCCTGGGCGCCGCGCACACCGCCGACTGCCGTCGTGGTCTGGATCTTCTTCTTCGGGGTGAGCAATTCGATCTTCTTGCGCAGGCGCTCCCACAGCGAGCCATCCTGCTTCTCATCGGCACTGTAAGCCGGTGCAGCCAGCACCACGCCCAACAGCACGAGCAACGCGATCAATCTCTTCATGTGAATCTCCTTGGTTAAGGTTGCAACACGCGCAACAGCACGTCCGACTTAAAGCGCATTCAATAGTTCCAATGCCAGGGCCCGGTGTTCGTCCTTGACCGCAGGATCAAGCTTTTGGGCCTTGATAAACGCGGCTTTGGCTTTCTTGATATCGTTGGTCGCCTTGTAGGCGCGCGCCAGATTCACCCAGACGTGCGCATCCTTGGGCGAGACCTGCGTCGCGGCCAGATAGGCTTTCTGCGCTTCCTGATGTTTGTCCTCGATCATGAAGATATTGCCGCGATTGTTCAGCGCTGCCGCATTCTTGGGCTGCATGCCGAGAACCTTGTCGAAATACTTCATCGCCTCCTTGCGGTCACCGGCCTTGGCCAGGATGATGCCCATCTGCAAGTGCGCATCCAGATCGGACGGATTCTTCTTGATCGTGGCAAGGTGGCGCCGCGTCTTGGTCTGCGAGCTGATCTTCAGCACGGACATGTGGTCATTCGGGAATTTCTTCTCGATCTCGGCGCGGCTGATATCGATCTGCTTCGTGGTCGAGGCAGGCAGGCTCGCCGGCTTGTAGGTTTCCCATGCCGCGTGCACATCAAGCACGGTCAGTCCCTTGTCCTTCCATTGATAATAGGACGCCGCACCTTTCTCCCAGGCCTTGATGAAAGCGTTGCCGACCAGCGTGGTCTCCACCGGTATCCACAGTTGATCCTCATGGATCACGTACATGTTATCCATGGTGTAGCCGTCTTCGTCCGCCGCAATGCCGGTAGAGAACATCATCAGCATGTGTCCTGGCACTTCCACCACGCGCGTGTTGATACCCATGCTCTCCAGTGTAGCCGAGTAAAACGCCACCAGATCGTCGCAATCGCCGGACTTCCGCTCCAGCGTCTCGCGCGGGAACTGGAGGTAGTCGACCGTGTTCACCTTGCCGGAGCTCACCTGATAAGGATTGCTCGGATCCTGAATGTAGGTCATGCCATACACGCCCAGCATATCGAACAGTGCGGCAGCCAATTGCGCCTGATCCTTGGTCTCCTTGAATTGCGTCGCCACGGAGCGCCCCAGGTTGATGAGCGGCGCATCCTTGGGGGTGACGAACACGGCAAAACGTCCGCGCTCGTCCCACGTCAGACGGTGCTTGTCATAGACGTTCACAGTCGGATTCTTGGTGAAGGTCACGCGCTTACCACTCTCGAAATAACTGGCTTCGATCAGCGCCTGCACCGAGCTATCCTCGGTAAGCGTCAGGATGCTGTTGTTGAACACAGCCCTGAGCGCGACTTCCTCACTCTGTCCGGGCAGCAGCTTGTCCAGTTTCGTTTCCGTCGGGAAATCCATGAAGTCCTTGAGCTGGAAGGTGACCATCACGCGCTGCATGGTCTTGTTCGTGTTGTTGGTCAGCTTGATCCTGCCAATCCCGTCGCGCTCGTACACCTTGTAGGAATTGGAGAACACGTCTCGCAACTGGACCACGTCGATCTCCAGCGGCGGGCGATTGAATACTTGCGTGGTAGCCTCGACCGCGACTTTCTCGGATTCGGTCCCGTCGCTGCTGAACGTCGAGACGTAGTAAGTGTATTTGGTCTCTGGAACCAGCGCATCCTTGATGAATTCCGGCTGGGTGACTTCGCCGATCTTGGTGAATGCTTCGCCGTCTTTTTGATAGATGCGGTATGCGCTGAAATACTTGGCATCAGCCGCTGTCCAGCTCATCTTCACCTGCCACGGTGTGGTTTCCACCTGCACTGCCTCCAGCGCTGGCGGAACATACTTGGCCGGCACGCCGCTCACCACCTCGCTGGTCGCGCCCTCGTAGCCGAAGTGCGTCTCGCCGCCGATACGGTAGTGATAGCGCACTTCGGCATCCAGTTCCTGATCCACGAACTGGTTGCCCGGAGTGGTGCCTACCTGCACGAAACCGCCGCTCTCGCTCTTCGAGCGGTAGATGCGATATTGCTTGATATATGGCGAAGTTGCCGGCGCCCAGCGCAACTCGACCGAGTGTACCTTTCCCTGTGCCGCGAGCTGTTGTGGCGCCTCCGGTTTATGCAAGATCGCCAACACCTGCACGCGCTTATTACCGCGATCCGAGATCAGGACGCTGGAGCCGCCACCGAAGGCGATGGCGACAGGCTCGTTGAAGCTGCCCGCGCCGGAGCCTTTGGCCCCGAACGAACGCACCAGCTTTCCTTTCGGCGAGAACACGCTGACCTGGTTGGCATCCAGCACCAGCACTTCGTCGTTGTCCGCGACCAGGCCAACCGGATCGGACAGCAGCCGCCCCCCCTCGCTGGTCTTGCCGAACTCGCCCAGCGACTTCCCTCCCGAAGAATAAGCCAACACGCTGTCGCGCGAGCCTTCAAGGATGTAGAGGTTGTCGCGCTGGTCGAAAGCCATGGCGAGCGGTGTGCGCAACTTGCCCGCATTCTCCCCGTTCAGCACGTTCAGGAACACGCCGTCGCCGCGGAATATCTGCACGTTGTGGTTCGAGCGATCCGCCACGAACACCATACCGGATCCCGAAACCGCGATCGCTGCCGGATCGTTGAACTGTCCTGCACCGCCGCCGCCGCTGCCCAGGGTCATGAGCACCTTGCCGTTCTCGTCCAGCTTCACGCCACGGCGGGCTTTCTTGTCCAGCACCCAGATCGCCCCGGTCTTGTCCACCGTCAGCGCGGATATCTGCATGTCGTCCAGCTTGATCGTCTCGGCCACCGCACCATTGCGGATCTTCAGCAGGCTCCGCGCCTCCTTGCCCACTGCATAGAAGGTCTCCTTGCCGTCCCATGCAAGCTGCCCCACCTCGGCGGGAATGTTCTCCAGCCATTTCACCGACGCTCTACCTGCCGCTTTGGGCAGCGGCTCCAGCGGCTTTCCCGCCTCTACGACGAAGGCGTCCACCAGCGATTTCTTTGCATCGCCCACGAACACTTGTTGGGCCCTGTCCACAGCCAGCCCCGACAGGCTCTTGAACTGCGCCTTCCCGTCGCCCTTGGAGCCGAAGCTGAATGCCAGAGTGTTGTTGAAATCGTACTTCAGGATGGTGTAACTGCTTTCGTCGGCCACATATATGCCGTCTTCAGCCACACTCAATCCCGCCGGTTTTCCCGTCTTGGGAAGTGAACGCAGATAGGTACCGTTCGATCCATAGACCTTGACCGATTTGCCATCCTCGTCGCTGACATAGATACGCCCTTCGCCATCCACCGCGATATCCGTCGGCTCGCCCAGTTTCCAGGGCGCTTCCTTATCCGAGGCACCGCTCGCCGCACTCAATGGCAGCGTAGTCAAGAACACGCCGTTGATGCCGAATAACTGTATGCGTTCGTTGCCGGTGTCAGCGACATATACCACGCCTTCATGCACGGCGATGCCGCGCGGCTCGTCCAGCGCGAGATTGCCAACGAGGCTGCCGCCTGCCTTGCTGCCGAAGCTGCCCAGATACTTGCCGTTGGCCAGGCCGTACATAACGACTTGTTCCGTCTCGCTGTCCACCACGTAGATGGTGTCGCCGGTCACCGCGACCGCCTCGGGCTTCTTAAGCAACTCAGTGGCACCGCTCTTCACAGCCAACGTCATCACTGACTTGCCTTCCTTGTCCACGACCTCCACCGAACCGTCCAGTTTGGAGATGTAGAGATTGCCGCCCCCCACACCCAGCAACTTGAGCAGCTTGGGCGAGACAATCTCGTGCCGGAAGTCGGCCTTGGAAAAACCGTTGGTCGGCCCCGCTCCTCCGTCTGCCGCGCAGACACCCGAGGAGAAGAGTAGCAATGAAATGAGGGTGAATATGTTTCGCATGTTCCTGCCTATTCAAAAGGTAAACATTCCGACCGAGGGTGAAGCACGATCGTCTGTTTTCGAGATTTTACTTCTCGGCGCGATTGAACACGCCATCCCATTCCGCCGCCGGCGGTTTGTGCATGAAATATTCGCAACGCTCTGTATATATTTTACTCGGATTATCTTCGGGCACGATGCCGAGTAATTCCCTGAAGCCCGCGCGCGCCTTTTCCCATTCCCGTGCCCGATACAGCGCCAGTGCCGCGCCGAACTGCTCAGCCTGCTTCACATCCAGCCTGGAAAGCCCGTCCAGCGGCTCGTAGATGGTAACCGGCAAGTGCTTGCCGACTACCCTTATCTTGTCCACTTCCCTGTAATGACAGAACTCACGGCTCTTTTGATAAGCCACTTCTCCCACCAGATAAGCCACGCCATAGAATTTCGCCGTTCCCTCGAGACGCGCCGCCTGATTCACCGTGTCGCCAATGACGGTGTATTCCATCTTCTTCCCTGCGAGGCCGACGTTGCCTGCCACCACCTCGCCGGACTGGATGCCGCCGCGGATGGTGAAAGGTTCCAGGCCCTCCGCCTGCCACTGCGCGCGCAACTCCTTCATCCGTTCGTTGATTGCCTTGATGCAGTCGATGGCCAGCCTGGCGTGATCGGGTTGCGCCAGCGGCGCACCCCAGTAGGCCATGATGCCATCGCCTATGAATTTGTCGATGGTGCCGTCATGCTGCTCGATCACTTGCACCATCGCGCCCAGGTACTGGTTGAGCCGCGACACCACTTCCTGCGGCGGGTGCGCTTCGCTGAACGAGGTGAACCCCTTGATGTCGGTGAACAGTACCGTCACCTCCTTGTTGTCGCCGCCGATCTTCGCCGCCTCCGGATCCTTTTCCAGACGCGCTACCAGCTTCGGCGACAGATAGCTCGAGAACATCGAGCGCATCTCGCGTGCGCTGCGTTCCAGCACCAGATAGCGGAAGCTGCTTCCGACCAGTACTGCGACACCGGCGGACATTATCGGGTAGATCATGCTGATCCACTGCCCGGCATTGAACATGTAGTAGGTGAACCACACGTACGCCGCCAATAGTAAGACCGTTGCAGGAATCGAGCTATGCAGCCTCAGACGGGTGGTCAGGAAATAGGCAAGTGCGCCCATCACCACGATGAAAGCCATATCGATCAAGGCCTCGAGACCGCCCTGGCGTATGTAGCGTTCGC
This sequence comes from uncultured beta proteobacterium, assembly GCA_963797045.1. GTDB lineage: Bacteria > Pseudomonadota > Gammaproteobacteria > Burkholderiales > Gallionellaceae > Sideroxyarcus. Next base: position 118,153 of record CAWCNZ010000005.1, on the reverse strand, counting down.
TGATGATGTTGTCGGCGATGGTCGCATGCAGCTCCACCCCCGGCGTATTGCCATGGAAGGGCGTTACACGCATGTCGTAGATTCCCAGCGCAGTTGCGCCGACGAACAGGATCTTGCCCTTTAATGCCTCGGCCGGGACACGGCCATTCATCACATCGGTAAAAGAGTAATGCGGATAAATGCCCGGTCCGCCCACATAGTTGATCCACATGCGGTAATCCTCATCCACCGGAATGTGGCGCTGGCCCAATGCGATGTCGAAGTCGCCCGGAACAAACTCTTTCTCTCCTAGCGCCTGCATTGCCGCCACCAGACCCAGCGAGGGGATCTGCTTGCCATCCTTCTCCAGCAGCAACGGGATGCGCCGGATCACGCCATCATCTTCCGGCAACTGATTGATATGCCCGACACCGATCGCGCCACGCTCGATCTCCGGCAGGCTGCGGGTGATGGTCGTTATCTGCCCAGTCTTGTCGAAATCCATGACGACCGCCAGCACCACGTTGCCCGCCCGCTTTGTGGCTGCCGCAAATAGCCGGTCGTTCGCCACACTTTCCCGCTCAGGAAAGAAGACATCGAACATCACAACCTGCGCTTTCGCTGCCGCCAACCTGTCGAGCAAACGTGCATAACGGTCGCGGCTCCACGGATAGCGCCCAAGCTCAGCGATGCTCTTTTCGTCGATGGCGATGATGCCGATATTCGGGCTGGGCTGGATCGGCCCGCGCAGGTTCTTGAAGCGCAGGTCGTAGGTCCTGGCCTCAAAGGCCTCGAGAAATGAATTCTGCGTGTAGTAGAGGAACAAGACACTGGCAACGCAAAGCGCAGCCAGCACGATAGAAAGGGCGGTGGTATGTCCGCGCGTCAGCATATTTTTCAAATATGGCATGGCCATGTTTGTCTTCTCCCTGACAGAACTGAAGCCGCCCTTTTGCGCCCCATTCGCCGCAATGATGCCATAGCTTGATATGGCGGGGGCGGAATTGAAAAAGCCCAGCCTGACTTACAGGTTGGGCTTTCGATAACTGGTGGCTCGGGGCGGAACACCCCTTCTCACCATTTTGCGTGCTACCGCACGCGAAATCTGGTGGCTCGGGGCGGAATCGAACCACCGACACGCGGATTTTCAATCCGCTGCTCTACCAACTGAGCTACCGAGCCGTTTTTGCGCACCATCCCTCACGGGGTGGGTAAAACGAAGGCGCGCATTGTAGCGGCAAGCAGCAAAGCGGGCAATACAAAAAAGAACCCCGCACAAGGCGGGGTTCGTCAGGCTGCAAGTACCTGAACCGTAGCGAGCAGCTTGAGTGCAAGGCGCACGGAGCACAGAAACCGGAATGTACTCAAAGTACATGAGGATTTCGAGCACCGCGCAACGCTGCAATCAGGTCGCGCAGTAGGTTCAAATTACATCATGCCGCCCATACCACCCATGCCGCCCATATCGCCGCCGCCCATACCACCAGCTGGCTTGTCTTCCGGCAACTCGGCAACCATGCATGCGGTAGTCAGCATCAGGCCGGCGATGGAAGCTGCGTTCTGCAATGCAACGCGTGTCACCTTGGTCGGATCGACCACGCCCATGGCCAGCATGTCGCCATACTCGCTGGTTGCTGCGTTGTAACCGTAGCTGCCCTTGCCTTCCAGTACCTTGTTCACTACAACGCTAGGCTCATCGCCTGCGTTCATGGTGATGGCGCGGATAGGTGCTTCCATCGCGCGCAGCACGATGGTGATACCGGCGTCCTGGTCATGGTTCACGCCCTTGAGGCCGGAAACCGCTGCCTTGGCACGCAGCAGAGCTACGCCGCCTCCGGGAACGATGCCTTCTTCAACAGCGGCACGGGTTGCGTGCAATGCATCTTCCACGCGCGCCTTCTTCTCCTTCATTTCGACTTCGGTCGCAGCGCCGACCTTGATCACTGCCACGCCGCCAGACAGCTTGGCCAGACGCTCCTGCAGTTTTTCCTTGTCATAGTCGCTGGTGGATTCTTCGGCCAGCTTCTTGATCTCGCCAACGCGACCCAGAATCGCTTCGTGCTTGCCTGCGCCGTCGATGATGGTGGTGTTTTCCTTGCCCACTTCGATGCGCTTGGCTTGGCCCATTTCAGCCAGTGTGGCTTTTTCCAGAGTCAGGCCGACTTCTTCAGCGATCACAGTGCCGCCGGTCAGAACGGCGATGTCTTCCAGCATGGCCTTGCGACGATCGCCGAAGCCAGGCGCCTTGACCGCAACAGTCTTCAGGATGCCGCGGATGTTGTTCACCACCAGAGTAGCCAGCGCTTCGCCGTCCACATCTTCAGCGACGATCAGCAGCGGACGACCAGCCTTGGCGACTTGTTCCAGCAGGGGCAGCAGGTCGCGGATGTTGGAGATCTTCTTGTCGTGCAACAGGATGAAGGGATTCTCCATCGCCGCGATTTGCTTGTCGGCGTTGTTGATGAAGTAGGGAGACAGGTAACCGCGGTCGAATTGCATACCTTCCACGATGTCCAGTTCGTCTTCCAGACCTTGGCCGTCTTCAATGGTGATGACGCCTTCCTTGCCCACTTTTTCCATCGCAGCAGCGATCTTCTCGCCAATCACCACATCGGAGTTGGCGGAGATGCTGCCCACTTGCGCGATTTCCTTGGTGGTGGTGCAGGGCTTGGATATCTTCTTCAGTTCTGCCACAGCGGCGATCACAGCCTGGTCGATACCGCGCTTCAGGTCCATCGGGTTCATGCCGGCGGCAACAAACTTCATGCCTTCCATCACGATGGATTGTGCCAGCACGGTTGCGGTGGTTGTTCCGTCACCGGCCACGTCGGAAGTCTTGGAAGCGACTTCCTTGACCATTTGCGCGCCCATGTTCTCGAACTTGTCCTTCAGTTCGATCTCCTTGGCGACGGATACGCCGTCCTTGGTGATGGTGGGGGAGCCGTAGGAACGGTCCAGCACTACGTTACGGCCTTTGGGGCCCAGTGTTACTTTGACCGCGTCGGCCAGAATGTTGACACCCACGACCATCTTGGCACGTGCTGCATCATGGAATTTCACGTCTTTAGCTGCCATGTTTATTATCTCCTGAAATTTATTTGGAACGGAAAGAATTTTTCGCCTGGCGAAAAATTACTTCTCGACTACGCCAATGATGTCGTCTTCACGCATGGTCAGCAGTTCCTGACCGTCGATCTTGAAGGCTTGACCGGAATATTTGCCGAACAGAACGCGGTCACCGACCTTCACGTTCATCGGTAGCAGCTTGCCGTCGTCACCGACTTTGCCGTTGCCAATGGCAACGATTTCGCCCTGGTCAGGCTTTTCGGTAGCGGCATCGGGAATGATGATTCCGGAGGCTGTCTTGGTTTCTGCTTCCAAACGCTTGACGATGACACGGTCGCTCAAGGGACGAATCTTCATTCTTATTCTCCTAAATTCAGTGAGTTGACTAATTGCGGAAGCAGAGAGTTAGCACTCCCTGCCTGCGACTGCTAATAATAGGGGCTACCCCCCTCGATTTCAAGGGCGGCACAAAACTTTCTTTTGAAAAGCGGGCGCTTAACCCAACAGGTCCTGCAGCGCCGCTTCCAGAGCGCCAAAACGGAACGTCAGCCCGGCCGCAAGCAGTCTTTTCGGCAACATGCGCTGCCCCTCCAGCAACATGCCGGCGGATTCGCCCATGGCCAGCCGCAACAGCGCTGCCGGCGCGACGAACGGCGCGGGACGATGCAGCACCGCCGCCAGTGTCGCAGTGAATTCCGCATTGGTGACAGGGGCGGGCGACGTTATGTTGTAGGCACCCCGCATCTGCTCATCGTGCAGCAGACGCAACACCATCGCGACATAGTCATCGATGTGGATCCAGCTCATCCACTGCCGGCCATCGCCGACCCGCGTTCCCATGCCCAGCCTGAAGGGCGGCACCATGCGCGCGAGCAGGCCGCCTTCCTTGCTCAGTATCAGGCCGGTACGCAGCAGGCACACGCGCACACCCAAGTTTTTCCGCCATCGACGCTGCCGCCTCCCAGTCCACGCACAGCCGCGCGGGAAAATCATTGCCCGCCCCGGATGTCTCGTCCAGCATCTCAGTCGCCGCGACCGCCGTAATAGCCGACCGCCGAACCGCTCAGCAGCACGGCCGGTTTGCGTTCGGCCGCGGCGATGCGGCGCACCAGCTCTTCGGTCAGCGCGATCCTGCTATCCCGCAGCACCTGCTTGCGCCGATCCGTCCAGCGCGCATCCACGATGGGTTCGCCGGCCAGATTGATTACCGCGTCGAAAAAACGGTCCGGCTTCCAGTCGGCCAGTGCCGCAATGGCGTGAACGCCGGCGCCGCATTTCGCCGGGACCGAAGCGGGATTGCGACTGAACACGGTCAGTTCATGCCCCTCCGCCAGCAATGCCCGGCAAAGATGCCTTCCGATCAATCCAGTACCGCCCGTGATGAGAATGCGCATGACTGCCTCCCATGAAGAAACTTGCCCGCAGATTACACAGATTCACGCAGATTATCTGGTGGTTATTCGTAACAGAACTGAAGCCGTTCCGCCAGTGCCCCAAGGATTCAGGCGTTGTTTCAATCTGTGGAAATCTGCGTAATCTGCGGGCAGGGGTTCTCTTTTGCTGTTGGAAATCATCCTTGGCAGTTCGTTCGCCTGCAAACTCCGTTATGATTCCACGCATGTCAGCCAACACCAACTCCGACCTCCTCACCCGCAGCCTGTCCGCCGTGTGGCACCCCTGCACCCAGATGAAACGGCACGAGACGCTGCCGCTGGTCCCCATCGCGCGCGGCGAGGGCGCATGGCTGTACGACTTCGACGGCAAGCGCTATCTGGACACGGTCAGTTCCTGGTGGGTCAATCTGTTCGGCCACTGCAATCCCCGCATCAACGCCGCCCTCACCGACCAGCTCGGCAAGCTGGAACATGTGATGCTGGCCGGCTTCACCCATGAGCCGGTGGTGCGGCTGTCGGAGCGGCTGCGCGAACTCGCCCCCGCCGGACTGGGGCATTGCTTCTATGGTTCGGACGGCGCCTCGGCCACCGAGATCGCGCTGAAGATGAGCGCCCACTACTGGCGCAACAACGGCCAGCCGCAGAAGACGCAATTCATCAGCCTGCAGAACAGCTACCACGGCGAGACGCTGGGCGCGCTGTCGGTGACCGATGTCGCGCTGTTCCGCGATGCCTATGGCCCCCTCATCCGCCAGAACGCCACCGTGCCCAGCCCGGACTGGCGCAACGCGGAACGTGGGGAAAGCGCGGAAAGTTACGCGCGGCGCTGCGCCGATGCGCTCTCCGAACATCTGCAACAGCACCACGAACACATCGCCGCCTTCATCGTCGAGCCGCTGATCCAGGGCGCGGCCGGTATGGCGATGTATCACGCGGCCTATCTGCACCATGCGCGCGAATTGTGTTCACAATACAACGTGCACCTGATCGCCGACGAGATCGCCGTCGGCATGGGCAGAACGGGAACGTTGTTCGCCTGCGAACAGGCGAATATCCGGCCGGATTTCCTGCTGCTCTCCAAAGGCATCACCGGCGGTTACCTGCCGCTGTCCGTCGTGATGACGACCGACGACATCTACCAGGCGTTTTACGCCGACGAGACTGCGCGCGGCTTCCTGCATTCGCATTCCTACACCGGCAACCCGCTGGCCTGCCGTGCTGCGCTCGCCACGCTGGACATCTTTGCGCAAGACGACGTACTCAATGCCAACCGCAGCAAGGCGACGTTTTTCAACCGCATCGCCCAACCGTTGCGCAACCATCCCAAGGTGGGGAACTTCCGCAACACCGGCATGGTCTGGGCGTTCGAGGTGGAGACGCCGCATGCCGATTTCGCGCAGCGCTGCTTCAGCCTCGGTTTGCAGCACGAGCTATTGTTGCGCCCGATGGGCAACACGGTATATTTCATGCCGCCTTACATCATCACCGAAGAGGAAATGCAGATGCTGGTCACCCGTACGCTGACCGTCATCGAGACATTGTCATGAGACTGCTCGCCGCACTGCTCGCCTTCTTTTGTCTCGCCAGCGCCCAAGCGGCGGAGCTGCCTGCGACCGTCAGTCAGGCACTGAAGAAGGCAGGCATCCCGCGATCCGGCATCGCCGTCGAAGTGCGCGAGTTGGGCAAACAGGCTCCTCTAATCAGCATCAATACCAAACGCCCGATGAACCCGGCTTCGACCATGAAGCTGCTCACCACCTACGCCGCGCTCGATCTGCTCGGGCCGGCCTACACCTGGAAAACCGAAGCTTGGATAACCGGCGAGCTGAAGGACGGTGTGCTGAACGGTGACCTGATCCTCAAGGGGTATGGCGACCCGAAGCTCACCATAGAGCGATTCTGGCTGTGGTTGAGCGAACTGCGCGCGCGCGGCCTGCGCGAGATACGCGGCGACCTCGTCCTTGATCGCAGCCACTTCGATCTGCCTGCGCATGATCCCGCAGAATTCGATAGCGATCCGGCGCGCGCCTACAACGTCGGCCCCGATGCGCTGCTGCTCAATTTCAACACCCTGCGCCTGCGTTACATGCCGGAAGGCAACAACCTGAAGATCGTCAGCGAACCGCCGCTCGACGGCATCACGCTGGAAAACCAGCTTGCGCCCAATGGCGAAAGCGTGAACTGCGACAACTGGGACGACCTGTTCTCCGTGCAGCCGATTGGCGACAGCGTCGTGTTGCGGGGTGATTATCCCGTCGGATGCGGCGAACGCGAACAGAATCTCAGCGTCATGCCGCATACCCGCTATGTTGAGTCCGTATTCCGTGCCATATGGCAGGAACTCGGCGGCACGCTGCAAGGCAAACAACGCGACGGCACGGTCGGCAGCGATGCGAGACTCTTCTCCACCCATCGCTCCGAGCCGCTGAGTGCGATCATTCGCGATATCAACAAATTCAGCAACAACGTCATGACACGGCAGCTGTTCCTGACCCTGGGTGAGGCAGGGACGGCACTGGACGAGCCTGTGCCATCGCTTGAGGCGGGAACGACCGGAAGTTCCAGCACCCAGCCGCTCAGCTACGATCGCAGTCTATTCGCGATGCAGGCCTGGCTGGCGCGCAACCGGCTGGATTTCAAGGAGCTGGTGCTGGAGAACGGCGCCGGACTTTCGCGCAAGGAACGCATCAGCGCCACGCACATGGCACAACTGCTGCAACACGCTGCCAGGAATCCGCTGAGCGCCGAACTGCAAGCCTCGCTGCCGATACTCGGTGTGGACGGCTCGGTGAAAAAACGCCTCAGGGAAAGCCCCGCCGCCAGCCACGCCCATCTAAAGACCGGCACGCTGGAAGGGGTAAAGACGATTGCGGGGTTTGTGCGCTCGGAAAGCGGCAAGGAATGGATCGTGGTGTTCTTCATCAATCATCCCTATGCCAGGCATGGGCAAGCGGCGCAGGACGCGCTGATCGAGTGGGTGCAGCAACGCCATTAGTCAACGGGAAATTCACCCTGACTGTCGCATCCATTCCACATGGCGATCCGATTGCTTGCCTTTCTCATATCCGCCCCCCTAGAATCCGCGCGTGCAAATTTTTGCACGGTGAAGATTTTACTTAACCCGGAGATAAATCAATTGAAGAAGCTTCTTGCTGTTGTTCTATTGGGCACTGCCTTGTCCACTCCCGCACTTGCAGAGAATTCGCCCGTCTATGCCGGCGCCCTGGCTGGCGATCAGTATCTGGGCGTGCTGGGCGGCTACCAGATCAATGAGATGTACGGTGTCGAAGCGCACTATGCAAAAGTGTTCCATAACACGGTGAACACCGGTGTCGGATCGATCAAGACGGACAACTTCGGCATCGGCGCGGATCTGGTCGTGATGCTACCGTGGAAAATCAAACAAGTTCCCGACCTCACCTTCTTCGGCAAGGGCGGCATGGAGTACGTGCGCACCAAAGTCACAACGACCGTGAACGGCGTTGGCAGCCTCAGCGCAACCACCAACGAGATGAAATTGAACGTGGGCGGTGGCGCCCAGTATGACGTGACCAAGAATTTCAGCGCGCGCGCTGGCTTCGGACTGACGGGCTTCCGTAACGACCTGTACGTCTCTGCGATCTTCCGCTTCTGAGTCTGAGTCTGCTATCGTGAAAAAGCCGGGCTTGCCCGGCTTTTTTATTTTCCGCCGCTACAGCCCCAGCTCGGGCCACATCACGTCCACCTTTGCCTTTACCGCGGCGTCCATCACGATGGGCGTGCCCCATTCGCGCTGCGTCTCACCCGGCCATTTGTTGGTGGCATCCAGCCCCATCTTGCCGCCCAAGCCCGATACCGGACTGGCGAAATCCAGATAGTCGATCGGCGTATTCTCCACCAGCAGCGTGTCGCGCACCGGGTCCATGCGCGTGGTGATCGCCCACATGACTTCCTTCCAGTCGCGCACGGCTATGTCGTCGTCCACCACGATGATGAACTTGGTATACATGAACTGGCGCAGAAAACTCCAGATGCCGAACATCACGCGTTTGGCGTGCCCGGCGTATTGCTTCTTGATGCTCACCACCGCCATGCGATAGCTGCAGCCTTCCGGCGGCAGGTAGAAGTCGGCGATCTCGGGAAACTGCTTTTGCAGCAGCGGCACGAACACTTCGTTCAGCGCCACGCCCAGCATGGCCGGTTCGTCGGGCGGCTTGCCGGTATAGGTGGAGTGGTAAATAGGATCGCGACGCATGGTGATGCGCTCGATGGTGAACACCGGGAATTTGTCCTGTTCGTTGTAGTAGCCGGTGTGGTCGCCATACGGGCCTTCCAGTGCGGTCTCGCCCGGATGGATAACGCCCTCCAGCACGATCTCGGCGGAAGCGGGCACTTGCAGATCGCTGCCGATGCACTTCACCAACTCGGTCTTGCTGCCGCGCAGCAGGCCGGCGAACTGGTATTCGGACTCAGACTGTCCGGCACCGGCGTGACCGCGCCAAGGATGGTGGCGGGATCGGCGCCGATGACGACCGCGACCGGGTACGGCTGCCCCGGATGTTTTTCGCAGTGATCGCGAAAATCCAGCGCGCCGCCGCGATGCGCCAGCCAGCGCATGATGACTTTGTTCGGCCCCAGCACCTGCTGGCGATAGATGCCGAGATTCTGGCGCGGCTTTGTTCGGCCCGCGCGTGACCACCAGCCCCCAGGTGATGAGCGGCGCCACATCGCCCGGCCAGCAATGCTGGATCGGCAGCTTTGACAGATCGACATCCTTGCCTTCCCATACCACTTCCTGACATGGCGCAGAGGACAGCACCTTGGGCGACATGGTGAGTACCTGCTTCAGGATCGGCCATTTGTCCCATGCGTCCTTCAGTCCCTTGGGAGGCTCCGGCTCTTTCAGATAGGCGAGCAGCTTGCCCACCTCGCGCAATGCCTGCGTGCTTTCCTCACCCATGCCCAACGCCACGCGGCGCGGCGTGCCGAACAGGTTGGCCAGCACCGGCATGTCGTGCCCGGCCACGTTCTCGAACAGCAGCGCCGGACCTTGCGCGCGCAGCACGCGGTCGCAGATCTCGGTCATCTCCAGATGGGTGGAGACCGGCGCGCTCACGCGCTTGAGTTCACCGATCTTTTCCAGTTGTGCGATGAAGTCGCGCAGGTCTTTATATTTCATACCCTCTCCCCCACCCCTCTCCCGCAAGCGGGCGAGGGGTGTATGTCAGTAATAGAATCTCGCCTCGCCCTCAGGACGAGTCTTGAACCGCTTGTGCAGCCAGAAATACTGTTCCGGCATTTCGCGCACGCGGTCCTCGATGAAAGCGTTCATGCGGCGCGCGTCGGCGATGTCGTCGCCGCTCGGGTAGTTTTCCCACGCCGGATAGAACGTCAGCACATAGCCCCCTCCGCCCGGCAACAGGCGCGTGATGCTGGGCACGACCTTGGCACCGGTCATCTGCGCGATGCGCGGCACCGAAGTCATGGTCGCGGCGGGCACGCCGAAGAAGGGGATGAACGCGCCGTCCCGGACACCCTGATCCTGATCCGGCGGGTAGATGAACGGCAGTCCCTTCTTCATTCCCTTGAGGATGGGGCGCAATCCCTCCTGCCGCGCATACAGATGCTGGGTGCGAAAACGGGCGCGCTTCTGCAGCAGCAGTTCGGTCAGGTACAGGTTCTTCTGCTTGGAATACATGCACACGGTGTCGACCTGCTGCGCGATCCACTGCCCGCCGGTATCCATGCCGACGAAATGCGGCGTGAGCAGGATCATCGGCTGGCCCTTCATCGGCCTCGAAATGCTCGACACCCTCGACACGGATCAGCGAGTTGATGCGCTCCGCGCTAGCCCACCACACGATGCTGCGCTCGACCAGACCGCGCATGAACATCTTGAAGTGTTCACGCAACAATCTCGTGCGCGCCGCATCGCTCAGCTCGGGGAAACACAGCCTGAGATTGATGTCGCCCACGCGGCGGCGCTCGCTGGCAAGGGGATAAGCCAGTCTGCCCAGCCCGTTGCCGATGGCGACGATGGCGCGGAACGGCAGGAAATGGATCAACCAGAAGACAAACACGCCGAGGCGGACAAACATCACTGCTCCTTGACTGCGTCCGGCGGCAACGCACCGCGCGGAACCTTGTATCGGTTGTAACTCCACAGATACTGCGCCGGGCAGGTACGGATCACCTGCTCCAGCAGCGCATTCATCTGCTGCGGAATGGATCCGGCCGGATCGAAATGCAACGGCGAGAAATGCAGCACATAGCCTGCGCCGTGCGGCAAGCGCTCGCAGTGGCACATCACCACAGGTGCCTTGCTGGCCTGCATGAGGCGGCCGACCAGCGTCATGGTATAGGCGGGACGCCCAAAGAACGGCGCCCACTCGCCCTCGCCGTTGCCGGGCGCCTGGTCCGGCAGCACGCCGATGACCTGGCCGCGCTTGAGCGCCTTCAGCAACTGGCGCACCCCGCCGAGGTCGGTCGGCGCCAGTTGCATCTGACCGCGCTCGCGCCCTTCGTGCATCAGCGTATCGAGAGACTTCCAGCGCGGCGGACGATACATGCAGGTCATCGGCTGGCGCGAGGCGATGAACAGGCCGATGACCTCGAAACACCCGATATGTGGCGTCAGCATGATCACGCCTTTACCTTGGGCGTGCGCCGCCTCGAAATGCTCCCAGCCATGGCATTGCCTGACGCTGGCAACCACTTGCTCCAGCGGACGCCGCCACACCCAGGGCAGTTCCAGCACGCCCTTGCCCATCTCGCGGATGTTGGCATGCAACAACTTGCGCAGTTCGCGCTCCGAACCGGCGATGCCGGAGCGGCGCAGATTCTCGCGCAAGCGCGCGGCATAACGACCTGAGGCCAGATAGACCACCCAGCCGAGCAACGCGCCGAGCCGGTGCAATACCGACAGGGGCAGGCGCGCCAGCACGTCAAACAGAATAAGCATTCAAGAAAAACCCATTAAATCGTCAAGGCGGGGATTTGATATACTGCGCGCCCATTTAACTACTGAAGCAGCCATCGGAGAGCCATGAGCGAATACTTCTTCACATCCGAATCCGTGTCCGAGGGCCATCCGGACAAGGTAGCAGACCAGATCTCCGACGCCATCGTGGACGCGATTCTAGCGCAGGACAAGCATTCCCGCATTGCTGCCGAGACACTGTGCAACACCGGGCTGGTCGTTCTGGCCGGCGAGATCACCACTGCCGCCAACGTCGATTACATCCAGGTGGCGCGCGACACCATCAAGCGCATCGGCTACGACAACACCGAATACGGCATCGATTACAAGGGCTGCGCCGTGCTGGTCGCCTATGACAAGCAGAGCCCGGACATCGCCCAGGGCGTGAACAAGGCCTACGACGACGGTCTCGACCAGGGCGCCGGCGACCAGGGCCTGATGTTCGGTTATGCCTGCCGCGAAACCGACGTGCTGATGCCGCTGCCGATCTACCTGTCGCACCGCATCGTCGAGCGCCAGGCGCAGCTGCGCCACGACGGACGCCTGCCCTGGCTGCGCCCGGATGCAAAATCGCAGGTCACCATCAAATACGTGGACGGCAAGCCGCACGCCATCGACACCGTGGTGCTCTCCACCCAGCACGCGCCCGAGATGACGCTGGAGCAGATCCGCGAAGCCGCCATCGAAGAGATCATCAAGCCGGTGTTGCCGAAAGAACTGATCAAGGGCGACATCAAGTACCTGGTGAACCCGACCGGCCGTTTCGTCATCGGCGGCCCGCAGGGCGACTGCGGCCTGACCGGCCGCAAGATCATCGTCGACACCTACGGCGGCGCAGCCCCGCACGGCGGCGGCGCGTTCTCCGGCAAGGACCCGTCCAAGGTCGACCGCTCGGCCGCCTACGCCGGACGTTATGTGGCGAAGAACATCGTCGCCGCCGGCCTGGCCGACAAGTGCCTGGTGCAGGTTTCCTACGCCATCGGCGTGGCGCAGCCCACCAGCATCATGGTCACCACCTACGGCACGGGCAAGATCTCCGACGAGAAGATCACCGAACTGGTGAAGCGCCATTTCGACCTGCGCCCGAAAGGCATCGTGCAGATGCTCGACCTGCTGCGCCCGATCTATCAGAAGACCGCAGCCTATGGCCACTTCGGCCGTGAAGAGCCGGAATTCAAGTGGGAAGCGACCGATAAAGCCGCCGCACTGAAGGCAGACGCAGGACTGTAATTCGTAACACCCATCCCGCCGAGGGGCGCTGCAGCAGTCACCACTTGGTGAACCTGTCAGGCTCGGCGGAGATGGCTCAACATGTAGCAACGGCGCCCATTCATTTTTTACTGTGAATGGAGTGCTTTATGTCTACCAAAGACTACGTCATCGCCGACATCAACCTGGCCGCTTGGGGCCGCAAAGAAATCGCCATCGCCGAAACTGAAATGCCCGGCCTGATGGCCATCCGTGACGAATTCGCCAAGACCCAACCGCTGAAAGGCGCGCGCATCACCGGCACGCCTGCACATGACCATCCAGACCGCCGTGCTGATCGAGACGCTGAAGGCGCTCGGCGCGGAAGTGCGCTGGGCCTCGTGCAACATCTTCTCCACCCAGGACCACGCTGCCGCCGCCATCGCTGCGGGCGGCACGCCGGTGTTCGCCGTGCAAGGGCGAAACGCTGACCGAATACTGGGATTACACCCACCGCATCTTCGAATGGGCGGACGGCGGTTATTCCAACATGATCCTGGACGACGGCGGCGACGCCACCCTGTTGCTGCACCTCGGCACACGTGCAGAGAAGGACGCCTCGCTGATCAGCAAGCCGACCTCGGAAGAAGAGACCTGCCTGTTCGCCTCGATCAAGGCCAAGCTGGCCAAGGACCCGACCTGGTACTCCAAGCGCCTCGCCGAGATCAAGGGCGTGACCGAAGAGACCACCACCGGCGTGCACCGCCTGTACCAGATGCACGCGCGCGGCGAACTGAAGTTCCCCGGCATCAACGTCAACGACTCCGTCACCAAGTCCAAGTTCGACAACCTGTACGGCTGCCGCGAATCGCTGGTGGACGGCATCAAGCGCGCCACCGACGTGATGATCGCGGGCAAGATCGCGGTGATCTGCGGTTACGGCGACGTGGGCAAGGGTTCCGCCCAGGCCATGCGCGCGCTGTCCGCCCAGGTGTGGGTCACCGAGATCGACCCGATCTGCGCACTGCAGGCCGCGATGGAAGGCTACCGCGTGGTCACCATGGAATATGCCGCCGACAAGGCCGACATCTTCGTCACCACCACCGGCAACTTCCACGTCATCACCCATGACCACATGGTGAAGATGAAGAACAACGCCATCGTGTGCAACATCGGCCACTTCGACAACGAGATCGACGTCGCCTCGCTGGAGAAATACCAGTGGGAAGAGATCAAGCCGCAGGTCGACCACGTCATCTTCCCCGATAGGCAAGCGCATCATCCTGCTGGCCAAGGGCCGCCTGGTGAACCTCGGTTGCGGCACCGGCCACCCGTCCTACGTGATGTCGTCCTCCTTCGCCAACCAGACCATCGCCCAGATCGAGCTGTGGACGGAACGCGACTCGGGCAAGTACCCGGTGGGCGTCTATACCCTGCCCAAGCATCTGGACGAGAAGGTCGCGCGCCTGCAACTGAAGACGCTGAACGCGCAACTGACCACGCTGACCGACCAGCAGGCGGCCTACATCAACGTGCCGAAGGAAGGCCCGTACAAGGCCGACCACTACCGCTACTAAAGCTGCCTGAGAAACTACTGCGCTTGCCACCTCGGGGTTGCAACAAAGTTACGCAATCCGCTATCCGGCAAGCCGGATGCGGAATTGACAGCGCGGCGTTCGAAATCCGGGGGCGCGAAGCGACGAACTTTTAGTACATTCCGGTTTCTGTGCTCCGTGCGTCCCCGACTTGGCGGCGCTCGCTACGTTTTTCAAACAGCTTCCGCTACTGCTATAGGCTATGATGCTTTCCGCTTTTAGGAAAAACCAATGCTGCTACGACTGCTACTCATCTGGACTTTGAATTCGCTGGCGCTGATCGCCGTGGCGAACTTCGTGCCCGGCATCCGCGTGGACGGGTTCATGGCGGCGTTCATCGCGGCCTTCGTGCTCGGCCTCGTCAACACGCTGATCCGCCCGATCTTTCTGGTGCTGACGTTGCCGGTCACCGTCGTCACGCTGGGCCTGTTCATCTTCGTCGTCAACGGCCTGATGTTCTGGTTCGCCGGCTCCATCCTGCGCGGTTTCGTGGTGGACAGTTTCTGGAGCGGCGTCCTGGGCGCGGTCCTGTACAGCATTTTTTCCTGGGCGCTGAGTTCAGCCGCCGCACAACTACTTGTGAGAGATCATGGGAAACGACACAAAGACACCGATCAGTTTTGAATTCTTCCCGCCGCAGACTGCGGAAGGTGCCGGGAAGCTGACCGCCGCGCGCCAGCGCCTGGCCGCGGTCAAGCCGGAGTTCTTCTCCGTCACCTTCGGCGCGGGCGGTTCCACCCAGGACCGCACGCTGGAAACGATCAGACTGATCCACACCGAAGGTCACAACGCTGCGCCGCACCTGTCCTGCGTCGGCTCCACGCGCGACAACATCCGCGCCCTGCTGTTCGCCTACAAGGATATGGGCATCAAGCGCATCGTCGCCCTGCGCGGCGACCTGCCTTCCGGCATGGGCAGCATCGGCGAGTTCCAGTATGCGAACGAACTGGTGTCGTTCATCCGCGCCGAGACCGGCGAACATTTTCATATCGAAGTCGCGGCCTATCCCGAGTTCCATCCGCAGGCCAAGTCCGCGCGCGACGACATGCTCTGTTTCAAGCGCAAGATGGAGGCGGGCGCGAACTCGGCCATCACGCAGTACTTCTACAACGCGGACGGCTACTTCCGGTTCGTTGACGAATCCCGCAGGCTCGGCATCAGCGCGCCCATCGTGCCGGGCATCATGCCCATCGCCCGCTTCTCGCAACTGGCACGCTTCTCCGACGCGTGCGGCGCCGAGATCCCGCGCTGGATGCGCAAGACGCTGGAAGGCTATGGCGACGACATCGAATCGGTGCAGGCGTTCGGCCTGGATGTGGTCACGCAGCTGTGCGAGAAACTCATCGCCGGCGGCGCGCCGGGATTGCACTTCTACACGCTGAACCAGGCCACGGCCTCGCTGGAAATCCTGAAACGGCTGGGTTATCGCGCGTAACCTGTTTATCCGCAGATTCACGCAGATTATTTTGAACTTGTAATGACTTCTCCATTCTTAATCCGCGTTGATCTGCGAAATCTGCGGACAAAGGTTGTTTTACATGAAATCCCCTGAACTCCTATTACCCGCCGGCACCCTGGACAAAATGCGCACCGCCTACGCCTACGGCGCGGACGCGGTGTACGCCGGCCAGCCACGCTACTCGCTGCGCGCGCGCAACAACGAGTTCAAGCTGGACGAGTTGCGCACCGGTATCGAGGAAGCGCACGCGCTGGGCAAGAAACTGTTCGTCGCCAGCAACCTGATGCCGCACAACGCCAAGGTGAAGACCTACATGGCGGACATGCAGCCGGTGATCGAGATGCGGCCGGATGCGCTGATCATGGCCGACCCCGGCCTCATCGCCATGGTGCGCGAGCGCTGGCCGGAGATGCAGGTGCATCTCTCGGTGCAGGCCAACACCGTCAACTACGCGGCAGTGAAGTTCTGGAAATCGCTGGGGCTCACACGCGTGATCCTGTCGCGCGAACTGTCGCTGGACGAGATCGAGGAAATACGCCAGCAATGCCCGGACATCGAACTCGAAGTGTTCATCCACGGCGCGCTGTGCATCGCCTACTCCGGACGCTGCCTGCTGTCCGGCTACTTCAACCACCGCGACGCCAACCAGGGCACATGCACCAACTCTTGCCGCTGGGATTACAAGGTCGATAACGCCGTCGAAGACGGCACCGGGGCACATCGAGAAGATCGACTTCGATTTCGACAAGGCGCTGAGTGAATCCGAACTGTCCGAGTGCGGTTCGCAGCCGCGCCATCCGCTGGCGGACAAGGTGTATGTCATCTCGCGCAAGGACCATCCGGGCGAACTCATGCCGGTGCTGGAAGACGAGCATGGCACCTACATCATGAACTCCAAGGACCTGCGCGCGGTAGAGCATGTCGAGCGGCTGGTGAAGATCGGCGTCGATTCGCTCAAGGTCGAAGGCCGCACGAAATCCATCTACTACGTGGCGCGCACCGCGCAGGTGTACCGCCAGGCCATCGACGACGCGGTCAAGGGCCGGCCCTTCAATCTCGAACTGCTGGGCGCGCTGGACGCGCTGGCCAACCGCGGCTACACCGATGGCTTCTACGAACGTCACCACACCCACGAACAGCAGAACTACCTGCGCGGCCACTCCGAAAGCTTCCGCCAGCAATATGTCGGCGACATCGTGGCCTGCGCGAACGGCATGGCAGAGATCGATGTGAAGAATCGTTTCCAGGTCGGCGACAGGCTCGAGATCATCCACCCTTCCGGCAACAGCATCATCGAATTGAGGGAGATGAAGAATCTCGAAGGCGAACCACTCACCACCGCGCCGGGCAGCGGCCACCGCGTGCAGATACCGTTGCAGGGCGAACTGGCGAAGGGGATGATCGCCAGATTCATCTAGGCGAACACGCGGCACGGTGCGTGAATTAAGGAAGACTTAAGGAAGTCTGGCTATTATCCTTTCCAGCTTCTGTCATTCCGCAACACCGGCGACACCAGATTGCCGCCGCTCACACCACTCAGTCAAAGGAGATTTGCGATGAACTGGAAAAACACGACAACCCGCTACGGCTCGCTTTCCATCGGCCTCCACTGGCTGATGCTGCTGCTGTTCATCGCCGTGTACGGGACCATCGAACTGCGCGAACTGTTCGAAAAAGGCAGCGACCCGCGCGAGATGCTGAAGACCTGGCACTTCATGCTCGGCATGCTGGTGTTCGTGCTGGTATGGCCGCGCATCGCCGCGCGCCTGTCCGGCCCCACGCCCGCGATCGTGCCGGAACCGGTCGCCTGGCAGCACCTTGCTTCCAAGCTCATGCACCTGGCGCTCTACGTGCTGATGATCGCCATGCCGATCAGCGGCTGGCTGTTGCTCAGCGCGGCCGGCAAACCGATCCCGTTCTTTGGCCTGGAACTGCCCGCATTGATCTCCGAGAACAAGGACCTCGCGAAGCAGATCAAGGAACTGCACGAGTTCTTCGGCACGACGGGATACTTCCTCATCGGCCTGCATGCACTGGCCGCCCTGCAACACCACTACATGGTGCGCGACAACACGCTGACGCGCATGCTGCCGGAACGCAAATGATCCTCTCCGCCCTCTCCCAATCCGATCGTTACGCCGCGCTGCATCCGCTGTTCCCGCGAGCCTTCGACTACATCCGCAACACCGACCTGTTCGCGCTCGCGCCGGGGCGCTACCACGTCGCCGGCGACGATCTGATCGCCATCGTGGAGCAGGTGCCGGGCAAGACGAAAGAGATGGCGAAGCTGGAGGCGCACCGGCGTTACATCGACATCCAGCTGGTGCTGCAAGGCGACGAGCAGATGGGCTGGAAGCCGCTGGCGGATTGCCTCAATCCGGTGAGCGAGCACAGCATGGAAAAGGACATCCGCTTCTTCCATGACGCGCCCGCCTCATGGGTCGCGGTGCCTCCCGATCATTTCTGCATCTTCTTCCCGGAGGATGCGCATGCGCCGCTGGTTTCCGGTGGCCAATGCGCAAAGTGATCTTCAAGGTGGCGGTGGGCGCTTCCCTGCATCAATCCGTCTAGGGTATTCACCTCACTGCTCCTCGTCTCCGCCTGGCATAGAATGTCCTTCGCGGCAGCTTGTTCCGGCCGCAACCACCTGGGTCAAGGAGGTCATCATGGACAAAGACGCAGTGCTCAGGACACTCAACCGCATCCTGGAGCTCGAACTGGCCGGCGTGGTGCGCTATACCCACTACGCGCTGATGATATACGGCTACAACCGCATCCCCATCATCGACTGGTTGCAGAAGCAGGCCGAAGAAGGGCTGCTGCATGCGCGGAAGGCAGGAGAGCTGGTTACCTGGCTTGATGGGTATCCGTCGCTGAAGATCGGCCCGCTACTGGAATCGCAACCCCACGATATCGGCGATATTCTGCGCGAATCGCTGGCACACGAGGGCAAAGCGCTGAAGACATATCACGAACTACTGGGCCTCGTCAGAGACAAGGATGTCCGCCTCGAAGAGTACGCGCGGGATATGGTCGCTACGGAAACTGCGCATCAGGATGAGGTGAGCAAGATGCTGCGCAAACCCTGATGCGCAGTGTACTAGTCGAACGCCACATCCCCTTCTTCCACCTGCGCCCCCAGCTGGATGCCCTTGAAGTCGAACAGGCCCGCATCGAGCAGGTGCGACGGTTTGACGTTCTGCATGGCGGTGAAGATGGTCTGCGTGCGCCCCGGGTACTGGCGCTCCCAGTCGTGCAGCATCTGCTTGATGTTCTGGCGTTGCAGGTTCTCCTGCGAGCCGCACAGGTTGCACGGGATGATGGGGAACTCCATGCCGCGTGCGTAGCGGGCGATGTCCTTCTCGGCGCAATAAGCGAGCGGGCGGATGACGATGTGGTCGCCCTTGTCGGTCACCAGCTTGGGCGGCATGGCTTTCAGCTTGCCGCCGAAGAACATGTTGAGGAACAGCGTCTCCACCATGTCGTCGCGATGGTGTCCCAGCGCGATCTTGTTCGCGCCCAGCTCGCCCGCCACCTTGTAGATGATGCCGCGGCGCAGGCGCGAACACAGCGAGCAGGTGGTCTTGCCCTCGGGAATCTTCTCCTTGACGATGGAGTAGGTGTCCTGCGTCTCGATGTGAAATTCGATACCCAGTTTCTTCAGGTAGTTCGGCAGCACCTCGGCAGGGAAACCCGGCTGCTTCTGGTCGAGGTTCATCGCCACGACCTTGAAGTCGATGGGCGCGCGCTTCTGCAACGTGAGCAGGATGTCGAGCAGCGTGTAGGAATCCTTGCCGCCGCTCAGGCACACCATCACGGTGTCGCCTTCCTCGATCATGTTGAAGTCGCCGATGGCCTTGCCCACCATGTGCTCCAGCCGGCCCTTGAGGCGGTTGAAGTTGGTGGAGTGATGCTCGAAGTGTATGGGTTGAATGATGTCGTTCATGATTCGTTCTGTTATAAGGCTAAAGGCAGTATGTCCACGAAAAACACGAACTTCACAAACATGAATCTGCCGGTCGCATGCATTTCGTGCCTTTCGTGTATTTCGTGGACAGATTCAAAGATTGATGCTGCGCCCGCCATCCACGGCGATGACCTGCCCGGTGATGTAAGGCGCGTCCGCGATCAGGAATTGCACGGTCCTGGCGATATCGTCCGGCTCGCCCTCGCGCTTGAGCAGGGTATGCGCGACGATCTTGCGGCGCTGCTCTTCGTCCTGCCACGCCGCGTTTTCCGGCCACAGGCTCACGCCGGGAGAGATGCCGTTCACGCGCACCTGCGGCGCGAGTTCCTGGGCCAGGGCGCGGGTCAACCCGGCCAGCCCCGATTTCGCAATGTTGTACAGCAGGTGTCCGTGCATCGGAAACTCGGCGTGGATATCGACGATGTTGACGATGCAGCCATGGCGGCGGCGCAGTTCCGGTGCCGCCGCTTGCGCCAGAAACACCGGCGCTTTCAGGTTGGTGCCGAGCAGGTCGTTCCATTGCTTCTCGTCCGCTTTGTCCAGCGGCGTCGGATAGAAGCTGGAAGCGTTGTTTACCACCGCATCCAGATGTCCGAAGTGCTTTACCACCTTCTCCACCACGTGCGGCAAGGCAGCCGTATCCAGCAGGTTGGCCTGCACGGTGTAAGCAGAATCGGCACGCTTCGCATTCAGCTCGGCCTGCAGCGCCTTCGCTTCCACGAGCGAGGAGTGGCAATGGATCGCCACATTCGCCCCTGCCGCATGCAATCGCCGCACGATGGCCGCACCCACGCGCTTCGCTCCGCCTGTCACCAATACCGTTTTGCCTTGCATCGAACTCTCCACTAAACTCCAGGGACTCGCCAATTATACCCGACCATGTCCGCCACCCTGCCCGCCCCCTCGCCAGACGCACTCGCCCACAGCGCCCAGCTGAACGAACTCATCCGCCAGGACATCGCTGCGCAAGGCGGCTGGATACCGTTCTCCCGCTTCATGGAACTGGCGCTTTATGCCCCCGGCCTGGGCTATTACACCGCCGGTTCGCGCAAGTTCGGCGAGGCGGGCGACTTCATCACCGCGCCGGAGCTCTCTGCGCTGTTCGGCCGCACCGTGGCGCGGCAACTGGTCGAGGTGATGCAGATCAGCACGCCGCACATCCTCGAACTCGGCGCAGGCAGCGGCAAGCTGGCGCTGGATATCCTCGGCGAACTGGAAAAGCTGGATGCCTTGCCGGAGAGCTATTCGATACTGGAAGTGAGCGCCGACCTGCGCCAACGCCAGCAGGCTTTATTGAACGAAAAACTGCCGCATCTCGCCGCACGCATACATTGGCTGGACGCCCTGCCGGAAAAGATCTCGGGAGCTGTCATCGGCAACGAGGTGCTGGACGCGCTGCCCGTGCACCTGCTGTACTGGTCGAACGGGCGCATCCTCGAGCGCGGCGTCGGCCGCAAGGACGAGGGTTTCTTCTGGCAGGACCGGCTGCCGGAGAACGAAGCCCTGCTCGATGCCGCGAAAAAGATCATCGTGCCGGACGACTACCTGAGCGAAGTCTCGATGGCCGCGCGCGGCCTCGTCGCCAGCCTGTGCGAACGTCTGGACAAGGGCGTATTGCTGTTCATCGACTACGGTTTCGGGGCACGCGAGTATTACCATCCGCAGCGTACGCGCGGCACGCTGATGTGCCATTACCGCCATTACGTGCACGACGATCCGTTCTACCTGCCGGGCCTGCAGGACATCACCGCGCATGTGGATTTCACCGCCGTCGCCGAGGCGGCCATCGACCATGGCGCGCACCTGCTGGGCTACGTCACTCAGGCGCACTTCCTCATCAACAACGGCCTCGCCGATCTCATGCGCGAAGTCTCGCCGGAGGACGTGCGCGCGTACCTGCCGCTGTCCGCCCAGATGCAGAAACTCACCAGCCCCGCCGAGATGGGCGAACTGTTCAAGGTGATCGCGCTGGGAAAAGGGATGGACGAGCCGCTGCAGAGCTTCATCCCGGGCGACCGCTCGCGCCTGCTATAGCAGCGCGGCGACCCGCTCGCGCAACAGCGGCAGCACCTCCGCCGCGAACCATGGGTTGCGCTTCAGCCACGCCTGGTTGTGCCAGCTCGGGTGCGGCAGCACCAGGAACTCCGGCAGGTAATCGCGGTAATGGCGCACCGTCTCGGTCAGCGTCTTGTGCGCGCGCTCGCCCAGGTAGTAGGCCTGCGCATAACTACCGACCAGCAGCGTAAGCTTGATGTCCGGCAGCGCCGCGCGCAGGCGCGGATGCCACAGCGGCGCGCATTCCGCGCACGGCGGCAGGTCGCCGCCCTTGCCGGTGCCGGGATAGCACAGCCCCGTGGGGATGATGGCGATGCGCTGCTCGTCGTAGAACGTGTCGCGCGACACCTGCATCCAGTCGCGCAAACGGTCGCCGGAAGGATCGTTCCACGGGATGCCGGTCTCGTGCACCCGCCGCCCGGGCGCCTGCCCCACGATCAGTATCTTCGCCGTCACGCCCGCGCGCAGGATGGGCTTGGGCGGGTACGGCAGGTGGTCTGCGCACACGTCGCAGGCGCGCACCTCGCGCAGCAGGCTAGCCAGTTTTTGTGCGGGAGAGGGCATGTTCTAGGTCAGGGTGCGCGCTTTGCGCATCTTGGTGGCGATGGGTTTTCTTGGGGATGAAAGGTACTTAAAGAATCTTTCTCGGCCATCTCAATTTTCCTCAGGAACAATTCGACGCCGGTATACCTTAATGAAGATCAATTGCGGCGGGGGATGGCATGTTCTACGCCACAACGCGCGCTTCGCACACCTTGTCGGCGATGAGGTTCTTGGGGGCGAAAGGTACTAAAGAATCTTTCTCAGCCATCTCGATTTTCCTCGGGAACAATTCGGCTCTGGGTATACCCTATATGAAGATCAATTGCGATGCTGACCCCGTATCGCCCACACCAGCCCGGCGCATGCGGGGATGCGTTATGAGGAGAAGTTAAGGGTGTGGAGAGAAGCGATAGGTTCACGCGTTTGATGCTTGTGAAAAATCTATTGCGATGCTGACCCCTTATCGGGCACTGTTGGTAGGCGTTCAAGATAATAGATGAGTTCGCTTTTGCAGGAACTGATTGCGGATTCCCAACGCCCATTTAAAGGGTGAGTGTTTGTCTTTGGTTTCAGTTCGATCGACGCGTGTCTCACCGCTGATCCATAGATTGAATCCACACTCAAGGGCACGTCGCGCTGCGTCCTCGGCAGAAGAGTGCCGCGAGCAGACGCGGCTTTGAGGTCTCGCTTGAGCGAGACATATTGCTCCCGGACGATTTCGCATTCTGAAACGTTCATGCTTTGTTTTCCAGCAAGGGCGTTTAGGATGCGGTCGCACCGCGCGATATACGTCCTCAGTTCTTCGAGGACTTGGCCGTGCAAATATTTGTTATTCATAGCGTCATGTTTTTACAGTTGTACTCAGATGGCACAACGTTTAAGTACCCCTTTAACTCGCGGTTACTTATTCAGACCTACCTTAAGTTAATCGCGATACGGGATGCGTGGCACAGATACAACCCGACCATCCTTGAATGGAATACTTAAGAACGTGTTTCACCATTAGTCCCTGCATATGACCATACATAAAGTACCTTGCCGTCATCTTTTTCATAAATGCCATAGGGGGTGCCAAGAAGACTAGAAACTTGATCTTCGGTCATGCCTTTTTCAACTTTACGGGCTGTTCCCACTCAAAATATGTTCCTGCTCCTGAATGGTGTCCTGCACAAGCAGTCAAAATAGTGACGAAAACAACAATGATTATGTTTTTCATTTATTCACCTACTTATTTGTTAAAAGTTGCATGGCTTGCTCATCCACCGAAATGAAATGTACCGGAGTCAATTTGTTTTCGCTACCACTGGAAGATCAAGCTGCCGGTGGTGTGTAACTATCAACTCTTGATGACCGCTTCCACCGCCAGGATGCGCGCCTCGCGCACCTTGTCGGCGATGAGGTTCCGGTCCGGGCAGGCGCGCGCGATGTCGCCTGCGTTCACGGCCTGCGCTGCCTGCGCGCATTCCAGCAGATAGGCGGACTGCGGATAGGCATCGTGCTCGTGCCCGGTGCGGCCGTGCGCATCGCATTCGCAAGCCAGCAGGATCTGGGCGAAGCGCTGCGGCTTGCGCCACAGGTCGCAACTGTCGAACAGCTTGACGATGGTGTCGGCGCGCAGCTCGCGCGCGCGGTGCACATGGCTGTGGTATTGCGCCACCAGCAGCCCCAGGTCGCGGCAATCGGCGGGCACGCGCAGGCGCTCGCTCATCTCTCTCAGCAGATCGACGCTGCGCATCTCGTGGCCGATGTGGCGCGGCAAGGTGTCCTCGGGCGTGGTGGCCTTGCCGAGGTCGTGGGTGAGCGCGGCGAAGCGCACTTCCAGCACATGCCCCTGTCTGGCGGCTTCGTCCATCACCAGCAGGGTGTGGATGCCGCAGTCGATCTCGGGGTGGTAATGCGCGGGCTGCGGCACGCCGAACAGCGCATCCACTTCCGGCAATATCTTTTTCAGCGCGCCGCACTCGCGCAGCGTGGTGAAGAAACGCGACGGATACTTTTCCATGAGGCCGCGCGCCAGTTCCTGCCACACGCGCTCGGCGACCAGCGCATCCACCTCGCCGTTGTCCACCATCGCGCGCATCAGCGCCAGCGTTTCCGGCGCGATGGAGAAACCGAAGCGCGCCACGAAGCGCGCCGCGCGCAGGATGCGCACCGGGTCTTCGGCGAAGGCGTCGCTGACGTGGCGCAGCACGCCCGCTTTCAGGTCTTCCTGGCCGCCGTAGGGATCGATGAGGTTGCCGTCGGCATCCTGTGCGATGGCATTGATGGTGAAGTCGCGGCGCAGCAGATCCTGCTCCAGCGTCACGCCGGGTTCGGCATACACGGTGAAGCCCTTGTAGCCCTGCGCCACCTTGCGCTCGGTGCGCGCCAGCGCATATTCCTCGTGCGTCTCGGGATGCAGGAACACCGGGAAGTCCGCGCCCACCGGCTTGAAGCCGCGCTGCACCATCTCTTCCGGCGTGCTGCCCACCACGACCCAGTCGTGGTCCTGCACCGGCAGGCCGAGCAGGCGGTCGCGCACGGCGCCGCCGACGCGATAGACATGTCAAGTCGATCAACGTTCATTCGACGATCTGCTTTCCGGGCCTCGTCCCTGGCCGCTATGGTGCCGAGCCGCTGCTTGAGCGATTGCGTCGGCTGTCCGAACAGTTTGGAATAATAGACCGTGTTGCTCATCACTTTTCTCACGTAATCGCGCGTCTCGGCGAACGGAATGGTCTCGACATAGATCGCGCCCTCCAGCGGCTTCGTGCCGCACCATTGCCGCGCCCGATTCGGGCCGGCGTTGTAGGCGGCGGAAGCGAGCACCGGATTGTCGCCGAACATGCTGGAGACGTTCTTCATGTAATAGGTGCCAAGCTTGATGTTCACGTCGAGCTGGTGAATCAGTCCTTTGCGGTAACCCTTCATGCCCATGCGCTTGGCCACCCAGTGCGCCGTCGCCGGCATGATCTGCATCACCCCTGCCGCGCCGACATCGGATCTCGCCTTGGCGGCGAAACGGCTCTCCTGCCGCATCAGGCCGTACACCCAGGCCTCCTCCAGGCCGTGCTTTTGCAGGTTCTCCTGCAAGGCATCGCGATACGGCGCCGGATAACGCAGATTGAAATCGTGCAACTGCACCGTGCGGTCCGCCGCGTTGATGGAGCGGTCGTACATCTCGTTGCGCCGCGCCACTTCGGCGGCCACCAGCAACTGGCGGTCGCTGAACTTGCGCGTCACCCAGGCCCATTCCTTCGCCGCCTCGGTGCGCAGGCCCATGCGGTACAGCAGCAGCGTGCGCTGTATCGCCGGCAATGCCTGGATGGCCTCGACCTCTCCCCCGGTCGGCTGGTAGCTCACCGAGATCATGCCCGCTCCCGGCGCCGCGCCCAGTTCCTCGGCAGCGAGCTGGCCGTAGAAGTTGTACTCGCGGCTCAGCTCGACGAACAGCGCTTCCGCATCCGCCGGGCGCCCCAGCTCCCTGAGCGCGCGCGCTTTCCAGTAACGCCATGCGCCTTCGCTCTGCTGTTCCGGCGCCATGGCGCTGATGCTCTCCCACACCTCGTGCCAGTTCTGCGCGCGCAGCGCGGCACGCGTGCGCCACGCCAGTTGGTTGGGGTTCAGTGCTGCATCGCCGGCCACCGCGTACCAGATCAATGCGCGCTCGTCATGCGCCTGCGCTCCGGCGTAGCCTATCCAGCCGAAGAAATAGCGCTGCTCGTCCTCGGTGAAGAAACTGGCGATCCGTTCCCAGTGCGCATAAGCCACCTGCGGCGATTGTCGGGAAAGGCGCGCCAAGGCGAACAAGGCCGCGGTGCGCCGCCCGGTACCCGCGTTATCGAACCTGGTCCGCGCCAGATAGCGCCGCGGGTCGCTCGCCGCCGAGCTCAGTTCCGCTGCCGGGAATTGCTGCGCCTTGGGCAGGTGTTTGATGAGCTGCCTGGCAAACGAGGGGTTGCCGCTCTCCAGCGCGAGGCGCATGCGCTGCCATACATCGGCCTCGATGATGACGTTTTGCTTCAGCGCCTCCGCGAACAAGGGCGCGCAACTTTCCGGCAGTTCCTCGCCGCGGAACCACAGCTTGCGCGCCTCCGCCAGCGCGCCCGCTTCATCGCTGCGCTGGCGCAGCTGCAGGCCGTAGCAGGCCAGCTCGTCATCGCCGTTCACCAGCTTCGGATATTCTTCGGCGAACTCGTCCCAGCGGCCGCGCTTGCCCAGGTATTTGAGCCATTCGCCGCGGAACTGATTGACCACCGGACTTTCTTCGTTACGCGCCAGAAAAGCCTTGATCCGCGCGCCGGGCGCGCCCCAGCCCAGGCGCAGCCGGTAGTAGGTGACGTAGGGCTCCAGCGGGGAATCCTTGAGACGTTCGGCCGCCTGCTCCAGGCGTGCAGCATTACCGGCGCGAAACGCTTCGCGTGCGGCGGTGAAATCACTTTCTTGATCGGCCAGCGCATGCATGGGCAACGCCAGCAGCAGGAGCAATACGAATCTCATGTAGGGGATATGGAAACGACTGCGGGAAGAATATCACAGAGCGTCTGGCGGCACGCCGGACAAACACCCCGAACGGGGCGCGGGATAAGGCTTGCGGCAGGGGGCGGCCTCAGGAGTGAGGCCGCTCCGGCCGGCGCAACTTCAGCACTGGTACCGGTACATCTTTTGCAGGAAGTCTTCCACGTCCGCTTTCGCCGGCCCGCCGGGAAATTCGGTGTGCTTGTCCAGCGCCGTGACCGGCCGGTCCGCCACCAGCGCCAGTTGCGGATTCCATCCCGCACACAGCACCTCATCGTCGTATTCTTCGACTTCTCCCGCTTCGCGCTTGATCTCGTACCCGCTCATATCCATCACGATGGTCATCTCACACCTCCCTGTCTCGGGGATCCATCAACGCGTCCCCGTATACGATGTATCGGCTGCTGAGCGCAGCGATGCATCCGGACGGTGGAAGTCGGCTGCCTGCTTGCCACTACCTTCCACCATTGCGGCATGGCCTGAACGGGCTATTCTTGGCTCCAACTTCACTTGCCGGCTGTTGGACGATAGCCGTCATACAGCCGGCAAAGCCTCTCAAGCGTTCTGGATATTGGAGGCCTGCTTGCCCTTCGGGCCCTGCGTCACTTCAAAACTGACCTTCTGCCCTTCCTTGAGCGTCTTGAATCCGTTCATGTTGATCGCGGAAAAGTGCGCGAACAGATCATCGCTGCCATTGTCGGGCGTAATAAAGCCGAAACCTTTGGTGTCGTTAAACCATTTCACTGTACCGGTTGCCATGTCATTGCATCCTTATAGAAATTGAAGAAATCGGCCCCGGCGCTGCTCAAATCCGAAAAAAGGAAACCGGGATCGACGGTGCTCAAGATATATGAGCAACCCTGAGGCGTTAATACGTATAACTATGTATTTTGGAGGGCGAAATGCGGCAGCCTTGCAATTGCCGCAGCGTGGGCGAAAAAAATGGGCACTTGAATGATCAAGTGCCCACTTCTGCCCGATTGGTGCGCCCGGCGGGAGTCGAACCCACGACCCTTGGCTTCGGAAACCAATACTCTATCCAGCTGAGCTACGGGCGCTTTGAACGGCGCGCAGTATAGCGTTTTTTTGCCCCTCCCGCCCGCGCCGGAGGCGGCAAAAAATGCTATCGTGCGCGCCATGAGTTTCGTCAATCCCAGCCCTGAAGACATCTGCCGATTGTTGCGCGAGGTCCATACCATCGCCGTGGTCGGGCTGTCGCCAAACCGGGCGCGTCCCAGCTTTGGCGTGGCGCAGGCCATGCAAGGGTTCGGCTACCGCATCCTCCCGGTGCGGCCCCTGGTGTCCGAGGTGCTGGGCGAGAAGGCCTATCCCGACCTGGAAAGCCTGCCCGAGCTGCCGGACATCGTGGAGGTGTTCCGCGCGCCTGAGCATGTGCCCGCCATCGTCGAAAGCTGCATCCGGCTTGGCGTCCGCAACCTGTGGCTGCAGGACGGCGTGGTGCACGAGGCGGCCGCGCTGCGCGCGCAGCAGGCCGGCATCACCGTGGTGATGGATAGGTGCATGCTGCGCGACCACAAGCAGCTGTGCGCATGAACCCCGTATAATTGTCACAATTGATCGCAGCGGCAAAACCATGACCCTCAAATTCACCAAGATGCACGGCGCAGGCAACGATTTCGTGGTGCTGGACGGCGTGCGCCAGTCCATTGCGCTATCCCCGGAGCAGCTCCGCTTCATCGCCGACCGCCATTTCGGCATCGGCTGCGACCAGATCCTGCTGGTGGAGAAGACCCCGCGCGACGATGCCGATTTCCGCTACCGCATCTTCAATGCCGACGGCGGCGAAGTGGAGCAGTGCGGCAACGGTGCGCGCTGCTTCGTGCGCTTCGTGCACGAGAAGAAACTGACCAGCAAGCGCGAGATCGTCGTGGAAACCAAGAGCGGGCTGGTCTCGCCGCGCCTGGAAGACGACGGGCGCGTCACCGTGAACATGGGCGCCCCCATCTTCGAGCCGGCGCAGATCCCTTTCGCGAGCGACAGCCAGGAGGTGATCCAGCCGCTGCAGGTCGGCGATCAGACCGTGCAGATCACGGCCGTTTCCATGGGCAACCCGCATGCGGTGCAGGTGGTGGACAACGTGGAAGCCGCGCCCGTGGCCACGCAGGGTCCATTGATCGAACACCATCCGCGCTTTCCCAAGCGCGTCAACGCGGGCTTCATGCAGATCGTCGATCGCGAACACATCCGCTTGCGCGTGTTCGAGCGCGGGGCGGGCGAGACTCTGTCCTGCGGCACCGGCGCCTGCGCCGCCGTGGTCGCCGGTATCCGGCGCAAGCTGCTGGACAACACGGTGCATGTCGCCACGCGCGGCGGCACCCTCAGCATCACCTGGGCGGGCGAACATTCGCCGGTGTTCATGACCGGCCCGGCCATCACCGTGTTCGACGGCGAGATCAACCTGTAAGAGGCGAAGATGAAAGCAGAGGACGTCGCACAATACCTGCAGGACAACCCGCAGTTCTTCGAAGACCACGCCGAGATGCTGGCGCAGATCAACCTGCCGCATCCCCACGGCGGACGCACCATCTCGCTCTCCGAACGCCAACTGCTCACCTTGCGCGAGCGCGTGAAAGAACTGGAGAAGAAACTGCACGAGCTGCTGGAGTTCGCCAAGGAGAACGACGCGCTGCAACTCAAGGTGCACCAGTTCAACTGCGGCCTGTTCGGCGCGCAGGACAGCGTTACGCTGCAAAACCTGGTCGTGCGCAACCTGCGCGACATCTTCGCCATCCCGCATGTCGCATTGCACCTGTGGAAGGACGAACCGCCCAGTTCCGAAGTGCTGTCCTTTGCCGACCAGCATGAGCAACCGGTCTGCGCCCACCACGCCGTACACGACACCCTGCCCTGGTTCGGCGAAGCGGCGGAGCACCTGCGTTCGTTCGCCTACCTGCCGCTGCGCGCGAACGGACAGACCTTCGGCCTGCTCATCCTCGCCAGCGAGGACAAGCAACGCTTCTATCCGGAAATGGGCACGCTGTTCCTGCAACGCATCGCCGAAACACTGGGCAGCGCGTTCCGTCTGCATGCCTGATGCCTGTTGCCGAACAAACGCCCTGCCACACTGCAAGGCTACCTCGCCTACCTGCATAACGAACGCAACTACTCCCCGCTGACCGCCGAGAACTACGCGCGCGACATCCGGCGTCTGTTCGCGCTCGCCGGCGCGACGCCGCTGCCCGACCTCAAGAGTCACCACATCCGCCGCTTTATCGCGCAGTTGCACAGCAGCGGCCTGGGCGGCCGTTCGCTGGCGCGCGTGCTCTCGGCATGGCGCGGCTTCTATTCCTACCTGATGCGCGACCACGGCTGCCAGAGCAATCCCTGCGTCGGGCTGCGCGCGCCGAAAGCGCCCAAGGCGCTGCCGCATGCGCTCTCTCCCGACGAGGCGGTGAAGCTGGTGGAGATGCCGGTCGACACGCCGCTGGATGCGCGCGACAAGGCGATGTTCGAGCTGCTCTATTCCTCCGGTCTGCGTCTGGCCGAGCTGGTGAGCCTCGATCCCATCGACATGGATTTCGCCGATGCCTCGGTGCGCATCACCGGCAAGGGCAACAAGACGCGCATCGTACCGCTGGGCAGCCACGCCATCGCTGCATTGAAGGCATGGCTGGCGGTGCGCGAGCAGGTCGCAAAGCCCGACGAGACGGCGCTGTTCGTCGGCACTAAGGGCGCGCGCATCTCCCCGCGCACCGTGGAATTGCAGCTGCATAAATGGGCGATCAAGCAGGGCCTCGCCAGCAACGTGCACCCGCACATGCTGCGCCATTCCTTCGCCACCCATGTGCTGCAATCTTCCGGCGACCTGCGCGCGGTGCAGGAGATGCTGGGCCACGCCAGCATCTCCACCACGCAGGTCTATACCCACCTCGACTTTCAATATCTCGCAAAAATATATGACGGCGCGCATCCGCGTGCCAAGAAGAAGACATGAGCAAAGAAAAAACAAAATCACATTCGACACCGCATCGCCAATCCCAAGGCGGCAAGGATTTCCGCAAGCGCGTGCAGCGCAGCAAATCGCAGGCCGATGCCCCGGCGGCGCAGCCTGCCTCCAAGCCGCGCACCGGGAATCCTTCTGCCAAGCCCAGCATCATGCTCAAGGCAGGCCGCGAGAAATCCTTGCAGCGCCGCCACCCGTGGATATTCTCAGGCGCGGTCGAGTGCATCGACGGTGCGCCCGCCAGCGGCGACACCGTACCGGTGCGCGATGCGTGCGGGGAATTTCCTCGCATGGGCGGCCTACAACGCCGACTCGCAGATCACCGCGCGCGTATGGTCGTGGCACGAAAAAGATGTCATCGACAAAGCGTTCTTCCGCAGCCGCATCGCCAATGCGCTGGCCGCACGCCGCGACCTCGGTCTGCTCCCCTCGCCCGCAAGCGGGAGAGGGGCTGGGGGAGAGGGCGCTCGCCTCATCCACGGCGAATCGGACGGACTGCCCGGCCTCATCGTGGACCAAGTACGGCGACGTGCTGGTGATGCAGCTGGGCAGCGCCGGCCCGGAACATTGGCGCGACACCATCGCCGACATCCTGCAGGAACTGTGTGCGCCCGTTTGCATCTACGAACGCTCCGATTCCGACGGGCGCGAACTGGAGGGACTGCCCAAACGCTGCGGCGTCGTGCGCGGCGCTTTGCCGGAAAAAGTGGAGGTGATTGAAAACGGATTGCGCTTCGCCGTGGATGTGGCGGCAGGCCAGAAGACCGGCTACTACCTCGACCAGCGCGACAACCGCGCGCTGACCGGCACGCTGGCGCACGGACAAGGAGGTGCTGAACTGCTTCTGCTACACCGGCGGCTTCTCGCTCTATGCCTTGCGCGGCGGCGCGAAATCGGTGCTTTCCATCGACGCCTCGGAAGGCGCGCTGGAACTGGCAAAACGCAATGTGGAGCTGAATGGCCTCGATGCATCGAAGGCCGAGTGGCAATGCGCCGACGTGTTCGAAGCGTTGCGCAAGCTGCGCGACCAGAACCGCAAGTTCGACCTCATCGTGCTCGACCCGCCCAAGTTCGCCCCCACCGCCGCTTTCGCCGAAAAGGCCTCGCGCGCCTACAAGGACATCAACCTGCTCGGCTTCAAGCTGCTGCGTCCGGGCGGCCTGCTGTTCACCTACTCCTGCTCCGGCGGCATCAGCGATGACCTGTTCCAGAAGATCATCGCCGGTGCGGCGCTGGACGCGGGCGTGGATGCGCAGATCGTGAAAAAACTGCACGCAGCAGCGGATCATCCGGTGCTGCTGAGTTTCCCCGAGGGGGCGTATCTGAAGGGATTGGTGCTACGGGTGGCGGGCTGAACGCCCGCCATGAACACTACTGCTGCTTGATGACTTCCAGCCCGGCCTGTTCCCAGGCATTGGTGCCGCCTTGCACGTTGACCACCTGGGTGAAACCGGCTTCCTGCAGGATCGCGACCGCTTTCGCCGAGCGCCGGCCGGAGCGGCAGATCACCGCGATGGGCTTGTTCTTGTAGGCTTCGATCTCTTTCAGACGCAGGCCAACCTCCCCCAGGGGAATCAGCTTCGCATTCGGCGCATGGATGGCCGCATATTCGGCAGGCTCGCGCACATCCAGCAACAATGCGCCCTGCTGGTTCATGCTCTGCGCCTGTTTCACGTCCACGCCTTGGCTGGCCTGCAACTGCTGCGCCACGACCCGCCAGCCCCAGCACTGCGGCCAGGCCCCAAAGTATCTTTGATTTCATAGTCACCTCAGGCTAACTGGCAAGGAGCGAATCCGCTCTGCACCCAGCCCATCATCCCGCCGCGCAGGTTGAACACGTTGGAGAATCCCTGCTGCTGCAGGAACATGCAGGCCTGCGCCGAGCGCGCGCCGCTGCGGCACACCATGATCAGCTTCTCGCTCTTGTCCAGTTCGTGCACCTTGGCGGGCAGCACGTGCAGCGGCAGCGCCTCGGCCTTGGGCACGGTGCCATGCGCGATCTCTTCCATCTGGCGCACGTCGATCACGCGCAGTTTGTGGCTGGCGTCTTCTACCCATTTTGCGAGTTGGGTTGCGTCGATCTTCTTTTACGTTCATTCCAAACATGTGGGGCTCCTTTGTTAGCAGTGCGCGCATATTAGCATATTCTAATATGATGGCAAAGAGTGGGGAGCACGTGAGACCGTTCGTGCTGAGTTGGTCGAAGGATGGGCGAAGCTCGCTGGTTTGCTAATTCAAGATCAACACCGTCGGGGGTAGCCCGACAGCTAGTTACCTTTCTTGTCTTGCCAAGAAAGGTAACCCAAAGAAGTCGCCCCCAGTGCGCCGCCCCTTCGGGGTTCCCTGCGTTGCTCGACTGGTCAGGCCTCCTCATAAACTCGCACGACCCGCTACGCGGTCACGTGCTCAGACATATTCGTCGGACTACCCCTGACCAGCCTGCGCTACTCGGCGGCGCACAGGGGAGGGAAAAGCGAAAGGCCAAAATCACTACGTGGGCACGAAGTGCCCACGCCACAGAGCCAACACAAAGAATTACATATCTCTTTCGATGATTTCACGAAAAGCAAGCATGTCCATAAGGCTTTCATCGGTGCCATATAACGTAAATGCGTTGATATTCATCTGTTGCAGCTTTTGTATGAACTGATTTCTGAGCTTTCCCGGCAAAGTAAATTTAAATAGGAGATCTTGGCTTTCATCTGTTGTTCCTGAAAAATATTTTTCGTGGCCGCAATAGACCCACTTATCGTTCACCTTTTCGGTCGCAATCGTATATTGACTTTGCTGCATAAAATGACGACGGTGCGATGAAACATAGGGTCCCAAAGCGCTAATTTGCGGCGCCCCGACCCAGCCACCTTTTCCACTTCCTATATCATCGACATATGCAAAGACCGATACCTGCTGGTCTGGAACAGCATGCTGGAATGCAAAGAATAAGGCCACATAGGGTGACTGAGACCAATCAAGCAGTGGCGATGGAAACCCGTGATGGCGTGCGTAAAGCATGAACTCGTAATTTGGTACGGTTTGAAAGGTGGTGTCCTCAATTTTAATTTCCCTATCAACCTTCCACGAACCACCGGTATATGCCTCTACGGCTGGCTTGATTCTCAACAAATAGCTGTTGTATTGCTCGATTGAAACTGTGCTGCTCAAATACCTTTCAAGCGACGTCTCCAATTTCCAGAACGCACGACCTTGTCCTCGAAACAATGGTTTTGAGACGCAATCAAATTCATGTCTTTTTTGGTCACAAAGAAAGGATTTGAGCTTTTCTATTTCAGCTTCAAATTCCTCCCATGTTCCCAACTCAATAAGTTTCATGATTTATATCGTCTCCGCAACACGCACAGAGGTGCAATGTACCGGACTCGAATTGTTTTGACTATGTGCCTCACACCCGAAGTGAATGATGCATTGCCTAGTAGGGCGGGCGCAACGCGCCCGCCCTAAGGTTTGGTTCTGGGGGTTTATTTTGCTTTGCCCTCCTCTATCCGCCACCGAGTAGCGCAGGCTGGTCAGGGAATTCTGACGAATATGTTTGAGCACGTGGACGCGTAGCGGATCGTGCGAGTTTATGAGGAGGCCTGACCAGTCGAGCAACGCAGGGGACCTCGAAGAGGTGGTGGATTGGGGTCGCCTTTTCTTGGGTTACTTTCTTTTGGCGAAGCAAAAGAAAGTAACTAGCTGTCGGGCTACCCCCGACGGTGTTGGTTTGGTTTTGCTGTTGGGTATCGCTCCGCTCAACCCAACCTACATATCCGAATGTAACCATTCATGCTTCGACAGGCTCAGCACGAACGGAATATATTCGCTACGCCCACCCCATCAACGTCAATGCCACCATCGCCGGAACCGCCTGCACCCACAGCATCTTGGCATGCACCGTGAGCGCGCCGTACACCCCGGCGACCAGCACGCAGCTGAGGAAGAAATGCTGCACGGGGACGTTGCCTGTCGCCAGGCCCCAGATCAATCCCGCCGCGAGAAAGCCGTTGTACAAGCCCTGGTTCGCCCCAAGCACCCGTGTGGCGGCGGCGAAGTCTTCGTCCATTCCGAACGTGTGTAGCCCGATAGGCTTCTCCCACAGGAACATCTCCAGCACCATGATGTAGACGTGGATAAGCGCGACGATGCCGACCGCGACGTTGATGACGAAATCCATCAGTGCACGCTAACGAAAGGTTTGAAGCCCAGTGTCGACGACAGCCTGCTTGCGGCGCTGCGCGCTTCGTTCGCGTTCGCATAAGGGCCGAGGTGCACGCGCGTGAGGCCTGCTTTCTCATACAGCCGTAGCGGCTTACTGCCGTCGCCCAGCTCGGCGCGCATCCTGACGAGGAAGCTTTCCGCGCCTTGCGGCGACCTGAACGCGCCGAGTTGCAGGAAGACCTTGCCGGTCGGCGTGCCGGCGGTCTCGACCGGGATGGCTGGTGCGGGAACCAGCGGCTCGACCTTGAGCGCAGGGGGTTGGACCGGCGCGGTGACCGGTGCGTTGGCGGCGACGGCGATGCTCTCTACTTCGACGTCGGTGCTGCCTTTGTTGATGTAGCCGAGCTTGTACGCGGCGACGTAGGAGAGGTCCATGATGCGGTCATGCAGGAACGGGCCGCGATCGTTGACGCGCACGATGACCGATTTTCCGGTGGCGACGTTGGTGACGCGCGCATAGCTGGGGATGGGCAGCGTGGGGTGCGCGGCGGTCATGCCGTACATGTCGTATACCTCGCCGATGGAGGTGCGCTGGCCGTGGAATTTCTTGCCGTACCAGGAAGCGCTGCCGCGTTCCTTGTATTTGCCGGTCTCGGTGAGCGGCGTGTAGGTCTTGCCCAGCGCGGAGTAAGGGCGGTTGGCGTAGCGGTGCAGCGGTTCTGCCTTGGGCACGGCATCGGGGATGGCGTCGAGGTTGGCGGGGGTATCTGCGCCGGGGCCGTCGCCCGGCAGGTAGCCGCCGCCGGTAGCGGCGCTCGACATCACGGGCACCGCTCTGCCGCTCGGCCCGGATGCTGCATCCACGATGGGCGCGGCGCTCTGCTGCTTCTCGTTCGCCTTGTGCGTGGTGGCGCAGCCGGCCATGGCCAGCGTGGCGACCGACAGCAACAACGATAGTCTTTTCATTTTCCGACTCCCCTCAAGTTTTAACCAGTTGCTTGTGCGTATGGATGCTCATCAGCATGCCAAAGCCCAGCATCAGCGTGAGCAGCGACGTGCCGCCATAGCTGATGAGCGGCAGCGGCACGCCCACCACCGGCAGGATGCCGCTGACCATGCCCATGTTGACGAAGGCATAGGTGAAGAAGGTGAGCGTGATGCTGCCTGCCATCAGGCGCGTGAAATAGGTGGAGGCGTTGGCGGTGATGATGAAGCCGCGCCCGATGACGAAGATGTACAGCCCGAGCAGCAGCAGGTTGCCGATCAGGCCGAACTCTTCCGACCAGACCGCGAAGATGAAGTCGGTGGTGCGTTCCGGCAGGAAATCCAGGTGCGTCTGGGTGCCGTTCATGTAGCCCTTGCCGAGGATGCCGCCGGAGCCGACCGCGATCATGCCCTGGATGGTGTGGTAGCCCTTGCCCAGCGCGTCTTGCGTAGGGTCGAGCAGCATCAGGATGCGGTGGCGCTGGTAATCGTGCAGCATGCCCCACAGGAACGGCGCACTGGCCGCCGCTGCGACCAGCAGCCCGATCATGATGCGCCAGGACAGGCCGGCGAGGAACAGCACGTAGAAGCCGCTTGCGGCGATGAGGATGGAGGTGCCGAGGTCGGGCTGCTTCAGGATCAGCACCAGAGGCAGCATCAGCAATATGGTCGCGACGAAATAGTTCCTGAGCTTCAGGGTGGCTTCGTGTTTCTCGAAATACCAGGCCATCATCAGCGGCACGGCGATCTTCATCAGCTCGGAGGGCTGGATAGTCGCCACGCCGATGTTGAGCCAGCGCGTCGCACCATGGCTGTTCACGCCCAGCGGCGTCAGCACGAGCAGCAGCAGGATCATTCCCAATGCATACACCGGCACCGCCATGCGCATCAGCCAGTGCAGCGGCATGTTGGCAATGATCCACATCGCGCCGAACGCCACCAGGATGTTGACGAACTGGCCCAGCACGCGCATCCAGTTGCCGTCGCTGGCGCTGTACAGCAGCACGAGGCTGACGAACATGAAGCCACCGAGCCCGGCCAGCAATACCGGATCGAGGTTCTGCACGAAACGTTGCCTGAGTTGTCTTGCGTTCATTTCTAGTCGCCCTCCGAACCGGCTTTTTCCGACACCGTTTGCAGCGGTTTGGGCAGCTTGCCGAGCAGGTAATAATCCAGCACCTTGCGCGCGATGGGCGCGGCGGTGGAGCCGCCGTGTCCGCCGTTCTCCGCCAGAACCGCCAGCGCGATGCGCGGCTTGTCGGCGGGCGCGAAGGCGATGAACCAGGCGTGGTCGCGGTTGTATTCGGAGACTTTCTTCTCGTCGTATTTCTCGCCCTGCTTCATGGCGATCACCTGCGCCGTGCCGGTCTTGCCCGCCAGGCGGTACGACACGCCGTAGTTCGCCCCCACCGCCGTGCCGCCGGGTTTGGTGACCGCTTCCATCGCATCCTTCACCAGCTTCATGTGGTCGGGAGGGATCTGCAGGTCGAACAGCGGCTTGTGTTCGGTCAACACGGGCGCCCCACCCGCACGGCGCATCTCCTTCACCAGATGCGGCTGGTAGGCGACGCCATCATTGGCCAGCGTCGCCGTGGCGAACGCCAGTTGCAGCGGCGTCACCAGGTTGTAGCCCTGACCGATGCCGGCCGAGACGGTATCGCCCGGATACCAGACCTGTTTGTAGCGCTTCGCTTTCCATTCCGTCGAGGGCAGCAGCCCGGAAACCTCGCCCTCCATGTCGAGGCCGGTCTTCTTGCCGAACCCGAAACGCGACAGGTAGCTGTGCATGTTGTCTATGCCCAGTTCGGTCGCCAAGCCGTAATAATAGGTATCGCAGGAGACGACGATGGACTTGAACAGATCGACGCTGCCATGTCCGCCCGCCTTCCAGTCGCGGTATTGGTGTCTGCTGCCGGGCAACATGTAATAGCCGGGGTCGCTGATGGTGCGCGCCGGAGAGCGTGTGCCGTAATGCAGCCCGGTCAGCGCCATGAACGGCTTGATGGTGGAGCCGGGCGGATACTGTCCGCGCAATGCGCGGTTGTTGAGCGGCGTATCGGGCGAGTTGTTCAGCTCGTCCCAAGTCTCGGTGTCGATGCCGTCGATGAACAGGCCGGGGTCGTAACCGGGCTTGCTGACGAACGCCAGCACCTCGCCGTTGGTCGGGTCCAGCGCCACCAGTGCGCCGCGGTAATCGCCGAACGCCTGCTCCGCCACCTCCTGCAATTTTGCATCCAGCGTCAGCATGATGTTGCTGCCGGATTGCGGCGAGGTGCGCGACAGCACGCGCACCGCGCGCCCGCCGGCATCCACCTCGACCTGCTCGAAACCGGTCATGCCATGCAGCTCTTTCTCATAACTCTGTTCGACGCCGGTCTTGCCGATGTAGTCCGAGCCCAGGTAATTGGAAATGACCTCGTCCTTTTCCAGTTGCTCGATGTCCTTCTGGTTGATGCGGCCGACATAGCCGATGAGGTGCGAGGTCACGTCGGTGTAAGGATATTCGCGGAACAAGCGTGCCTTGACCTCTACGCCGGGAAAGCGGAAACGCTGCGCCGAGATGCGCGCCACTTCTTCATCGCTCAACTGGCTGCGCAGCGGCATGGTTTCCAGCGCCTGGCGCTCGGTCAACAGTTTCTTGAAACGCTTGATGTCCTTGGGCGTGATCTCGACCAGTTTGGCCAGTTCAGCGATCAGGCCATCCATATCCCTCACCTTGGAAGGCGCGATCTCCAGCGTGTAGCCGGAATAGTTCTGCGCCAGCACCACGCCGTTGCGGTCCAGCAGCAGACCGCGGTTCGGCACGATGGGAACGACGTAGATGCGGTTACTCTCGCCCAGGGTGTGGAAATAATCGTGACGGATGACTTGCAGATAGAAGAAACGTGCCAGCAGGATGAACAGCATCACCCCCACAAAGCCCAGACTCAACACCAGCCGCAAACGGAAATAATAGATTTCGCGCTGATGGTTCTTCAGCTCGATGTAACGATTCATAGTTCGTTCGGGTCGCGGCGCGGACGGCGTAGCGCTTGCAGCAGCAAGGTCATCGGGATCCACAGCATGGCCGATACCGCGGCGCCGAGGAAATACTCCCACGCCACATACCCGCGCACCTGCCAATGCACGGCGGCATAGGCCGCGTAGCTCAGCAGCAGCAGCGGCAACACGTGGAAGGATTGCTGGCGCAGGTCGAACATCTGCACGCGCCGGTGCAGCACGATGCCGCCGAAGGCGAGCACGGAGTAAGCGAGCGCAT
This sequence comes from uncultured beta proteobacterium, assembly GCA_963797045.1. Lineage (GTDB taxonomy): Bacteria > Pseudomonadota > Gammaproteobacteria > Burkholderiales > Gallionellaceae > Sideroxyarcus. The sequence continues at coordinate 79,090 of CAWCNZ010000005.1, read as the reverse complement.
GCTGGCCGAACAGGCTGGCATCGGCCACATCGGCGAAGATGCCGACCAGCCAGGCAATGCCGATGCCCACGCGGTGCGGTTTATGGGTGCACCAGTACAGCAGCACCAGTGCCACAAAATCCGGGCGCAGCACCAGTGCCCAGCCGTGCCAAGGCAGCCAGTTGAGCATCACCGCCACGAACAGGCTGAGCATGATGAAGCCCGGGTTCGCGGGCAGCAGGAATTCCTGGTCCTTGGGAAAGTCGTTGATCACGGCTTCCTCCGCTTGAGTCTCTTTGCTGCCCGCGCCGGTTCGGCGTCAGGCTCTACCGTCGCCGGACGTTCCGGCAATTTCGGCAGGCCGGACACGATCAGCAACGAACGGTGCCGGTCCACCCCGGCCAGCGGTGCGCAGGTAATGCGCGCAAACGGATAAGCCGGATCGCGCTCGATCCTGGTGACTTGCGCCACCGGCAAGTCGGGCGGATAGGTGCCGTCGATGCCGGAGGTGACCAACATGTCGCCGACCACGATGTCCGTACTCACCGGCATGTAGCGCAATGCCATCTCGTTGATGTCGCCGGAGCCGAACACCACCGCGCGCAAACCGTTGCGCAATATCTGGATCGGCACGGCGTGGTCCTTGTCGGTGACCAGCGTGACTTCGGACAACCAGGGATAGACGCGCGTGACCTGACCCACCACGCCGATGTTGTCCACCACCACCTGCCCGGGCAGAACGTTGGCCTGCGCGCCCTTGTCTATGAACAGTTTGCGTTTGAAGATGTCGCGCTCGACATACATGATCTCGGCCATCTGCATCGGGTAATCGACGCGTTGCTTCAGTTCCAGCAAGGTACGCAATTGCGCGTTCTCGGCCTGGATCACCTGCATCTGCAGCAGGCGCGCCGCATCCTCGTTCTGTTGCTGGCGCAGCTGCGCGTTATCCTGCAGCAACTGTTCCTGTGTCTCGAAGTAGACGGCGATCTGTCCCACAGTCTCGCCGGGCAGCGCGGTCAGGCGCTGCAGGGGATAGATCATGATGGCAAGGACCTTGCGCGTGGATTCCAGGTATTGGTAGCGCGCGTCCACGAACAGCAACAGCAACGACAGCAAGCTGAAAAATACGAGACGAGCGGCCGGACTGGGGCCGCGATTGAAGAATCGAAGGTTACGGGTATCGTCCACTGCGCCGCCGGAAGATCAGTCGCTGGCGAAGATGTTGTTGAATTTATCCATGTGGTCGAGCGCCTTGCCGGAGCCGCGCACGACGCAGGTCAAAGGATCGTCGGCGATCACCACGGGCAACCCGGTCTCTTCCATCAACAGGCGATCCAGGTCGCGCAGCAATGCGCCGCCGCCGGTCAGCACCATGCCCTTGCTGGCGATGTCTGCGCCCAGTTCCGGCGGGGTCTGTTCCAGCGCGGTCTTCACCGCGCTGACGATGCTGTTGAGCGGGTCGGTCAGCGCTTCGAGGATCTCATTGCTGGAGATGGTGAAGCTGCGCGGCACGCCTTCGGCGAGGTTGCGCCCGTTCACTTCCATCTCGCGCACTTCGGAACCCGGGAAGGCGGAGCCGATCTCCTTCTTGATCTGCTCGGCGGTAGTCTCGCCGATCAGCATGCCGTAGTTGCGGCGAATGTAGTTGATGATGGCCTCGTCGAACTTGTCGCCGCCGACGCGCACCGAGCCGGAATACACCGCACCGCCCAGCGAGATCACGCCCACCTCGGTGGTGCCGCCGCCGATGTCCACCACCATGGAGCCGGTCGCCTCTTCGATCGGCAGATCGGCGCCGATCGCGGCCGCCATCGGCTCCTCGATCAGTTCGACGCGACGCGCCCCGGCACCGTAAGCGGATTCGCGGATGGCGCGGCGTTCGACCTGGGTGGAGCCGCACGGCACGCAGATGACGATGCGCGGGCTGGGGGTGAAGATGCTGGATTTGTGCACGCGGCGGATGAACTGCTTGAGCATCTGTTCGGTGACGGTGAAGTCGGCGATCACGCCGTCCTTCATCGGGCGGATCGCGGTGATGTTGCCCGGCGTGCGGCCCAGCATCTGCTTGGCCGCAAGGCCGACCTGCTGAATCACCTTCTTGCCGTTGGGGCCGCCTTCCTGGCGGATCGCAACGACTGACGGCTCGTTCAGAACGATGCCCTGACCTCGCGCCCAGATCAGCGTGTTCGCGGTACCCAGGTCGATTGCGAGATCGTTGGAGAAATAGCTGTCGAAATAACTAAACATGTCATGTCCTGAAAGGTAGAAGGGGTGCGCCTGCAAAGCGGTTTATGATACCCTATCGCGCCCGATTTGATAAAGATTTGCATCCTTTTATGTCCCTAAGTTTAGCCGATGTCGAAAAAGTCGCCCGCCTTGCCCGGCTGGCGATGAACGCCCAGGAAATCCAGGCCGCCCAAGCCCAGCTGAACAACATCTTCGGCCTCATCGCCGAGATGCAGGCGGTCGACACCCAGGGCATCGCCCCGATGTCCCATGCGCAAGACCTGGCGCAGCGCCTGCGCGAGGACAAAGTCACCGAAACCGATCAGCGCGAGGCCTTCCAGGCCATCGCTCCGCAAGTCGAACGCGGCCTGTATCTGGTTCCCCAAGTCATTGAATAACCAATCATGATCCATTCCAGCCTGACCCAACTGGGCGCCGCCCTGCGCGCCAAGAAGATCTCCAGCGTCGAACTGACCCAGAGTTACCTCGACCGCATCGCCCAGCTTAACCCTGCTCTCAACGCTTACATCACCCTGAACCCGGAGATTTCGCTGGCGCAGGCGCGCGCAGCCGATGCCCGCCTGGCTTCCGGCAAGGCGGAAGCATTGACCGGTATCCCCATCGCGCAAAAGGACATCTTCTGCGCCAAGGGCTGGCTCACCACCTGCGGCTCGAAGATGCTGCACAACTTCGTATCGCCCTACGACGCGCATGTGATTTCGCAATTCAACAATGCGGGCGCGATCAACCTCGGCAAGACCAACATGGACGAATTCGCCATGGGCTCGTCGAACGAGACCTCCTACTACGGCCCGGTGAAGAACCCGTGGGACACGGCGCGCGTGCCCGGCGGCTCCTCCGGCGGCACGGCTGCGGCCGTGGCGGCGCGCCTGTGCGCGGCGGCCACCGGCACCGACACCGGCGGCTCCATCCGCCAGCCGGCCGCGCTGTGCGGCATCTCCGGCCTGAAGCCCACCTATGGCGTGTGTTCGCGCTACGGCATGATCGCCTTCGCCTCCAGCCTCGACCAGGCCGGGCCGATGGCACGCAGCGCGGAAGACCTGGCGCTGATGATGAACGTGATGGCCGGCTTCGACGAGCGCGATTCCACTTCGCTGCAACGCGACAAGGAAGACTACGCACGCGACCTGAACAAGCCGCTGAACGGCCTGCGCATCGGCCTGCCGAAAGAGTTCTTCGCCGAAGGCATGGGCAGCGACGTGGCCAAGGCGGTCGAAGCCGCCATCGCCGAATACAAGAAGCTCGGCGCGACCATCGTCGATATCAGCCTGCCGAATTCGAAACTGTCCGTGCCGGTGTATTACGTGCTGGCCCCGGCCGAGGCGTCGAGCAACCTGTCGCGCTTCGACGGCGTGCGCTACGGCCACCGTGCCCCGGAATACGGCGACCTCGCCGACATGTACGAGAAGAGTCGCGCGCAGGGCTTCGGCGCGGAAGTGAAGCGCCGCATCATGATCGGCACCTACGTGCTGAGCCACGGCTACTACGACGCCTACTATCTGCAAGCGCAGAAGATCCGCCGCCTGATCGCGCAGGACTTCACCGAAGCCTACAAGCAGTGCGATGTCATCATGGGCCCGACCTCGCCTTCCACCGCCTTCAAGCTGGGCGAGAAAGGGCGACGATCCAGTACAGATGTACCTGTCCGACATCTACACCATCGCGGTGAACCTGGCCGGCCTGCCCGGCATGTCCATCCCCTGCGGCTTCGGCGCGAACGACATGCCGGTGGGCCTGCAGATCATCGGCAACTATTTCGACGAAGCGCGCATGCTGAATGTGGCGCACCAATTCCAACAGGCGACCGACTGGCACAGCCGCGCGCCCAAACTTTGAGGCCATCATGAAGATCACCAAATTCACCGGCGTCCCTGCACTCAAGAAGCAGCTCGACCGTCACCCCGTCTACGGCTCGGTGCGCAACATCGAAGACCTGCGCCGCTTCATGGAACACCATGTCTATTCGGTGTGGGACTTCATGTCGCTGCTCAAATACCTGCAGCGCGACCTGGCCCCCACCGCCGTGCCGTGGATGCCCACTGGCGACGCGGCCGTCACCTCGGCGCAGCGCTTCATCAACGAGATCGTGGTGGGCGAGGAGACCGATGACGGCCTGCCGGATGCCAAGGGCAAGCCCACCTTCGTCAGCCACTTCGATTTGTACATCGGCGCCATGGAAGAAGTCGGCGCCGACACGGCCCCGGTGAAAGCCTTCCTCAAGTCGGTGCAGAAGAACGGCATCGAGAAGGCGCTTAAGACCGCCAAGATCCCGGAGCCGGCGCGCCAGTTCATGCAAACCACTTTCGGCTTCATCGACAGCGGCAAGACCCATATCGTCGCCGCAGCCTTCGCGCTCGGGCGCGAGCAGGTCATCCCCGGCATGTTCCGCGCGCTGCTGGCCGACATGAACATCAGCAAGAAGAAGGCGCCGCTGTTCTACTACTACCTGGAGCGCCACATCCACCTCGACGACGAACTGCACGGCCCGCTGTCGCTCAGGCTGTTGAGCCATCTGTGCAAAGGCAGCGATGCCAAACTGCGCGCGGCATCCAAGGCAGGCTGTGCGGCCATCGAGGCGCGCATCGCGTTCTGGGACGGCGTGCGCAACGCCCTGCCTTCCTCCGCGAAGACACGGAGCAAATGATGCATTGGGAAATCGTCATCGGGCTGGAAGTGCATGCCCAGCTCTCCACCAACACCAAGATCTTTTCCGGCGCCTCAACCGCGTTCGGCGCGGAACCCAACACCCAGGCAGACGCGGTGAGCATCGCCTTGCCCGGCGTGTTGCCGGTGCTGAACAAGGGCGCAGTGGAACGCGCCATCAGGTTCGGCCTCGCCACCGGCGCCTATCTCGCGCCGCGTTCGGTGTTCGCGCGCAAGAATTACTTCTATCCTGACCTGCCCAAGGGTTACCAGATCAGCCAGTTCGACCTGCCCGTGGTGGGCCAAGGCGAGCTCACCATTCACGTACCCGCGCAGGGCAACAGCCCTGCCTACGAAAAGACGGTGCGCCTCACCCGTGCGCACTTGGAAGAAGACGCGGGCAAGTCGCTGCACGAGGACTTCCACGGCATGACCGGCATCGACCTCAACCGCGCCGGCACGCCGCTGCTGGAGATCGTGTCCGAGCCGGATATGAGAAGCGCCGCGGAAGCGGTGGCCTACGCCAAGGCGCTGCACGCGCTGGTGCAGTGGATCGGCATCTGCGACGGCAACATGCAGGAAGGTTCGTTCCGTTGCGACGCCAACGTGTCGGTGCACCGTCCCGGCACGCCGTTCGGCACGCGTCGCGAGATCAAGAACCTCAACTCCTTCCGCTTCCTGGAGCAGGCGATCAACTACGAGGTGCAGTGGCAGATCGACACGCTGGTCAACGGCGGCGCCATCCAGCAAGCCACGGTGCTGTTCGATCCGGACAAAGGCGAGACGCGCATGATGCGCACCAAGGAAGAGGCGCACGACTACCGCTACTTCCCCGACCCCGACCTGCTGCCGCTGGAGATCTCGCCGGAGTGGATCGAGCAGGTGCGTGCCACGCTGCCCGAACTGCCGCAGGTGAAGCAGGTGCGCTATGTCAACGAACTGGGACTTTCCGCGTACGACGCGAGCAGCCTCACCGCTTCGCGCGAGATGGCCGACTTCTTCGAGACCGTGCTCGCCGCCGTGCCCAAGGACGCCAAGCTTGTTGCCAACTGGATCATGGGCGAAGTGAGCGCGCAGCTGAACCGCGACGGGCTGGACATGGCGCAATGCCCGATCAGCGCGCAGCAGCTGGGCGGCATGCTGCAGCGCATCACCGACAACACCATCTCCAACTCCGGCGCGAAGGAAGTGTTCCGCACCCTGTGGGCGGAAGGCGGCGACGCGGATGCGATCATCGAAGCCAAGGGATTGAAGCAGGTCTCCGACAGCGGCGCCATCGAGGCGCTGGTGGACGAGATCATCGCCGCCAATGCCGACAAGGTCGCCGAGTACCGCAGCGGCAAGGACAAGCTGTTCGGCTTCTTCGTCGGTCTCGCCATGAAGGCCAGCAAGGGCAAGGCCAACCCGGCGCAGTTGAACGACATCCTGAAAAAGAAGCTGGCTGGCTAGAGGAAACTCCGCCCGCCCTTCAACCTCCGCACCCGCCGCACCTCCCAGCCAGGGCGCCCGCACAACGGGCGCCCTGGCGATCACTTCACACAAGCACGGAAATTCAGATTGAAACTGGGGCTCGGCGCCGCCGGATTGCCGACGAACGTGCCTTTCGGATTGATGCGCAGATGGGTCACCAGCGGGTCGCATCCGTCAGCGCCGGGCGCCGGCACGTAAGTCCAGGTCGCGGCATTGTCGTTCGAGAACGCCACATCGTCCGCAACATCATCCAGGGCAGTGAAAGTGTAGGTGAGCGTGCTGCTGGTCGCGCCCTGGCTGAACAGCACCGGACCGGAGCCCGCTGCGCCGATGTCGTTCACGAACAGCGCGGTGTTGGCGGGAAGCGGATCGGTGATCACCAGCGAGTCGTTGTCCACCGAACCCGTTCCGGAATTGGTGGCGACCAGGGTATAGCTCGCCAGCGCGCCCGGAATGAACTTGGGATCGGTCGTGCCGTTGAGCGGATCGGAAAGCACCGCGACCGTCTTGAGCAGCATCAGGGATGGTTGCGCATTGCCCACCGTGATCAGGGCGACGTTGTTCACGTTCGCGTTGAAGGAAATGCCGGCGCTGGTGTATTCGTGCCGCACGCTGTTGTAGTAACTCACACCGGGCATGGCGGCGCCGACCGTGGCATTGAAGGTGATGGTCAGCGTTGCGCCGGCCGCCAGCGCGTAGTTGCCGAAATCCCACAGCACCTGCTGCTGATTCATGTTGCTGGCGTAGGGCGGCACGGTCGGAGCCACCGAGGTAGTGATTGCGGGCGTCAGCGCCGTTGCCACCCCACCCAAGGTATAGCTCGTCGTCGAAGAATATGCCAAACGCCTGCTTGCATCCACCGCAGAGCCACTGTAGGGCAGGAAGTCATACACCTTGAGTGACGTCGTTGCGGCGGTGCCGGTGTTGGCGATGGTGATGGTGTAGGTCGCCGTCCCTCCCGCCACGACGTTGGGCGTGCTCGTGGTCTTGCCGATGCTCAGCACGGCCACATCCAGCACGCTCGCGGTCGCAGTACTCTTCACCACGCCCACTGTGGCGCAGGTATCGGCGGCAACGGTGCTGATCGAAGCGCAGTTGCTGACTGTTGCCGCCGTCGCGTTGGTCTGCACATCCATCAGGATGGTGGCACTGCCGGCTGCGGCAAGCGAGACAGCGTTCTGCAGGATGACCGTTCCGCCGCCTGCCGCGTTGGCGGGCGCAACGGCGGCGACCCCATCCACCGTCATGTTGCTGATGGCGTTCGCGGGCACCTGCACCGGCAAGGTGTCCTTGACCGTCACGGTTTGCGCCAGTGCAGACAGGTTGCTGTACAGCAGCTTGTAACGCACCTTGGCATTGGGCGGGATCGGTGTACCAGTGTAAGGCTGGCAAACCGGTATCGCCGAGGTGTCGTACACGCAGTCGATGGTCTTGCTCATCGTCAGCGTATTGAACGGCACCAGCACCGGTGCCTGACCGTTGGCCGACGCGCTGGGGAAGGCTCCGCCCGAATAACTGGCGGTCACGTCGTTGTAATAGGTCGCACCGGGCGCTGCCGCGCCTTTGGATACCGTGGCTCCGACCGTCGCGGTGAAGGTCAGCGTCAGACTTTGACCGGCAGGGATCACCACCCCGCCCGTGAAGGTCCAGGTCACCGTCTCCCTGTTGCTCGTGGCCGGCGCCGCGGGCGCGGTCACCGTTGCGGTGTAGGCAGGCGCAATGGCCGCACCGTTCAGGGTGATCGCGCCGGTCGCGGCATAGCTGAAGCGGCTGGTCGTGCCCGGCGCGACGGCCGGCGTACCGGGCAGGGTGTCCGCCAGGGTGTTCAAGGTGGCCGCTGCCGATCCGCTGTTGTTGACGGTGACGGTGTAGGACACGCTGCCGCCCTGCGCCACGGTGGACGAAGTGTTGGTGGTGACGGCCTTGCTCAGCGTCAGGTTGCCGCCCGCTGCCGCTGCCGTCGCCAGACTGGTCACCCCCAGCGGATCTTGCGTGCTGGTCATCTTGCCGGTGTTGGTGACGCCCGCGCCGGCGGTCGCGGTGGTCTGCACGTCGAAGGTGATGGTGCCGGTCGATCCTGCGGTGTTGAATGCGGTGAGCGTTCCCGCGCTCAGCAGTGTCACGGTCGCTCCGCCGGCAGCCGACGCTGGCGCTGCCGTCGGCGTCCCGTTCACGATCAGATTGCCGATCGAATTGGCGGCAGTCTGTATCGGCAAAATATCGGTGATGGCGATACCGCTGGCGGCCGACGCGGACAGATTCTCGTACACGATCTTGTAGCCCAGCTTGGCGTTGACCGGGATCGGCGTGCCGTCCACATAAGTGCCGGCGACGCAGGTGGGTTGATAGATGCAATCGATGGTCTTGGTGACCTTCGAGATCGGGACGACGTTCACCCCGGCGAGATTGTTCCCTGTTTCGCTCGCCGTTGCGCCGCCCGTATAGTTGACCTTCACATCGTTGAGATATGTCACGCCGGCAGGAACCGCACCATAGGTCGCCACGAAAGTGATCACCATGGTTTGTCCCGGACTGATGGTCGTCGTGCCTGCGGCCGGGAACGTCCAGGTCACGGCCTGCTGCACGCCAGCCACGGCGGCAGCGGGTGCGGGATTGGTGTATTGCCCGGCGGCGGGCGCGCCCGCCACGCCGGTCTGCGCAACTCCGTTCACCAGCACGGAAGTAGTGGAGGTGTAGGCGATCGTTCCCGCTGTCTGCGGCAGGCAACGAATCCACCACGCTGGTGATGGGCACGGGATTGGTCCGGTATTGGTCACGGTGATGGCATAGGTCACCGGACTGTTGGGTTCGATGGACGCCGATACGGGCGCAAGCACCGCCTTGCTCACGCTGATGGTGTTGGGCAACACGGTGACCGGCGCCGTATTGTTGACCGTCGTGGTTGCCCCGGCCCTCACTTGCAGGCTCGCGTTCTGGTAGGTGCCGGGCAGCACCGTCGGGCTGAAGGTGACGGGAAAGGTCAGTGCAAACACGCCGCCGGCGGGGATCGATATTGCCAGGTTCCATCTGTTTCTCTGACCCACTGTCGCCGTTGCCGCCGTCCATGTGGGCAGCGGAAGTGCGACCGGCGCGCCGTTGAGCGTCGCCGTCGCGACACAGGTAGCCGCGCTGGTTCCGCACTGGATGGTGCGCCCCGCCAGATTCGGCAAGGGCTTGGGCAGGGTATCGGTGATCCTCGTCACATTCAGCGCCGCCGCTCCGTTATTGGTCACGGTGATGGTGTAATTCACCGTACCGCCCGACGTGACCGTGCCGGCGCTGGCCACCTTGGTAATCAGTAGGGAAGCTGCCGTCGCGGTCGCCACGCTGGTCACCGCCGCACCACCTGCCGCCGCGCGCTCCATGCTCTGCAGGGAAGCAGTGTTGGTCACCGTCGCATTGCCGCGGCCGCATTGGTCTGCACGTCCATGTACAAGGTGCCGGAGCTGGCCGCCGGTAGAGCCACCGGCGTGAAGCTTGCCAGCGTGCCCGGTGCTGTTGCCGTGAGCAGCGCATCCGCTCCGCGTAGCGCGCCAGCCGCCGCCGGGTTAACCGACAGCGCCGGCGTGGCGGGGCGGATGTCCGGCCCGTTCTCGACATACAGATTGCCCGCCGCCGTAGTCGACGCTGGCAAAGTATCGCTCAGGGTGATGGTCTGCGCAGACGTGGTCGGATTGGTATAAACGATTTTGTAGCGCAACAGGGCGTTGACCGGGATCGCACTGGCGGCCACGTAGGAGCCGGGGGTGCAGACCCCGAGGTCGAACACGCAATCGATGGTCTTGGTCACCTGCAGCACGGGCGCAGTCAGGGTGACGGGCGCCGTCAACCCGGTCGTTTTGGAGGTTGCCGTGTTCGGCACGACCGGCGCCACCACACAGGCAGTCGAACAGTTGATGGTCGCCGTGTTGCTGTACGCAGTGCCGTAGAGCATGGTGTTGGTCGCCAGCGCGCTGCCTGCGGTCGCAGTAAACGTCACCACCATTTGCCCGCCTGCCGGGATGGTGGTCCCGGACGGGAAGGTCCATGTCACCGTTTCGCTGTTGATCGTCGCCGGTGTCGCGGGCGGCGTCACCAACGGCCGTCACGCCGGATAGCGGCGCGCCGTTCACCGTGACGCTGCCGGTCGCCACATAGTTGAAGCGGCTAGCTATCTGGTTGGCAAGCACGGCACTCGCCCTGCCCGGCAAGACGTCGACCAAGGTGGTCAGGTTCGCTGCGATGCTGCCGGTGTTGGAAATGCTCACGGTGTAAGTCACCGTGTCGCCCTTGCTCGGCGTACTGGAGCTCACGGTCTTGCCGATCAGCAGATTGGCGGCAACCGAAGTGACCACATTGGAGGGCGTGTAGGAAGTCACGCCCGCCGGGATCTCGGTGCTGACGGCCTTGGCGGTGTTTACGATGCTGGTGCCCGCCGTCAGCACGGGTAGCTGCACGTCGTATTCCAGGATGCCCGCTCCACCACCCGCGATCACCGGGATCGTGGGATAGCTGAACGTGGTGCCGCCCGCGCCGAAGCCGCAGGCCGCGGCCGCCGGACTGGTGGGCATGCCGATGTTGGGGGTCGCACTGATCTGGGTTACCGCGGCGGCGAAGTTGATGGCAATCGCGGTCTTGGGCAACTGGTCGCAGATGGTCACGTTGTGCTGCGTGCCGTTGTTGGAGTTGATGTAGGAGACGCGATAGCGCACCTTGGGCCCCACCGTTGCCGGAGTGCCGGTCGTGGGGAGATTGGCGCCGTTGTTCGCCACGCAAGTGCCGGTGGCGTCGTAGACGCAGATCACTTCCTTCAGGATATACAGGGTGGAAACGTTGCTGGCGACGCTGGGCACGTGATACACCCAGGCGCTGTCGCGGTTGCCGAAGCCCGCGCCCCCGCCCGCGCCGGACGAACTCTCCGGGCTGGTGTCGCCGCCGAACACTTCGGAGTTGTTCACCAGTCCGACGGAGGGCGGCGGAGAGGTCAGCAACAGCGAGATCTTGACGAAGTTCTGCGTACCCACCACCAGGCGTCCCGCGGCCCAGCGCACGGCATTGGTGGAAGCCGGCAGGGGGAAACCTGCGCCGCTGAAAGTCGGCGTCGCCAGCACGGTGTTGGTGCCCATCACCGTTGCCGGATTGGTGGTGGCGGCAAAGGCGTTCGAACCCATCATCGAACCGGCATAGCTGATGCGTTGCCAGGGGCCGACGTTGCCGGAGTAGTCGAGCTGGTAGCCGCTGTCCGGACCCGCCACCGCAGAACCGGCATTGAACGGCGGCACCATCGACCCGTCGGTGTCGATCGCGACGATGCCCGCAGAGCGGGGCAGGCCGGCCAATGTAGTGATGGAGGCCGCGGTCGTGCCAAACGCACTGGTCATGGCCGCATCCCAGTAATTGTGCGTGGATGCTCCTCCCGCCGCGCAGCCCGTCACCACTCCGCCCATCAGCGGCACCAGCTGGTTGCCGCGCGTCGGACAGATGTTGTAGCCGTTGCCGGTCGGCGCCGACCACTGTTGCACGCGGCCGTCGGTGCCAGGATCGGCGAATACGGCGGTGCGCGGGTCGTTGGAATAGAAGATGCCGGTATCCGCATACAGTTGTGCCAGATTGCCGGTGCAATTGGCCAAGGTGCGCCCCGCTGCCGTGCAGGTGCTGATGGTGTACGCGTCGGTGGTCCAGCCCGCCCTGAAGGCGCCGGCCCCGCCGTTGCCGAAGCCGTTGGCCATTTGCGCCGGCGCAGGCGGCGAAGTCTGGTAGAAGCCGCCCGCACCGTCCGGCTGCACGAACCACGCGCCAACCACCTGTGTGCCGGCCGGGATGTAGTCGGTGATGTAGCCGCCCGCGCCGATGTTGGAATTGTTGGCGATGGGCGTGAACTGGATGATGTAGCTGACCGTGTCGCCCTGCTTGAATCCCAGCGTCGCACCCGGCACGCCGTTCGCGACATCGGTCACCCGCTGCTTGAGCATCGCCACCGTTTCCGGCGCAAAATATTTTGTGGTCTGCACCTGTCCGACGCTGTCGGCGCGCGCGCCCTGCGCCCCGAACAACAATAGCAGCGCGGAAGCAGAAGCGAGGCTGCGAATCTTGCGTGTGCTCCGCATCAGCGCACCCCTTCCACGATGATCTCGACGCGGCGGTTCGGCTGCAAGCATTTGATCAGCGCGTTGCGATCCTGCTGCGCGCGTTGCCGGGCGCAGTTCACGACGGGCTGGGTGTCGCCCATTGCCGTTATCTGGATCAGGTCGGCCGCGATGCCCTGGCTGACGATCTGCTCCTTGATGAATTCCACGCGGTGCTGCGACAGCTTCATGTTGTACCGCTCGCCACCGGTCTCGTTGAGGCGGTCGGCGTGGCCTATCAGTTGGATGCTCTCCACCTTGTTCCAGGTCTTCAGTTGCTCCACGATGTCGTCCAGCCGCTGTTTGCCGTCCGTCACCAGGCTCAGGTCGAAGTCGAACAGCACGGCGGTGACCAGCGTGTGCTTCTTGATGACGACGGTCTCGCCTGCGGGCGCGGATGCCACCTTGCACTTGGCGTTGCCGGCCTGCACCTCGTAAGCCAGGTTCTCGGCGATGCGCGCAAAGGGTTCGGCATGACTCCAGCCCGCTTCCCATTTGTCGTGACCGGTCCACACAAGTTGCACTTCCAGCTTGGCCAATTTGCAGCCGACGCAGGCCGCGTCTCCCTGCTGCTTCAGCGTATCGGCGACCTGCCACAGGTCGGTGCGCACTTTCTCGCTGGCGTAGGGATGCGGCGTGTCCAGACCAAGATAGGCGGGATCGGCCTCCAACCGGTGCAGCAACTGTGCCGCCTGCTCCACGGCATCCTGCACGATGCCGGTGCGCTCCTGCTCGTGATATTCGATCAGCGCCAGGTCCAGCCAGGCGCGCGCCTTGCACAGGGTGTAGTTGTCCGGCCCGAGCGGGCCGAAGCCGAGCTTGTCGACGCGGCGCTGCAATTGCTCGATGCGTTCAAGGTCGCCGGGCGTGGTCGGGCGGTTGCCTTCCGCCTGCGCGGCAACGCCGGCGGTCAGCAGGATGGCGAGGAAGAGGAATCTATACATGGCGACGTTCCTTATGGAATGCGGGCAAGCAGCCCGCCGTTCTTGTCATTCAGTTTGAGCGTGTCCTGATCTATCTTCATGCGCAGGGTCACGTAAGGGCCTTGGGCGCGATAGGAGGAGCCGCTGAAATCGCGGTCGCTGAAACCGAGCAGGTTGTAGCCGACGACGATCCAGGCGTTGTCCGCGAGCAGGTAGCCGAGCGAGGCGCCGACGCCGTAGCGCGCCGCGCCCGCGCTCCAGCTGCGCAGCACGGAAGCATGGCTGCCGACATCCCAGTCCGGGTTCAGGTCGTGGCGCAGTTCCGCGCCGATGAGGTCGGTATAGCCGCGGTAGTCCACGTCGTTGATGGTGTCGAGCACGTATTTCGAACCGTATTGCAGGGCGACCTGGGTGCCGTTCCCCGGCAACCAGTTGGCGTTGTAGTTGTTGACCAGTTTGCGCGCATGGCCGCTGCCGGTCACGCCGGCAGTGCGCTCCTCGACGAAATCGAGCCGGTCCAGCCAGGCCCAATCGCTGTCCCACGGGCGGGAAGCATAGGAAAGACGGACATCGATGCTGCGCGACTGGCTGATGGCGGACTGGGCGCTGCTGTAGCTGAAGCCGGATGCGAGCACGCGCCCCGCATCGAGATTGTGCTGGAAGCCGAACAGGGCATTGAGCTTGTTGTCGGCGCTGGAGATGCGCCGCTCGACGCGGCTGTTGGCGCCCCAGATGCTGTCGTTGTAGTTCAGGCCGAGGCCGGCGGCGGTGTAATCGCCGCTCAGCGAGCCATAAGCGGGCGTGACCGAGGAGTCGAGCGGCGGCGTGCTGGTGCTGCGCAGCGTCTGGGCGCGATCCATGCCGAAATCGGCTTGCCAGAACTCGTTGATCTGCCATCTCTGCACCAGACCCAGGTTGGCGTACATGCGTCCGCTGTCGAGCGAAGACTGGTTCCCCAGCGAGGCCGACATCGCCGCGCCGGTCCACGGTTGCGTGCTCAGGCCGGCGCGCGTCATGTCGGTGGAGACGTTCTCGCCGCTTGCATGTTCCTGCTCGACGAACAGCTTGGTCTGCTCCGTCAGCTTGTAATCCGCGCCGAGGCTGATGCGGTCGAGGTAATTCGTGCTTGCCGTCTTGCCGAGACCGGTTTCGGTGCCGGCGCGCAGGGTGAGCCTCTCGGCGAAGGTGTAGCCTGCCCCGGCCAGCACCTGGCTGCTGTTGTGGGTCGCGCCCATGCTGTCCTTGTCGTCGGCATAGCGGCCGCCGTAGTAGGAAGTCAGGCTGCCCGACGTGTGGTTGATGCGCCCGTCCAGCACATTGCGACGGGTATCGCGCCCGCCCAGGTTCTCCTGGCGATAGGCCTGGATTTGCCCCTGCGCCGTATCAGACAGCTGCAGCCGAGCTTCGCCGCCGACCTTGCGCGTGCCGGACTCGCTGTTCGCCTGCTGGCCGAGGCCGAAGCCGCCCGCCTGCTCGCGCACATACAGCTTGCTGTCGAGGCCGTCCTCATGGCGGTTGAGTTCGGCCTTCCACGCGCTGCCATCCAGTTGCAGCCCACCCAGTTCGCGCTTGCTGCGCGCGATCTCGGCCTGGACTCTGGTTTTGTCGTCCAGTTGCCAGGTGGTATCGAGGCCGCCCAGATTGCCGCTCGCGCCCTGGGTGCCGTCATGGACCAGCGTGGTGCCGATCTCGATCTTGTCGCCCGCCTTGAAGCTGGCGCGTCCGCCCGCGGTGAGGTTGTTGTCGCGCGGATCCGCGGACTCGTATTCGGCGACGATGTATACCGGGTTGAAGGCGGCATCGCGGACGGTCACCGGTTGCTTGAAGAACACCGTGCCGTTGCTGTAATCGATGTCGTAATCGAGATAACGCGTCAGCGTCCGGGTGGAAACGACGATCTGCGACTGGAAGCGGTCGCGCGTCTCGATGCGGATCTTGTCGGAGTTGGCGACGATGTTCCTGCGCGTGAGCCGGTACAGGCCGGAGGTGCCGTCGCCCGCGATCTCGTCCTTGATGTAGGCCTGCGCGGTCGTCGTGGCGAAAGCGTTATAGCCCGCGCGTTCGCCCTGGTATTCGGATTTCACGCCGTTGACGCTGCGGCTGTAGCGCGAGAACTCGGTGACGGTCAGCCCCGTGTCGTAATCGCCGAACAGCGCATAGAACTGCTTGCGCTCGATCTTCAGGTACAGCTTGCTCGCGCTGGCCGCGTCGAAATACGGCTGGGCCGCATCGGCATACAGCGTGTAATACTGGTTCGGATTGATCGCCTGTTGCAGGCTCGCCGGCGTGGAGCTGCCATTGCCCTGCTGCTTGGCCGAGTCGTAGGCCATGGTCAGCAGGTATTCGCCCTTGACCGTGCCCTTGGCATAAAAGGCCAGACGGTCGCCGTCGAACAACTGGCTGTCCGCACCGGCTTCTTTCAGCGCAGCCATGTTGCCGGACAAGCTGCTTGTGGCCGAGCGTGCCTTCGCCGAAACCGACCAGCACCCAGTCGCGCTGGCCGGCCTCGAGCCAGGTGCGCAGTTCCTGCTTGCGGCCGTTGTCGAAAGTGAAGTTCAGCACGGCTTCGCCGGATTGCGTGGTGGGCGCCAGCTCCACCAGCGCGATGCCGTCCGCGCCGATCTCGTAGCGCGGCAGGCCGTCTATCTTGGCGCCCAGCGGATCGCGCTGCATCGCTTCGAGGCGGGTGATGGATTGGTAGGGGCTGTTCAGCAGGAACTCACCGTTGACGCCGCGGCGCATGCGGTAGCCATCCTTGTCGAGGAAGCGCAGCGCGATGATGGGGCGGGTCTTGCCGTCGGCGACCAGGCGCGAATGCTCGGGCACCAGTTCGACCCGGTCCGGCGCGACCGTGTAGCGGATGTTGCGGCTCTGGCGCAGCACTTCCTTGCCGGCCTTGTCCGTCACGATCATTTCCATCCGGTTGTCGCCGTCCTTGAGGTGGATGCCGCGCCAGGTGGCAAGCGACACGGTGTGCGCTGCGTTGCTTTCCTCGCCGTCGTAATACAGCGGGCTGACTTCCTCGCCGTTCAGCAGCAACCTGGCGCGCTGGCCGGGCGCCTGTTTCAGCGCGACCTTGATGGCGGGCAGCGCGGGCAGGAAACTTTCCTGCGGGTGCAGCCACTCCGTGCCGGGCTCGGCGGCGGCCAGCCACGTTGCGTCATACGGCAGTTGTTCCACCAGCTGGCTGCGGTTGTCGGCGTTCACCGGCTGCGGTGTCGCGTCGCCGTCGAGGCGCACGGTGCGTTCGCCGCGATCCTGCGCGCCGGGCACGTTGGCACTCTCGTGGTGCGGCACGGGCGGCGGGATGAGCGCGTGGCTCTCCGCCGCGGCCGGCTGTTGTTCCACCAGGATCTCGGCGCGCGGCAGGTTCACGCCCTGGCTGGCGGAAGGCGCGACGAAACGCGCCATCGCCACGAGTCTGACGGGCTCCGGCCCCGCCGGCTGCAGGTCGAAGGTGAGCGTATGCGCCCACTCGCCCTGCTGCTCGGGCAGGCGCAGCACCAGCATGCCGTCGCTGTTTTCCAGCGCCGCGGTCGCCGCGCCGTCCAGCCTTGCGCTGCCTTCCACCAGCTGCGCGCCCTCCGGCAGCATGAAGGTGGACGATGCCTGGCGCACGTCGCTTTCGCCGCGCAGTTGCATGCTGACGCGAACCAGCCCGCCGTCGCGCTGCGCGCTCAGGTGCTGGGTAAGGCGCATCTCCTTGACTGCTTTTCTCTGCACGTGGAAATCGGCGCGCCACAGGCTGCCGCCGCGCACGTTGACGAACTGCGAGTAGTTGCGCCCGGCGAAGCGCGCGTTCTTGTCGCAGGTCGCCACTTCATAGTCGTCGCTCAGCGAATCGAGGTCCAGTTGCACCACATGCGTGCCGGGACGGATGTTCTCGGCGTGCCAGCGGCCCTCCTGGTCGGTGAGGATGGAGGTGCCGTCTTCCAGCACGATGCGCGCGTTCTGCAGACCGTCCTTGTCGTTGTCGGCACGCCCGTCGCAGGAGCCGATGATGACGCGCCCCATCAGGATGGCGCGGCTGCGCATCAGGTCTTCGCGCACGATCACGCTGGCGCGCGCGGTGTTGGAGGTGAGGGCGCCGACCGAGAACGCGACGTTCTCGGACTTGCCGGTCGGCGCGCCGGCCGTGACCTGGACGACATATTTCAGTGTGACCGCTTCCGCTGCCGGAATGCCTCCCAGGGCGAAGGTTAGCGTGCGGCCATCCGGCGAGACCGTTGGGTCGGCTTGCACCGCTTCATTCAGGCGCGCCGATCCGGCCTGGTAGCGGAACCCCTGCGGCAGGCGGTCGGCGATCTGCACGTTCGCTGCCGCAGCGATGCTGCTTTCGTTGTCTATGGTCAGCGTGTACGGCACATGGTCGCCTTCGCTCACCACGGATTTCCCCGCCACCTTGGTGATCTGCAGGTTCGTTCCGGTCGGGTCGACCGGGATGTCGATGCGCATCGCCGGCGCTCCGGGCAGAACCTCGAACGGCGTGCCGTAGGAGGCGGCCGTCACGACGTAGCCTGCCGTGGCGGGTGTTGCCGCGAGCGCGCTCGCCGGCACGGTGGAAGCGAAGGTGTAGCCCGGCGGCCCGTCGACCCGCAACATGTAGGTGCCGGCATTGATCAGCGGGAAACGGTAGCCGCCCGGCGGCAGCGTGACCGTGCCGCCGCACGCGGTAAAGGTCGAGCCCGTGACCACCGGGTTGGGAGATATCTGCGCACCGTCATCGCACAGCACCACGGCGGGCTGGCCGCTGCTAGCGTCTATCAGCGTCACGGTGGCGCCGTCCTCGGCCAGGCCGTTGGCGGTGTCGAACACCGTGCCGTAGGGATCCACCAGCGCCGCTGCCGTGGTCGTGCTGGAGGCCGTGCCGGCGGTGCCGTGCTGAAACACATAGTCGGCGCGAATGCGGTTGTTGACGTGACTGGAAAGCTTGCAGTCGTTGTGCGCAACGGCTGCACGCGTGGTCTTGATCGCGCCCGCGAACACACCGGTATCCGGCCCGGTTTCCGTCAACAGCAAGACTTCCCTGTCCACCGGGGCGGTGCTGGTGACGGTCACCGCCACGGTTTCGACCTGTGCGGAATCGTGGTTCGCCCAGTAGTCCTCCACCTCCAGATATGCCGTCTGTCCCGCGCCGAAAACCGTTTCGGGCGTGAGCGTCGAGGTGCCCGCCGCGGCGCTGCCGTACAGGTCGAACGGCCCATCGGTGGAGCCGGTCGACGCGCACTGCGACCGCCCCACCGGCGTGGCGCGCCCTCCCGGGGTCGCGGCGAAGAATCGTATCGTCGCATCGGTGACCACCGTGGCCGCCGCCGTCCTGGTGAAGGACGTGCCGCCGATCTGGAAGTTTGCCGTTGCAGTGTTGGTCAGCGTGACGCCGGCCATGCTTGCCGCCCAGAGGGGCGACACATGGAAGGTGGCGGCCAGCAGAACGAGCGAAGCAATATGCAGCGCTTTTCTGTGGGCGCGAACGACGCCCACAGAAAAGCGGGCTGTCCCGGCAAGCCGGGACAGCACACGCACAATCCCTGCTCCCGCCCGGAGTGCCGGGCGGAAGCAGGGAAGGGTTTTGGCCAGATGCGCCATCTGCCCTGTTACTGCACCGTGGTGTTGAAGATGACGGTCACGGTTTCACCCGCGTTCAACAGTCCGGCTGTGGCATGGCCGCCGTCCACTGGCAGGATGGTGGCGAAGGTGGCCGTGATCGCCTGGCCCGCGATGTCCAGTCCGTCCGCCGTGTTGGTGGTGAAGTAACCGGTAGTCACGTTGAGGTTCGCACCGATGGTCCGCGCTGCGCTGGCCGTCACCTTGAAGCCGCTGTTGGCCGCACTTGCCGGCACGCCGCTCGCAGAGCTGCAGGTTGCGGCATCGGTGGGAACGACCAGGTTTGCGTCGTGCGCCAGCGAAGCGGCCAGCGTATCGGTGACGGTCGTCAGCGTTGCCGCTGCTGCACCGTTGTTCTGGATCGCGATGGACCATTGCGTGATGGCGCCCGGAATGTTCTTCGGGTTGGTCACGCCATTGAACGGATCGCACAGCAGGGTAGCGGTCTTGGTGACGGTGAGCGCTGCGGTGACAACCGTGTAGGTGTCGCGAGCGGAATGCTTGGCATCGCGCACCGCATCGCCAGCTTCTGTTCCGGCAACGTCCGCGAACACGATGTCGACCGCACCTGCCGTATCGGCACCGGCTGTTGCAGTGATGGCTGCGCCCTGAGCGCCGGGAGTTGCGGCATAGACGCCGTTCACGCCGGTGAAGTCACCCAATGCCGTTGCGGTCAGGCCCACCAATGCGGTGTTCGTGTTGACCACCGTGGCGGGGATGTTGCACACCACATGCACGGTCGCAGTCGCATCGGCCGCCAGTTCGTCCACAAACAGCGCGGTGTCCTGCGCGGCCTGGTAGCCGACCTGTGGCGCCGCTCTCGACATAGGCGGCACAGCCGGTGGCATCGAACTGGTCGCCGGCCGCCACCTGGTTGGAGGCGAGGCTGAAGTCCAGCGTGCTGTTGGCGTTGTTGGTCAGCGTGAAGGTGGTGACCTGGGCAGCGGCGCCGGGTACCACGTTGGTGTTGGCTTCCGCCGGCCACTGTCAGGTTGACCTTTTCGTCCACCACGAACGTCGCGGCGGTCGAAGTGATGCTGGTCTGCGCCACGCCGCTGACGTCATACGCCAGTGTGGCCGAGTTGCTGATGGTGGTGCCGGCGGCGGTTCCTGCTGCCGCAGCGTTCTGTGCCAAACCGAACAACAGGCCGGCAGCAAGAACAGCTGCGAGCTTATTCGGAGGGCTGCTTCGAGTAGTGCGTTTCATTTCTTTCTCCTTAAAACAATTAATGAATCAAGCTTTCGTGCTAAAAATCTTTCAGGGCGGCCCTGGACCGAACGGCGGCCCGCGCCCCGGCCTGGGCACCCTCAGCCATGGCGGGTTCGTCATGACTGAGGGTTCGACGCAGCGGCGAAAACGACTCGCCTTGCCGCTGCGCAGAAAGTGGGCAATGGAAGGGGGCATGCTCTTATTTGATGAACGCGCGGAAAGAGACTTCGCCGGATTTGCCCGCACCGAGCGCGCCCTTGTAGGTCCAGCGGATATGCGTGTAATCGGCGGGCTGGGCGGGACGCGTCCTGCCTTCTTTGGTTCTGACGCTGAGCTTGCCGGGCGCGGCATATCGTTTGCCGCCGTCGACCGAGAAGGTGATCACGGTGTTGGCGCCGGCGGCGCTGTCGCCCTTGTAGATGCTGTCGTTCGGCACCGGGTTGGTGATGACGATGTTGGCGGCAGGTTGATCGGCAAGATTGCGGAAGGTGGTGGTGTAGACGATCTCGTCTCCCGGCACCGCCTTGTCCACCGGCGTGCGGCGTGTTTCCTTCTTGCCGTTCGTCACGCTGACGATTTCCTGTTCGGCGATGCTCTTGACTTCCACCGAGGCGGGCGCCGCATGCGCGGGCAATTGAAATGCCGTCAACAGGACGGCGACGAGAACAGCAGGGATGTGACGCAGGTTTAACATGATGATCTCCTGTCAGTTGATGGTGGTGCGGAAAGTGAACCAGATCGTCAAAGGCGCGGTGACGCTGCCGGGCGAGACGGTGACGGTGTTGGCGGAGGTGATGCCGAAATCGGCCTGGTCGCCATCGGCGGCGTCGGTGTTGGGCGCGCCGTTCACGACGATGCTGTCCGGGACATAAGTCATGTCCGCGGGGATGGGATCGGTGAGCACAAGTCCGCTCACGTTACCGGTGCCGGGAACGACCAGTTCGATGCGGTAGGTAAGGATGGAGCCGCGGACTACCTTGCAGCCGCTGGCGGCGCTGCAGCCGGAAGGATCCTGGATGTTGGCGATGGTCTTGCTCAGGGTGACTGGAGTGCCGAGCAGGTACGCTCCACGGGCCGAGTGCCTGCCGTCGCGGCCTGCGTCATCGCTGCCCATGGCGTCCACGAATACGATGTCCACGGTCGCCGGGCTATCGGCGCCGACCGTTGCGGCGGTAGCGCTCCCCTGCATGCCCGGAGTGCCGCCTTGCAGCGTGGCAGCGGCGAGGCCGACGATAGCCAGGTCGCCGCCGGCCTGGCTTGCCGCTATGTTGCACACGACATAGACGGTCCGGCTCGCATCGGGAACAAGTTCATCGATGAAGGTGGCCGTGTCGGCTGCATCGTAGCCCGGGGCGGCGCCGCTCTCGACCCGCACCATGCAGGCTGCGGCATCGAAATTGTCGGTGCCGCCAAACAGCGCGGCGCCGCTGGCGATATTGGCGGCGGTCAGGCTGTAATCCTGCACGGTGTTGCCGAGGTTGCTGACGGTAAAGGCGCTGACTGCGGACGCCTGACCCGCGACGACGCTGGTGGCCGCTCCGTCGCCGTCAGCAACGGAAACGTTCACCTTGTTGTCCACTACAAACGGGGCCGCCGCAGAAGTAATCCCCCCTGCGCCGCACAGGCTGCACTGCAGCAATACGCTGTTGCTGACAAGCGTGCCGGAGGCCGTCCCCGCCGCGTGCGCAGAAGACGGCACTACGGCAGGCATCACCAGTATGCCTGCCGCCATAAGCCATTTGCGCGCCATAAACATGATCCTCTGCATCCAGGCCATCAGTTCGATTCGTCGAATGGAATGGCACAGCCGTACCCGCGCAGCAGCGCTGCGTGCAAGAAATATTCCTCGCTTACAAAACGGCCGTGATTTCCTCTACCTTCCTATTCACAGGCGGCTTGCTGCGTCGCCGCTTCTTGTTTGCAGTTGTGCCCGAAGCCACCCCGGGATGCCGAGGGCACAAGCAATGAAACATCTGGAAACTCGACAGTTGCGTCGACATACGGACGTCTTGTGCGATTGCGACACGCCAGTCGCTCGACAAGCCTGATGAAGAGACCAACAACACCGGGGCACGCCCTTCTCCTGCGAGCGGCGCATGGCACACCCGGGAGTTCAAATGGCGCGGATTCTATAGCGTTCGGGGAGGCTTAAAACTCACCAATTCTTGCAGGACAGGGCAATCAGAGGAGAAGGAACGGGACGGAAAGGGCGTAACCCCCGCCGTATTCGCTGCGCAGGGGCAAGTCGACATTCAGGGATGTCTTGATTTTTTTCCGCAGACGATAGACCAGCATGTCTATCCTGGTGGTCGCGTACAGGTCATCGGATTCGCCCATCCCGATCAGCAGGGATCTCCTTGGCACGGGCTGGCGATTCTGCGCCAGGAGATGCAGGAAGCTGAATTCCTTCTCGGTCAGGGCAACGGCCTTGCCCTCGAATTCGATTTGCCGCCCGGCAGTTCTGAGCACCCATGACGCCGGCTCATTGCCGCTCTTTGGGCCCACGCGGCGGCACAGCGCTTCGATCTGGGCGCCCAGTTCCGGGAACTTGATGGGCTTGGTCAGGTAGCTGTCCGCACCGAGGCGCAATCCCTGTATGCGGCTATCGGTGGCGACGCGCGCGGTCAATACGATCAGGCCGGTGTCGGGATGGAGCCTGCGCAGTTGCGGGATCAGATTGAAACCGTCTTCGTCCGGCAGTCCGAGGTCGAGCAGAACAAGATCGGCGTGGCCCCTGGACAGCGCGGACCACAATTCGGCCGCACTGAACGCCGTTTCAACCTGGTAGCCGGTCTCCGCAAGGTATTCCGCCAGGTCCTCCGCGTACGAACGATTGTCCTCGACAACGATTATTCTGGTCACTTCATCCGATCCGATTTGCTGTCCAGTCTCTTGGCCCGATTCTAGGAATTTTATCGCCGCCGAAACTAACCAATTCTCACCCCTTGGGCCCGGCCTTCCAGCTGACCGGACTGCTGGGCAGCCACATCCTGAACTCCGCCCCGCCTTCCGGAAGGTTGCGCACCGACAGCGTGCCGCCGTGCGATGTCACCACCGAATGCGCCAGGTGCAACCCCACCCCGAAGCCCGCCAGTTGTCCGGTTCTGCGTCCGCGGAAGAATTTCTCGAAGACATGCGGCAATTCGTCTTGCGGAATCCCCAGGCCGTTATCCGAGATCAGGAACTCGACGCCATGGCCCCGGGCGGGGCGGCAACTGAGCCTGATCTCCGAGCCCGGCGGAGTGTACTTCACCGCATTGTCCGCCAGCACGCGCAACGCCAGACGCATCATGCCCTGGTCGCACAGGACGGTATCGGGAATGTCCGTATCCATCAGGGTGAAGCGATGCCCGCCGGACAGGGCGGAGGCTGAGGCAAGCGCGTCCTTCAGCAAAGCTGCCGGAGATACGTGTTTCAGATGCAGGCTGCGCTCCCCTGTCCCGAACTGGTCCTGGGTCAGGTAGTCGTCCAGCAGCGCCGTCAGGCGGTCTGCGGCTTGCTGGATGTAGGCGTAACGCTTGCGCGTCACGTCGCTGGCTTGTTCCGCGCTCGCGGCAAGGCGCTGGACTGCGCCGTCGATCGTGGCCAGCGGGGTGCGGAACTCGTGCGACACCATGGCAACGAAACGCTTCTGCTCTTCCTGCGCGCGGCGCCGCTCGGTAAGGTCGCGCGAAATGCCGATCACTTCCGTGGCCCTGCCTGCACCGTCGCGGATGATGCTGATGGTGTCTTCCGTCCACACGGTGGAACCGTCCTTGCAGCACGCTTCCAGTTCCAGCACTTTTTTCGCCACTTCGGGGTGCTCTATCAGGAAGGAAATGGCCTTCCTCAGCAATTCGACCGATGTAGGCGTCAGCGCATCTTCAAGCGATTGCCCCATCGCTTCCTCCGGCGTGTATCCCGTCAGACGGCTGATGGAAGGGCTGACATAACTGGCACGCTGTTTGCCGATCTCGAATTTCCACAACACGTCTTGCACGTTGTCGGCGATCAGCCGGTAGCGCCCTTCGCTTGCGCGCAGCGCTCGCGACAACCTGGCGAAGCGGTAGGCGATCGCGCCGACAATGACGCCCAGCGCCAGCACGGCCGCCAGCCCGCGATAGAACCAGGCCAAGTCGTGCCTGGGGCTGGGATCGTAAAGGAAGCCATCGAAGTTGAACTCGCGCGGCAGCATGCCGATGTCGGCGTAGGTGTCGGCGATGTGCCGCCAGCGGCCTGGGTTCATGTACCCGACTTCGATCAGTTCGGGATGGATCAGCGCCATCGATTGCCTGGCCTCGAACTGGAAATAGTCGCGGCTGTGCCGCTGCGAATACTTGGCGAGGATCAGCGCGATGAGTTCATCGGGGTGTTCCATGGCGTATTTCCAGCCGCGCAGGCTGGCTGTGCGGAATGCTTCGACCCGCTCCGGATGCGCCTTCAGCTCCTGCTCGGTGGTGAACAGGTTGTCGCCGTAAAAATCGATGCCCGCCGAACGCGGCGTGTAGGTGTGGTAGGCGAAACGGGCACGGTCCAGGTAGTAGGCTTCGTTGGTGACGTAGGCAGCCATCGCATCCGCCTTGCCGGTGACCAGATCATGCGGATCGTAGCTGTGCTCGACCCGGACGATGCGGTCGAGCGGGATGCCTTCGTTCTTGAGGTAGGCCAGCAATTCGTCGGACTGGGGTTCCAGCATCACGCGCTTGCCGATCAGGTCGTGTATGCCCTGAGTGGCTGCACGCTGCCGCGCGATCAACACATAGGCCGAATGCTGGAAGACGACCGCCAGCGCCACCACGGGTTTGCCGGCCTTGCGTTCCAGCAGCAGGCTGCTGGTCCCGACCCCGAATTCCGCCCTGCCCTCCAGCACCTCTCGGACCGGATCGACGGCGGGCAGCGCTTCGCGGATGTCCACGTCCAGCCCCGCTTCGCGGTAATAGCCCTGCTCCTTTGCCGCGTAGTAGCCGGCAAACTGGAATGCGTGCGTCCATTTCAGTTGCAGCGTGACGTGTTCGAGCGCCTGCGCCGGCAGGCTGGCCATCAACAGAAAGCCTGGCAGCAAGATCGATCGGAGCAAGGTATGGCGCATGGAAGTCAGTCCAGCGGGACCTTGCGCGACTTGTGCGGCGCCCTGGCGAACAGGCGGTCATACAGCCAGTTCGGCAAACGCTTCAACAACCATCCCACCAGCCCCATCTGCCAGGGCACGACGGCAAGCGATGTGCCGCGTGCGATGACGCGCGCCATGCGTTGCGCAGCATCATCCACCTCCAGCATGAACGGCATCGGATAAGTGTTGATGTCGGTCATCGGCGTCCTGATGTAGCCGGGACACAGCGTCACGGCCTTCACGCCGCTGCCGTGCAGTTCGACGCGCAGACTTTCCATGTACGAGATCGCCGCGGCCTTGGAGGCGGAGTAAGCGCCGGAACCGGGCAGACCGCGCAAGCCCGCCACGCTGGCGATGCCGACCAGCGTCCCCCGTCTGGCGGCGCGCATCGCCGCGAGGAACGGCTGGAAGGTCTTCACCATGCCGAGCACGTTGATGTCCATCACGCTCTGGAACACTTCTTCGTCCTCGACGAACTCGGTGAGCGTGCCGCGGCTCACGCCCGCATTGGCGATGACGATGTCCGGCACGCCGACGCGCGCCATGAAGTCGCTGGCCGCGCGCTGAATGGCGGGCGCATCGCGCACGTCGAGCGCATAGCAATGGACTCTTTCGGGGAATTCCGCTGCGAGGGCCTGCAGCAATTCGCCGCGGCGGGCGAAGGCGGCGACGGTCGCGCCGCGCTCAAGATAATGGCGCGCGAGGGCCTGACCGATGCCGCTCGACGCGCCGGAAACGACGACTTTCATCAACGCTAGTTGCGTTCCTTGCGCGCCACTTTGATCACTTCATCCAGCACGGCGATGGCGTCTTCCGGCTGCAGGTTGGTGATGACGTACTTGCCGTCCACCACGATGGTCGGCGTGCCGCGCACGCCATAGCTTTGCACCATCTGGTTGCTGCGCGCGATCTTGCTCGACATCGAGAAGGAGTTGTAGGCCGCGCCGAACTTTGCGCGATCCACACCGTGCTTCGCCACGAAATCCGTGATCTTCGCTTCATCGCTCAGATCCATATTGCGCACGTGCAAGGCCTCGAACAGCTCCTTATGCAGGCGCGCGCTCTGGCCCAGCGCCTCCAGAGCATAGAAAGTGCGTGCCATTGGCTCCGCCGATTCGCGGAAAATCACGGGCACGAGCTGCAGTTTGACGTCTTTCGGCTTCTTCTTTTCCCACTGGCTCAGCGGGCCATCCAGGTGATAACAGTGCGGACACTCGTAAAAGAAGAATTCGACCACTTCGATCTGGCTGCCGCGGCTCGTCGGCTGCGGCGGGTTCAGCAGTTTGTAGTCCCTGCCTGCCATCGCTTCCGCGTACACCTGGGTAGCGCACAACAATGCCAGCGCCGCAAGAATTTGCCGGATGAATCTCATGCTTTTCTCCTTATCGAATCACTGCGCCCGTCACTGGGCACGTACCTGGGTGGCGATGATGCCGTTCTGCTGCAATGCTGCAATCGTCTTGCCCGCGTCGCCGCCGTTATACGGACCGAGGCGCACGCGATGCCACACACCTTTGTCCGGGATGGTGGCAGTCTGGATATTCGCCTCGAAGCCCGAGAACGCCAGCTTGGCTTTCAGTTTCTCGGCATCGCCCACGTTCTGGAACGAACCGGCCTGCACGAAGTACATGTCCTTCGACACGCCTTCCGGCGCAGCGGGCTGCGGCTTCACGGCGGCCTGCTGTTTCGGGGGACTCTTGTGTGCCGTGCCGTCCGGCTTGTCGGTCAGCACTTTGTAGAACTCGAAATGCTGCTTGGTCTCTGCCGACGCCGGACGCCGGCGTGGTCGCCGCGACAGGCGCGCCAGCAGGCGTAGCGACTTGCGGAACCGGCTTGGACTTGTCCTTGGCGGTGAATTCGGCGGGGTTCTTGTTGACCACATACCAAGCGACACCGCCCGCCGCAGTGATACCGAGCACCATGCCGATGAAGACACCCGCGACGACCTTGCCCTTGCTCGCTCCGATTGCTCATATTGATTCCTTCGCCTCGTTACATCTTCTCGGGCGCCGAGACGCCCAGCAACGCCAAGCCGTTCTTCAACACCTGCGCCAGCGCGAGGATCAATGCCAGCCGTGCCAGCTTGACCTTCTCGTCCTCGACCAGGAAGCGCGAGGCATTATAGTAGCTGTGAAAATCGGCTGCCAATTCCTTGAGGTAGAAGGCGATCAGGTGCGGCGCGAGGTCTTCGGCGGCGGTCTCGATCACCTGCGGGTAGTCGATCATGCGCTGCAGCAGCTGCGTCTCGTATTCGCTGTCCAGCGCGCTGACGTCCGCGTGCAGCAGGGTCGCGCGGTCGCCGCCCCATTGCGCCAGCACCGCATGGATGCGCGCATGGGCGTACTGGATGTAGTACACCGGGTTGTCGTTGCTCTGCGATTTCGCCAGGTCGATGTCGAACACCAGCTGCGAATCGGGATGGCGCGCCGCGAGGAAATAGCGCGTCGCATCGCAGCCCACTTCGTCGATCAGGTCGCGCAGCGTGACATAGCTGCCCGCGCGCTTGGAGATCTTCACCTCTTCGCCGTTCTTCAGCACCGTCACCATCTGGTGCAGCACGTAGTCGGGCCAGCCCTTGGGGATGCCGGCGTCCAGCGCCTGCAGGCCGGCGCGCACGCGGGTGATGGTGGAGTGGTGGTCGGAACCCTGCTCGTTGATGACGCGCACGAAGCCGCGCTGCCACTTCTCCAGGTGATAGGCCACGTCCGGCACGAAATAGGTGTAGCCGCCGTCGCTCTTGCGCATCACGCGGTCCTTGTCGTCGCCGAAATCGGTGGTGCGCAGCCACAGCGCATCGTCCTGCTCGTAGGTGTGGCCGCTGGCGATGAGCCGCTTCACCGTCTCTTCCACCTTGCCGTCGGTATAGAGCGCGGACTCGAGCGAGAACACGTCGAACTCCACCTCGAAGGCGCGCAGATCCAGGTCCTGCTCGCGGCGCAGGTAGGCCACGGCGAAATGGCGGATGGCCTCGGCATCGTCCGCATCGCCCTTGCCGGTGATGTGCTGGTCGTCAGCCTCCACCGTTTCCTTCGCCATGTAGGCCCTGGCCACGTCGATGATGTAGTCGCCGCGATAACCCGATTCCGGCCAGGACGGATCGTCCGGCGTGATGCCCTTGCAGCGCAGCTGCACCGACAGCGTCAGGTTGTCGATCTGCACGCCCGCATCGTTGTAGTAGAACTCGCGCGTCACGTTCCAGCCCGCCGCATGCAGCACGTTGCACAGGCAATCGCCCACCGCCGCGCCGCGCCCGTGGCCGACATGCAGCGGCCCGGTCGGGTTGGCAGAGACGAACTCCACGCCCACCTTGCGCCCGCCGCCCGACATGCACATGACCGTAACCCGCGCCCGCCTGCAGCACGCCGTGCACCACGTCCTGCTTGGCGGCCGTGGTGATGAACACGTTGATGAAGCCCGCGCCGGCGATCTCCACCTTCTCGATGACTTCGGATTTCGGCAGCGCCGCGATCAGCGCATTCGCGATGTCGCGCGGCGACTTGCGCAGTGGCTTGGCCAATTGCATCGCCAGGTTGCAGGCGTAATCGCCGTGCGAAGCCTGCTTGGGACGCTCGATGAGGACGGTCGCACCGCTTCGTGTTCGGGCGCGACCTCGCGCAAAGCCTGCGCGAACAGATCGGTCAGATGGGATTTGAAATTCAGGACAGCGGACATGAAACAGCACCTTTAAAGAGGCGCGGATTATAGCATTTGGGGGGGCTGGTGGTTTGGCGACAGAATTTGCTAGGCCTTAATCCATGAGTTCTCAGTGGGCCAAATTTTGTATTTACTGGCAGCAAGCACATTGGTTTTCTCTCTTATGTACTGGATGAGCGCTTTCGCAGGATAAGCCTCGCTATTTTGGTTACAGAGTTGCAGTAACCAGACGTATGCATCAGCAAGCTGAAGCATACGACTAAGGTGCGACTCAGTGAAATGGACAGTATCAATCAAGTGCTCTAACTGTTGCCCATAGGCATAGGGTGTCCCATGCTCTCGATAGTGAGATAGAGACTCCGCAAACACTGTTGAAACCTTGTCGCTTTCCCGATCCCCGATGAGAATTCCCAGCTTGTTCTGATTGCTCAAGTATTTTTCAACTCGCTCGACAAAGAACATGAAAGCCTTCCGATCTAAATCTCCCTCGGCAACCATCTTGGCCGGCTCCAATCGCACGTAAATTCTTCCAATTCCTTCCGGACGCCCCAAAATGTCTGCGAGTCGCTGAAGTACATTAAGCCGTTTAGTTATGTCGCTCCAATCCTTAAAATTCCTTTTCCGATGAAATATTTCGGCCGCATGGAATTCAGTATCTCGACCTAACGTTGAAGTACCAAAACATTCCCTGGAAAGCGCATCGACTTCAGCTTCAAGCTCCTTGACCGAACTAGCAGCAACGACCAATCCGCCAAGCCAGTAAAAGGGCTGTGTACCCGGCTGATGTTTCACTTCATCAAAGTAAGTAATTAGCATGTCAACAATTACGCTTCAATCCGCCGCCGGCAGCCGAATCGTGTACTGCCCCGACTTCTCGTCGCGCACCAGCACGACCAGCTTGTGCTTCTGCGCATCCTCGATCAGTTCCTTGAACGAGCGGTAGCCGTAATACGATTCGTTGAAGCCGGGCTTGCGGCGCTGCATGGTGGGCTTCACCATCGAGCCCCATAGCTTCTCGTCCGAGCCGCGCTCGGCGATCAGACCCTCGACGGTCTCGACCAGAAAATCCATGGCCTCCTGCTTCTTGTCTTCCTCGCTCTTCGCCTTGGCCGGTTTCGCGGCTTCGGTCTTCGCTTTGGCGGGCGCCTTTTTCGCGGCCTGTTTCTTCTTCGCTTCCTGCACGCGCACCAGGTCGTCGTAGAAGATGAATTCGTCGCAGTTGGCGGCGAGCAGGTCGGAGGTGGAATCCTTCACGCCGATGCCGATCACGTATTTGTTGTTCTCGCGCAGCTTGGATACCAGCGGCGAGAAATCCGAGTCGCCGCTGATGATGACGAAGGTGTCGACGTGGGATTTGGTGTAGCAGAGGTCGAGCGCGTCCACGACCATGCGGATGTCGGCGGAGTTCTTGCCGCTTTGTCTCACATGCGGGATCTCGATCAGCTCGAACGCAGCCTCGTGCATGGTGGCCTTGAATTCCTTGTAGCGATCCCAGTCGCAATAGGCTTTCTTCACCACGATGCTGCCCTTGAGCAGCAGGCGCTCCAGCACCTTCTTGATGTCGAACTGCGCGTACTTGGCGTCGCGCACGCCCAGCGCAACGTTCTCGAAGTCGCAGAACAGGGCCATGTTGGTGATCTCGGGTTGGTTTGCCATGTGCGCTTCTCCTCTGTCCGAATCGGGTTGGGCGAGTGCCGTCTCGGCGACTTTATATCACTTTTCGCGTCTGCATCTCTTGTGAACGAGACTCTATTCCAGGCTGCGTCGCGCATAGACGACGCTCGGGAACTGCACCAGTTCGAACAGGCGGTCGGTGCCGCGCTGGAAGGTTGTCGAATGCATGCGGCCGTCATAGGCGCTGTCGGCCAGCAGGCGCGCGAGATTGAGGCTGAGGCCGACATAGGTATCGCGGTGATGCGTGCCGGCGCCGCCGTAGCCGCGCGTGCCGTAGCCGACGGCGACTTCGACATAGCGCAGGAAGCGGTTCTCGCGCAGTCCGGCAAAACCATCGGCCTTGACCACCAGCAGATACTTTTGCGCGGAATAGTCGCCGAAGGGATCGAAGTCGGCGGAGTTTGGCGAGCGCCGATAGTCGAGGCGAAAATCGAAGATCGCATCCAGTTCCGGATCGGTCTCCAGCGCGTACCCCAGAGCCGCCCCGGCCGCGTTGGCGATCGCATCCTGCGGGCTGAATTTCCAGGCGCGCGAGTAGCCATCGACGACCTCGATGGCGGTATAGACGCCCAGCGTCGACCACAGTGCAAGCGTGACCGATTCGTCGCGGTCATTGCCTGCCAGTTCGAACAGCGGCGTCAGCAGCCGCACGCCGGCATAATTGCTGTACAGATGGCCGAGCTTGTCGGCGCCGCCGAAGTCGGTGCCGGCACCGAACCAGCCTTCGTTGGTGGTATCGAATCCGCCACCGAATCCGGAATCCCACCAGTTGTATGAGCCATAGGCCGCGACCAGCGTCGCGCCGACGCCGATGATCAGGCTGTTGCGCAATCGCAGGTCCGGCGGCGTACCGGCCTGATCCGCCCCTGCGTCTGCGGCCGCCGTCGGTACCGCAGCGAGCGCACGGGAATGAAGATCGGAATTTTCTGCCTGCAACACATTGCCCGCAGCCGCAGACTGCACTGAAAGAAGCAGGATGAAGGCCAACAACACGCGCGGGTGGCGCATGAACATTCCTTTCTTTCATTTCTGGTTCGCCTGCGGCGACGCGAACCCGGGCCGCCCGAAGGCACCATAAGACTGCCCAGGCAATGTTCTTCAGAAGGTGGTGCAGTGGTAAAAGCCGCGATGCCCGGTACAGGTCGTGGTGGTGGGGCGGGTGCGGTATCGCTCGTCGTCGTGGGCGCGCAGGCGCAGGATGCAGTCGCGCCACGGGTCAGCGTCCCTGGCGTAGCCCAGCTTCTCGCATGCCGGGCCGTAGATCCTGATCATCTCGTCGATCTCCGCCTTTTCCGCCGCGATCCTCTCGGCTTGGGTCATACAGCCCGCCAGTGCCGCGACTAAAAGAACCATCAAGCCATTGCGCATCATGATGCCTCCTTTCTGACCGTGCCCCGGCGTTATCGCATCATCCGCCTAGATGACCTTGCCCGGATTCATCAGCCCGTGTGGATCGAGTGTACGTTTGATGTTGCGCATCAGCTCCAGTTCCAGTGCGCTCTTGTAGTGGGTGATCTCTTCGCGTTTGAGTTGCCCCAGGCCATGCTCGGCGCTGATGCTGCCGTCGAGCCTGGCCACCACCTCATATACGAGGTGGTGCACGTCATCTTCATGCTGCTCGATGAAGACCTTGTTCTGCGCCGCATCCGGCATGGAGGCGTTGTAGTGGATGTTGCCGTCGCCGAGATGGCCGAAGGCGACGATGCGGATGCCGGGCCAGGCGCTACGCAACGCGGCGCTGGCCTCAGCGATGAACTCCGCCACGCGGCTGACGGGCACGGAGACATCGTGCTTGATGCTGATGCCTTCGGCCTTCTGCGCCTCGGCGATGTTCTTGCGCAGCTTCCACCAGCGCTCGGCGTCATCCTTGTTGGTGGTGATCTCGGATTCGATGACGCCGCCGCCGAAGGTATTGAGCGCGTAGCGCAAGGCTGCATCCAGCGGCGCGGGCAGGACATCGGCCAGGTGCGTGATCACTATCCATTCATGCTTGGTGGCGAACGGTTCGTGCGTGTCGGAAATGTGCTTGAACACGAGGTCGAGGCAGGAGCGCGAGATGATCTCGAAGCCGCTGATCTTGTCGCCGCAGGTAGCGCGCAGGTGCGCAAGCAGCGCCACGGCGGCAGCAGGATCGCGCACCGCGATGCAGGCGGTCGCCACCGACTTGGGGCGCGGGAAGAGCTTGAGCACGGCGGCGGTGATGATGCCGAGCGTGCCTTCCGCGCCGATGAACAGGTGCTTGAGGTCGTAGCCGCTGTTGTCCTTGCGCAGACTGCGCAGGCCGTTCCAGATGCGTCCGTCCGGCAGCACCACTTCGAGTCCCAGCACGAGGTCGCGCGCGTTGCCATAACGCAGCACGTTGATGCCGCCCGCGTTGGTGGAAAGGTTGCCGCCGATCTCGCAATGCGGCGCGATGGCGGTGAGGCCGAGCGGGAATATGCGGTCGGCCTGCTCCGGCGCTTCGTACAGCGACGCGAGTTTGCAGCCGGCTTCGACGGTCATGGTGTAATTGGTGGCATCGAGCGCGCGGATGCGGTTCATGCGCGACAGGTTGATGACGACCTGTTTCAGGTCCTCCGCCAGCGGCACCGAGCCGCCGCACAGACTGGTGTTGCCGCCTTGCGGCACGATGGCGATCTTGTGCGCCGCGCACACCTTGACCACGTCGCTGACCTGCTGCGTGTCGGCAGGAAACACCACCCCGATCGCGCTGCCTGCATAGCGCCCGCGCCAGTCCTTGAAATGCGGCATCGCCGCCTCGCCCGACAAAACGGCGTCGCTACCGACGATGGCAGCGATGGCTTCCAACAACTTCGCATCGGTGGTCATGATGATTCGCTCAGGAATGGGGAAGAGCATTATAGCGCCGCACATCTCTACCGATGTACACGCCTTGCCAGCTACAGCATCACCAACCCCGTCGGCGCTGGCTCAAAGGAACCGGGGCAGTTGCCACTGTATTCTCATTTCAGACAGCTCGGACATGACATTGCTTGTGTCGCGAATGCTGGATAGCTGTTCGAGAGTGATTTCTGCGCCGATTGCAGAGTAAGCCGCTGGTGGCGAACCCTTGTCTGGCGCCCTCGGAATCGGCTGCTACGCTCCTTCCTCGCGACATAGCTGCCTATGAAAACCACCTTCCGGGCGCAAGCGTAAACGGCAAGCCGCTCATGGAATCGGCAGAGATATTGGTTCGAGTAATTTGTTCCATTTCTCTGGTCGAATAGTTGAGCCAATACGCAATCCTGTATTCGCCCGGAGGAAGCTGAATCATGGCAATTTCGTCTACCACGTTGCTTAGGCAAGATTCTCTTAGTGCCAAAAGGGATGACATATTCCTCGGCTGTTGCAGTATTGACTATGCCGAGGCCAAAGCTCGTTTTGCCCGACTCCCACTCCTGGCTAAACATTCCGGCAACGTAGCTTGAACTCATGGCAGGAGACTGCCTTGGTTCCATGATCGGCTGAATGGTCGGGCATTGACTTGCACATCCCGACAGCATCAGGATGGAAAGGACGGCGGCAGTACAAAGTAATTTGTTCATTTTCTTTTACCTCGTTTCAGCAGTTGGATGAGCTGCTGCAAATTATAGGCACTTGTTTGCCGTTCAATCCTCAAAATTCCATCGGGTCGATATCCAGCGACCAGCGCAACTTACTGCGCGGGCAACGCATCCAGCGTCGGCTTCCACGCGCGCAGAAATTCCTGCAACGCTTTGCGGCTGTCGGCCTGCACCAGCAGTTGCGCGCGGTGGTGGTTGGCACGCTTGGGCATGGCGGCGGGAACGACGCCGTACACTTCGACCGGCATTTGCAGATCCTTCGCGGCGCTGCGCGCCTGTTGCAGAAAGGCGTTGACCTCTCCCAGTTGCTTGCCTTCCGCACTCAGCAGCGCTTGATAGACGAATGGCGGGAAGCCCGCCATCTGGCGCTCGGCCAGCAGGGTCTGCGCCCAGATCTCGTAGTCGTGCGCGCGCAGGGCCTGGAACAAGCGGATGGTTGGGGAAGGCGGTCTGCACGATGACTTCGCCTGCCTTGTCGGCGCGCCCGGCGCGGCCGCCGACCTGGGTGAGTTGGGCGAAGAGTTTTTCCGAGGCGCGGAAGTCGGCGCTGTAAAGCGCGCCATCGGGGCTGATGACGCCGACCAGAGTGAGGTTGGGGAAGTCGTGCCCCTTCGCCAGCATCTGCGTGCCGATCAGAATATCGGCCTCGCCCTCATGGATCAGTTTGCGCATCGCGGCCCATGCGCCCTTGTTGCGCGTGCTGTCGCGATCCACGCGCAGGATGCGCGCCTGCGGAAAGCGCGCCTGCAATGCCTCCTCCAGGCGCTGCGTGCCGATGCCGACCGGCTTGCAGATCGGCATCGCCGCAGGTGGGGCAGGCATGCGGCACGCGCTGCTGGAAGCCGCAGTGGTGGCAGCGCAGGGTGCGGTCCTTCAGGTGCAGCACCAGCTTGCCCGCGCAATGTTTGCATTCGGACAGCCAGCCGCAGGCACTGCACATCAGCACTGGCGCATACCCGCGGCGGTTGATGAAGATGAGGCTCTGTTCCTTGCGCTGCAGGCGCGCTTCGATGGCAATGAGCATGGGCTCGCTCAGGCCCTCGTGCAACGGTAGCTTGCTGACATCCATGCAACGCACGATGGGCAGGGTAGCGGGCTGCACCGCGCGTTGCGTCAGCTTCAACAAGCGGTAGCGCCCGCTCTGTGCGTTGTACCAGCTCTCCAGCGATGGGGTGGCGGAGCCCAGCACGATGGGCACGCCGCGCTGGCTGGCACGGAAGATCGCCACGTCGCGCGCCGAGTAGCGCAGGCCATCCTGTTGCTTGAACGAGGAGTCATGCTCTTCGTCCACCAAAATCAGCGCTTAGCTTCGGCAGCGGCGTGAACACGGCAAGACGCGTGCCCAGCACGATGCGCGCCTCGCCGGATTGAGCCTTCAGCCAGTTCTGCGCGCGCTCGCCGTCGGCCAGGCCGCTGTGCAGACTGACCAGGTCCACGTCGGGGAAGCGGCTGCGGAAATAGTTCTCCAGTTGCGGGGTGAGGTTGATCTCGGGTACCAGCAATAGCACCTGGCCGCCGCGCTGCAGCATCTCGTGCATCAGGTGCACATACACTTCGGTCTTGCCGCTGCCGGTGATGCCGTGCAGCAGGAAGCAGCCATAACCCGTCTGCTGCGCAACGGCATCCACGGCTTGCTGCTGCTCGCCAGTGAGCGCGTGGGCGTCAATAAAGGTATGGTTTTCCACGTTCGCCTCCTCTCCCGCAAGCGGGAGAGGATTGAGGTGAGGGCCTGCTTTGCGAGCCATGCCTTCGACCCACCCCGCTTCGATCAGCGCTTTGAGCGCGCCCGGCGCAGACGGAGACAAGCTGCGCAATTGCGCGCCGCTCAGCGGCGACTGCTGCAAGGCCTGCAGGATGCGTTGCTGCACCACGCGGCGCTTGGGCAGCGTCGCCAGATCCAGCGCCCTGCCTGCGGCACTCAGGGTGTAATCCAGCGCTTGTTTCAGCGTGACCGGTTCGAGCGCGCGCAAGCGCGTCGGCAGGGCAGACAGTGCGGTCATGCCCAACGGATGGTGGTAGTAGTCGCTGCAGAAATGTAACAGGGTGAGCAGCTCTTGCGGCAACGGCGGCACATCGTCCAGCACCCGCGTCACCGGCTTGATTCGGTCTGCGGCCAGCTCGGAGCTTTCCGCCCATTCCATCGCCAGCCCGAGCATCTGTTTGCGCCCGAATGGAACGACCAGGCGCTGCCCGATCTCGAGCTGCGTCTCTTCACTCACGACATAGTCGAAAAGTGTTGCCAAGGGCACGTCCAGCGCGACGCGAATGATGGGCATGTTAAGAAAAGATCTCCGGTTATTTCTGTGAAGTTTAGCTAATGCGCTTGAGCGGATTGGACATTTTTTCTTATGCACATTTCCTGTGGATAACTGTGTGGGCAACTTCCCGATACTGTCGCTAACTTCTAATCGTATATACGGTTTTCCCCTATCGCTCAAATTCTATCCATATCGATAGGTCATTAATAAACAATATGTTAAACCATCAACAAAAAGGCCACGGAACAATCGATCCGTGGCCCGATACGGGAAAACCCGCTGTTTATAAGACTAGTAAATTAGTCTGATTCTTAATGATATTTTTTGCTCAGTTCATGCACCGCCTGCACCAGCGCGGCGGCGTTGTCCGGGTTGGTGAACTGCGAAATACCGTGGCCGAGGTTGAACACGTGGCCGCTGCCGTAGCCGTAGCTGGTGAGGATCTTTTCCACTTCGCTGCGGATGACTTCCGGCGTGGCAAACAGCACGGTCGGATCGAGGTTGCCCTGAAGCGCGACCTTGTGGCCGACCTTCTGGCGCGCCACGCCGATGTCCATGGTCCAGTCCAGGCCGATCGCATCGCAGCCGATGTCGGCGATGCTCTCGATCCACAGGCCGCCGCCCTTGGTGAACACGACGGACGGGATACGCACGCCGTCCTTTTCCTTGGTCAGGCCGGCCACGATGCGCTGCATGTAAGCCAGCGAGAACTCGTGATACGCCGCGTGCGACAGGGCGCCGCCCCAGGAATCGAAGATCATCACGGCCTGCGCGCCGGCCTCGATCTGCGCGTTGAGGTATTGGGTCACGGCATCCGCGGTCACCGACAGGATGTGGTGCATCAGCTTCGGCTCTTTGTACATCAAGGTCTTCACCTTGGCGTAGTCGTCCGAGCTGCCGCCTTCGACCATGTAGCAGGCCAGCGTCCACGGGCTGCCGGAGAAACCGATCAGCGGCACGCGGCCGTCCAGCGACTTGCGGATCTGCGAAACGGCATCGGTAACATACTTCAGGTCTTTGCCGATGTCGGGCACGTGCAGCGCCTTGATCGCGGCTTCGGTGGTCAGCGGACGCTCGAACTTCGGGCCTTCGCCTTCGGAGAAATACAGACCCAGCCCCATCGCGTCGGGCACGGTCAGGATGTCGGAGAACAGGATGGCCGCGTCCAGCGGGAAGCGGTCCAGCGGCTGCAGCGTGACTTCCGTCGCCATGTCCGGACTCTTGCACAGATTGAGGAAGCTGCCCGCGCGCTTGCGTGTCTCGCAGTATTCCGGCAGGTAACGGCCGGCCTGGCGCATCATCCACAGCGGGGTGTATTCGGTCGGCTGGCGCAGCAGGGCGCGCAGGAAGGTGTCGTTCTTTACTTTGAAGTTCATGAAGCCCCTAGAAGAATCTCACCACAGAGACACAGAGACACAGAGAAAAACAAACCTAAAAAACCAAACTCGCATTCTTGAACTGATGAGCCATTGAACCGGTTTACTGTTGTTGCCTTTCTCTGTGTCTCTGTGTCTCTGTGGTGGATTTTGTTTTTATAAAAATTATCGTGGCAAAACCGACGAGCCCATCAGGAACTCATCCACCGCACGCGCCGCCTGGCGTCCCTCGCGGATGGCCCACACCACCAGCGACTGGCCGCGGCGCATGTCGCCCGCTGCAAATACTTTCTTCACGTTGGTTTGATAGTGGTGGGTATCCGCCTTCACGTCTCCGCGATGGGTCTTCTCCACACCGAACGCATCCAGAACTTGCTGTACCGGGCTGACGAAGCCCATGGCGAGGAACACGAAGTCGGCCTTGAGCTCAAACTCGCTGCCCGGCACCTCGACCATCTTGCCGTCCCTGAGCTCGACGCGCACAGCCTTGATCGCCTTGAGCACGCCGTTCTCGCCGACGAATTCCTTGGTCGCGATGGCCCAGTCGCGCGTACAACCTTCATCGTGCGAACTGGAGGTGCGCAGCTTGATCGGCCAGTTCGGCCAGGTCAGCGCTTTGTTTTCCGTCTCGGGCGGGCGCGGCATCACTTCGATCTGGGTGATCGATGCGGCACCGTGACGATTCGAAGTGCCCACGCAGTCGGAGCCGGTATCGCCGCCGCCGATGACCACCACATGCTTGCCGGCGACGTTGATCGGGTTCTTCGCCATCACCCGCGACTTCCTTGTTCTGCGGGATGAGGAACTCGAGCGCGAAATGCACGCCCGCGAGTTCGCGTCCGGGCACCGGCAAATCGCGCGGCTGTTCCGCACCGCCCGCGAGGATCACTGCATCGAACTCCTTCTGCAGTTCCTTCGGCGCTGACGGTCTTCTTCGCATCGTTGGCAATGCCCTTGCCCGGCGCATCCTTGCCGACGAATGTGTTGGTCTGGAACTTCACGCCTTCGGCCGCGAGTTGCGCCATGCGCCAGTCGATCAGGCGCTTGTCCAGCTTGAAGTCGGGGATGCCGTAACGCAGCAGACCGCCGATGCGGCTGTTCTTCTCGAACACGGTGACGCTGTGGCCGACGCGCGCCAGCTGCTGCGCAGCCGCCAGATCCGGCAGGGCCGGAGCCGACCACGGCGACCTTCTTGCCGGTCTTCTTCTGCGCGGGTTGCGGCACGACCCAGCCGTTCTCGCCGCCCTTGTCGATGATGGCGTGCTCGATGGACTTGATGCCGACCGCGTCGTTGTTGATGTTGAGCGTGCATGCCGCCTCGCATGGAGCGGGGCAGATACGGCCGGTCACTTCGGGGAAGTTGTTGGTGGAGTGCAGCACGTCCAGCGCCTGTTTCCAGTTGCCGCGATACACCAGATCGTTCCAGTCTGGGATGATGTTGTTGACCGGGCAGCCGTTGTTGCAGAACGGGATGCCGCAATCCATGCAACGCGCGCCCTGCTGCTTGGCCTCGGCATCGGTGAGATGCGCGATGAACTCGCGGTAGTCTTTCAAACGCTCCTCGACCGGTGCGTACGTTTCGCCGACACGCTGGAACTCCATGAATCCGGTTGGCTTGCCCATTATGCGGCCTCCTTCTGTTGCGCCGCGATCTCGAGCAACGCACGACGATATTCGGTCGGCATGACCTTCACGAACTTGGGCAGGTATGCCGCCCAGTTATCCAGTATCTGCCTGGCGCGCGCACTGCCGGTATAGCGCAGATGCTTCTCGATCTTGCCGCGCAAGGCCGCTTCATCGGCCTTGTTCAGGTGATTGAAATTCACGCGGCCATGCGCCGACACTTCGCCGGTCTCGCTGGCAGCCACCTCTTCCGGCACCGCCTCCAGCTGCACCATGGACATGTTGCAGCGCTGCGGGAACGTGCCGTCCTCGTCCAGCACGTAAGCCACGCCGCCGGACATGCCGGCCGCGAAGTTGCGCCCGGTCTGCCCCAGCACCACGACCATGCCGCCGGTCATGTATTCGCAGCCGTGGTCGCCCACGCCTTCCACCACGGCGACCGCGCCGGAGTTGCGCACCGCGAAACGCTCGCCGGCGACGCCGCGGAAGAAGCACTCGCCCGCGGTCGCGCCGTACAGCACGGTGTTGCCGACGACGATGTTGTCTTCCGCCACCAGCTTGCTGTCGTCGGACGGCTTGACGATGATGCGTCCGCCGCACAGCCCCTTGCCCACGTAGTCGTTGCCTTCGCCTTCCAGCTGGAAGGTGACGCCGTGCGCGAGGAAGGCGCCGAAGCTCTGCCCGGCCGTGCCCAGCAGTTTCACGCGGATGGTGTCGTCTGGCAGACCCGCGTTGCCGTGGCGCTTGGCCACTTCATGCGACAGCATGGTGCCCACGCTGCGGTTGACGTTGCGGATCTTGGTCTCGATGGTGACCACGCGCATCGCGTCCAGCGCCTCCTTGGCTTCGGCGATGAGGTCGTTGTCCAGCGCCTGTTCCAGGCCGTGATCCTGCTCTTCGGCATGGCGGCGCGCCACGCTCTTCGGCATGTCGGGCTGATGGAACACCTTGGCGAAATCCAGTCCCTTGGCCTTCCAGTGCGTGATGCCTTTGCGCATGTCGAGCAGGTCGCTGCGTCCGATCAGGTCCTCGAACTTGCGGATACCCATCTGCGCCATCAGTTCGCGCACTTCTTCGGCGACGAAGAAGAAGTAGTTCACCACGTGTTCCGGCTGGCCGGTGAATTTCTTGCGCAGCGCCGGGTCCTGCGTGGCGACGCCGACCGGGCAGGTGTTGAGGTGGCACTTGCGCATCATGATGCAGCCTTCGACCACCAGCGGTGCGGTGGCGAAACCGAATTCGTCCGCGCCCAGCAACGCGCCGATCAGCACGTCGCGGCCGGTCTTCAGCTGGCCGTCCACCTGCAGACCGATGCGGCCGCGCAACTGGTTCAGCACCAGTGTCTGCTGCGCTTCGGCCAGGCCCAGCTCCCACGGCGTACCCGCGTGCTTCACGGAAGACAGCGGCGATGCGCCGGTGCCGCCGTCGAAGCCGGAGATCACGATGTGGTCGGCCTTGGCCTTGGACACGCCTGCTGCCACCGTACCCACGCCGACTTCCGACACCAGCTTCACCGAGATGGATGCGGCCGGATTGGAGTTCTTCAGGTCATGGATGAGCTGCGCCAGGTCCTCGATGGAATAGATGTCGTGGTGCGGCGGCGGCGAGATCAGGCCGACGCCTGGCACCGAGTGACGCAACTTGCCGATGTACTCGGACACCTTGCCGCCGGGCAACTGGCCGCCTTCACCGGGCTTCGCACCCTGCGCCATCTTGATCTGGATCTGGTCGGCGCTGCTGAGGTATTCCGCAGTCACGCCGAAACGGCCGGAGGCGACCTGCTTGATGCGCGAGCGCAAGCGAATCGCCCGCCTTCATGGTCTGGTCGGCTTCGATGCGATGCTTGCCGATGATGTCGGACAGCTTCTCGCCGCCGTGCAGTGTCTTGAAGCGGTTCGCGTCCTCGCCGCCTTCGCCGGTGTTCGACTTGCCGCCGATGCGGTTCATCGCGATGGCCAGCGTGGCGTGCGCTTCGGTGGAGATGGAACCCAGCGACATCGCGCCGGTGACGAAACGTTTGACGATCTCTTTCGCCGACTCGACTTCGTCCAGCGCAACCGGCTTGCCCACGGGCTTGATCTCGAACAGGCCGCGCAGCGTCATCTGGCGCTGGGTCTGGTCGTTGATCAGCTTGGCGTATTCCTTGTAGGTCGCGTAGTTGTTGGAGCGCGTCGAATGCTGCAGCTTGGCGATGGATTCCGGCGTCCAGGTGTGGTCTTCGCCGCGAGCACGGTAGGCGTATTCGCCGCCCGCTTCCAGCATGGTCGCCAGCACCGGATCGTTGCCGAAAGCCGCGCTGTGCGTGCGCACCGCTTCTTCCGCCACTTCCTTGAGGCCGATACCTTCGATCTGCGTGGCCGTGCCGGGGAAATACTGCTCGATGAAGTCGCTGTTGAGGCCGATGGCCTCGAAGATCTGCGAACCGCAATAGGACTGGTAAGTGGAGATGCCCATCTTGGACATCACCTTCATCAAGCCCTTGTTGACGGCCTTGATGAAGCGCTTCTTGGCGTCCTTCACATCCAGACCGGCCGGCAGTTCCAGCGTGGCGATGGTGTCGAACGCGAGCCACGGGCACACGGCTTCGGCGCCGTAACCCGCCAGCAATGCGAAGTGGTGCACTTCGCGCGCGGAGCCGGTGTCCACCACCAGGCCGGCGCTGGTGCGCAGGCCTGCATGCACCAGATGGTGGTGCACGGCGGCGGTCGCCAGCAAGGCCGGGATCGCCACGCGTGTCGCGCTC
This sequence comes from uncultured beta proteobacterium, assembly GCA_963797045.1. Lineage (GTDB taxonomy): Bacteria > Pseudomonadota > Gammaproteobacteria > Burkholderiales > Gallionellaceae > Sideroxyarcus. The sequence goes on along the minus strand of CAWCNZ010000005.1, from coordinate 36,930 downwards.
AGCGCACGGTCGGACAGGATCAATACGTTGCAGCCCTTGGCGACGGCTTTCTCCGCCGCCTTGCACAGGGCGGCGATCGCCGCAGCGCTGCCTTCGGCGCCGTTCTTCACCGGATAGGTGATGTCCAGCACTTGCGACTTGTAGGCGCCCTTGGTGAGCTTGTCGATGTCGTACAGCTTGGCGATGTCCTCTTCCGACAGCACCGGCTGGTGCACTTCCAGACGCGGCGCGGGCTTGGTCTCGTCGACGCCGAGCAGGTTGGGCTTGGGGCCGATGAAGGAAGTCAGCGACATCACGATCTCTTCGCGGATCGGGTCGATGGGCGGGTTGGTCACCTGCGCGAACAACTGCTTGAAGTAGTTGTACAGCACCTTGTTCTTGCTCGACAGCACGGGCAGCGCGGCATCCGCACCCATGGAACCGATGGCTTCCTCGCCCGCCGTGGCCATCGGCAACATGAGGAACTTGGTGTCTTCCTGCGTGTAGCCGAAGGCCTGCTGCGTGTCGAGCAGGTTGGCCTCGCTCTTCAGAGCGGCCTTGGACTTGGGCAGGTCGTCGAGGTAGTGGCGCGATTGCGAGATCCACTTGCGGTACGGCTTGGCGTTGGCGAGTTGCAGCTTCAGCTCGGCATCGTCCACGATGCGGCCGGCCTGCATGTCGATGAGGAACATCTTGCCCGGCTGCAAACGCCATTTCTTGACGATGTTCTGTTCGGCGAAATCCAGCACGCCCATCTCGGACGCCATCAGCACCACGTCGTCGTCGGTGATGAGATAACGCGCGGGGCGCAGGCCGTTGCGGTCCAGCGTCGCGCCGATCATGCGGCCGTCGGTGAACGCCACGGCGGCGGGGCCGTCCCACGGCTCCATCAGCGCGGCATGGTATTCGTAGAACGCGCGGCGCTCTTCGTCCATCAGCGGATTGCCGGCCCAGGCTTCGGGGATCAGCATCATCATCGCGTGCGGCAGCGAATAGCCGCCCGCCACCAGCAATTCCAGCGCGTTGTCGAAACAGGCCGAGTCGGACTGGCCTTCGACGATCAGCGGCCACAGTTTGTCCAGGTCCTTGCCGAGGAACTTGGACGACATCGCGGCATGGCGCGCCGCCATCCAGTTGACGTTGCCGCGCAGGGTGTTGATCTCGCCGTTGTGCGCGATCATGCGGAACGGGTGGGCCAGGTCCCAGGTCGGGAAGGTGTTGGTGGAGAAGCGCTGGTGCACCAGCGCGAAGGCGCTGACCACGTTCACTGTCCTGCAGGTCGAGGAAGTACTTGCCGACCTGGTCGGCCAGCAGCATGCCCTTGTAGACGATGGTGCGCGACGACATGGAGGGAACGTAGAAGCCCTTGCCTTGCCCCTTGGGCAACGCGCGCACGGCATGCTCGGCGGTCTTGCGGATGACGAACAGCTTGCGCTCGAACGCGTCCTGGTCGGTCGTCTTCTTGCCGCGACCGATGAACACCTGGCGCACCACGGGCTCGACCGCTTTCACGCTCTCGCCCAGCCCCTTGTTGTCCACCGGCACGTCGCGCCAGCCCAGCAGCGTCTGGCCTTCGGCCTTGATCTTGTCGGCGATGACTTTTTCGCAGGCGGCGCGCGCTTTCGCGTCGCGCGGCAGGAACAGCATGCCGACGCCGTATTCGCCGGCAGCGGGCAAAGTGACTTTATTCTTGGTGAGCGCCTTGCGCAGGAATGCGTCAGGGACCTGGAGCAGGATACCGGCACCGTCGCCCGCCAGCGGATCGGCGCCGACCGCACCGCGGTGCGTCAGGTTCTCCAGTATCTGCAGCCCCTGGCTCACGCGGTCGTGACTTTTCTGACCTTTTATATGCGCGACGAATCCGACACCGCATGCATCATGTTCATGGCGCGGATCATAGAGACCCTGCTGCGCCGGCAACGAAGAATTGCTCACCTTGCTCCTCACCTCGATCATCCGATAAAACGGCGGCATTAGCCGCCTTCCAGTTATTTTTGCGAAAGGGCGGCGATGTTACCCGTTCCGGCCAAGCAGGGCAACATGGCCACAAGTTGAGTGGCTTTGCCCGCAAGCGGCCGTTCCCCCCATAAATATCTAGATATAGCTAGGCCAATATTTATGTTGCGCCATGAAAACGGTGGGTTATAGAATGGTGTTTATACCTTTTCGCAATAGTGCGAATTCGGCGATCTCACATCGGGGCTTCCATGAGAACCATCAACCTGAATCACACTAGAACTTTGTCTGCTTTGATGCTGGCTGCAATGACGGCCCTGTTGGTGAGTTGCGGAGGGAGCGGCGTGAACACTTCCGGAACTACGCCCACTACCGGAACTACGCCCACTACCGGAACTACGCCCGCTCCCGGAACGGCCGCGCCATCTTCAACGATTTCGATCGCGCTAACCGATCCGACAACCGGCGCCACCACTACGAGTACGCCAGCAACCGCGAGAGCGACCGTGCGGGACGAATTTGGCAATCCCGTTGCCAATACCGTCGTTACATTCAGTATCGATACGGCAACTGCGACATTAGCTCCGGCCAATGGAACCGCCTTGACCAATGCCTCCGGTATCGCATCGGTATCGTTATCGGCGGCAAATACAGCCGGAGGCGCAGCCGCAATTACGGCTAGCGCTCAAGTGGGGACAACGGCAGTGAGTTCCTCCTTGGGGTTTTCTCTGAATTCGACCACCGTTACTATCTCCAACCCCACGTTTGGTGTGGGTGCCAGTCCGCTTTCCGCATATGGAACGACCAGCGTATCAGTCACCGTTACACCTTCTACTTCTCCGCTGACCGTAAGCTTTTCTTCTCCCTGTGCCAGCAGCGGCAAAGCAACCCTGTCGACCAATATCGCCACTGTAAACGGCGTCGCGACAGCCTCCTATCTTGATAACGGTTGTGCTGGCACCGATACGATTACCGCCTCCGTGTCCGGCATGGCCTCCTCACAAGCGAATTTGGTGGTTAATCCACCTATCGTCGGCTCGCTTCAGTTCGTATCGGCCACACCCAGCAACATTTCGCTGAAGGGTACGGGGGGCACCGAGACTTCACAAGTCGTTTTTAAGGTTTCGGATGCTGGCGGTAACGGGATCAGCGGCAAAACCGTTACATTTGGATTAAGCACAACTAGCGGTGGCATCACACTCACCCCGGCTCCAGTAGCTCCCGCCACCAATTCGACTGCCGTATCGGATGCTAACGGCTTGGTCACCATCGCCGTCAACGCCGGCACGTTCAGCACCGGCGTCAGCGTAACTGCATCAACGACGGAAGCGACGACTGGCGCTGTGCTCAACACCCAATCCAGCGGCTTAACCATTACAACCGGCGTTGCGGATCAGGACAGTTTCTCAATTTCTGCAACCAAAACGCAGATCGAGGGCTGGGGCTTAGACAATGTTACGACTGTCCTGACGATCCTCGCCTCCGACCATTTCAACAACCCGGTTCCGGTAGATACGCCAATCAACTTCACCACCGAAGGTGGCCAGGTTGTCGGGAGCTGCTTCACCACTATCGATTCAAATAGGATTGCCGGTTGCACTGCCACGCTTGCCTCTTCCGATCCGCGTCCTTCAAATGGCCGTGTGTCCGTCCTTGCCTACACGGTAGGTGAAGAGAGCTTCGTTGACTTGAACGGCAACGGCGTCGCCGACAAGGTTCCCGGTGCCGCCTTTGGCCCGACTGAATTGATAGATACCAACGGTGCCTCATCCGACATGCCGGAGGCTTGGCTCGACAAGGATGAAGATGGTATTTATGACTCAGTCACCGAGCAATTCCTGGATTTCAACAATAACGGGGCGTATGACGCTGCGGATGGATCGTTTAACGGGGTGTTGTGCACTGCGACCAGTTCAGCTGGCACGTGCAGCGCCACCAAGACCATTCACGCGCGCCAGTCCCGCGTAATCATCTTTGCTTCTTCAAGTCCCGCGCCGCTCGCCCTTTTCGCCTACAACACGACAACAAATGCATATGACATACCAGCAGCATCCATCACGTTGCCTTCGTGTAGCACAACGGTCGCAAATAACACCATGCCACTGACGTCCTATGCGATCCGAATCGTTGATGTAAATGGAAATGCGATGCCCACTGGTACAACCATCGCGTTCACGGCAGACAATGGTAAGCTGTTTTCAACGGCGACGCAGATAGTTCCGAATACTATAGGGTGCAGCTCTGTCTTCGCAGGCTGTCCGACAAATGTCGGCACAGCGAATTTCGGGCTTTACACAATTTCGATGAAGAGTGATGCGACATACACGGCCACCCCGACCTGCACTAACACTAACACCAGTGGCGCACTTTCAGTCAAGGTGACCGCGCCTAGCGGCCTGATCACAACTACGACCATCTCCGTAGATGACTAGTGTTTAGCGGGTTTTCCCCTCCCATGCAGCAGAAAGCAATGGCCTTCTTTCGGAGGCCATTGCTTTCTGTGCTTTGTGATTGCAGTTAGTCTTCTACCGCGAATAACCGCCGGTGCTCCTTGATGGCATAGCGATCTGTCATGCCGGCTATGTAGTCCGCCACCGAGCGGGCTCGGGCCGGCTCCATCTGCGGATTAAATTGGGGCGGCAGCAATCTCGGGTCGTCCATGAATGCCTGGAACAGGTCGCCGATAATGCGGCGCGCCTTGGCGGTCATGCGCATAACGCGGTAGTGCCGGTACAGATGGGTGCGCAGGAAAGCTTTGAGTTCGCGGTTGAGTTCCAGCATCTCGGCGCTGAACGCCACCAGCGGCGGCGCTGCACGCACATCGTCGACGCTTTGCGGCGCCTGTGCCAGAATGTTGTGTTCGGTCTGCGCGATGAGGTCGGTAACCAGAGTGTTGATCATGCGGCGCACGGTCTCGTGCACCAACCTGCGTTCGGCCAACTGCGGGTAGGCTGTGCGCACTTCATTCAGATGCTGCGCAAACAATCGCACTGAGGCCAGCTGCTCCAGGGTAATCAGGCCGGAACGCAAACCGTCGTCGACGTCATGGTTGTTGTAAGCGATCTCGTCGGCGAGGTTGGCGACCTGGGCTTCCAGCGAAGGGCGGCGGTCTTGCAGGAAACGCTCGCCGACTTCTCCAAGTTGCGCTGCATGTTGCAGTGAGCAGTGCTTGAGGATGCCTTCGCGCGTCTCGAAACAGAGGTTCAGGCCGTCGAACGCGGCATAGCGTTCTTCCAGCACGTCCACCACGCGCAACGATTGCAGGTTGTGCTCGAAGCCGCCGTGATCCTTCATGCACGCGTTCAGCGCTTCCTGTCCCGGCATGGCCGAACGGGGTGTGGCCCAGATCGTGCGCCAGCGAAACCGCCTCGACCAGATCTTCGTTCAGCGCCAGGCGCCGCGCGATAGAGCGGCCGATCTGCGCGACTTCGATGCTGTGGGTGAGGCGGGTGCGGAACAGGTCGCCTTCGTGATTGACGAACACCTGCGTCTTGTATTCGAGGCGGCGGAACGCACCGGAATGGATGATGCGGTCGCGGTCGCGCTGGAATTCGCTGCGCCCCGGCGGTGCGGGTTCGGCGATCCTTCTGCCACGCGCACTGACGCTGACCGCATAGGGCGCGAGCTGCAGTTCAGGCACTGCAGGCCTCCAGCGTCTGCTCCAGCAGCGCCTGCGGCACATCTCCGGTCATCACGGCATTCCCCAGCGCTTTCAGCAGCACGAAGCGTATCTTGCCGTCCGCCACCTTCTTGTCCAGCCCCATCAGCTGCAGATATTTCTCGGCGCCCAGTTTGGGAGCGACGACCGGCAATCCGGCACGCTCGAACAGCTTGCGCACGCGCTCCACATCCGCAGTACTCAGCCAGCCCAGGCGCTGCGACAGATCGGCCGCCATGATGGTCCCCGCCGCAACGCCTTCGCCGTGCAGCCAGACACCGTAGCCCATGCCGTTCTCGATGGCATGGCCGAAGGTGTGCCCCAGGTTCAGCAGCGCCCGTTCGCCGCTTTCGCGTTCGTCTGCCCCGACCACTTCTGCCTTGTTCTGGCAACTGCGCGCGATGGCGTATTGCAGCGCTGCCTTATCGCGCGCCAGGAGTCTTTCGATGTTCGCTTCCAGCCACTCGAGGAATGGCAGGTCACGGATCAGCCCGTACTTGATCACTTCGGCGAGGCCAGCGCGCAGCTCTTTGTCCGGCAGGGTATCGAGCGTGTCGGTGTCGGCCAGCACCACCCGCGGCTGGTAGAACGCGCCTATCATGTTCTTGCCCAGCGGATGGTTGATGCCGGTCTTGCCGCCAACCGATGAATCCACCTGCGAGAGCAGCGTGGTAGGTATCTGGATGAAGGGGACGCCACGCAGATAGGTCGCTGCCGCGTAGCCGGTGATGTCACCGATGACACCGCCGCCCAGCGCAATAAGCGGCGTGCTGCGTTCGCTGCGCGCCGACAGCAAGGCGTCGTAGATCACGTTCAGCGATTCGCCGTTCTTGTATTGCTCGCCATCCGGCAATATGACGGATTGCACTTGCACGCCATTTGCATTCAAGCGCTCGCTCAGCCGTTGCAGATAGAGCGGTGCGACGGTGGTGTTGCTGATGATGATTGCGCGTTTGCGCGGAATATGCGGCAACAACAACTCGGCGCGATCCAGTAAGCCGCTCCCGATATGGATGGGATAGCTGCGTTCCGCCAACCCTACTGTCAAGGTCTGCATCGTCTTTTCGTTTCCTGTCATCTGTTTCAAATCTTCCAGTTTATGCTGCAGTCGCTCCAGCAGTACCTGCACGCTCTGCTTGCCGGTATGGGCAACCACATCTGCGGCCTCTTCGTAGAGCGGCTCGCGCAGGTCAAGCAACTCCTGCAGCTTGGCGCGCGGATTCTCCGTCTGTAGCAACGGACGATTCTGGTCATGACGGGTGCGTTGCCACAGGTCGTGCACGGTGCTCTTCAGGTATACCACCACGCCATTCTGCTTCATCATGGAACGGTTCTGCGGGCTGAGTATCGCGCCGCCTCCCGTCGCCAGCACGATGTCGTTCTGCGCGAGCAACTCCTGGATCACGGCACTCTCGCGCAAACGGAATCCGGCCTCGCCCTCGACATCGAAGATGTGCGGGATGGTCACGCCGGTACGGCGCTGGATCTCTTCGTCGCTGTCGATGAAGGTCTTGCCGAGTTGTTTTGCAAGCAGTCTGCCTACTGTGGTCTTGCCCGCGCCCATCATACCGACCAGGATGATATTGCCCGAGTCTCTTTTGCTTTGTGTGCTGTCCGTGGCCATCTGCTAATTGTAACGGAAATATTTTTATGCCAAAAAGAAAGCCCGGCGGATGCCGGGCCTTATTGTCGGGAGTGCTGAACTCAGTTCATCCCCAGGGTCTCTTTTAGTATTTTCGGAGTGATGAATACCAACAACTCTTTTTTGGTCTTGATTCGAGCATTGGTTTTAAAGAACCATCCCAGAATCGGGATATCCTTCAATCCGGTGACCCCCTGGGTGGTGTCAGACTCATCTTGAGTGTAGATACCACCGATGACTACCGTCCCGCCATTGTCCACCAAAACATCCGTTTCGACCTTTTTGGTGTTGATGCTAGGTACGTTAAAGAATATTTCGCCAACGGTATCCTGATTGACGTTCACTTTCATTGCTACGTGATCTTCCGGCGTAATCTGCGGAGTCACTCTCAGGCTCAATACCGCCTTCTTGAAGGCGATGTTGGCTCGCACCACTGCTGGAATATTGCAGGTATGGAATCTCGACACCGGATTCGATGTTTGCCTCGATCTTGTCCCCAGTCACCACGCGCGGGCTGGCGATATTCTTGGTAGTGCCATCCGTTGCCGAGGCATTAAGCTCCAAGGTCAGGGTCTTGGTTGCTGCCGCGTTGAATAGCGTCATGGTCAAATCACCAAACCGGGTCGTAGACGGTAAATTGACATTACCGTCTATTGCGCCCCGTGTTCCGCCGCAGCACAGCGGGAATCCGCCGCCAGCAACAGAGGTTTCCGGTCCGCTGTACCCCAGTCGGCCGCCCAGCACACGGTTGAAAGTTTCAGATGCCTCTACGAAACGCGCCTCAATCAGCACCTGCCGCACAGGAATATCCAGTATCTTGATGAACTGGCGAATTTCATCCAGCCGGGACGGCGTATCCTGCACGAACAGCATATTGGTTCGCGTATCCGAAATCGCGCTACCACGCTTGGAAAGCAGTTTTTGCTTATCGTCGGAGAACAGTTTCACGAAATCTGCCGCCTTGGCGTAGGCAAGCTGGAAGGTTTCCGTGCGCAGCGGTTCCAGCTCGGTGATCTCCTGGCGCGCGGAGAAGTCGAGTTTCTCCTTGGTTGCGATTTCTTCTCGGGGCGCAACTTGAATCACGTTCCCGTTCTTGCGCATATCCAACCCCTTGCTTTGCAAGATGATATCCAGTGCCTGATCCCAAGGCACGTCCTTCAGGCGCAAAGTCAGACTGCCGGAGACGGTATCGCTGATCACCATATTCAAGCTGGTGAAATCGGCAATCACGCTCAACGCTTCGCGCGTCGATATGTTCTGAAAGTTCAGCGTGAGCTTTTCGCCCGCATAGCCCGGTTGGCGGCTCTTTACCAACTTGTTAGGGTCTTCTGCGACCGCTTTTATTTCAATGATGAATTTGTTGTCGGTCTGGTACGCGGAATATTCCCACAGCCCTTGGGGCTCGATTGACACCCGTGTGTTTTCGCCCTGAGTAAACGCGTCAACCAATTGCACCGGCGTACCGAAGTCTGTCACATCCAATTTGCGCTGCAAGTTGCGCGGCAGACTCGTACCCTGGAAATCTACCAACAGCAATCGCCCCTGTTGCTTGATGTCGATGCCGATGTCGGTATCCGAAAGGTCTATCTGGAGACGCCCCTCGCCGTTCTTGCCACGACGAAAATCAACGTCGCGCAGACTGTGCCTTTGTTGTACCCCGGGCTTCCCCTCTGCAAAACGTGCAGTCGCGGAATCTACCTCTCCCGCTTCCTTGCGTTGCAGCGTGATCAGTAGATTGTTCCCATCGACGCGCGATTCATAGCTCAACATCTGCGCGAGATTGATCACCAAGCGTGTTCGCGTGCCCGCCTGAACAATGTTGGCACTTCGCAGATCACCTTCGCCGAACTCCTGAATCGATTTTCCCAGTCCGTTCTCTGTATTTGGGAAGTCGAACGCGATCCGCGGCGGGGTGTTGATGGTAAACGTGGCGGGCTGCCTGCTTGGCGCATTTTTCATCGCCACCGTAATGACCACCTTGCCGCCCGATTCGTTGCTGGCGCTGATGGATTGGATGCTGTTCGATTCGTCGGAGCCCATCGTCTGCTGGGCGTGCGCGCCCAGGGCATATATCGAAAGGATCACCGCAGCGAACCGGATCATGCCGTGAATTGGATTGATAAACTGTCTCATATATTCACTCCTCATTGCTCGACCAGTTGCAGTGTGCTTTCGCGCTCGGACCAATCGCCCGCGCTATCCTGCACCATTTCTTTGATCTTCATCTCAGACTCGGATATCGAAATGATCTGGCCAAAATTTTGGCCGATGTAGTTCCCGGCCTTGACCCGATATATCTTTCCTTCTGCAGAACGAATTACGGCATGTCCGACGTTCTTCTGGAACAAGTAACCCACCATTTTCAAGCTTTCAAGCGGAAAATCTTCCAGCTCTTCCTTGGGACGGTCAAGATTTGGCTGGTTCAACCCGACACGGTTTGCATTTCTGACATCGGGCTTGCGCGGCTTGAATGGATCGGGCAACGCGGTATCGTTCTCGTAAGCGAAAGGTTCGTACGGCTTAATATCCGGCGGCGGCTCAACCTTGCCGCGCATGTCCGCCCCGGCGTTCTGGACAAAATCGCGCAGGTCCTGGAATTCTTCGCCGCCACAGGCAACGAGCAGCAGCGATGCAAACAGTATTGAAATTGCCGCTCTCATTTCTTGGCTCCAGCCGATGCACGCTTCTGGGCAGCCAATTCCTGCTCATCCAGATAGCGGTAGGTCTTTGCCGTCGCGTCCATGGTCAGAAGGCCGGCTGCACCAGCGCCCGTGCCAGAACTTATGCCGATATTGTTCAACGTCACGATGCGTGGCAACTGTGAAATGTCGCTGGCAAACCTGCCAAGGTCATCATAGTTCCCCGTAACCTTGAGCGTGATCGGCTGCTCGGTAAACACGCCGGTTGTAACTTCGGCGCCCGGGCGGAACAATTCAAACTGCAATCCCCTGCCCAGCCCGGCCTGATTGATGTCGGTCAGCAATGCGTCCATTTCCGACTTGCTCGGCAATTGCTTGAGTAACGCCCCAAACGACTGTTGCGTATCGATCAGCTGTTTCTTAATGATGTCCAGATTGATGGCTTCGCGTTTCTTTACCAAATAGGTTTCGCGCAGCTTTTCCTCTTCCTGTCGCACCACGCCCAGGGCATCCCACTGACCCTGCCAGTCGAAGGCCGCGCCTGCCAGCACCACCACAACGAACATCGCCACAAAAGCCGTGATCTTGACCAGCCAAGGCCATGTTCCTGGCGTTTTGGGATCGACGTTTCTAAGTTCTTCAAGAAATTTGGAGAAATTCATGCGGCCTCCTAACCTTTCGCGCCGGACGGCGCAACTTGCTTGGTCAGGTTGAAGTTGAGAGAGAATTCGCTCAGCCGCGCGCCGCCAACGCTCGACGCATGAATCTCGATCAACGTCGGCGTATCCAACCAAGGCGAATCCTCGATTGAGCGCATTAATGTCGAAACGCGCGCGTTCGATTGCGCATAGCCAATCAGACTGATTTTATTACCGCTCTGTTTGATACTCTTCAAGTACACTCCATCCGGCAGGATACGCAACATCTGATCGAGCAGATGCACCACGTCCGAACGGGTACTCTGCAAATCCTCAACCACGGTCTTGCGCGCCAACAGGGACTGGGTCTGCTCTCGCAGTTTTTTGATTTCATCGATTTGCTTATCGAGTATCGCAATCTCCTGCTTCAAATATTCGTTGCGCCGCTCCTGATAGGCTATCTGAGTGCTGATGGCAACATGGACGAGGCCGACGACCACCGCGCCAAGCGCCAGCGACATGGCGCTTAATACGATGAACTGCAGCTGCCTGGCTTTTCGTTTCTCCGCGCGGTGCGGTAGCAGGTTGACGCGTATCATGATGGATCGAACCTCCGCATAGCCAGGCCGCAAGCAATCATCAGGGCAGGCGCATCCATCTGCAGCTGGCGCGGCTTGATACGGCTGGACAGCGTCATCAGTTCGAACGGATTGGCCACCAGCGTGCTTACCTGCGTGCGTGTCGCCACGGCCTCATCCAGCCCCGGCAATGCGGCGCAACCGCCGGCCAGCACGATGTAATTCACCTCGTTGTACTGCGTCGAGGTGAAAAAGAACTGAAGCGCACGCGACACTTCCATCGCCACGTTCTCGCGGAAGGGCGACAGCACGTCGCTTTCATAATTTTCCGGCAGCCCGCCGTTACGCTTGGCGGATTCGGCTTCTTCGGCGGACAGCCCGAATGCACTCTGGATCTGTTGCGTAAGTTGGACTCCTCCAACCTGCTGGTCGCGCGTGTAGATCGACTGACCGTTGCGCAACACGTTCACGTTCATCACATAAGCCCCGACATCCACCAGTGCGATGCACTGGTCCTCTGCGCCGCCAGGTAGCTGCGTGCGTATCATCTCGAAGGCCGCTTCTGCCGCATATGGCTCCACGTCCATCACGATCGTTTTCAGGCCCGCTGTCTGCGCCGCGGCCACGCGGTCTTCGACGTTCGCCTTGCGCGACGCCGCCAGCAGGACTTCGACCTCGTCAGGGTTGTTCGGCGCGGGTCCGATCACCTGGAAATCCAGATTCACTTCTTCCAGCGCAAAAGGAATGTACTGATTTGCTTCGGTCTCTACCTGATACTCCAGATCGTCCTCGCGCAGACCGGCCGGCAGCAATATCTTCTTGCTGATCACCGCCGCTGCAGGCAATGCCAGGCTGACGTTGCGAATACGCGAACCCAGGCGCTTCCACGCCCGCTTCACCGCTTCGGAGACTGCATCCAGATTGTTGATGTTGCCATCGCTCACCGCATCTGCGGGCAGCGCCTCAATGGCATAGCGCTCGACCACATATCCCTTCCTCTTCGGCGCCTCGCTCAGTTCGACCATCTTGACCGACGACGAACTGATATCCACCCCGATCAAGGGTGGAGTGGAAGTGCTCAAGAAATCTAACGGGATATCAAAATTTCCTTTGATCATAGGCTGGTTAGCGCTTTTCCGTACAAAGTGGTTTAAATCCTAGCAATAACTCCCATGAGTGTAAAGTTTTTTCGATGCGTTCGTATTCCATGTTCGAGAAGTTATAATCGCCAAATTAATTCATCGAACGCTTGTTATGACTTCTCGCTGGTGGTTCTATCCCGCACTTGTTGTGCTCGCCCTGCCGCTGTTGCCGATTCTGTTGCTCGTCTTCGCCGCGATCCTAACTTACCCGACGCTTCCCTCGCTGGAAACGCTTACCGACTACCGGCCCAAGATGCCTTTGCGCGTATTCAGCGCGGAAGGCACATTGATCGGGGAATTCGGCGAAGAGCGCCGTGAGCTGGTCAGGATCGAGGATGTGCCCGATGCGATGAAGAAAGCCATCCTCGCGGCGGAAGATGATCGCTTTTACGAGCACGGCGGCGTCGATTACATCGGCGTGTTGCGCGCGGCCTACTCCAACTTTACTTCCGGCGGCGTAAAGCAGGGCGCCAGCACCATCACCATGCAGGTCGCGCGCAACTTCTTCCTTTCCAAGGAAAAGACGCTGACGCGCAAATTCAACGAGATGCTGCTCTCTTTCAAGATCGAGCACAACCTGAGCAAGGACGAGATACTTCAGCTCTATATCAATCACATCTACCTCGGCCAGCGCTCCTACGGTTTCGCCTCCGCAGCCCAGGTCTACTACGCCAAGACGCTCAACCAGCTCACGCTGCCGGAAATGGCGATGCTGGCCGGCTTGCCGAAAGCGCCCGCCGCATTCAACCCTGTCGTGAATCCCGAGCGCGCCAAGGTACGCCAGATGTACATCCTGCGCCGCATGCACGACCTGGGTTACATCACACGGGAAGAGCTGGATCTGGCCCTGAATGAGCCCATACAAACCAGGCATGTCGCGCAACACCAGACCTTTGCGGTCAATGCCAACTACGTTGCAGAAATGGTGCGGCAAGATATGTATGACCGCTTTCAGGATGAGGCATACACGCAAGGCTACAGCGTCTACACCACCATCCGCGCACAGGATCAGGCCGCCGCCTATGCCTCACTGCGCAAGGGAGTGCTGGAATACGACCATCGCCATGGCTATCGCGGCCCGGAAGGCTATGTCGACCTGAAGAAGAACGACACCGAAGAGTTGCTGGAAGAAGCGCTGGAAGATGTTCCGGACAGTGACGAACTCATCCCTGCCGTGGTGCAATCTGTTACCACCAAGGCTGTCCGCGCTTATTGCAAGAACGGCCAGGTCGTGGAGATTCGTGGCGAGGGCCTGCGTTTTGCGCAACAGACCATGGGCGAAAAGGTGGCGCTCAATCGCCGCATCCGCGTCGGCTCGCTGATCCGAGTATACAAGAACGAAAAAGACGAATGGGAGATCACTCAGCTTCCGCAGATCGAATCCGCCTTCGTTTCAGCCAACCCGCGAGATGGCGCGATCTACGCGCTGGTGGGCGGATTCGATTTCTTTCGCAACCAGTTCAACCACGTCACACAGGCATGGCGCCAGCCCGGCTCCAGCTTCAAGCCGTTCATCTACTCGGCCGCACTGGAGAAAGGCTTCACTCCCGCCTCCGTCATCAACGATGCACCACTGGTCATCGATCTTTCGCAAACTGGCGAAGAACTCTGGCAACCGAAGAACTACGAAGGCGGATTCGACGGCCCGATGCGCATGCGCCAAGGGCTGACCCGATCCAAGAACCTCGTCTCCATCCGCATCCTGCAAGCCATCGGCCTTGAATATGCACAGGACTACATCACCAAGTTCGGTTTCGGCAAAGACAGGATCAAGCCTTTCCTTACCATGGCGCTCGGGGCCGGCGAGGTCACTCCCCTGCAGTTGATGGGCGGCTATTCCGTGTTCGCCAATGGCGGCTACCGCATCACGCCCTATTTCATCCAGCGTATCGAAGACGGCCAGGGCAACATCGTGGCACAGGCGGCGCCCGTTGCCGCCGGAGCAGGCGCCGAACAAGTCATCGACGTGCGCAACGCCTTTACCATGGTCAACATGATGCAGGATGTGGTCAAGCACGGCACTGCCATACGCGCCATGGAACTGGGCCGCCAGGACCTCGCCGGCAAGACCGGCACCACCAGCGATTCCATGGACGCCTGGTTCGCGGGTTTCCATCCCACTCTCGTTGCCGTCACCTGGATCGGTTACGACACCCCGCAGAGCCTGGGCGAGAAGGAAACCGGCGGCGGCGCTGCCTTGCCGATCTGGATGGGCTATATGGAAAAGATGCTGCAGGGCGTGCCCGAGGTCGAGTACTCCATGCCGGAACACGTCATCACGGCCCGCATCAACGACAACGGCCTGCGCGATCCCAACGGCAACCGCATCGACTACTTCTACGAAGAGAATCCCCCGCCGGAACAGGGTGAAGTGATCCCGGAAGAAGATAAACCCGCGGATACCGTTAACGACGAACTCTTCTGATGAGCAAAGTCCATTTACACCGCCGCGACCTGATGCGCGAACAACTCGCCCATCAGGCCGCGAAGCTGATGGCCGAAGACGGCATCACCGACCACGCCATGGCCAAGCACAAGGCCGCCCGTCAGCTCGGCGCATCGGACACCCAGCACCTGCCCAGCAATCAGGAAGTGGATGACGCGCTGCACAGCTACCGTGCCCTCTACCAGCACGAAACCCATCCGGACATCCTGCGTCAGCTACGCGAAGAAGCGCTCGCCGCCATGCGCCTGCTGGAGCAGTTCCACCCCTATCTCACCGGCTCGGTATTGAGCGGCACCGCAGGGACACATTCCGACATCAACCTGATGCTGTTCTCAGACGATACCAAAGCCGTGTTGCTGTTCCTGCTCAAGCACGACCTGGAATTCGAGGATGGGGAATGGAGAGTGCGTATCGGGGGGCATGAGGAGAGCGTGCCGAGCTATACCCTGACCGGCGAATCCGGCGTCCAGATACACATCATCGTCCTGCCCGAAAACGCCCGCCACAGCGGCAGCCGCCATCCCGATACGCATGCGGATATCGCGGCGGTAGAAACCTTGTTAACTGCCTGATTTCAGCCAGCGCGCCGCATCCAGTGCAAAGTAGGTCAGGATGCCGTCCGCGCCGGCGCGCTTGAACGCCAGCAGCGCTTCCAGCACGCATGCTTCCTCGTTCAGCCAGCCGTTCTGCGCGGCAGCCTTGAGCATGGCGTATTCGCCGCTCACCTGATAGACGAAGGTCGGCGCCTTGAACTCGTCCTTCACGCGGCGCACGATGTCGAGGTAGGGCATGCCCGGCTTGACCATCACCATGTCCGCGCCTTCCTGCAGGTCGAGGCCGACTTCCCACAGCGCCTCGTCGGAGTTGGCCGGATCCATCTGGTAGGTGTATTTGTTGCCCTTGCCGAGATTGCCGCTGGAGCCGACCGCATCGCGGAACGGGCCGTAGAAGCTGGAGGCGTACTTGGCCGAGTAGGCCATGATGCGGGTGTAGATGTGATTGTTGGCGTCCAGCGCGGCGCGCACCGCGCCGATGCGGCCGTCCATCATGTCGGAGGGCGCGACGATGTCGGCGCCGGCCGCAGCATGGGTCTGCGCCTGCCGGGTCAGCACCGCGATGGTCTCGTCGTTGAGCACATAGCCGCTGTCGTCGATCAGGCCGTCCTGACCGTGGCTGGTGTAGGGGTCGAGCGCGATGTCGGTCATCACGCCAAGTTCGGGAAAGTTCTTCTTCAGTGCAGCGACCACGCGCGGCACCAGTCCGTCCGGATTGTAGGCCTCGCGCGCGTCCAGGCTCTTCAGCGGCGCATCGATCACCGGGAAGATCGCCATGACCGGAACACCCAGCTTCACGCATTGCTCGGCGTCCTTGAGCAGCAGGTCCAGCGTCTTGCGCTGCACCCCCGGCATGGACTTCACATCCTCGACCTTGTTGCTGCCTTCCAGCACGAAAACGGGGTAAATGAAGTCAGACGGAGTGAGTATATGCTCTCGCATCAGATCGCGCGAAAACTGGTCGCGGCGCATGCGGCGCATACGGGAGTGGGGGTATTGTCCTAGTATCTGCATGGCTATTCCTAAAATTTACATAATTGTCTGGAACTATTCTCGCACAGTCAAGCTCTGAGTCAGTGAGCAGCGAAAGTTGCTTCCCGTTTCTCCTCCCTGAGCGGGTGTCTTTACCCTGTAAAGACCTTCTTGCCCCTGACCTCCCCCTTTGGTTCAGGGGCATTTTTTTTGCCGGTCAGTCCCTGAACCAGCCCGCAATCACCGCTTCCGCCTCGTCCATCCCCACTTTTTTCAGGCTGGAGAAAAGTTGCGCCGTGCATTGCGGGAAATTCTCCTGCAGAAACGCCTTCACTTCGCGCAGCGTCTGGGTGGATTGTTGCCGGCTCAGCTTGTCCGACTTGGTCAGCAGGATATGGATGGGTTTGCCGGTCGGCGCGAACCAGTCCAGCATGCCCTGGTCGAGCTCGGTCAGCGGATGGCGCGCATCCATGATGACCACCAGTCCGCACAACGCTTCGCGCGTCTGCAGGTATTCGCTCAGCAGATGCTCCCAGTGTGCCTGCACGTCCGGCGGCACCTTGGCATAACCGTAACCGGGCAAGTCCACCAGGAAGCGGTTGTCGCCCAGCTCGAAGAAGTTGATGTGCTGCGTGCGGCCCGGCGTCTTGCTGGTGAACGCCAGGCGGGTGTGGTTCGCGAGCGTATTGATCGCGCTCGACTTGCCGGCATTGGAGCGCCCGACGAACGCGACTTCCTTGCCGCCATGCAGCGGCAGGTCGCGCAGATGGTTGACCGTGGTGTAGAACTTGGCCTGCGAGAACAGTCCCATTATGAGCGCGCCAAGAAATTCAGAGTCTTGGGATGCAGCGCAAGGCGCACGGCGCGCAGCGACAATACCAAATGGGTAGGCGACGGAGCGAGCACCGTGCAACGCCGCGATGCGCCCAAAAAATGAATTTATTGGCACGCTCATTTCCAGGCCGCGAAGATCTTGTCCGCCGCCGCGACGGTCGCCGCGATGTCCGCTTCCGTATGCGCGGCAGAAACGAAGCCGGCCTCGAACGCCGACGGCGCGAGGTAGTGGCCCGCATCCAGCATGGCGTGGAAGAAGCGGTTGAACGCTTCCTTGTCGCAAGCCATCACCTCGGCATAGCTGGTTGGCAGTGCCTTGCTGAAATACAGGCCGAACATGCCGCCCACGGATTGGGCACAGAACGCGATGCCGTGTTTCTGCGCCGCGGCGGTCAGTCCTTCGGTGAGTTGTTTCGCCAGCTTGGCCAGGTTGTCGTAGAAGCCGGGGGCCTGCACCAGTTTGAGCGTGGTCAGACCCGCCGCCACCGCCACCGGATTGCCGGACAGCGTGCCGGCCTGATACACCGCGCCCAATGGAGCCAGGCAATTGCATGATGTCGCGGCGTCCGCCGAACGCGGCAGCGGGCAGACCGCCGCCCATGACCTTGCCCAAGCGTCACCAGGTCCGGCTTGATGCCGTAATAGCCCTGTGCTCCCTGCAGGCTGACGCGGAAGCCGGTCATCACTTCGTCGAGTATCAGCACTGCGCCGTGCTTGGTGCACAGCTTGCGCAAGGCATCGAGGAACTCGCGCTTGGGCGCGACCAGGTTCATGTTGCCCGCCACCGGCTCGACGATGACCGCGGCGATCTCCTTGCCCATTTCGGCAAAGGCTTTTTCCAGTCCGGCCGCATCGTTGTAGTCCAGCACGGTGGTCAGTGCGGCGATCTCGGCCGGCACGCCGGAAGAGCTGGGCTGGCCGAAAGTCAGCGCGCCGGAACCGGCTTTCACCAGCAGGCCGTCGGAGTGGCCGTGGTAGCAGCCTTCGAATTTGACGATGCGCGAACGCCCGGTGAAGCCGCGCGCCAGGCGGATCGCGCTCATGGTCGCCTCGGTGCCGGAGCTGACCAGGCGCACCATCTCCAGGCTCGGCAGGATCTTGCACAGCAGGTTCGCCAGCTCCAGTTCGCTCGCGGTCGGCGCGCCGAAGCCCAGTCCTTGCGCAGCGGCATCCTGCACCGCCTTCACCACTTGCGGGTGGCAGTGGCCGACGATCATCGGACCCCAGGAGCCCACGTAGTCGGTGTACTTCTTGCCATCGGCATCCCATACGAAAGCGCCCTGTCCGCGCTGGAAGAACAGCGGCGTGCCGCCCACCGAACGGAATGCACGCACCGGCGAATTCACGCCGCCGGGAATAACCTGCTGGGATTGTTCGAACAGTTCCTGATTATGCGAAGTCATACTGGTTTGCCCTGCCTGAATAGGTTAGAAAATTCTTGCGCGCTGACCTCGATGTCCGGCGCGTTCCACAGCGCCGAGATCACGGCCAGCGCATCCGCGCCCGCCGCGACCAATGCCGCGCCGTTCTGTTGCGTGATGCCGCCGATGGCGACGATGGGTACGGCTAACTGCTGCCGCATCTCGTGCAGCAACGCCAGGTCCGCCTTCGCTGCCTCCGGCTTGACGCTTGAAGAGAAGAATGCGCCGAATGCAATGTAGTCCGCTCCCTGCCGCACCGCCTCGAACGCCAGCGAGGCGCGATTATAGCAAGACACGCCGATGATCTTTGCCTCGCCTAGCAATGCGCGGGCGGCAGCCACGCTGCCATCTTCGCCGCCCAGATGCACGCCGTCCGCATCCACTTGCGCCGCCAGTTGCGCGTCGTCGTTGACGATGAAAGTCGCGTTGAATTCGCGCGTCAGCTGGCGCAGCGCCTGCGCCTGTTGCAGCCTCAGTGCCGGCATCGGCCGATTTGTTGCGGTATTGCAGCACCCGCGCGCCGCCTTGCAGGGCCAGCCGCACGCAGCGCAACAACTCGTCTGTATCGGTGATATCCGGCGTGACGGCATACAACCCCTCAATGCCGCGTTTCGTTTCCATCTTCCGCGTCTTCGTCGCGCGCCCAGAACAGGCGATCCGGGATGTGCTGTCCCATGCCGGGACGGAAGCCGTATTTCAGCGCTTCCCAGGTGTATTCCTGCGCTTCGTGCACGGCGTCTTCCATCGACAAACCGTTCGCCAGCAACGCCGCGATCGCCGAGGCCAGGGTGCAGCCGGAACCGTGATAGATGCCGGGCAAGCGCGGCCAACTGTCGCTGCGCACCAGACCGCGCTCGCCATACAGGTTGTTGACCACCTTGGGCGTGTGTTCGTGCGTGCCGGTGATCAGCACATATTCGCAGCCCAGGCGCAGGATGCGCTTGGCGCACTCGGACAGTTCGGGATCGTCCTGCTCGTTCTCTTCATCCTGGATCAGGCGCCGCGCTTCCATGCTGTTCGGCGTAAGGATGGTGGTCTGCGGCAACAACAGTTCGCGCATTGCATCCAGCATGTCTTCGTTGGCCAGTTCATCGCCGCGGCCGGAGGCCAGCACCGGATCGAACACCAGCGGAATATCGGGATAATCGGATATCACTTCGGCGATGGCCGCGATATTCTCCACGCTGCCGAGCAAACCGATCTTGAAGGCCGACACAGGCATGTCTTCCAGCACCGCACGCGCCTGGTCCGCCACCCAGTCGGAATCCATCGGTAACACATCGTCCACACCGCTGGTGTCCTGCACGGTGATGGCGGTGACCACGGCCAGCGGATGGCAGCCCATGCTGGCAATGGTCAGGATGTCGGCCTGCATGCCGGCTCCGCAACTCGGATCGGTGGCGGCAAAGGTCAGGACGATGGGTGGGATATCGGACATGGTGGGATAACGACTGGCTTTGATCTGATGAGGCGTGATTCTAACCGAAACCGGGCTTACGCGCGGCCGCTCAAGTGGTTGGCGATACGGGTGAATTCCGCCACGCCGAGATTCTCCGCACGCAGCTGCGCGTCGATGCCGAGATGTGCGAAATCGCCTTCCGCCAGATACCCCTTGAGCGTGTTGCGCAAGGTCTTGCGCCGCTGGCCGAAGGCAGCCAGCACCACTTTGGCGAACAGCGCCTCGTCCTTCACCGCGATCTTGTCGGCCGGGATGGGAATCATGCGCACGATGGCCGAATCCACCTTGGGTGCCGGGCGGAACGATTGCGGCGGCACATCGAGCAGCTTCTCCATGTAGAAGCGGTACTGCAGCATCACCGACAGGCGCCCGAAGGCCGGCGTGGAGGGTTCCGCCACCATGCGCTCCACCACCTCGTTCTGCAGCATGAAGTGCATGTCGGTGATGCGCGCGGCGTAGTCGGAGAAATGGAACAGCAGCGGCGAGGAGATGTTGTAGGGCAGGTTGCCGACGATACGCAGCGGCGTGCCCAGCGTGGCGAAATCGAACTTCAGCGCATCGCCCTCGTGGATGACGATCTTGTCCTGCGGGTAGTCGGTCTTCAGGCGCGCGATGATGTCGCGGTCGATCTCGACCACATGCAGTTTGTTCAGCTGTTTCAGCAGCGGCCGCGTCAGCGCGCCCAGGCCGGGGCCGATCTCCACCATGTTGTCGTCCGGCTCGGGGCGAATAGCGCGCACGATGTCGGCGATGATGTTCTGATCGACGAGAAAGTTCTGGCCGAATTGTTTTTTGGCTTTGTGATTCATTTCAAACCATCAGTCCACGAAATACACGAAACGCACGAAAAGACGCGACAGCTCTGCAGTTCAGCATTGGCCGTCGGAACGGGCATTGTTCGTGTATTTCGTGACTTTCGTGGATCACGATTTTTCATTGTCGCACCATCTCCGCCGCGACCTTGATCGCCTCCAGCAAACTGCCGACTTCGGCTTTGCCCGTCCCCGCCAGCTCCAGCGCGGTGCCATGATCGACCGAGGTACGGATAATGGGCAGGCCGAGCGTAATGTTCACCCCTTCGCCAAAGCTGGCGTGTTTCAGTACCGGCAGCCCCTGATCGTGATACATCGTGAGCACCGCATCGCATTCGCGCAAACGGTGCGCGGCAAACAGGGTATCGGCAGGCAACGGTGCGCTCACGTTGAAGCCTTCGGCGCGCAACTTGTCCAGCACAGGCGATCATCACCTCGATCTCCTCGCGCCCGAGATGGCCACCTTCCCCCGCATGCGGATTGAGTCCGGCCACCAGGATGCGCGGCCGGGCAATGCCGAAGCGTCGCTGCAGGTCGCGCTGCATGATGCGCAGCACGCTTTCCAGCAACGGCGCAGTAATGGCATCCGCCACTTCGCGCAACGGCAGGTGGGTGGTCGCCAGCGCCACGCGCATGCCACCGCCTGCCAGCATCATCACCACCTGCGGCGTATGCGTCAGTTCGGCGAGGAACTCGGTATGCCCGGTGAAGGGAATGCCCGCATCGTTGATGACGCCCTTGTGTACGGGTGCGGTGACCATGCCTGAAAACTCGCCGGACTGGCAGCCTTGCGCCGCGCGGCGCAGAGTCTCCAGTACATATGGGGCGTTGTTCGGATCAAGCTTGCCGGCCTGCGCAGGACGTTGCAGCGGAACATGCAACACGCTCAGGCTGCCGGGCGCTTGCGGCATGGCGGGTGTGTAGTCGTGCAACGGAACATCGAGCCCCAGTTGCGCCGCGCGTTGCTGCAGCAGCGCCTTGTCGGCGACCACCACCAGCGGCAGTTCATTCCGTGCCAGTTGCAGGCAAAGATCGGGGCCGATACCGGCGGGTTCGCCTGCGGTGATGGCGAGTGGTCGCTGTATCACTGTGCGGCGGTGCGGTATTCGACGAAGGCGCGGTCGCGCAGCTGGCGCAGCCAATCCTGGAACGCCTCGTCCGACTTGAACGCGCGGATGGCATTGCGTGCGCGCTGGCGTTTCTGTTCCACGCTCACGTCGGTATTGCGGCGCTGCTGCACCTGGATCAGGTGCCAGCCGAAGCCGGATTGCACCAGGCCGCTCACTTGCCCGACCTTCAGGGCATCCATCGCGTTCTCGAACTCGGGCACGGTCTCGCCCGGCGAGAGCCAGCCCAGATCGCCACCCTGCGAGGCGCTGCCGTCCTCGGAATGCAGGCGCGCCTCCTCGGCGAAGTCCGCGCCCTTGTCGATGCGCTGCTTGATCTCCTGCAGGCGCAGTTTCGCTTCATTTTCGGACACCAGTTCACTGGTCTTGATCAGGATGTGGCGCGCATGCGTCTGGGTAATGACGACCGGCGTGTCCTTGCTGCGCCGATCCAGCAGCTTGACGATATGGAAGCCGTTCGGGCTGCGCAGCACTTCGCTTACCTCGCCCGGTTTCATCTTCTGCAGGGGTTCGGCGAACAAAGGCGGCAAACGATCCGCCGGGCGCCAGCCGATCTCGCCGCCCTTGAGCGCGTCCTGAGCATCGGAGAACCCGGCCGCCACCTGCGCGAACGGCGCACCACCGCGCAGCTTGGCCAACGCCTGCTCGGCGCGGTTGCGGTAGGTCTTTATCTTGTCCGCGCTGGCCTGCTCCGGCACGACCACCAGGATGTGCGCGAGTTGCAGCTCCTCGCCCTTGCCCAGCTGACGCTCCTGATTGCTCAGATAGTTGTCGACGTCGTTTTCGCTGATGACCAGCTTGCTGTCGACCTCGCGTTCGCGCAGGCGCACTGCGATCATCTCGTTGCGGATCTCCTCGCGGAACTCCTTGAAATCGGTGCCATCCTGTTCCAGCTTGGCGCGGAACGCCGCCACCGACGGGAATTTGTTCTGTTGCGCGATGCGCAGGATGGTCTTGTCCAGTTGCGCATCGTCGGCGCGCACTCCGCTCTCCCTGGCGAATTGCACCTGCAGCAGTTCGATGATCATGCGCTCCAGCACCTGCCGTTCCAGTACGCTCTTGTCCGGCAACGCAGTTTTTTGCCTTTGCAGCATCTTCGTCACGCTGATGACACGTTTGTCCAGCTCGCGGCGAGTGATGACATCATCGTTCACCACCACTTCGATGCGGTCGATGGGAACGCTTTGTTTCGGCGGTTCCGCCGCAGATGCCGCGGCAGCGGCGGCGATCAGGATGGAAGCTAATATCGTTTTGCTCGGCATGTTCTCTTTCGGTAATCGTCAATCAACGCAGGCCCTGTTCAGGCTGCTCGGCGGGCAAACTGTTCAACTTGGTGTAACCGGACACGCTGTTGCGCAAGGCATCCAGCGGGTCGGAGCCGATGCGCACAAGGTCGTTCAGTTCCAGTTGCAGGAACATGCCGGTGGACCGTTCGCGCGTGGCGGTAGTGAAACTCTGCGCCACGAAACGCATCGTCCAGCAGGCCTGATTATACTCAAGCCCCGCCAGGGCCTCCAAAGAACGACGATCCTGCAGGGAATAGTTCAGGCGCGCCACGCCGTGCCAGCGCGAGAATAGCGGCCATTGCCCGGAGACATCCGCCTGGCGCAGAGTGTTGCGCGTGAAGCGGTAACCGAGATTGAGCAGCTTGCCCGCCTCGGGGTTGTAGCGTGCCATCACGTTATACGACTCGGTGTGCGACTGCACAGGGTTGTACTGGACCAGGCTGTCCAGCGACCATGCGTTGGTCAGCCTGCCGCCGATGGCAAGCAGAATGTCAGAGCGACTGGTGTTGCCCGTTTGCGTGACCAGATTCACCCGTGGCGCAGTGAACGTGAAACGCTCGCCCAGCGTCACGCGCAATCGTTCCGTGCCGCCTTCGTTGTCGATCATGCGCGAGGTCAGGGCCAGCGTCGCCATATTGGCGTCACCCACGCGGTCGCTGCCGAAGAAGCGGTTCTCGGTGAAGATCTGCCCGAAATTGAACGGCGCCTGTGCCGAATCAAAATTGGGGAGCTGGTCCTGGTCGCGGTACGGCACATAGACGTAATACAGGCGCGGCTCCAGCGTCTGCACATACTCGCTCCCGAGGAAGGAATCGTCGCGCTCGAACACCATGCCGCTGTCAGTGCTGAAGATGGGCAAAGTGCGCGACGCATCGGGCAAGGCCGCCCCGTTGTTCGCACCCATGCGGTACTCGGTGTGGTGCACGCCCAGCTTGGGCGTCAGGTAATAACCGGGATCGCTCAGCAGCGGATAGCTCGCCGACGGATAGACCACCAGGCGCTCGGCATTCACGGCAGTGTCATGGCGGAAATCCACATACTCGCTCGCGAACGTGACGCTGGCGTCGGCCACCGTCTGTTGCGCATTCAGGTTGACCTGCGGCTGGCGCCGGTATTGAATGATGGCAGGATCGAGCGTCTGGTAGCGCTGTACCCGCGCCGATGCATTCCACCAGCCCGCACCGTAGGACAGCACCCCTTCGCGCAGCAGTTGGATCTGCGACGTTCCGCTCACCAAAGTCGACAGGTCGCGGAAATATGCATCGTCGGAGACCCGATTAAGATTGAATGTCGCACCGACTCCGCCTCCCAGTGCGTGGGAATGCGCCAGCGCAGCACGGTGGCGCTGCGAGTTGCTCAGGCGGTCATAGGGCAGGACATCGTAATGCAATTCGCCGATGTAGGCGGACCCCATGTAGCGGAACTCGTTGTTGAACTGCGTCCCGCGCTTGGCGATCATGCGCGGTGCGATGGTCGCATCGTAGTTGGGCGCGATGTTCCAGTAGTAGGGCAGGGTGAATTCGGTGCCGCCCTTGTTGGTGCTGCCGATCACCGGACCCAGGAAGCCGGAACGCCGATCATCGTTCAGCGGGAAGTCCATCCACGGCGTGTAGAGGATTGGAACACCCTGGAACTCGACGCGGGCATGACGAGCCACGCCAACCTGCGTCGTGCGGTCGATATCCAGGCGACTCGCGCGCAACAACCAGTCGTCTTGCCCCGCCGGGCAGGTGGTATAGGTCGCATCGTCGAAGGTGAAATTCTTCTTGCCCGCGATATGCACGATCTCCGCCGTGCCGCGCGCGTGGTTCTCGGGGAATTCGAATTTCGGCCGGATCATCTCGCCGATCTGGGTGTCCAGGTTCAGCCTCAGCACCGGCCCCGTGACTATCGAGCCGGGCTGCTCGATCCGCACCGACCCCTCGGCCAGTACGTCCTTGGTCACCTGCCCATAGACCAGATGCCCGGCGCTGATCACCTGTCCGGCCTGGCGCAACTCGACGTCGCCGTTCGCCTCCAGTTGGTCGTCCTTCTTGGCTTCCACATGCTGCGCGCTGATAAATGCGGCCGTTCCCTCGGAGGGCGCGGGTTGCCTCTTGAAGGTGCGATCCAGCTTCAACGGCAACGGCGCTTCCTCGGCATGGCCGGGCAGCGGAAGTGTTCCAAGCAGGATGAGTACAACTGGACTAAAGCGAAAACGCATGGTGCGGGGCAGATATATTAAGGTGCTAAAATCGCACAAATTCACCATTAAGGCAATCAAATGCAACGTCAAGAACAGCTTACCGAGTGGCTTTCCAGCCTGTACCCGAACGAAAAATTCACTATCGCCCCCGCTTCTGCCGACGCCAGCTTCCGGCGTTACTTCCGCGCGACCTTTGCCGACGGGACCACGAAAGTCGTCATGGATGCCCCGCCGCAGCACGAGAATTGCGAGCCCTTCCTGCACATCGGCAGACTGTTCGAGGATGCCGGCACCCATGTGCCGCACGTCTATGCCAAGGACCTGGCGCAGGGTTTCCTGCTGCTGTCCGATCTTGGCAACACCACCTACCTGCAAGCCTTGTCCAGGGACAATGCGAAACAACTCTACAGCGTTGCGACCGATGCACTGATCAATATCCAGCTCGCCTCGAAAAAGGATGAACTGCCGCCCTACGACGAAGCGCTGCTGCGCCGCGAACTGAACCTGTTCCCCGAGTGGTACATCGGCAAGCATCTGGGCGTGACGCTCAGCGACAGGCAAAAGGCCAAGCTGGAAGAAGTGTTCGCCCGCATCCTCGCCAACAATCTGGCGCAGCCATGCGTATATGTGCACCGCGACTACCATTCGCGCAACCTCATGGTTACCGAGCCGAATCCGGGCATCCTCGACTTCCAGGACGCCGTCTACGGCCCCATCACCTACGACCTCGCCTCGCTGTTCAAGGACGCCTACATCAAGTGGGAAGAGGAAGAAATCATGGACTGGCTCATCCGCTACTGGGAAAAGGCGCGCAAGGCGGGACTGCCGGTGCGCGAGGATTTCGGCGAGTTCTACCGCGACTACGAGATGATGGGCGTGCAACGCCACATCAAGGTGCTGGGCATCTTCGCGCGCCTGTATCACCGCGACGGCAAGGACGGCTACCTGAAGGACATGCCGCTGGTGATGGAATACCTGGTCCGCGCCTGCGAGCGCTATATCGACCTCAAGCCCTTGCTCAATTTGTTGCATGAGCTCGAACAACAAGTCCAGAAATCGGGAGTCGCCTCTTGATGCTGTGCTCGCGCTACGGCCCCTCACCCCACCCACACCCGCAAGGGGTACGCCAGTGGGTACCCCGCTGCTGCGCCGCGACCCTTCCGCAGTCTCCCGCTTGCGGGAGAGGGGGCAAACGTGAAAGGCAATTTTAGATGCGCGCCATGATCCTCGCCGCCGGCCGCGGCGAACGTATGCGTCCGCTCACTGACCACACGCCCAAGCCGCTGTTGCAGGCGGGCGGCAAGCCGCTGATCGCATGGCACATCGAGCGGCTGGTGCGCGCGGGCATCACCGAACTCGTCATCAACCATGCCCACCTTGGCATGCAGATCGAACGGGAATTGGGCGACGGCAGCCGCTTTGGCGCAACGATACGTTATTCGGACGAAGGCACTGCACTGGAAACGGCCGGCGGCATCGCCTACGCCTTGCCGCTGCTGGGCGATGATATCTTCGCCGTGGTCAACGGCGACGTGTATTGCGATTACGATTTCGCCCGCCTGCCCGCGCTGGCCAGCCCGGATGCAGGGCACACACGACAGCGCGCATCTGGTGCTGGTGGACAACCCCGAACACCATCCGGACGGCGATTTCCTGTTGCAGGACGGCCGCGTGGCCAACCTGGGCCCCGCCACCCGCCATGCGGCACTGACCTTCAGCGGCATCGGGCTGTATCGTCCAGAGTTGTTCGCCGGCATCCCGCGCGGAACGAAGGCTGCACTCGCGCCCCTGTTGCGCGAGCAGATCGCGCTGGGAAAGGTGAGCGGCGAGCATCACCACGGCGCATGGGTCGATGTCGGCACGCCGCAGCGCCTGGAGGCGCTGGATCGGCAGTTGCGTCCGGGCTGACCGGACAGCGGAATCATCGCGCCGCGTGCGGAGACTGCACCGGCTTGTCCGCCCGTGGCACGCGCCGAGTCAACAATGGTAGGATGCATGCCAACAATCCAGCGGACCACTCCCATGTCACTCGATGAAGAAAAGGCGTTGTCGAAGAGCGAAATTCCCTGGCTATCGGAGACGCAGATCCGCGACCTGTTCATGAAGTTCCCGCTGCCGCTGGCGGTGCTGGACGGGGAGGGCGAAGCCAGGTTGCTCAACCGCTGCTTTCTCGACACTTTCGATCCCGCCTGCCTCAAGTCGGACAGCCTGCGCAAGATCCTGCACGACCCTTATGACCATGCCCGCGTCCCGATCGCATGGCAATGCGACTGCTCCCCGACCCCGATCTTCGTGCGGGCCGCAAAGGTCGGCGACAGCACCATACTCGTGCTCGAGAAATCCGCCGATATCGCATACAGCACCGAGCTGGCCGAGATGCACCAGCGCGTCGTCGAGCTGGAAAAACTGAGTTCGACCGACCGCCTGACCGGAGCCTGGAACCGCGCCCACTTCGACAAGACCATCATCGTCGAATTGAGCCGCAGCGTCCGCTATCGGCAGCCCGTTTCGCTGCTCGTGTTCGACATCGACCATTTCAAGCTGGTCAACGATACGCACGGACATGCGTTCGGCGATGAAGTACTGCGCGATCTGGTCAGGATCGTCCGCAACAACATCCGCACTTCGGACATGCTGTTCCGCTGGGGCGGGGAGGAGTTCGCCATACTGGCGCCTTCCACAAATTACCGTTCCGCAAACAAGCTGGCCGAGACGCTGCGCGCCAGGGTCGAGCAGCATGCGGTCGGCACAGCCGGCCACATCAACATCAGCCTGGGTGTCGCGGAGCATGTTTCCGGCGAAGGCGAACAGAGCTGGTTCGGTCGTGCCGACGAGGCGCTGTATACCGCCAAGAACAGCGGGCGCAATCGCGTCGTGGTCGATCCGCGCGGCAGCAGCGACCTGTGGGCGACCGATCGTAGCGACATGATCCTGCGCCTGAGCTGGCACGAATCCTACGATTGCGGCGACCCCACCATCGACCAGGAGCATCGCGAATTGTTCGAACTCGCCAATGCGCTGATCGACGCCGCCTTCAAACGCAATTCCAACCCGCAGGAATTCGACGCATCCCTGAACAAGCTCATTGCCCATGTGGGACAGCACTTCGCAGACGAAGAAGCCATCCTTGCCCAGCATCATTACGCCGGGCTCGAGCTCCATGCCCAGGCCCACAAACGGCTGGTGGAACGCGCGCTGCAGCTGCGCGATGCTGCGGCAGCGGGCGGCGTCACGATAGGCGAACTGGTGGATTTCCTTGCGGACGAGGTGGTCGCACGGCATATGCTCCACACGGATCGCGAATTCTACCCGCTGTTCAATCCTTCCCCGGCCACCCTGGCCTACTGAGCAAAGGGCGTAGCGCGGCAATCCCGCCTCCCTGGCGGCCTCAGCGCCGGCGCAAACTCGACAAGAGGCCACGCGCACCGCAAAATACCGCCCATGCCCAACCCTTCCCTCTACGCCGCGCGCCGCCAGAACCTGCAAAGCAGGATGCAGCACGGCATCGCCGTCATCCCCACCGCGCCCGAAGTCGCGCGCAATGCAGACACGCATTACGACTACCGCCACGACAGCCATTTCTACTACCTCACCGGGTTCGCCGAGCCGGAGGCCGTGCTGGTGCTGGTCGCGGGGGACAAGATGCAGAGCGTGCTGTTCTGCCGCGAAAAGAATCCCGAGCGCGAAGTGTGGGACGGTTTTCGCTACGGGCCCGATGCGGCCAGCGAGAAGTTCGGCTTCGATGCCGCCTATCCCATCGCGCAACTCGACGAGAAGCTCGCCGAACTGATGGGCAACCAGCCGACGCTGTTTTATCCGGTCGGCGCGGATGCGGCCTGGGACGCACGTCTGCTCAGATTGCGCGAAGCCGTCAAGGCAAAATCGCGCAGCGGCATCCACGCGCCGAACGAGATCCGCGACGTGCGCGACTCGCTCAACGAGATGCGCCTGATCAAGGACGCGCACGAGCAGGACATCATGCGCCGCGCCGCGCGCGATCTCCTGCGAAGCGCACCGCCGCGCCATGCGCTTCACCCGGCCCGGCCAATACGAATACGAAGTGGAAGCCGAGTTGCTGCACGAGTTCTGCCGCCACGGCGCGCGCCATCCGGCCTACACCAGCATCGTCGCGGGCGGAGCGAACGCCTGCACCCTGCACTATGTCGGCAACAACGCGCTTCTCAACGATGGCGACCTGCTGCTGATCGACGCCGGCTGCGAACTGGACAGCTACGCTTCCGACATCACGCGCACCTTCCCGGTGAACGGCAGATTCAGCCCGGCACAGAAGGATGTCTATGAGATCGTGCTCGCCGCGCAGGCCGCCGCGATCTCCGCCGCGCAGCCGGGCAAGCTGTGGAACGCACCGCACGATGCCGCACTGCGCGTCCTGGCGCAGGGCTTCATCGACCTCAGACTGTGCCAAGGTAGCGTAGAATCGGTGCTCGAAAGCGAGAGTTACAAGCAGTTCTACATGCACCGCACCGGCCATTGGCTGGGCATGGACGTACATGACGTCGGCGAATACAAGACCGGCGAGCAATGGCGCCCGCTGCAGCCCGGCATGACGCTCACGGTCGAGCCCGGCTGCTACATCCGCCCGAGCGACAATGTGCCGCGCGCGCTGTGGAACATCGGCATCCGCATCGAAGACGATGTGCTCATCACCGCGCAGGGCAACGAAGTGCTCACGCAGGATGCGCCGAAGACGGTACGAGATCGAGGAGACGTTGATGCGTCATGGAATGATGAACATCAGCATTGCGATGTCGCCATCATCGGCGGCGGCCCGGTCGGCGCTGCATTGGCCATCGCCCTGCAGGGCAACGACCTGAACGTGGTGCTGCTCGAAGCGCGCGAGTCGGAGATCAACACCACCGACCCGCGCTCGCTGGCGCTGTCCTACGGCACGCGCCTGTTGCTGCAACGCCTGCATGCCTGGGACGCGACACCGAACGTCAGCCCCATCAAAACCATCGAAATCACGCAAAAGCACTCGCCCGGCCACACCACCCTGCGCGCCGGGGAACTGGGTGTCTCCGAAATGGGCTACGTGCTGCCCTATACCGCCTTGCATGCCGCGTTGCAGAAAAGCCTGCAGCGTTCCGACGTTCATTGCCTGTACGGCGCTGCCGTCAGCGACCTGCACAGCACGATGGAACATACCACGCTGACCTATACGCATCAGGGCAAGGAGCACACGCTTACCGCACGCCTCGCCGTCGTCGCCGAAGGCGGCAAGCTGCTCGAAGCCTCGCATCCGCCCCAGATCACCGATTACGGCCAGAGCGGCATCATCGCCCATGTCACCTCAACGCAGCCGGACGACGGCGTGGCCTTCGAGCGCTTCACCTCGCAAGGTCCGATGGCGCTGCTGCCCTACATGGATGGCTATGAACTGGTGCTGACTGCCGCTCACGATAAAGCCCAGGAGATGTTGACCTGGGATGATGCGACCTTCCTGCGCTATCTGCAGGATCACTTTGGCGACCGCGTCGGCACCTTCGCCGGCATCGGCAGGCGCGATTGTTATCCGCTACGCCTGAAGCGCGCGCCCGATCTCACCTTCCCGCACACCGTGCTCATCGGCAATGCCGCCCAGACGCTGCATCCGGTGGCCGGCCAGGGTTTCAACATGGGCATCCGCGATGCGTGGGAACTGGCCCAGGTCATCCTCGACAGCGCGCCGGAGAACATCGGTTCCGCCGCCATGTGTGCCGCCTATCGCAAATCGCGCCGTATCGACCGCAACGCCGGCATCCGTTTCACCGACGGCCTGGTGCGCATCTTTTCCAACGACCTGCCGCTGCTCGGTCACGTGCGCTCCGCCGCTCTCACGCTGCTGGACTGCATCCCGCCCGCGAAGAAGTTTGTGGCAAAGAGGATGATGTTTGGCGCGAATGGATGATGAATGCTGCACACCAGAATGCCGCCATTCTCTTTGCCGACATCAGCGGCAGCACCACGCTGTATGACAAGCTGGGCAATGAACTGGCGCTGCAGATAGTCTCGCGCACACTCGGCATACTCACCCGGGAGATGGCCTCGCATCAGGGTTCGCTGATCAAGACCATCGGCGACGAGATCATGTGCATTTTCCCGAACGTCGCCTCTGCGATCAACGCGGCCTGCGCCATGCAACAGGCCATCGAGAAGCAGCAGCCGGGCGGCGACCTGCCGATCTACGTCCGCATCGGGGTGCATTACGGCGAGGTTGTCCTCGAAGGCAGCGACGTGTTCGGCGACACGGTGAATGTCGCCGCGCGGGTAACCGCCATCACCCGCGCCCGCCAGATCATGACCACCCACACCGTGGTGGACATGCTCCCCGCGGATCTGCGCAAGAAAGCGCGCCCGGTGAGGCGCACGGTGTTCCGCGGAAAAGACAGCACCATCGATGTGTTCCAGATCCTGTGGGCGCAGGAAAGCACGACCAGCACGCGCATCGGCATGGCTGCCTTCCGCAAGCCTGCCGAATCCCGCTACGAGTTGCTGCTGCGCTATCGCCAGCAAGTCATCACCCTGAGCGAGAACCTGAAGAGCGTCGTGCTGGGTCGCGGCGACAATTGTGATCTGGTCATCCACAACACCCTGGCGTCGCGCCAGCATGCCCGCATCGAATACAGCTTCGGAAAATTCCTGTTCACCGATCACAGCTCTAACGGCACCTACATCCGCTTCAGCGACGATCAGATCATCCAGCTCAATCAACAGCAGATCGTGTTGCATGGCGGCGGGGCGATCAGTCTGGGGCTGCCTTTCTCGGAGAATCCGACCGACGTGATCGAATTTCTTCTGCAATAGCCTTGGTTTGGCGGGGTTCAAGCAGCGATTTTTCGCGACGCCAAATCCATCTCGGGTCATAATGCAGACACAAAATTCATCAACTAAAAATCCCGGGAGGATTTGCTGTGACTATCGATAAAGATACGATTCTGCGCGAATTGCGAAAAGCCAAGGCCGCACACCTCAAGTGGCGTTCCTACGCCTATGCGATGGTGTCCGGCCTCGACATCGATGCCGAATACGCGCCGCTGGAACATACCGATTGCGCCTTCGGCAAGTGGTACCACGGGGCGGGCAAGGAGCATTTCGGCCACCTCGACACCTATTCCGGCATCGAAGTGCCGCACCATATCCTGCACAAAATCTACAGCAAGATTTACGACTCTGCGAAGAAGGGCAAACTGCAGGAAGCCGAAGTGGATGCCAAGCGCCTCACCGAACTTTCCCGCCAGGTGATCGACGCGCTGGAACTGGTGGAACACGAGATCGATTCCCACAGGTAAGGCAGCATCGCGACTGCGGACGGAAGCCTGTACATTCGTCCGCGTTTCTCTTCTTCCCCTCGTTTCCAGTCGCTACCGTCAAGTTGGAAAAACCACTTATTCCCTTGCGCCCGGGGTGAATAGGGCCTGCACAAACGGGTAATAGACTGCCTGTCATTTTTTGGATATATCTTGCGCCATCATTTATCCGGAGGTGGTGGATATGTTCGAAAGATTCATCTCTGCACTCGGCCTGAAGAGCCAGCAGGAAGAAATTACGCAAGTGATCAATATCTATGACGCGGTGCTTGCGCACACGGCGTGGAAGAAACGCCTGTTCCTGTACCTGGAGGGGCAATCCAAGGAAGATCTGCAACCCGGCAAGATAGGGGTCGACTATCTGTGCGTGCTTGGCAAGTGGATACACAGTGACGGGAAGACGCAGTTCGGGGATGAGCCGGCGTTCAAAGAGCTGATGGAAGAACATGCCAAATTCCATGTGCACGCCGCCAGCGTCGTGGAAGCGCACCTGGCTGGCGATGATAGCCACGCGCTGGAAATCCTGAACGGAAGCTTCGACGCGCAGTCCAAAAAAACGGTGAAGTGCCTGACCAAGCTGAATGCCGTGGT
This sequence comes from uncultured beta proteobacterium, assembly GCA_963797045.1. Classification (GTDB taxonomy): domain Bacteria; phylum Pseudomonadota; class Gammaproteobacteria; order Burkholderiales; family Gallionellaceae; genus Sideroxyarcus. The sequence goes on along the minus strand of CAWCNZ010000005.1, from coordinate 3,704 downwards.
AGAGGCGCACAAGCAGAATCCCGAGTCTCATTGACATGCCCATGTCCCGCCGCTCTGCGCAAGGTTCTTGGTATGCCAGATAGCCGTTTCAGCACCATTCAGGCCGCGCGCGCTCAGGACAGGCCTGCAAAATGGTTGACTATAACGCTAGACATTCGCCGCAAATCCATTATTATTTTCCGACTATTACCTTCGGGAGCACGGATATGTTGAAAAAAATGTTTTCGATGTTCAGCCTCACATCGACCCAGCGCGATGAAATCCGGCACGAGATCAACCTGTTCGAGGCGATGCAGGCGCATGCGAACTGGAAGAAGCGACTGCACGACTATATCGAGGGCAAATCCAGCGAGGAGTTGCAGCCGCATCAGGTGGGAATGGACAACCGCTGTGTGCTGGGCAAGTGGATACACGGCTCCGGCAAGGCGCACTTTGGCGAGCAGGAGCTGTTCAAGCAGCTTGAGGAAGAGCACGCGAAGTTCCACCATCATGCGTCCAAGGTGGTCGAAGCCTATCAGGCAGGGAATACGGAGCTGGCGGAGAAGCTATTGGCCGGAAGCTTTGCCGAACAATCCCGCAAGACCGTGAATTGCCTGGCCAAGATCAACGCCTCGGTGGAAGGCAAAGAACTGGCTCCTTAAATGTTCAACCCTGCAGGCGTTTCAGCAGCTTCTCGTGGATACCGCCGAAGCCGCCATTGCTCATCACCAGAATCTGGTCTCCTGATTGCGCAGCTGCCGCGATTACTTCGATCAACTCGTTAAGGTCGTCCTTTACCACCGCCTTGCCGCCCAGCGGGGCGAGGGCGCCACGCGCATCCCAACCCAGATTGCCGGCGTAGCAGAACGTCAGGTCTGCATCCTTCAGGCTGCCGGGCAGCGCATCCTTCATCACGCCCAGCTTCATGGTGTTGGAGCGGGGCTCCAGCACCGCGAGGATGCGCGCCTTGCCTACTTTTCGGCGCAAGCCTGCAACTGTCGTGTCGATGGCGGTGGGGTGGTGCGCGAAGTCGTCGTAGACCGTGATGCCGTTGACGGTACCGCGCACTTCCATGCGGCGCTTCACGTTTTTGAACTCGGCCAGCGCCGCCAGACCTTGTGCGACGGGCACGCCGGCATGGCGTGCGGCTGCCAGCGCGGCCAACGCGTTCATGCGGTTGTGTTCGCCCATCAGGTCCCATTGCAGCTTGCCTTGCACTTTGCCGTTGAGCGACACCTGCTCGTTGGCATCGATGTTCCAACCGTCGTCCGAACCGAACTTCTCCACCGGCGTCCAGCAGCCGCGCTGGATAACGCGCGCCAGAGACTCCTCGCGCCCGTTGCTCACCACCAGTCCGTTGCCCGGCACGGTACGCACCAGATGGTGGAACTGCGTCTCGATGCTGGCGAGGTCGGGGAAGATGTCGGCGTGGTCGAATTCGAGGTTGTTCAGGATGGCCGTGCGCGGATGGTAGTGCACGAATTTGGAGCGCTTGTCGAAGAAGGCGGTGTCGTATTCGTCCGCCTCGATTACGAAGAACCCACCATGGCCCCCTCTCCCGTTTGCGGGGGAGTGGGAGAGGGCAAGCGCGCAGAGATGCCGAAGTTCTGCGGCACGCCGCCGATGAGGAAGCCGGGGTTCAGCCCCGCGTATTCCAGTATCCATGCCAGCATCGACGTGGTGGTGGTCTTGCCGTGCGTGCCCGCCACGCCCAGCACCCACTTGTCGCGCAGCAGTGTATCCGCCAGCCATTGCGGGCCGGATGCATAAGGCAGGTTGCGGTTGAGGATCTCTTCCATCAGCGGGTTACCGCGCGACACCACGTTGCCGATGACGAACACATCCGGCTTGAGGTCGAGCTGCTCCACGCCCCAGCCCTCGATCAGCTCGATGCCCTGTGCTTCCAGCTGCGTGCTCATCGGCGGATAGACGTTGGCGTCGCAGCCGGTGACGCGATAGCCCGATTGCTTGGCGATGGCGGCGATGCCGCCCATGAAGGTGCCGCAGATGCCGAGGATGTGGATGTGTTTTGGTTTGCTCATTATTTTTTTCCAACTTTGCCCTCTCCCACCCTTTCGGGCACCCTCTCCCGCAAGCGGGAGAGGGGAAGGGGAGAGGGTGGTTTTACGTCCTGAAAATAAAATACACCGCGCCCATCAGGCACAGCCCCGCCCACAGATAGTCCATCTTCAGCGGCTGGTTCATGTACAACACCGCGAACGGCACGAAGATAGTCAGCGTGATGACTTCCTGCATGATCTTCAACTGCCCGAGGCTCAGCTGGGTATAGCCGATACGATTAGCCGGCACCTGCACCAGATACTCGAACAGCGCGATGCCCCAACTCACCAGCGCCGCCACATACCAGGGCGAAGTCGAAAGATTCTTCAGGTGGCCGTACCACGCGAAAGTCATGAACAGGTTGGACACCGCCAGCATCAGCGCAGTGACCAGCAGCGGGTTGGAAATCAGGTTCATTTTGCCTCGCCCAGATGCGCCCTTGTCCAGGCCGGATTGCGGCGGCAATCGAGCACGGCGTAGATCTGCACTTCTTGATCCGCAACCTTGTAATAGATCGCAAATGGAAAACGTTTTGAAAGCGCGCGGTGGAATTGGCCGAAGTACACGGCGTGGACACCCGCATACAACAGCAATGCAAATATCGAAAACAGAATCGAAATAGTTGCCCAGACCGGCCCGCTGCTTCTCGTAGAACCCGAATCCCTCGATCAAGTCCTGCGAGGCGGAATCAAGGATGCGCAGCTTCATTTCAGCGCATTGCGAATTCTTGTTTTCTCCGCATCCCAATCCCGGAACGACGCCTTGCCCTCTGCAACCGCCTGCAGACGCTGTGCCAGCACATCGCCGTGCCATTCCGGCGATGGAACCTCGTCGGCATGACGGCACAACTCATCCCACAAGTGTTCCATTGCGCGCAACTTGTCCGATGTGGTCAGGCGATCCAACTCGGCCGTGATATTCATGTCCATCTCCGCGCATTGCATGTAGTGAGCATCATAAACCCGCCACGCATCCCCGCCTAGTTCACTCCCAGCAATTCCACCTCGAACACCAGCGTCGCATTCGGCGGGATCACACCGCCCGCGCCGCGCTTGCCGTAGCCCATCTCCGGCGGGATCACCAGCGTGCGCTGCCCGCCCACCTTCATGCCCTGCACGCCTTCGTCCCAGCCCGTGATGACCTGGCCCATGCCGAGCGGGAAATCGAATGGCTCGTCGCGGTCGCGCGAGCTGTCGAACTTCACGCCCTTGTTCTCCGGCGCGTTCTTGTCGTACAGCCAGCCGGTGTAATGCACGGTCACATGCTGTCCTGCATGCGCCTCCTCGCCTTCGCCGACCTTGGTGTCGATGATGTCGGTCTTGATCACCTTGAGCAGCTTCACGTCGAACACCAGCGTCGCATTCGGCGGGATCACTCCGCCCGCACCGCGCGGGCCGTAGCCCATCTCCGGCGGGATCACCAGCGTGCGGCTGCCACCTTCCTTCATCCCTTGCACGCCCTCGTCCCAACCCTTGATGACGCGCCCGCCGCCGAGCGGAAAGTCGAACGGCTCGTTGCGGTCGAGCGAGCTGTCGAACTTCTTGCCCTTGTTCTCGGGTGCGCTCTCGTCGAAGAGCCAGCCGGTGTAATGCACGATGACGGTTTGTCCGGCTTGCGCTTCTGCGCCTTCGCCCAGTTTGGTGTCGGTTTTGATGAGGGTGGTC
>CAWCNZ010000004.1:0-223473 GCA_963797045.1 uncultured beta proteobacterium | reverse complement strand
AGGGTGCGCGCCGCCAATTGGCGTTCCGGGTTGAAACCGAATTCGAGTACCAACACGGTCGCAACTGAAGAAGGCGAACCTTTTCGTAAAGGGGAAAACATGATGGAACATGACGAGTATACCGGGCACAATTCGCATCCCGCCCCGCGCGGACACAACTGGATCTTCATTGCCTTTCTGGCGATTGCCGCGTTTTTCCTGTTTACCGAACACCGCGCCCACCTGCTGGGTGTGTTGCCGTACCTGCTTCTGCTCGCCTGCCCGTTGATGCATTTCATGCACCACGGACATGGTGGCCATGGCACACACGGCAGCCATGACGAACATGGCGAAAGGAGCGAAAAATGAACCCGGCGGAAAACGCTTACGGCTTGTGGTCGCTGGTCATCATCAACTCGCTGGTGTTCATCATTTTCGCATTCAGCTTCGCCAAGCCGCAAAGCAAGCGCGATTGGCGCACATTCGGCATGTACTCGGCCTTCATCGTGGCACTGTTCACCGAAATGTACGGCTTCCCGCTGACGATCTACTTTTTCTCCGGCTGGCTGACCGAGAAGTTTCCCGATGTGAATTGGCTGTCGCATGACGCCGGCCATTTGCTGGAGATGATGTTCGGCTGGCGTGCCAATCCCCATTTCGGGCCGTTTCATGTGCTCAGCATGGCCTTCATCGTTGGCGGCTTCTGGCTGCTGGCCTCGTCCTGGAATGTGCTTTATGAAGCGGTACAGAAAAACGGGTTGGCAACCACCGGGCCTTATGCGCGCATCCGCCACCCGCAATATGTGGCTTTCGTGCTGGTGATGTTCGGCTTCCTGCTGCAATGGCCGACGATAATCACACTGCTGATGTTCCCGATCCTGGTTTGGGTTTATGTGCGCTTGGCCTATACCGAGGAGCGGGAAGCGGAAACCCGCTTTGGCGAGCAGTGGCGGGAGTATGCGGCCCGCACGCCCAGATTCGTTCCGCAACGTTCAATCCTGAACGGCGAGGCGAAATGATTCCGGGCGGCGACAAATATGTCTGGCTGGTCTGGGCGCTCGCCTTCCTCATTCCCTGGGGAGTACTGTACGCGGCCTTTCCCGGACAGCGGCGCATCATGCTGCTGAGCAGCTTGCTGACATCGCTGTTCGGTCTGACCGAGCCCATCTTCGTGCCCGAATACTGGAATCCGCCCAGCCTGTTCGATCTGGCACAGCGCACCGGCTTCGATATCGAAAGCCTGATTTTCTGTTTCGGCATCGGCGGCGTGGGGGCGGTGCTTTACAACGGACTGACCGGAAAACGCCTGGTGCCGATGGATCATCACGAGCGCAACAGCCGGCGTCATCGTTTCCACCGTGTGGCCCTGGGTACGCCGTTGGTGGCGTTCGTTGCGCTGTATTTTCTGCCCTGGAATCCGATCTATCCGGGGATAGCCGCATTGCTGGCCGGAGGCCTGGCCGGCGCGCTGTGCCGCCCCGATCTTGCCGGCAAGACTTTGATCGGCGGCGCGTTGTTCGCCGTTATCTACCTGGTCTTATTGATTGTGCTGGAAATGATGGCCCCCGGCTATATCGGGCGGGTGTGGAACCTGCCAGCGCTCAGCGGCGTGATGTTAGGCGCTATTCCAATCGAAGAACTGATGTTCGGTTTTGGCGTTGGGGCGTATTGGTCGGGGGTGTATGAGCATCTCGCCTGGCATCGCAGTTCGTGACGGGCGGGTTGGAGTTCAATGCAGCGCATTGATTGCGTTACAGGAGGTCATCATGAACGAAACAGTCAAAGACCCGGTTTGCCATATGGATGTCCCGGCCACATCCTTCCCTGTCGAGTACGAAGGCGTCCATTTTGCGTTCTGTTCGGCTCAATGCAAGGAACGCTTTCAGGTGAATCCGCATTTGTATATGGGCTACCCCGGCAAGAAATCGCCCGCACAGAAGGGCAAAGAAGTCATCAAGCTAAGGCGCATGGTGTTGGCAGAGCCACTCGACGCCCGGCAGTCGGAACAAGTGAAACGCGAGTTGCTCGAAATGATGGGGATACGAAGCGTCTGCATCGACGGCGCCAAGATTGAAATCGAGTACGACCTGATGCAGGCAACAACCGAGCAAATCGCCAGCAAGCTTGCACTGATAGGCGCCGAACTCGGCGGCGGATGGATGGGCGGCCTTAAATTGGCTTTTATCAACTATCTGGAAGAACGCGAGGTCGACAGCCTTGAACTTACAAACAGGAAACGGTGTCATTAGAACACCATACCTTGCAGTTGCCGCGCATCCTGACAGGAGGGCCTTGCTTTATGAGACATCGTTCTTCGCTTTCTTCAGCCGTTCCGGGTTTGCCGCGCCGGCGATTCGTTCAGGGACTTGCGGCGGGTTGCGTACTGCCTGGCCCGTCGCCGTTCATCATGCCGGTTTGAGCGCACGGCATGGACACCGCGGATAGGCATGAAGAGCGCGAGGCCAGACTGATCGGACCGTGTATCGTTTATTGCGGAGTCATCCTGGAGGGAGAGGTATGAATAAGAATTTCAAACATGACAAGAGCGAGACAAAACCGGCAAAAATCGGCAAGCAGGAATATCGTGAGACGCTCCATGCCTTGCAGGTGGAACTGGTCAAGCTGCAGAAGCACTTTATCCACTGCAACGACAAGATCCTGGTGTTGTTCGAGGGACGCGATGCGGCCGGCAAGGACGGTGTGATCAAGCGCATCGTCGAACACCTGAGCCCGCGGGAGACGCGCGTGGTCGCACTGGGCAAGCCATCGGACCGTGATCGCGGCTCGTGGTACTTCCAGCGTTTCGTTCCGCACCTGCCCGCGGCGCAGGAGTTCGTGCTGTTCAACCGCAGTTGGTACAACCGCGCCGGAGTCGAACGGGTGATGGGGTTTTGCAGCGACGAAGAGTACGAGGAGTTCATGCAGAGCGTGCTGGACTTTGAGCATATGCTGGTGAAATCCGGAATCAGGCTGCTCAAGTATTACCTTGATATCAGCCGTGATGAGCAACGCAAACGTCTCAAGGAGCGCCGCAACGATCCGCTGAAGCAATGGAAGACCAGTCCGATAGACAATCAGGCGACCAGGCATTGGGACGGCTACAGCCTGGCGCGCAACGAGATGCTGGCGCGCACCCATAATCCGGTCGCGCCGTGGACTGTCGTGCGTGCTGATGACAAACAGCAGGCCCGGATCAATATCATCAAGGATATGCTGACCAGACTGCACTACCACGACAAGGACGAAGCGGCGTTATTGATCGATCCGGAAATTGTCTTTCAGTACGAGGATATTTATGTCAAGAACGGCATGATTGCGCCTTGACTGCGATCCACGGGCGCCGCCGAAATTGGAGCAAGTGCAATGAATGCAGAAACAGATTTTCTGGAACGGGCGGACACCGCATTCGCCGAGGCGTTGGCCGAGGCGCTGGACGTTCGCGAGCACGAAACCGGTTCGCACTCCAAACGGGTCGCCTGCCATACCTTGATACTGGCGCGCCGTTTCACCGCCGACCCTGGTCAACTCCGCCAGATTTACTGGGGCGCGCTGCTGCACGATGTCGGAAAGATCGGCGTGCCCGATGCCGTTCTGTTGAAACAGGGGGCGCTCGATGAAGAAGAGTGGCGGGAAATGCGCACTCATCCCGAAAAGGGATACCGCATTGTCTCGAAGATTCCCGGCATGGCAGAAGCCGCAGAAATCGTACTCAGCCATGAAGAGCGTTTCGACGGCAGCGGCTATCCGCGCGGATTGCGCGGCGAACAAATTTGTCTGGGCGCAAGGCTCTTTGCCTTGATCGATACACTGGATGCGATCACTTCCAAACGGCCATATCGTGAAGCAGGTTCTTTCGAACAAGCGCGCGACGAAATCGTCAGAATGAGCGCAACACAATTTGACCCGACGGCAGTACAGGCTTTCTTGGCTGAAGAGACCACCTTGCGCGAAATGGTGGAGGCCAAGTGCACGGCACTGTTCCTGACCGGCGCATTCGCGTCTCCACGCAAGTGCCTGGAATCGAATGACTCGGCAATCTCGCGCCATTTGTCGCCGAGAGATAGACCCGCTTGGATGGGTAATTAGCTGCATTGAGCGCAAACGCCGAACGGTGTTTAATAGTCCCTTGACGCGATCTATATAACGACCATGCCCGGGTGATCTAGCGTATCTTGCGAGTATTGGAAGTGCCGTGAATCGAGCATTCACGCCCTTGGGTATGAGGAGGATGGCTGTCATGCTGACCGAATTTGTTCACGAGCCGCGCATCGCCTATTTTTCGATGGAGATCGCGTTGCGCAACGAGATCCAGACCTACGCCGGCGGTCTCGGCATACTCGCCGGCGACACCATGCGCTCGGCCGCCAGCCTGGAACTGCCGATGGTTGCGGTCAGCCTGGCAAGTCACGCCGGCTATTTCCACCAGGAGATCGACACACGTGGCCGGCAGATCGAACATGCGGCGACCTGGGATATCCGGCGCTGGGCGCAACCCATAGACGCCAAGATCGCGGTGCAGATAGAAGGCCGCACGGTGTGGATCGGCGCGTGGCTGTATGTGATCCAGGGACACCTCGGCGGTCGCCAGCCGGTGCTGCTGCTGGACACCGACCTGGACGAGAACAACAGCGACGACCGCCAGATCACCCACCATCTTTACGGCGGCGACACCTTGTATCGGCTCAAGCAGGAGATCGTGCTGGGCTTGGGCGGCGTGCGCCTGCTGCATGCCGTCGGCTTCAACATCCACCACTACCACATGAACGAAGGCCATTCCGCCCTGCTAGGACTGGAACTGATGCGGCGCTACACCTATGCCGCCCAGCACGTGCGTCCCGGCGAATCGCCCTACGACCTCCCGCGCGTGCGCGACCTGTGCAGCTTCACCACGCACACGCCGGTCGAAGCCGGACATGACCGCTTCCCCTACGATCTGGTGCAGCGCGTGCTCGACAACAACGTCGACATCGAAACCCTCAAGCACCTGGCCGGGGAAGCGGACCTGAACATGACGCGGCTGGCGCTGAATCTGAGCGAATACGTGAACGGCGTCGCCAAGAAACATGCCGAGGTGTCCAACGCGATGTTCCCCGGCTACAAGGTACACGCGATCACCAACGGCGTGCACCCCTACACCTGGACCGCAGAGACCTTCCGCCAGTTCTACGACCATTACGTCCCCGGCTGGTGTCTCGAACCGCAACTGCTGACGCGCGCGGATTGCTGCATCCCGGACAACGCGATCATGGAGGCGCATGCCCAAGCTAAACAGATACTGATCGACAAGGTGCTGGCACTCACCGGCATCACGCTCAAACCCGACATCCCCATCTTCGGCTTCGCGCGGCGCATGACGGCATACAAGCGACCCGACCTCCTCTTCTCCGACCTGGAGCGGTTACGCTCGATCACACGCAAATATCCGTTCCAGATCGTGCTTGCCGGCAAGGCGCACCCCAAGGACGAGAACGGCAAACACCTGATCGAGCTTCTGTGCGGGTACGCGCGCGACCTGGCCGGTACGGTGACGGTGGCCTACCTGCCCGATTACGATCTGGCGCTCGCCCAGACGCTGACCGCAGGATCGGACGTGTGGCTCAATACCCCGCTGCCCCCGCTAGAGGCCTCCGGCACCAGCGGCATGAAAGCCGCCTTCAACGGCGTGCCCACGCTCTCCGTGCTGGACGGCTGGTGGGTCGAAGGCTGCCTGGAAGGGGTGACCGGCTGGGCTATCGGCGATGCGAGCGGCATGGCTGACGGCAACGCTCAGGCGCTGTACGACAAGCTGGAACAGGTGGTGCTGCCGCTGTATTACAACCGCAGCGACGGCGGCTGGGTGAAAGTGATGAAAGGGGCGATCAGCAAGAACGCCTCGTATTTCAACAGTGATCGCATGATGCGCCGCTACGCGACAGAGGCATACGCGCGATGAGTGAAGTCATCCTGCGTTCGATCATCACCTGCCCGCAGTGCGGGCACCGTGAAGAAGAAATCATGCCGACCGATGCCTGCCAGTGGTTTTACACATGCAAGGGCTGTGGTGCGGTATTGCGACCAAGGCATGGTGACTGTTGCGTATTCTGCTCATTCGGCACGGTGAAGTGTCCGCCCATGCAGCTCGATCCTCATTCACGCTGCTGTTAGCGCACCAACTTCACTCCCCCCACAGTCTGTTCGGCCAGTAGTCCCGTTACATTTGATAAAGGAGAACGATATGTATCCGGAACATATGTGGTTCGGCGGTGGGTGGATGATGTTTCTCTGGCTCTTCTTTCTGATCCTGTCCGTTCTCGTCATCCTCTTTCTTGGGCGAAGAGGCCGCTTCTTCAATTCCTCCCGGGAGGAATCCGAGACTCCCTTGGAGATACTGAAGAAGCGTTACACAAAGGGAGAAATATCCAGGGATGAATTCGAACAAATGAAGAAAGACATTTCCTGATCGCAACTTCGCCCATCAATCCGGCAGCAGTAGTTCGCTGGCCGCGCTCTTTCTGCGTTTGGCGCTGCGAGTGCTGCGCGAGTCCCTCAGGGAACTTCGCACCGCCACCGCAAATGGCGCTCACCCGTAGCGATGTATCTCTATCGTGGTATGCACGATCTCCTCGTGCTGGCACAGCATGTCGCGCACCTGGTCGGGAGTGAGCGTATCGCTGCGCGTCGCAAGCGTGAGCGCACAGGAATAGGCGTCCGTGCCCACGCGCCAGACATGCAGGTCGACGATCTTCGTTCCATCTGTGTGTTCCAGCGGTTTGATGACCTCCCGAATCTCGTCCACAACGGGGTGATCCATCTCCCGATCGAGCAATACCTTGCCGGTATCAAGCAACAGCCCCCTCGCCCAGATCGCCACCAGTATCGCGCCGACGATGCCCATGACCGGGTCCAGCCACGACCAGCCGTAGATCAAGCCACCCGTCAGGGCGACGATGGCCAGCACGGAAGTCGCCGCGTCGGCGATGACATGCAGATAGGCAGATTTCAGGTTCAGGTCATGATGATGGTCGTGATGATGGTCATGCGCCGCATGCCCGTGGTGGTGATGCCCATCCTGAGACTTCCCGAGAATCACGACAGAGACGATATTGACCAGCAGACCGATCACGGCGACGAAGATCGCCTCCTGATAGTGGATGGTCTGCGGCTGGATCAGGCGCTCGACCGAACTGAAGACCATCATGGCTGCAATGCCGAGCAGGAAGATGGCACTGGCAAAGCCGCCCAGAATCTCTATCTTCCAGGTGCCAAAGGCGAACCTCGTATCGTGCGAATACCGCCGAGCCGCCGCATAGGCAAAGGCGCTCAGCCCGATGGCGAAAGCATGCGAACCCATGTGCCAGCCGTCCGCCAGCAGCGCCATCGAGTTGAACCACCAACCGGCCACGATCTCCACCACCATCATGGTGGCGGTGATCCACATCACGGCGCGCGTGCTCCGTTCGGCAGCGGGATTGCCCCTGTTGAATACGTGATGGTGTGTCCAGCGGGGATCGTCGAGAATCGGCATAGAGTGTTTGAAGAAGAATGTTTTCGTTTGACAAGACTGCAGCTCGTTGCAGGTCATCATATCAAACGCGGGGCCTAAACAGAGTCGTCGTCCGCGCCCGACGCGGTCATTCCCCGATTGACGGAAGGGACACTCTGGCGGGCGCCCTTACTTTTCGCCAAACGATTTCAGCTTGGCCTTGATCTGGGATAACGCCGCAGTAGCCGCTTTCTCGCCTTCAAGTATGGCCCAATGTTTGTCGTCCAGATTGGTCTGGTCGATCTCCTTGGTGACAGGGCTGATGACGACATCCGCTTGCTGCAGCTCGTAGCGGTTGATGGAACGGCTCATGATGTCGAAGGTCTGCATCAACACCCCAAAGACCGATGCGGTCTGGTTGTTGGCCGGGACGTTTGAAATGTTCACGGCGATCACCACATCGGCGCCCATGGCGCGAGCGACGCTCACCGCGACCGGTTTGACCAGACATCCATCCACATAACTCTTGCCGTGTATCTCCGTCGGCTGGAAGATCCCCGGCACCGCGCATGATGCACGCACCGCCTGCCCCGCGTTGCCCGTATGGAACACCACTTCCTCGCCAGTCTCCAGATCGGCTGCAACGGCAGCGAAGGTCCGCTGGAATTTTTCAATAGGCTGCTGCTTGACCATGCGGTTGATGAATTCCTCCAGTGGCTCGCCGGACAGGAAACCGCGATTGGGCATAGCCCAAGCGGACACCGATGCACGCTCCATCGGAAGGGATATCTCCTGCAGCTGGAGACCCGTGTGGCCGGCCGCATATAGCGCCCCCACTGCCGACCCCACGCTTGTTCCAACGACGATATCGGGGTTTATGCCTTGCGATTCGAGCACCTTGATGACGCCGACGTGGGCAAAGCCCCTCGTCCCGCCTCCGCCCAGAACAAGTCCTATCCTGGGTTGACGTGCGGCGGCAGGCAGCATCTTGCTGATCCATTGCGGCAGGCTAAAACGAGAACGGTTCATGAATCACAATCCATCAAGGTGCGAATGATTGCGACAGTGTAAACCAATGACGGCCACGGCTGGACGCATCCATTCGACTTTTGCCCGCGGTGGCGGTAGCATCGCCGCCCATTTTTATCGGCCCGGTTTCGGGCCATCTCCCACCCATGTCTGTTGAAACTCCCGCCCGCGCCTGCGGCATCGATTTCGGTACATCCAATTCCACGGCGGGCTGGCTGCGTCCTGGTCAGCCGCCCTTGCTGGCACTGGAAGACGGCAAGGTCACCTTGCCCTCCGTGATATTTTTCAATGCCGACGAAAACACCGTCAGCGTCGGCCGGGCCGGCCTCAACGAATATATGGAAGGCTACGAAGGCCGTCTGATGCGCGCCCTGAAGAGCCTCTTGGGCAGCAGCCTGATGGAAGGCAGGACCGAGGTTCAAGGACGCTCGAAGACTTACATGGAATTGCTGACGCAGTTCATCGCCGAACTCAAGTACCGGGCCGAAGCGGCGGCGGATAGATCTTTCGACCAGGCCGTGTTCGGCCGGCCGGTGTTTTTCGTGGATGACGATGAGGCTGCCGACCGCAAGGCCGAGGCAACCCTGGCCGCCATCGCCCGCGCCACCGGCTTCCGCGAGGTGAGTTTTCAGTATGAGCCAATCGCCGCGGCCTATCACTACGAACGCCAGATCGACCGCGAGGAACTGGTGCTGATCGCCGACATCGGCGGCGGCACCTCGGACTTTTCCCTGATCCGGCTCTCGCCGCAGCGGGCTCGGGTCGCGGATCGGCGCGACGATCTATTGGCCAACGGCGGCGTGCACATAGGCGGCACCAACTTCGACCAGCAACTGAGTCTGGCCGGGGTAATGCCCCTGCTCGGCTATCGCAGCAAACTCAAGCGCGGCCTGGAAATGCCCTCCAGCTACTACATGAACCTGGCCACCTGGCACACCATCAATCAAGCTTATTCACGTCGCACATGGGCCGACCTGCAGGAGCTGTATCTGGACACCCAGGCACCCGAAGCCATGGATCGGCTGTTCAAGTTGATCCGCGAACGCGCCGGCCATTGGCTGGCAATGCAAGTAGAGGAAGCCAAGATCGCCTTGTCCGCTGGCGATAGCACCATCCTGCATCTGGATCGGCTGGCACCGGATCTGCGCCACACGCTGACGCGGATCGAGTTCGAACAGGCTTCGACGCAGTTGGTGGAGCGGATCGGGGCCACCCTGAGCGCTTTGCTGGCACAGGCCGGCGTGCATTGCGAGGCAGTGGACACGGTGTTTTTCACCGGCGGTGCCAGCGGAGTGCCGCTGCTGCGCGAACGCATCGCCGCGCTATTACCACAGGCTAGGCGCATAGAAGGCGACTTGTTCGGCAGCATCGGCGCAGGCCTCGCGGTAGAGGCGCAACGCCGCTTCGGCTGACGGCACCACACAGCGATGGCGTCCGCTTTGTCATTCAGCAATCGTGGTCACCTATTGCTGCAAAGTTCATTCACTCCCACGAAACGTCCTGCGATAAACAGATGGCTTGACCCCAAAGGCCTGCCCGAAACAGCGTCTGAACAATGCGGGACTGGTGAATCCGGAGGCCTCGGCGACGATCTCGATTGATCTGTCCGACGTTTCCAGCATGCGCTGCGCCAAGGCCAGTCGCTGGTTGAGCAGCCACTGCCCGACCGTTGTTCCTGTGGTCTGACGAAATCGTCTGGTGAACGTGCGACGGCTCATCAATGCGCGTTCAGCCAATTCATCAAGAGAATGTGCAACATCCAGATTCTGTGTCAACCAATCCATCACCTGTGACAAACGATCCGGCATAGCGGAACTGAATACGGGCTGCTCGATGAATTGCGCCTGACCGCCCTGCCTGAAAGGCGATACGACCATGCGTCGTGCAATGAAATTGGCGACTTCCGCACCGTGCTGCTTGCGAATCAAATGTAGGCAGCAATCTATGGCTGCCGCACATCCGGCCGAGGTGACGATGTTGCCCTCGTCAACGTACAAAACATCCGGAGCTACATCGATATCGGGATAGCGCTCGGCCAACTCATTCGACCAGCCCCAGTGCGTCGTCGCCCGGCGTCCATCCAGCAATCCGGCTGCCGCCAATACAAATGATCCAAGACAGAAACTGACGATTCGAGTGCCACGTTGATGTGCCTTGCGCAAGGCATCGATCAGTTTTATTGGCGGCGATACTGCCGTGTCGTTCCAGCTTGGCACGATGATCGTCCCGACGTCTTTGAGATCAGCGAGACCATGTGTGACCTGGATGGAATAACCGGCGTTGGTCTGTATGGAGGGAGGCTCGACCGCACACAGCTTGACCTTGAAGTCGGGCACTTTGTTGTTCTTCCCTCCGTTCTTGAAAAGGATGCACGGCACCGACAGATGAAATGGGCTGATGCCGTCAAAGACGACGACGGCATAAGAATCTTCGTTTTTAAGGCGCGTTTTCATAGTGGCCCGATTGTATCTAAAAATGTCATTCGGGCCACTTATTGAAATGATCAACAGGAGCAATGATTCGCCACGTTCCATTCCATGAACCCACAAGGAGTCCGCCATGCCCCAACCCAAACGCGCATTGATCGTCATCGATGTGCAAAATGATTACTTCGGAGAAGCGCTACCTATCGAGTTCCCCGATCCGGAACAATCACTCGCCAATGTCGGCAAGATGATGGATGCGGCCAACAGCAACGGGATTCCGGTTGTTGTTGTGCAAAACATTCTGCCAAAACGATCGCCCATCATGGCTGAAGGCACTATCGGTTGCGCACTGCACGAAACAGTCGCGTCGCGTCTGCACGATCATTTTGTAAGCAAGAGATTGCCGAATGCATTCTCCGATACCGACCTGGATGAGTGGCTGCGCTTGCATGCCATCGACACCCTCACTGTGATCGGCTACATGACCCACAACTGCAATCTGTCGACCATGCTTCACGCATTCCATAGCGGCTACGCAGTGGAGTACATCAGTGACGCCTCCGGCTCTGTTCCCTATGAAAATCGAGCAGGCCGTGCGACAGCCGAAGACATCCATCGCGTGATGTGCGTCGTGCTGCAATCACGTTTCGCCGCCGTCATGTCTACCGCGGAATGGATAGAGATGTTGGCAGCGAGTTCTGAACCGGAACGGGATTCGATCTACCTCTCCAACCGGCGCGCTCGCAGATTGGCTGCGCCCCTATGAATAAGCCGATCACACAGGGCATTCATCACTTGGGTCTGACCGTTTCCCATTTGGAGGAAAGTGCAAACTTCTTCATTGCAGTACTGGGCTGGAAGGAAGTGCGCAGGAATCTTGAATACCCTGCCATCTATGTCAGCGATGGAGTGACCATGGTCTCTCTCTGGGGCCGCAAGGAAAGTCCAGCCAACCCGTTCGACAAGAACAAAAATGTCGGACTGCACCATGTCGCACTCCAAATCGAAAGTGAAGCTGACTTAATTCGCATCCATACCAAGCTGATAAATAGCAGGACACCAATCGAGTTTACGCCGGAGCAATTGGGCAAGGGGCCTGCGAAACATATGATGTGTCTTGAGCCTAGTGGCATCCGCATCGAGTTCACTTGGCCTGGGAACTGACTTCAGGAACGGGGGCAGCTTCGCATGCGATTTGAACAAATGGCACCGACCACTGCGGCCAATAAAGGGAAAGGCTGGTTCTCGGCCTTTGCGGTCTTTCAAGGTTGCGACTTAGAACTTCTGCTATGCGTCATGTAGGAGACATACGCGCCTGCCCGTACTAATATGCATATGAGGAACTGTAAATGCTGAGGGAGTTAACGAATCAATTGCTTACAAAAAATATGCATTCCACACTATTTTTGATAGTACAGACCGGTGGGTCTGTCTAATAACTGTTAGGCTCTTTAAACTTACCATCGCCCATAACTCAATAATTTGACGAACTGGTATCGGCGGTATAGCTATCGTGAGATGCCATAGGGTCAAATCAACAGTCAAAATGAAGGAGGATTAAATGAAAAAGTTAGTAGTTGCATTAGTTGTTTTAGGTTTGTTGTTTGGTGAATCAATCATGGCTTTCGCTGAAAAGCTCGCAACTCCCGAGGAAACTCAGAAATGGATACAAGATAATGCTGAGTTCCAAACAGTGCCATCGGTGGGGGAGCCAGTTAAAAGCACAGACACTGTAAAGGGTTCCTCAGACACAGTTAAAGGTTCTACAGACACCGTAAAAACTTCCACGGACACAGTGAAAGGTTCCACTGACAACACGAATGCCAAGTAGCCGAACTGCTAAGCCTAACCCATCATTCCACCGGACGCTGCGCGATAAAGCCATGCAGCGCCGGTGAATTCAGACGTTAGCGATTCAAGGGACGTGTATGCCGAGTTTCGTTTGGGACCGAAGAACCGACGAGGCCTACTCGGAGCCGTATGAGTATGGCGCCCAGGACCAGTTCACACGCGAAGCGCAAAGAGTTCTCAAACTCCTAAAGGAGTACTATTCAAAACGCAACCAAACTTTCACTCGTGATGACAGGAGTGTTGCGAAGGCGGTTTGGCTTTTGCAGGTAGATGGCTTAGAGGCGTTAACCGATGCGTTGCTCATGACCGATGAGAAGAAACACAGGATTGCGTCTCGGCTATTTCGGGATGCAGTAGAAACGGTCGACATGTCTGTGTATTTCCTTTTTGGCGGTAAGGATGCAAAGAAAGACCTAAGTAAATGGTATGAGAACGAAGTGATACCCCGCGATTTCGGGATCACATTAAGAAAAATCACAGCAATGAAGAAGCCGAGAACCTGAGTTCGTTGTACGGGGACTTAAGCAAGTATACGCACCGAACATATAGAGCAATCAGTACAAGCTACATTTTGGGGAGAGGCGATCTTCTTGTATATGGTGGCTTTCGCGAGTCCGACACCTTGGTTTTGCCCCACATAATTTCATTCTGCTACGCCTTGACCGCGGCCCTGATCAAGCGGTTTGTAGATATTGCGAAGAGGACGAAACAGATAGAAAAAGAGGCTATTGATCAAATCTGGAGAGAATCACTCGAAGAGGAGACAGTTCCAAGGCGGTTTGGAACTGGGCCAGGCCAGATTTTTCGTGGCCCACCAATGGAGATAATTCTTGATGATGAAGAAAATCGCTAACCACCGCTTCCACTGGACAGCGTCGCTAACGCGCCGTCGCCCGTGAAGCGGGCCGCTGATGTCCGCTCTGGTCAGCTAAGCCGTCAAATTTCGAAGCACTATGGTTCGACCGCAATGGCTGAATCTCGGCCTTTGCGGCCATTTCTGGCCAGCCCGTATTACTTCTGCTTCGCTGCCCGAAGCTGACATTCAACGTTTGAATTAAGGGGCGCGCGTTAGCGCGGAATCTTCCCCCGATTTAATTGACACCTGATTAAGCGAACTGAACTTCATACTTTGCGGGTGACACATAGTTTAGAGACGAATGCATTCTACTGTGGTTATAAAAAGGAATATAGCTACGCAGTACGGCCAACATCTGGCGGTCCTCGGTAAAGGTGTTGCCATGAATCACGTCCGTCTTCATCGAGTGGAAGAAGGACTCCATGAAGGCGTTGTCCGTCACCTTGCCGGGGCGGTTCATGCTCTGGGTGATACGCAATTGCTTCAGCCGCTCGCGGAAGGCATTGGCATAATATTCAATGCCCCGATCTGTGTGGAAAATCAGACCCGGTGGTGGACGGCGCTTGCCCACCGCATGATTGAGCGCACGCAAGGTCAATGCAACATTCTTCTGATGGCCGAAAGCCCAGCCAATAATCCGTCGTGAACACCGATCCATCACCACCGCCAGATAGCGATAGATCGAACCCACTTTCAGATATGTAATGTCGGCCACCCACACCTGATCGGGTGCTTCCGCCGGAAGGTCATATTGCTGATTGGGCAAGCTGCCGTAGAACTTCTTCAGGTTCGGTGAGGTATAGCGCAGAGTCGCCCACCGCCCCTTGATGCCACAGTAGCGCATGAGCTTGGCTACACGGTTCTCACTTACACTCACCCCAATCTCGCGTAACCGTCTATACACCCTCGGGCTGCCATAGGTGCCGCGACTGGCCTGATGTATCCGCCTGATCTGACCGGACAAGGACTCATTCTCCTGTGCTCGACGGCTGGGGCCGCGCTTGCACCAGGCATAAAAGCCGGCACGGGTGACACCGTACACACGGCACATCAACGCGATGGAGTTGTTCCCGGTTTGCTTCGATGAACTCGAAGACTTCCGTTTTTGATCGGAAGCAAACCGGATGGCTTTTTTTAGGAGTTCATGCTCCTCTTGTAGCACTTTGTATTTCTTTTCCAGATCGCGCAGCCGCTTGAGTTCCGCCACCGTCTCGTCATCCAGTTTCACACCCTTGGTCACAATCAATCCCTCCCTGGCTTGTTTGCGCCAGCGTGACAGCATGAAGGGGTGGATGTCCAGTGCCTCGGCGACATCCTGAATCAGGACATCGGGAAGATTACTGAGTCGTACTGCCGTTGCCTTGAAATGCATGCTGTAACGATGCACTTTTGGCGGTCTTGATTTGGCCATAAAACACCTCCAATCGGTTAGATGGAGGTGTCAATTATGCTGGGGGAAGTTTAGAGTCCCGCTTGAGCGCAGGGTTAGCCATCGCATTTCTCTACAACCATACGCAAGATCTCTCTTGCGTGCTGCCGCTGATACTGTGGTTTCACTGGAAAGGTGAAGCAACGCCCACGAGATAGAACTTGGAGTTCCCATGC
Source organism: uncultured beta proteobacterium (assembly GCA_963797045.1). Taxonomy (GTDB): domain Bacteria; phylum Pseudomonadota; class Gammaproteobacteria; order Burkholderiales; family Gallionellaceae; genus Sideroxyarcus. The sequence goes on along the minus strand of CAWCNZ010000004.1, from coordinate 208,265 downwards.
GTTAAATTCATCTCTTCGCATACTCATGTGGGAATCAAGTCCACGAATGACAGCCGAGTCATCAATATCAAGAGACTTGAGCGGGTGTTCGTGAAAATATCCTTCGTCGTACGTCTGATTCCCGCTGACTGGCCGCAAGGAAAGTCTGAGCACTGCCTTACCGCCGACAACTTCGGCCTCGAACTTCTCTGCGCCAACCGTGTTCCCAATCAACTCGTGTTGGAGGTAAACACTAATGCGCCCTTTCCTAAGACTTCGAATCATCGTGCGGTCACCATTTACGATGGCTAACAGTTATTATGCGGACGCTTGCGTCCGTATAACGATAATCCGGTAGTGAGATTTGTCATTCAGTTTTCGCTGTATATTCCGCAAGATGGATCATTTCCCGTCCGCATAATATAGAACCGCAATTACGGACGCAATTGAGGCTGCTCTAATCTCGGAAGCAGTCTATCCAGGCGACAACTCACCAAGTCCGCTATGGCCGGAGGCTGTGTGAAAACATCCTCTGTTCTGTCCACCGCAACTTCTCTCATGCGTTAATGGCATAACGTCCGCATGGAGGGAAGATCGTGAAGCGATTCATCGAAGGCGAAAGCCGGAGTCAAACCACCTTGCTGCCTGAATGCCTGGACGACTACATTGCCGAAGACAACCCTGTCCGTGCAGTCGAGGCATTCATCGACGAACTGGACATGCTGGCACTGGGGTTCGCTGGCATAGAGCCTGCTGCAACGGGGCGCCCCTCATATCATCCCTCGATTTTGCTGAAGCTGTATCTGTATGGCTATCTGAATCACATACAGTCCAGCAGGCGGCTTGAGCGCGAGTGTCAGCGCAACATCGAACTGATGTGGCTGATCGGCAAGCTTGCCCCGGACTTCAAGACCATCGCCGATTTCAGACGGGACAATGGCGAAGCGATACGCAATGTCTGCCGCCAGTTCGTGATGCTGTGTCGCCGCCTCAACCTGTTCTCGCAAGCCGTCGTAGCGATCGACGGCAGCAAATTCAAAGCAGTGAATGCCCATGACCGCAACTTCACTCACGGCAAGCTCGAAAAGCGCATGCAGCAGATAGACCAGTGCATTGATCGGTATCTTACGGCGATGGATACAGCCGACCGCCAGCAGTCCGACGTAACCGAAATGAAGAGCACTCGCCTGAAGGAAAAGATTGCCACTCTGAAGAAGGACATGGTGGAGCTGCGGGAGATCGAAGTGCAACTGAAGGCGTCGCCCTCCGGCCAAGTCTCTCTAACGGATCCCGATGCACGAGCCATGGCGACTAGCACCAGTCGCGGGATGGTTGGGTATAACGTTCAGACAGCCGTCGAGACTCAGCATCACCTGATCGTCGCGCACGAAGTCACCAACATTGGCACGGACCGCCAGCAACTCTCCAGGATGGCAAAACAGGCCAAGGCGGCCATGGAGAGTGACGAGCTCAACGTATTGGCTGATCGAGGGTACTACAGTGGAGATGAGATTCTGGCCTGCGACGAAGCAGGGATCACAGCCTACGTATCCAAACCAATGACGTCTTCCGCCAAGGCGGAGGGGCGCTTCGACAAAGAGGATTTCATCTACGACCCCATGGCTGACCAATACCTCTGTCCCGGCGGCAGCAGACTGATCAGACATAGTACAAGCGCCGACAAGGGCCACTTGATCTACCGTTATTGGAGCTCGGATTGCCCGCGTTGCCCGATCAAGGAGAAATGCACGCCCGGCAAAGAACGGCGCGTCAGCAGATGGGAACATGAGGCTACCTTGGAGAGGATGCAAAGGCGGCTTGATATGAGGCCGGAGGCCATGCGCATCCGAAGACAGACCGTCGAGCATCCGTTTGGCACGATCAAATACTGGATGGGCGCAAGGCACTTCCTGACACGAACACTGGATCGCGTCAGTACCGAGATGAGCCTGCATGTCCTGGCGTACAACATGAAACGGGTGATGCAGATAATGGGGGTGAACGGAATGATTGCAGCAATGCAACAGGCGAGAGGATGAAATCACTCGCTGAAATAATCTCCTGCTTTGAAAACACCTGAAGGCGGCATCCAAGAATCTGGTCGCGCAGCACCCCGCAAGTTACGCGTTTTTACACAGCCTCGCCGAATAAGTGACCATTGCCAGGTATGAGGGTTCTGCCCTCGCTGGATGCGATGCCCGCCGTGCCGCGTGCCCTTCGCTTCAAACGAAACGGGCATCCGAGGATGCCCGTTTTGAATCGCGTTGCCTGGCTTGCTTGCCTGGAGGCGGCAACAGCGGGAGCGCTGCTGAAGCGGTTGAATGGCTCAGTCTTTGCCTTCGTATTTGAACGAGACTTTGACCTTCGCCCGGTAAGCGGCGATCTTTCCATCCACGATGTGCATGTCCAGCTGCGACACTTCGGCCACGCGCAGGTCGCGCAGGCTCTCGGCGGCCCGGTTCACCGCACTCGCTGCTGCCTTCTCCCATGATTCGGTGCTCGTACCCACAAGCTCGATGACTTTATATACGCTGTCTGACATTTCTTTCTCCTTTGGTCGAAGGTTGTTGAAAGATCATGAAGCCGTGTTGCTGTGATGGTCCGCTCCTTGGACAAGGGGCTGTCGGATTCTGACACATTTAGTGTGCGCTGCCCGAAGAGTAATCCGACAAGATCAACCAGCCAATACGACCGCTTGGTTGTGGTTGAGCCGCATACGGAGCACTTAAAGGGGCGGCTCATCGTGAAACTAAGGGGAGCGCCGAAGGCGTCCCTTTTGAGCGCAGGAGGAGTTTTCCGTTCATGGCCGGGGCATTTTGCTTTGCAGTGCTGCAATGAAATTGGAATCAAGTTCAGCACGTCGCGGTGTTGCCTCGGCGAGTTGTATCTTCTTCCATGCTTCGGCGTAATTCCCAACGTAGAACAGTGTGACAGCCCAGTTTTGCAGATTGAGGGTGTGTTGTGGAGCCTTCTCGTAAGCCCGCGCAAAACGGGCAAATGCATCCTGGAGAAGAGCATCGTTCCTTGTTTGCGCGCCTGCGACCCCGATTGCCTTTGCATAGTCGACAGAGAAGTCTATGTCGTTGCCTATCGAATGCTCTGCCTCCTCGAAGAGTTTCAGAGAATCGGCCGCCTTCCCAGTACTGGCCTGGATTGCTGCCATCCCCCAAAGCGCACCGCCATTGGAACTATCGAGCAACCACGCTTGATTAAAGCGACGAATTGCATCTGTGACGTTGCCTTGCCGCAAGAACTGCCAGCCACGCGCAGAAATTTCCTCAGCGGCCTTCTTTCGGTTGCCTTTGTAGTATTCATCAATGCGTGCAATGAACTTCTCGTCAGACGATTTTTGCACTTCATTTTTTGGCAAGGAGCCATACTTCGGGAGCAGGCTAATATCTTGCGCATACGCGATCTTAAATGCGGATGCAACAAGGATTAGAAAAGCGAAAAAGAATCGGGAGACTGTTGGCATAAAAAACTCCTAACGTCGCAGCTCAGCCGACGGGAAAAAGGGCTGCTTCTGATCGGGCGGCTGCGGCGTAGTGTTAGGTGCCTGCTCTGTAATCATTTGACCAGCCCGATCAATCTTTCCACATCCAAATCGTCAAAATTAGCAATTTCCCGCAGTTTGATCGGATTTGAGAGAGTGAATTTTTCCCAAATTTCCTTGAACTTTTCGTCTCCTCCTTCTGCATCCTGATTGATGTTTTCTCTTATCTGCATCCTTTTTGTCATAAGGTTCATGCTGACCGATCGTTCAACAACAGGCCCACGGTTCTGACTATTATCGTAACCAATCAACTCGAAATCGGAATTTCGATATCGAAAATTGTAGATCCAATAACCGTATCTGCCATGAGCGAAGTGAACGAGCAGATTTCCTTTGTCAATACTGACGCTAAGCTCCGGTGCAAAATAGACACCGCCATCTTCATTTTCAGATGAAAAACAATCTCGATTTTCCAGCACAAGCTCGTACTGATTTTTATTTTTGAAGACAATGATAATGCCTCGACGGTTGCGATCCAGTTCCCCGCGGTATTCATCCTTAATGAACTTATCTCTGTCCGTCCCCTTGATGACAAAAACGTAATCCGCTTGATTGTCTTTGTTTAAATCACCCTGAATTTCCTCGAAAACAACATATCCGGCTGGGACAAACTCAGTGGGGGATTTTGCTGTTTTTGGTGTCGCCTGCCCGAAAGCATTTGTTCCAATTACAAGAAAAATGATAAAGAAAAGTTTTTCCATTCCGAATCTCGACTTTGGTGGATGTAAGAAGCCTAACGTTTGAATTCACCGGCGCTGCGCGGCTTTATCGCGCAGCGTCCGGTGGAATGATGGGTTGGGCAGCGCAGGGCTTGGCACGTCAGCTCTCCATCGATATGCCGTCAATCTTGCCCGAACCATCAAAATGCACCGAAACAACGTAATTCGTTACCTCATTGGGGAGCGTGAAGTCAAAGTACTCAATGTCATTCTCACCCCAAGACGAGTGAAATTTCAGTAGGCCAAGGACAGCCGCTGGCGGTGGCGTGCTGGCGCCAAGAAGTTCCAGCCAGTAGCTCTGCGGAAGCTCCTCCAAGTGGTGCTCGACAAACAGATTGATACTGTCCTCGCCGGAATCTGTGCCGAACGCCTGCTTGATGGCGTCAAGTGCCAGTTTCTGCCGTTTCTCGGATTCACCTGCTGTCATGGTCGCTCCTTGTCTGCCCAACAGTTATTAGACGGATGCACCGATCCGTATTATTGAAATTAGTGAAGCGTGCGAATCTTCGATACCCAATTGATTCATCAATGACTCACAAAACCTCCTATCCGCATATGCATAATAATATGAACATCTTGCGACTGACTGTCTCTTATCGGATGTATTGAGCCATCCCCCCCTATCTCATCTTCTCCACCGCCTCTTCCACCCGCTCCACCGCGATGATCTCCATGCCCTCGATCTTGTGCTTGGGCGCATTGGCTTTGGGGATGATGGCGTGGGTGAAACCTAGCTTGGCGGCTTCCTTCAGTCGTTCCTGCCCGCGCTGCACGGGGCGCACTTCGCCCGCGAGACCCACTTCGCCGAACACCACCATCTTTTCCGGCAGCGGTTTGTTGCGCAGGCTGGAGACGATCGCGAGCAGCACGGCCAGGTCGGCGCCCGGTTCGGTGATTTTCACGCCGCCGACGGCGTTGATGAACACGTCCTGATCGAAGCAGGCGATGCCGGCGTGGCGGTGCAGCACGGCGAGCAGCATGGCGAGGCGGTTCTGCTCCAGTCCCAGCGACAGGCGGCGCGGGGTCGGCGAATGCGAGTCGTCGAGCAGCGCTTGTATCTCCACCAGCAAGGGGCGCGTGCCTTCCTGTGTGACCATGACGCATGAGCCGGGCACTTGCGCACCGTGCTGCGACAGGAACAGCGCGGACGGGTTGCTCACTTCGCGCAGGCCTTTCTCGGTCATGGCGAACACGCCGAGTTCGTTCACGGCGCCGAAGCGGTTCTTGAACGCGCGGATGAGGCGGAAGCTGGAATGGGTGTCGCCTTCGAAATACAGCACGGTGTCGACGATGTGTTCCAGCACGCGCGGGCCGGCCAGTGCGCCTTCCTTGGTGACGTGGCCGACCAGGATGATGGTCACGCCGCTGCTCTTCGCCAGCCGCGTGAGTTGTGCCGCGCATTCGCGCACCTGTGCCACCGAACCGGGGGCGGAGGTGAGTTGTTCGGAATACACGGTCTGGATGGAGTCGATCACCACCACGTCCGGCTTCTCGTTGGTGACCGCGGCCTGGATCTTTTCCAACTGGATCTCGGGCAGCAGGTGGACTTCGCGCGCGTCGAGCGCGAGGCGCTTAGCGCGCAACGCGATCTGCTGCGCCGATTCTTCGCCGCTGACGTAGAGGACTTTTCTGGTAGTGGAGAGATGCGCCAGAGCCTGCAGCAACAGGGTGGATTTGCCGATGCCGGGGTCGCCGCCGATCAGCACCACCCCGCCTTCCACCAGGCCGCCGCCCAGCACGCGGTCGAACTCGGCGATGCCGGTGGGCGTGCGCGACACTTCGCTTGCTTCCACTTCGGCCAGTTGCTGCAGCTTGCCCGATGCCGCCAGTGCGCTATAGCGGTTCTTGCCCGCCGCTGGCAGCGCTTCGGCCACCGTTTCCACCAGCGTGTTCCATTCGCCGCAATGCGGGCACTGGCCTTGCCATTTGGGGGATTGTCCGCCGCACTCGGTGCAGCTGTAGATCGTCTTTGCTTTTGCCATTTGGATAAGGTTTTTTTTCGGACATCGGGATGAAGCTGCGCAATCTACCAGCAATGCCCGCTGCGCACCACCGCCCGGGCAGGATGGAAAATCCTGCACGCGCCTGTGCTTCGCGCTACCATTTGTACTCCACCCACCTAAGTACAAGGAGCGCGACATGAGCGATTTTTCTGACGAGGGTATCAAGCAGGCGGCCAGCGCTGCCGTTGCGGAAGGGAAGGACATCCGCGAGCGGGTACGCGACCTTACGCTCTCGGCCATCAAGCAGCGCAAGATGGATGCAAGCGAGGTCAAGAATGTGGTGAAAGCGCTGACCGAAGGCATCACGCTGGGGTTGGACAAGCGCGCACACGACTCGCGGCAGGCGCTGAGCCAGGCCTTTTCCGGGCTGGACGCGGCGCTGACCAAATCCGCCGAGGCCAGCTATCTGGCCTTGAAGCAGCTCAGCGAACACACGCACGATTTCAGCCAGCACGACCTCAAAGCGGCCCTCGACAACCTGAAGAAGGTCGAACACGATTTTCTCGACACCGTGAGCGAAGTGGCCAGCAAGAGCAAAGGCCAGGTCAAGGCGGAACTCGACGAGCTGCTGACCCATGCCCGCCGTGCCGGCACCGACACCGGGCGACAGGTGGCCAGCACGGTGGAGGCGTTCTCGCAGCAGGTGCACGGCGTGGCGCACGACGCCAAAGCGGCGGGCAGCGGCGCGGCGCACAAGCTGAGTTCGCGCTTCACGCAACTCGCGGCCGGCATTCTGGAAGGCCTTGCACAGGCGCTGCGCGAAAAGAAATAAGCCCATGCTGCTCGAAACGGTAAGCGCCATGCGCGATTTGCCGCGCCTGCACGAGATCACCACGGTGATGATCCGGCACGGCTTCGGCGACGTGATGCGCCGCCTCGGCGTGATCTCGCTGCTGGAACGCGCCGGTCAGGTGCTGCACCTGACCAAGGCTGAAGAACGCCACGTGGCGCTGGAGACCCCGGAGCGCATCCGGCTGGCCTTCGAGGAACTCGGCCCCACCTTCATCAAGCTGAGCCAGTTGCTGTCCACGCGGGTGGATATGTTTCCGCCGGAATGGATCGCGGAGTTCGAGAAGTTGCTGGATAGCGCCCCGCCGGTGCCGTTCGAAAAACTGCTGCCCACACTGGAAAAGGCGCTGGGTCAGTCGCCGTTCGAACTGTTCCGGGAGCTTCAAACCGAAGCCAGCGGCTCGGCCTCCATCGCCCAGGTCCACCGCGCCACCCTCCTCGACGGCACAGAAGTCGTGCTCAAGATCTGCCGCCCGGATATCCGCCCCAAGATCGAATCCGATCTGCGCATCCTCCACCACATCGCCGCGCTGATCGAGTCGGAGATGCCCGAAGCGCGCCGCTATCAGCCGGTGCAGATCGTCAAGGAATTCGGCCGCTCCCTGCTGCGCGAACTCGATCTCTCCCTCGAAGCTCGCAGCCAGGAGCGCTTCCGGGAAAGCTTTGCCAATGACCCCAACATCGTCATCCCGCGCATCTACTGGGAATGGACCAGTCAGTACCTGAACGTGCAGCAGTACGTCACCGGCATCGCAGGCAACGACCTGGCCGCCATCGACGCTGCCGGGCTGGATCGCAAGCTGCTGGCGCAGCGCGGCGCGGACGCGGTGCTGAAGATGGTCCTGATCGACGGCTTTTTCCACGCCGACCCCCACCCCGGCAACGTGTTCTATCTCGCCGACAACCGCCTGGTCCTGCTCGATTTCGGCATGGTGGGGCGGCTCTCCGACCAGCGCCGCAACGAGATCGTGGATCTGCTCGTCGCCCTCGCCCAGCATGATGAGCAGGGCATGCTGGAGGTGCTGCTGGAATGGACCGAGGACAGCGACGTGGACGAGGCCAGACTGTATCGCGATGTCAGCGAACTGGCGGCGGACTATGAATTCCGCCCCCTCAAGGATATCCGCCTGGGAGAATTGCTGGTCGCGGTCACCGCCATCATGCGCGCGCATTCGATCGTGATGCCGTCCGATCTCACCCTGCTGTTCAAGACCCTGATCACGCTGGAAGGGCTGGGATTGAAGCTCGATCCCGATTTCCACATGACCGATCAGGTCGAGCCGTTCCTCAAGCGCGTCATCCGCCAGCGCTACCGCCCGTCCACGCTGCTCAAGCGCGGGCGCCGCGGACTGCATGACATAGTCTCGCTGATGAGCGGCCTGCCGCGCGACGCCGCGCGCCTGTTGAAGGAAGCCCGCCGCGGCCGGCTGAAGATCGACCTCGACGTCAAGCGCCTCGACCACTTCGGCTATCAGCTCGACCGCAGCACCAACCGCCTGACCATAGGCATACTCACCGCAGCGCTCATCATCGGTTCTTCCATCGTCATGACCGTGCAGGGCGGTCCCACCCTGTTCGGCCTGCCGTTGTTCGGATTGCTGGGATTCATGATCGCGTTCTTCAACAGCATCTGGATCGTGCTGTCGATCTGGCGCGCAAAGGAATAGCGCGTCATCTGCGGAGTACGGCGTGTACGGCGTTACCTGTCTCAAGAACGAATTTCTTTTCCCTGAGCAGAACGGTGCAGCTATCCACTGCCACCGGGTCGTACAGCACGCCGCGCTTTTTGGTGATCTCGTCCAGCGCCGCATCCAGCCCCAGGCCGGGCCGATATGGCCGGTACGACGACATCGCTTCCACCACGTCGGCAACTGCCAGTATCCTGGCTTCGAGCAATATCTGTTCGCCCTTCAGCTTTTGCGGATAACCGGAGCCATCCAGGCGCTCATGGTGCTGCAACACCATTTGCGCGATGGGCCAGGGAAATTGCACGTCCTTGATGATGTCGTAACCGGTCTGCGCGTGGGTCTTGACCAGCTCGTATTCGAACGTGTTGAGCAGGCCGGGCTTGCTGAGGACTTCAGCCGGTATGCGTATCTTGCCCAGGTCGTGAATGCTGGCGGCGAGGTAAAGGCCATGCACCCTGTCTTCGGTAAGTCCCATTTCGCGGGCGATGGCGCTGGCGAGTGCGGCCACACGGCGCTGGTGGCCGGCGGTGTAGGGGTCGCGTGTCTCGACCGTGGCGGCGATGGCCTCGATGGTCTGCAGCAGCAGCCGTTCCAGCTTGGCCGCGTTGGCCTGACGCTCCTGCTCCGCTTCCTTGCGTTCGGTGATGTCGCGGTCGATTCCGCGATAGCCGCTGAACACGCCTTGGGCATCGAACATGGGAGCCGCACTGGTCTCCAGGAACACCACCCGGCCATCCCTGTGCAGAAAGACATTCTCCAGCAGGCGGAAATGTTTCTTCTCCGCCAGGATGGCCCTGAAATTCGCCTTGTCCTGCTCCCTCTCGTTTGGCGGCATCAGCTCGAACGGTGTCTTGCCGATGACCTCCTCGACGCTGTAACCGAGCAGGGCATGCACCTGCGGACTGGCATAGGTATAGACCCCTTCCTCGTCGAGCTCCCATATCCAGTCGCTGGTGGATTCGACCAGCGCGCGGAACTTGGCTTCGCTCTCGCGCAGCGCTTTCTCCGCCGCCTTGCGCGCGCGTGCTCCCTGCTCTGCCGACAGCGCGCGCAGCACGGCGGGCGCCAGCCGCGCCAGACGGTCCTTCAGCACATAATCCTTGGCGCCGGCATGGATCAACTCCACCGCCTCGATGTCCGAGAGCGCGCCGGTGACCATGACCACCGGCACTTCAGGATGGTCGCGCTGCACGATCTCCAGCGCGGCCATGCCGTTGAAGTCGGGCAGCTTGTAGTCGGACAGGACGATATCCGGATGGAAGTCTTCGAGCGCCCGGACGAAAGCATCCTTCGTCTCCACGCGCGTCGAAGTGAAGGCGATACCGGCCTTGCGCAGTTCGCGCTCCGCCAGTTCCGCGTCGGTCGGCGTGTCCTCCAGCATCAGGACACGCAACTCCCGGTTCATGCCCGCCTGCCCCATGACTACTTCGCCGCCACCGGCGGGTGGTTCACCAGCAGCCAGTAGAGGCCCAATTCGGACACGGTCCTGGCGAACTCGTCGAACTCGACCGGCTTGCTGATATAGCTGTTGACGCCGAGCTTGTAGCTCTCCGCCACATCCCGGTCCTCCTTGGAAGAGGTCAGCACCACCACCGGAATGGTCCGGGTGCGCTCATCCTCCTTGACGCGGCGCAACACCTCCATGCCGTCCACCTTGGGCAAGCGCAGATCGAGCAGGATGACCTTGGGGCCGTTCGTCATCGTGACGGCCGCTGTATGCTCCGCTGGCGAAGATGAAATCCAGCGCCTCCGCGCCGTCCTTCACCCACACCAGCTTGTTGGCGAGATTGCTTTTCTTCAGCGCCCGGATCGCCAGTTCCGCGTCGGTCGGGTTGTCTTCAACCAGCAGGATCTCCACCTCTTCCACCGTTTCATCCATGATCTGCCTCCTTTATCGGTAAAGCGAAATAGAATGTCGCGCCTTCGTTGACCTTGCCTTCCGCCCACACCCGCCCGCCGTGGCGGGCGACGATGCGCTTGACGATAGCGAGGCCGATCCCCGTACCCTCGAACTCGGTCACGCCGTGCAGGCGCTGGAACACGCCGAACAGCTTGTCGGCAAACTGCATGTCGAAGCCGGCGCCATTGTCCTTCACGAAATACACCGCCTCGCCGCCCTCGATGGAAGCGCCGACCTTGATGACGGCAGGCTCCCGCTGACGGCTGAACTTGATGGCATTGGACAGCAGGTTGACGAACACCTGGCGCATCATGGCGCGGTCGCCCGACGCATGCGGGAGCGGCCCGATCTCCAGTTGCAGCTTGCTCGCGTCGACAACGGGCTGCAGTTCCTCAAAGACTTCACGCGCCATCTTCTCCATGTCGATCTCGACCGGAATCAGCTCCAGACGGCCGGCGCGGGAGAACTTCAGGATGTCGTCGATGAGCTGCCCCATCTTGCTGGTGTTGTCCCGCACCACGTTGAGCAGCCGCTTGCCTTCGTCATCCAGTTTGTCGTTGTAATCTTCGAGCAGGATGTGCGAAAAACCGTCGATGGCGCGCAACGGCGTGCGCAGGTCGTGCGATACCGAGTAGGAGAACGCCTCCAGTTCCTTGTTGGCCGCTTCCAGCTGTGCCGTACGCTCGATCACGCGCTGCTCCAGGTCGCGGTTGAGCGCCTTGATCTCCTCTTCCGCCAGTTTGCGCTCGGTGATGTCGTGCACCGTGCCGACCGAGCGTAGCGGTTTGCCGTCCTCCGCGTAATAGGTCTCGCACATCTCGTTGACGTATTTGATGCGCCCGTCCGGCATCTTCAGGCGGTGCACGATGTTGTAGGGCACCCTGCTGCTGACCGAGTCGGTGTAGGCCTTGTTCACCATGTCGCGATCGTCCGGGTGTATCCCGTTCAGGAATGCCTCGTAGGAAGCGCCGAACTTGTCCGGGTCGATCTCGAAGATGCGGTATATCTCGTCCGACCAGAGCAGCACGTTGTGCACCAGGTCCAGCTCCCAGTTGCCCAGGTGCGCGATGCGTTGCGCTTCGGCCAGGCCGTGCTCGCTGCGCCGCAGTTTCTCCTCGGCCAGCTTGCGCTCGGTGATGTCGCGCGCCGCAGCGAACACGCCCAGCACCTCGCCCGCCTCGTCGCGATAGACGCTGGCGTTGTACAGCACGTCGGCGACATGGCCGTCGCGATGGCGCAGGGCCAGCGGATAGTCGGTAACGAATCCCTGGGCGAACACCTGGCGGTAGCCGGCGCGCGCCTTGTCCGGCTCGGTGAAGTAATCGGAGAAGTCGGTGCCGATCAGTTCCGCCCTGCTCCTGCCGGTGATCTTCTCGGTCGCCCGGTTGACGTCGGTGATCTTGCCCTCCGCGCTGATGGTCACCAGCGGGTCCAGGCTCGCCTCGATCAGGCTGCGGTTGTAGACACTCGCCTGGCGCAGCTCTTCCTCCAAGCGCTTTTTCTCGGTGATGTCGCGGTTCGAGGCGCGGCTGCCGCGCCAATGCCCCTGCTGGTCGAACACCGGCCGGCAATGATGGCTGATCCAGCGCGTCTCGCCGTCCTTCCTGACGATGCGGAACTCGATCTTGCCTTCTGCCGCCTGCTCGCTATGCGCATGGGAATGCGTCTGGAATTCCGTCCGGTCATCCGGGTGCACGAGGGTGATCAGCAGATATGGATCGGCCACGAACTCGTCTACACCATGGCCGGTCACCGCCAGGCATGACGGCGACATGTAAATGATCTCGCCCTTCCGACCGATCCAGTATTCCCAGTCGGCCGTGTAATCGGCCACCAGATGGTACTTCTGCTCGCTCTCGCGCAACTCCCGTTCCGCCTGCTCCCGCACGGCGGCCAGATGGCGGTCGCGCCGGTAGGAGAAGCCCAGTCCCGGCCAGCCCCATCAGCCAGATCGCGCCATGCGTCAGCGCCAGGGTGGTCTTGAGATCGCGCTCGCGCGCCAGATAGGGCTCCAGATAGACGGAGGTGCTGACCCCGCCGCGAATCTCACCCACCTTGTAGCCCTGGAAACCGTGGCACTTGAGGCAGCCTTTTTCGGTGACCATGGGCCGCATCATTCTCAGATAGGTCCGCCCCTCGATCTGCTGCACATCCACCCGTTCCTTCTCGCCCTTTTCAAAGGCGCGCAACGCCTCGGCCTCCCATGCGTCGGGGGCGTTCTTCGGATTGAGCAGCTTCAGGCTGGTGATATGCCCCATGATCCCGTACTCGTCGGCGAAGTCCGTCTGCAGTTCGCGCAGTATGTAAGCCGGGTTCATCAGGGTCAGCGCTTTGCCGCTTACTGGTGACCACGTCGCGGTCGGGCAGGTTCAGGTAGGGATTGGGCGGGGTGTGTTCGGTGGGCGGGACGTAGACGCCGCCGTGTGAGGTCGCCCATTTGCGGAAGGCGAAATCCTTGTCGATGTTGGCATTGGCGGCGGCAGTGGCGGCCCCCAGGGTGTTGCGCGTCTCCTGGTGCATGTTCCACACCAGCGACCCGCTTACCAGCAGGCTCCAGCTGAGCAACAGAAAACCATACCTGCGCGCCGTTCTGGCCCGGCTTGTATCTTCCGTTTTCATACGAGGCCGATCTCCCTGTTGGATGATCCGGTGGTTTTTTACTGCGTTGTTCTGTCCCGATGAGCGGCGATCGAAGGTGAGTCCGTGTGCCAAACATACCACCATTGCCGCACACTCACCACAGGAAACAGAAAACCGCGAACACCCGCCGCCATGAATGTAAAATGCCGCCATGCTGCGACTCACCGAAATCCGACTCCCGCTCGACCACCCCGCAAACGATCTCAATGCCGCGATACTCAAACGGCTGGGCATAGCCGCATCCGACGTGACCGGCTTCACCATCTTCCGGCGCGGCTACGACGCGCGCAAACGCAACGCCATCGTGCTGGTCTATACCGTGGACGTGGAGGTAAAGGACGAAGCCGCGCTGCTCAAACGACTGCACGGCAAACCCCACATCGCCATCGCGCCGGACATGAGCTACCACATGGTGGCGCAGGCGCCGCAAGAACTGGGCGAGCGCCCCGTCGTCATCGGCACCGGCCCCTGCGGCATCTTCGCCGGCTTGCTGCTGGCGCAGATGGGCTTCCGCCCCATCATCCTGGAGCGCGGCAAAGAGGTGCGCGAACGCACCAAGGACACCTGGGGCCTGTGGCGCAAGGGCAAGCTCGATCCGGAATCCAATGTGCAGTTCGGCGAAGGCGGCGCGGGCACCTTCTCCGACGGCAAGCTGCACAGCCAGATCAAGGACCCGAAGTTCTACGGGCGCAAGGTGCTCACCGAGTTCGTCAAGGCGGGCGCGCCGGAAGAGATCATGTACGTGAGCAAGCCGCACATCGGCACCTTCCGCCTGGTGGGCATGGTGGAAGAAATGCGCCACGAGATGGAAAAGCTGGGGGCCGAGATCCGCTTTCAGAGCCGCGTGGAAGACATCGAGATCGAGAACGGACAGGTCTGCGGCGTGGTGCTGGCGAACGGCGAACGCATCGCCACCCGTCATGTGGTGCTCGCCGTCGGCCACAGCGCGCGCGACACCTTCGAGATGCTGCACAAACGCGACGTCTACATGGAGGCCAAGCCCTTCTCCATCGGCTTCCGCATCGAACATCCGCAATCGGTCATCGACCGCGCGCGCTTCGGCTCCAACGCGGGCAATCCGCTGCTCGGCGCGGCGGACTACAAGCTGGTGCATCACGCCAGCAACGGACGCTCGGTCTACAGCTTCTGCATGTGCCCCGGCGGCACGGTGGTGGCGGCGACCTCCGAAGAAGGCCGCGTGGTGACCAACGGCATGAGCCAGTATTCGCGCAACGAACGCAACGCCAACAGCGGGATCGTGGTCGGCATCACCCCGGATGATTTCCCCGGCGACGTGCTGGCGGGCATGGAATTCCAGCGCCAGTGGGAATCGCGCGCGTTCGAACTGGGCGGCAAAAGCTACTCGGCCCCGGCGCAACGCGTCGGCGATTTCCTGGCCGGACGTCCCTCGACCACACTCGGCGAGGTCGAGCCTTCCTACACGCCGGGCGTGACGCCCACCGACCTCTCCACCGCCCTGCCCGACTACGCCATCGCCGCCATCCGCGAAGCGCTGCCCGCGTTCGAGAAACAGATCAAGGGCTTCGCCATGGAAGACGCCGTGCTCACCGGCGTGGAGACGCGCACCTCCTCACCCGTGCGCATCAAGCGCGGCGAGGATTTCCAGAGCATCAACATCAAGGGACTGTACCCGGCGGGCGAAGGCGCGGGTTATGCGGGCGGGATATTGTCGGCAGCGGTGGACGGCATCGAAGTGGCTGAGGCCGTGGCGCTGGATATGGTGTAGGTCGGGTTTCAACCCGACACGGGCGGCGTCGGACTGAAGTCCGACCTACGCCTTCCAACACGGATTTCCCGCCTAATGCAGCGTCTTGCTGGCCGACATCGCCATGACATCGGCAAACACCGCATCCGCATCCACACGGTCGAACACATAGCGTTCGTTGCAGAACTCGCAGTGCACCTCGATGTCTTCGCGCTCGGCAAGTATCGCATCCACCTCCGCCCGGCCCATCATGCGCAGCATCTGCGCCACGTTATCGCGCGAGCAGGTGCAGCGGAACACGACGGACTGGGCATCGAACAGGCGGATGTCTTCCTCGTGGTACAGCCGATGCACCAGTTCGCCCGCGGGCAGGTGCAGCAGTTCTTCCGGCTTGAGCGTATCGGCCAGTTGCGTCGCCCTGTCCCACGCATCTTCGTCCCGTGATGCTTCACGCTCGGGCAGTTTCTGCAGCAGCATGCCCGCAGCGTTCTTGCCGTCCGCCGCCAGCCACAAACGCGTCTCCAGTTGTTCCGAGCGCGTCATGTAGTTCTGCAGGATCTCGGCGATGCTGTCGCCTTCCAGCGCGACGATGCCCTGATAGGCCTGGTTGCCGTCCTTGGGATCGAGCGTGATGACGAAGCGCCCGTCGCCCACCAGTTCCTGCAGCGTGCCGTGCGACAGGTCGCCTTCCCACTTGGCGGTCGCGCGCAGTTCCAGGTCGCCGGAGCATTCCACCACCAGCAGTTTCACCGCGCCCTTGCCGTGGATCTGCAGCACCATCGCGCCCTTGAGCTTGAGCGTCGCGGCCAGCAGCACGGCGGCGGCGCACAGTTCGCCCATCAGGTCGCGCAGCACGATCGGGTAGTTGTGCCGCTCAATGACGGACTGCCAGACATCGTCTAGACGTACGATCTCGCCGCGCAGCGGGGCATGTTCGAACAGGAAACGGTGCAGGGAATCAGATGAGGTATTCATGGCGCGCGATGATAGCACGCGCCGTCATGACCTTCATTTGCCAGGACACATCAGGCTCATGCGCTCTTTGGTGGACGGGTGGCTGGAAAGATAATCCATCACGCCGCTGTCTTTTGCGGCATCCGCCTCCGGATGTTTTTCCTGCACCTTGGCCAGGTAGGCGGCCTCCATCCTGTCCAGAATGGTTCCCAGCAGGCAGGGCGAAAGCCCGTTGCCCAGCATGGTCTGCTCGGCGTACACATCCGCTTCGCGCTCCATGTCGCGCGAGTATTTCGCCTGCATGATGATCGCGGGTGCTGTCGCCAGCAGTCCGCTCACGTCGCCCACATACCAGGCCAGCACCAGGCCGACGACCGAACTTTGCAGCACCATGCGCATGGCATGGCGGCGCTCGACATGGCCGCGCTCGTGCGCGAGCACGGCGACGATCTCGTTGTCGTCCCCGGTCAGTTCGACCAGTTCGTCCAGCATCACGATGGTGCCATCCGGCAGGGCAAAGGCGTTCGCTCCGATCTTGGGCGAACTGCGAAAGACGATGTGATATTGCATCCGGGGATCGACCGGCGGCTTGAGTCGTGCGAAAGCATCGCTCAGCTCCTGCTGGCGCGCCGCATCCAGCTTGCTCGGTTTCAGCATGAAGCGATCCAGTGTTTCCAGGGTGGATTCGCCCATCTTCTGCAGCGCCGCGCCCGGCACGCGCATGGCGATGGCTTCCGCTCCCCACGGCAACAGGTAGCGGTACGCCCCGGCAAAGGCGACCACGATCAGCACCACCGCTGCGAGCGCCCAGGCCATGCTGTGCTGCAAACCATCCAGCCAGCTTTGACCCACACCGGCCTGTGCCAGCAGGCTGGCCAATCCGGCATGGTCATTCACTTCGCAATGCCCGCCGTCGGCAAAGGTGAGCAGGCGCGGCGTACTGCCCAGACGTTCGGAGACATGCACTTCATGCAAGGGCCAGCGCGTCTCCCACGCGCTGCCGCGCAACAGCAGATCGCTGCCGTCGATGGACAGCAGCACCGCCTTGTTCGCGGCGCTCTGCCCGTCGTAATAGGCAGCAGCTACCTGAACGGATGTGTCAGAAGGAAATATCGACATCGAACATCTCTGCCGTCTCTTCGCCTGCGGCAGTCGCTTGCTGTTGCTGGTCCGCGATGAACTCGGACATGTCGCCGTTGACCGTCAACCCCATCGATTCCAGCTTCAGGCGCAGCATGCGGATGTCCGCGAACGGCTTGAACAATCCCAGGGTCAGCACGACGCCGACAAAGTTGGTGATGCGCAGCCACAACAGGCGGCGCGCGGAAACGTTGCTGAAGAAACGATGCGCCCCCAGTTCGGTGTTGCCCCACACCAGGTTCTGCATGTAGGCGATGAACAGGCTGCTCACGATCAGCACGGATGCCACCATGACGAACATGATGAGCGGGCCGGCGGCCGCAAAGCCGGTGGCGAGGCCCTGAATGCCGGGACCCATGCCCGATACCATCGCCATTGCGGCGAGCAGCAGCACGGTACCGGCCATCGTTGCCAGCGCAGAGAGGTACAGCAGATAGAAACCCTTCGCCGCCGCGCCGAACCTGAATGCGCGCTGCCGAAACGGCTGTTGTCGAACTGGTACCGCTTGATGCGCTGGTGCGCCAGCGGCGCCAGCAGATAAAGAGTCAAGCCTGCCAGCATCGGATATTTGAGGAAAGCGTCATAGGCAGCGCGCGTGCTGCCCGGCGAAGCCGAAGCGCAGGCCGCGATAGCTGCTGTTGTAGAGCTTGAAACGCAACGAACGCATCAGCAGCCAGGGCATCGCCAGCGCGAGCAACAGGCCGATCACCAGCCCGAGAATGGGATTGAATTCAAGCGTGACGTTGTACAGCACCAGCAGCCCGAATGCGATGGCGCGGCCTTTCAGGATAGCGGTGGGCGTGCCGTGATAATCGAAACTCGCATCGGCCAGGCGAGTGTTGCGATAGAAATACTGCAAGCGCCTGACCTTGGCCCATGCGCTGTAGATGCCCAGCGTCAGGATCGTCAGCAACACATTGACGATCCATATCCGGAAATATTCCCAGCCCTTTCCGGTGAATTCAAAATGCTGGTTTTGCCGCACTAACTGCCCTTGCATGGTTACCCTTTCGATGAATTGATGTTATTTGGGTCTCGCATACCACTCCTCCCGGAGAGGTCGAACTGTAGCAGTCCGAAGTACGGGCAGCAATAAAAAAGGGCAGCTTGCGCTGCCCTTCTTCATGCCGTCACGATGTCAACGATCAATCGCGGTCGCGGTTGGGGAAGTTCGGGATATCCACGGTGTCTTCGTCGAAGATGCCTTCTTCCGCCTTGGTGTGGCAGGCGTTGCAGTAGCTCTGCGACTTCACGTCCTTGTTGCCCTTGATCATCTTCTCCGGGATGTCGTGGTGCTTGCGCTTGATGTAACGCACCTCGGTGATGCGCAGCGGCGCATCGCCGTCCTCGGTCGCCTTGGCTATCTTGCGCGAGCGTTTGTGGAAGGACTTCTCCGCCGCATTCGCCATCGTGTAGTCGTAGATATCCTTCAGCGTTTCCTTGTCCAGCGAAGCGTCCTCGCCGAAATGGTCGGCCAGCGCCTTCTCGTCCAGCAGCTTCGCCCAGGATTTGCTGGGCAACAGGCCCGGCTGATAGGCGAAGTGGCAAGAGCCGCACTCGTCCTGGTAGGTCTTGTTGTCGACCGGCTTCACTTCCTTCTGCCGCGAAAAATTGACCAGCCACAGCCAGAAATTCTCTTCCGCCAATGCGGAGCCGCTGCTCATCAGCAGGGCCACGGCCAGCAGTGCTGCTTTGTAATTAGTTTGCATCTTCATTTCTCCAAATCGTTATTTGCTGAGCAGATACTTCAGGAAATCGCCTTTTTCCTGAGCGGTGCATTCGCGCGCCAGAACATCGTTGCAGTTGCGCTTGAACCATTTCTCGATCTTCTTCACATCGGTGAAACGTTCCTTGTTGGCGCTGGGCGCCATCGGCTGGATGACCTTGTTGGTCTTGTGATGATGGCCTTCCTTGCTCAGGTCTTTGCCGTGGCAGGAAGCGCACGACATCATCTGGCCGTCTTCGCCCTTGGTCTCCTTGCTCCAGTTCTGGCCGCCGCGTGCAGCATCGAAACCGGCTGCGCCTTCGGATTTGTAGCGTGCGAACAATTCATCGGTCGCCGGAGTCGCCAGTGCCGCCGAGGTGGCGAACAGCATGCTCGCGGCCATCAGTATCTTGTGCAGTTTCATCGTAGTGTCTCCCTTACCAGGTGATCTTGATCGCCGCAGCCATCATCACCGCACCGGCGATGGCCTTGCCCGCGTGGCCGTTGCTGTTGTAGGGATCGGCCGCCTTGGATACCGCATACGCCATGGTCAGCATGCCCGCCGTACCCAGCAGGGCATGCAGGTTGTCCGGGTCGGTGATGCCGTCTTCCAGATGGAAGTCGTCCCAGTGCGCGATCAGGCCGGTGACCACGGCGGCGCCCGCCATGGCAACGGTGGCGCGCGCCAGCTTGGCGTGGGTGCCGTTGGTGTCGCGCGGCTCCGGCGGCGGGCAGGTGGCCGACTCGCACTCGTTGTCGTCGGGTGCGGTCACCGCGGTCAGGCCCGCGAAAACGATGGTTCCCGAGACCGAGATACTTGTGCGCGTTGCTGCCGGAGAACGTGGCCGGCTCGAACTCGGACTTTTTGATTTCCGGTGCGGCACTGCCCGATGTCTTCACCGAAGTGCCCACCGTTCGTCGTTCGCTGCCAGCTTGAACGACTCATAGTCTTTGACATATGCGCTGGATGTCATGGGCAGGTCGAATGCCGCATCCTGCGCGTATGCCGTTCCGGATAGCGCCGCCACACACGCGGCAGCGCTCATGAACTTAATGCCTTTCATTGATTGCTCCTCAATTTTCATTTTGCTTAGTTGAAATAGATGGCGTGTTCGTTTTTTTCTTCCCGGTGAGCATCGCCCTCACAAGGTTTTCTTTGTGCTGGATACTGCCCGCTGCCACCCCCAGGATGTGCAGCACGACCAGTGCCAGACCAACGATAGGAAGAAATTCGTGTATGCCGCGGAATGCATAGCTGGCCTCGTCGCTCACGCGGTTCGCCAGAAACAGCAGCGGCCCTTCATAGTCGATCGCCGCCAGCGTCAGCAGGCCCGACAAAAAGATCAGGATCAGCAATACCAGCATGGCGAACACCATCAGCGCGCCTGCGGGGTTATGCCCGTAATAATGTTTTGGATGCCCCGTGAACATGGAGCGGAAATATTCGAGCGTCTCGCCCGGAGAAAAGAAGAAAGAGCGGAAGCGTGCGTATTCGCTGCCCCGGAAACCCCAATACAGCCGCAACGCCAGCATCACGCAAAGCAGGTATCCGATCCATACATGGAGGGTGGAGGCATGCAGTTCGCCGGAAATGAAAGCCGTCGCAAAACCCAGCACCAAGGTCCAATGGAATACGCGGATGAAGCGGTCCCACACCTTCACTTTTTCCGCGCCCTGCGCAGTTCTGTCGTTCTCTTGCTGCATGCGATAAAAATTGGCTTACTTGATTGAACGGGATACCCGAAATACACGCGCTCACGCACTGCCCGCTGTCGCCTTGACTACGGCACAGCGCGCCATCCGACTATGGCAAATTGAATTAGTTCGATTGGATCAGCAGATTTCTTGCAGGACCTGCGCAGAGCAGGCGCGGATTCTATCTCATAACGTCCATTTTCAATGTCAAATTTACGTAAAAAAACGAGACCCCGCGGATCGCGCATATTGCTTGCCGCAAGCCTGGAACAGGACTAGTCTGGTTCCACGTCACCACCCTGAAAGGAGGTGTGCCATGACCACCCATCCCCGCCCCGAGTCTGTAGCCGAGCGAATCTCGTGCGAGGTCTGCCACAAGGAGATCCCGCTCTCCGAAGCCATGCGCTTCGAAACCGAGGACTATGTGGCGCATTTCTGCGGACTGGAATGTTTCTCGACTTGGAAACAGCGCAGGGCAGCTGACCCGCAGCAAGAAAAGAAGCGCTGAGCCGAACAGGCTCAGTTCTGCGCTGCAACGGGCCGCCAAACCAGGCCGACCGCGGCGATCACGCAGAAATGCCGCGCCCGCATAAAAGGTGAACGAAGCGCCGAGGCTATCCCACAACAGCCCCGCCAGTACGCTGGCGACCAGCATCGCCAGCCCGCTCATCAGATTGAAGAAACCGTAAGCCGTGCCGCGCAGGTCGGCGGGCGTCACGTCGGCCACCATGCGCGCCAGCAGCCCCTGGGTGATGCCCATGTGCACGCCCCACAGACCTACGCCAAGCAATACCGTCATCCAATGATCGTCGGTCGCCAGCACCAGGTCGGCCGCGATCAGCACTGCCAGCCCCATGCCAGCAGCCGGGTGTGGCTCATGCCATCTGACAACTTGCCGAACGGATAGGCCGATGCCGCGTAGATCACATTCATCGCCACCATCACCAAAGGCACCAGCGCCACGGGAATGCCGCCCTGCGCGGCGCGCAGCACAAGGAAGGCTTCGCTGAAACGCGCCAGCGTGAACACCGCGCCGATGCCGACCACCCACCAATAGGCTGTGCCCAGGCGTTTCAGGTTCTCGCGGCTGATCGGATTGATGGGCTGGTGCGCTTCCGCTTTCTTCGGTTCATGCACGCCGACTATCAGCAACGCCACGGCCAGCACGCCGGGAATCACCGCCACCCAGAACACCGCGCGGAAATCGTTGGCCCACAGCAGCATCAGGCCGACAGCCAGCAACGGCCCGACGAACGCACCCACCGTATCCAGCGATTGGCGCAGGCCGAAGGCAGCACCGCGTATCTCCACCGGCGCGATATCGGCCAGCAGCGCGTCGCGCGGCGCACCGCGCACGCCCTTGCCCACCCGGTCCATGAAGCGCGCAGTCAGCACCATGCCCACGCCCGAGGCCAGCGCGAACAGCGGCTTGCTCAGCGCGCCCAGC
The DNA here is from genome assembly GCA_963797045.1 of uncultured beta proteobacterium. Classification (GTDB taxonomy): domain Bacteria; phylum Pseudomonadota; class Gammaproteobacteria; order Burkholderiales; family Gallionellaceae; genus Sideroxyarcus. Next base: position 186,327 of record CAWCNZ010000004.1, on the reverse strand, counting down.
GCATAGCCGAACACCGCCAGCCCCTTGCGCCGGCCCAGATAGTCGCTCAACACGCCGGAGAACACCTTCACCAGCAAGGCCGTGGATTCCGCGATGCCCTCGATCACCCCCACCGTCAGCGCGCTTGCGCCCAGCACCGTGACCATGAACAGCGGCAACAGGCTGTGGATCATCTCCGACGAGACATCCATCAGCAGACTGACGAAGCCCAGCACCCATACGCCGCTGGGAATTTTCGTCAATGCATCTTTGGCTATCTTCGGCATGGACAGCAATGTCTCCGATGAATGAAATGAATGTAGGTTGGGTGGAGCGCAGCGATACCCAACAAAGACTCCCGTCGTATCAATTGATGGGTATCGCTACGCTCCACCCATCCTACAAGTGCTCACCCTTCGACAAGCTCAGGGCGAACGGCTACTTATTATTGCTTCGCCAGAAACCTGTCCAGTTGATTCGCGAACGCCTGCCGGTCGCTCTGGCTCAACGCCGGCGGGCCGCCCGTCTCCACCCCGCTGCCGCGCAAGCCGTCCATGAAATTGCGCATGGTCAGCCGCTCCTGGATGGTGTCCTTGGTATAGAACTCGCCGCGCGGATTCAGGGCATGGCCGCCGCGTTTGATCACATCGGCCGCCAGCGGAATATCGGCGGTGACCACCAGGTCGCCCGCCTCGACCATCTCCGCGATCTTGTTGTCGGCCACATCGAAACCCGCCGGCACCTGCATGGCGCGGATATGCTTCGACGGCGGGCAATACAGCATCTTGTTCGCCACCAGCGTCAGCTGGATCTGGCGCCGGTCCGCGGCACGGAACAGTATCTCCTTGATGACCTTCGGACACGCATCGGCATCCACCCAAATCTGCATTACGCTGCTCCCGCTGCCTTAACGATCACTGCTGACTTCCTGCAACCCCGACTGGTACATCTTGACGTTGTTGCGGCCGTTGTTCTTGGCGTGATACATGGCGATGTCGGCGCTCCTGACCAGCAGCTTCTCCTCGCTCGCCGTGATCCGGATAGACGGCCACACCTATGCTCGAACCGATCTTCAAGGTGTGCCCCGCCAGCTCGAACGGCCGTCTGAGCGCATCCAGTATCTTCTTCCCCACCTTGCCGGCATCCTGCTCCGACTCGATCACCGGCAACAGCACGACGAACTCGTCGCCGCCTATGCGCGCCACGGTGTCCGACTCGCGCAGGCAATCCTGGATGCGCAGCGCGACATCCTTCAGCAACAGATCGCCAACGGCATGGCCGTAGGTATCGTTGACCGGCTTGAACCGGTCCAGGTCGATGAACATCAGCGCCAGACGCGTGCTGTTGCGCTCGGCGGCAGCGATCGCCTGTTGCAGACGGTCGATGAACAAGGCGCGGTTGGGCAGATGGGTGAGCGCGTCGTATTGCGCCATGTGCTGCATGTGCTCCTCGATATCCTTGCGCTCGGAGATGTCGGTGGAGATGCCGCACAGGGCATAGATGCTGCCGTCCTCGCGCCGCAAGCGGCAGCTTCACCGTCATGAACACCTGCGTCACCCCGGCGATGATGTTGAGCACGATCTCCTCGGCCTCCAGCGTCTCTCCCTTCTGCAACACGCGCAGGTCGTCCTTGCGCATATTGGCGGCGGTATCGGCATCGAAGAACTTGCTGTCGTCGTAGCCCACGATCTCTTCCATCGGCGCGGCGAAGCGCTCGCGCAACAGGCGGTTGGCGAACAGGTAGCGGCCCTGCGCGTCCTTCAGGTAGATGCAGGCGCTGACGTTCTCCAGGATGTCGGAGAGCATCCTCTCGTTCTCCCTGAGCGCCTGGTCGGCATGGCTGCGGCCCAGCGCGATCTCCGCCAGATTGGCGGCCTGCTCGATCAGGCGGATCTCCGCCGCGTCGGGCTTGTGCGCCTGGCGATGGTAGACGGAGAAAGTGCCGAGCACCTTGCCGGAAGCGAAACGGATGGGCTCCGACCAGCACGCGCCCAGCCCGGCACGGCCCGCGATCTCTCTATGATCCGCCCAGTAGGGATGGCTCTGGATGTCCTCGACGATGACGCGCTGGCCGGTGAAGGCGGCGGTGCCGAAGGACGCCACCCCGATGCCGATCTCGATGCCGTCGAACGCAGTCGTTATAAGGATCGGGCAGGCTGGGCGCCGCGCCGGTCACAAGGTATCTGCCCTCGCTGTCGAGCAGCAGGACGCTGCACAGCATGTCCGGTTGCTGCTGCTCCACGCCCAGCACGATGGCCTCCAGTATCGTGGCCAGCGGCGCGCCATGGGCCAGCAGTTCCAGCACATGATTGCGGTTCTTTTCGCGCTGCTCGGAAAGTTTGCGCTCGGCGAGGTCGCGCGCCATCCTGCGCCTGATGCGCAGGATGTAGAGGACGGCGGCGACGATGCCGGCTAGCAGCAACAACGAAAGCACTACCAACGCTTATCTCCTGACGCGCGAGGCATAGCGATAAAACAAATAGGGCGCGACCGCCACCCACAACAGGATCAGCGGCCACAGGCGGCCGTGCACTATATCGTAGTTCGCCAGCAACACCTCCCACGGTTCGCCGCCGACGTAATGAAAGAACAGGAACTCGAACGCCACCGTCAGCGCCATCCAGAACAGCCCCGCATACCACGCCTGCCGCGCCGAAGCGAACGGCCAGCGGCGCTGGTACAGATAGATCACCGCTCCCAGCAGGACGATGCCGGTCAGGCAGGAAAGCTGGTTCGCGGCCAGCGCGGACAGATGTTTGCCGTAGGTGAACTCGCGCAAGCCGCCGTTGACGAAGGCGGCCACCAGCATCGCCAGCCACGCCAGCAGGTAGCGCAGCAACATCATCACTTCACCTTGGTGCGCAACTTGATGGTCTTGCCCGCCACCCGGAACACGCCCCTGCCGGTATGGTGCAGCGTGCGCGGATTCTTCTTGGTCGGGTCGATCCAGGCCTTGACCACCTCCAGCACGAAGAAGTTGTACTTGTTCACCAGCCGCGTGTCGTGGACCACGCATTCGAGATTGGCGTAGCACTCGTCGATCAGCGGCGGCTTCACCTTGGATGCAGGCATCGGCGTCAGGCCGAATTTCTTGAACTTGTCCACCTTCTTCCCCGACTTGCCGCCGACCCCCACCACCTTCTCGGCCAGCGATGCCGTCGGGATGTTGAGCACGCACTCCTTCGTCGCCGTCAGCGCCTCGAAGCTGTAGTTGCGCCCGCTGAGCACGCACCCCACCAGCGGCGGCTCGAACTCCATCATGGTGTGCCACGACATGCTCATGATGTTCGGCTTGCCCTTCCGGGCGGTGGTCACCATCACCACCGGCCCCGGCTCCAGCAGGCGATAGACTTCGGACAACGGATAGGTTTTCTTAGCCATTTCAATGCTCCTTTCATGAAAGGAAAATTCGAAATTGCCCAGTTCATAGAACAACTATCTTCGGTAACGGGGAACGACTGTCTTTTGGAACCCAGATTCATAACGGATTTCCAAGACATGCGTGGCTGTAGCCGCAGCCCGCGCCTCAGCAGAGAAAGCTTCTTTTGTGGCTTTGGTGAGATGGCTAATAGCAATCTTCGATATGCCGAAACTGACACAGACAGGACATTTTATATACAACACTTGACCAGCATCGTGAACCTCAAATTGCGCGTCACTGTCGCACAGCCGGCATTTCATTGAATCAGATGATTCTATTTGCGCGTCCATGTGGAAAACCTCCTAGCGCGTGAATTCAACTGGCAACAAGCGCAGCTTATTGGCGGAGTACTGGAATGATGGGTCGGCAGGCCGGGTTTGATACATTTTCAACATGCACTGAATCTCGAAATGTCCACCCTTCCCACACACCCCCATCGCGTAAAATCTCTGCCGCACTATAACGCCGCCCCCGGGGAATAACCATACTCAGTTTGACCTAACAAAGCCCCCCGTGACTTACCGAAGTAGAAAGTTTCTTTTCCGAACAAGCTCACTTGCCACCGCAGTAGTCCGTCATTCCCGCGAAGGCGGGAATCCAGCCATAAAAAGATTCCATGCGTAGCAGGAACAAACACAAAAACATGTTGAGTAAAACCACTGGATTCCCGCCTTCGCGGGAATGACGAACACCTATTTTATGGGGTGCCTTATGGGTATAGCCGCGACTGGTGAATGACTCTGACTACCCTGATCTTGCTGCGGGTGATGCGGTAGATAAGGTTGTAGGGATAGCGGGTAAAGATCAGTTCGCGTGGAGCACCCGGTTTGGGAATCCGTCCCAGCATGGGGAAACGGGTGAGTTGTTCGGCCTGACTGATGATGTAATCCACGACTTGCCCGGCAGCAACCGCGTTGTCGGCGGAAATATAGGCATCTATCGCCAACAAGTCGCGCCCGGAGCGGGCCGACCATTCAAGCCGCTTTCTTGCTCTTTGCGGCACGTTGCGCCCGCTGCTTGGCAAGCGATTCGCGAATCTGCGCGGTGGTGACTACTCGGCCGTTGTCCAGATCGGCCTGTCCTTCGGCAATGGCTTTTTCTTTCCATTCCAGATAATCGAGACGATCAGTGAGTGCGGTTTTGAGAATGGAGCCGGGATTGACGTGCGCCACCGCTGCAACCTTCTCCAGCCGCTTGGCGAGCGTCTTGGGTAATTTCAGTTCATCCAGCATGGTGTTCCCCTTGAAATGCATGACCTTGATTCTACACTCAAGAAATATGGAGCGCATTAATGCTCCTACTTGGGACGGACTACGCAACATCTGTCGATGACTCTCGCGTAAAATCCCCGCCGCACAATAACGCCGTCCCCTGCCAATATCCATATCCCCGTGACCATCGAAGTCGAACGTTTCTTTTCCGAACAAAGCCCGCTTGCCACCGAAGTCGCGTCGTTCCGCCCGCGCGCGCAGCAGCGTGAGATGGCGCTGGCCGTGGCGGAGGCGATACGCGACAACGCCATCCTGGTGGCCGAGGCGGGTACGGGTACGGGCAAGACCTTTGCCTATCTGGTGCCTGCGCTGCTGGCGGGCGGCAAGGTGGTGATCTCCACGGGCACCAAGAACCTGCAGGACCAGCTGTTCCAGAAAGACCTGCCGATGGTGCGCGATGCGCTGAAGGCGCCGGTGTCGGTGGCGCTGCTCAAGGGGCGTTCCAACTATGTGTGCCACTACCACCTGTCGTTGGCTCAATCGAACGGCTTATTCAAGACGCGCGAGGATGTGAAGCATCTGGCCAAGATCGTGAACTACGCCAAGGTGACGCAGAGCGGCGACAAGAGCGGGCTGGCCGATGTGCCGGAGAACGCGCCGATCTGGATGCATGTGACCTCGACGCGCGAAAACTGCCTCGGGCAGGAATGCCCGCAGCACGGCGAATGCTTCGTGCTCAAGGCGCGCAAGGAGGCGATGGAGGCGGACGTGGTGGTGGTGAACCATCACCTGTTCTTCGCCGACGTGATGCTGCGCGACGAGGGTGTGGCCGAACTGCTGCCCGCCTGCAACACGGTGATCTTCGACGAGGCGCACCAGTTGCCGGAGACGGCGAGCCTGTTCTTCGGCGAGAGCCTTTCCACTTCGCAGCTGTTCGACCTGTCGCAGGATTCCCGCATCGAAGCATTGAGCAACGCCAAAGATTTCGCGGCGCTGCCGGTGGCGTGCGACGAACTGGACAAGGCGGCGCGCGACTTGCGGCTGGCGTTCAAGAAGGAAGGGCGCATGGCGGCGGATGTGGCGGAGGGCTTCAAGGAGTTTGCGCCGGCGCTGAAGACGCTGGGGGAGAAACTGAGCAAGCTTTCGGGCTTGCTGGAGAAGCAGGCGGAGCGTAGCGAGGGGTTGGAGAATTGTTGGCAGCGGGCGCAGGGGTTGGTGGCGATGTTGAAGGTGTGGCAAGCAGAAGCGCCCTCTCCCCAACCCTCTCCCACAAGTGGGAGAGGGAGCAACCTCTCCCCTCTCCCGCAAGCGGGAGCACCAAAGGTAGGCGATCCGCTATCCGGCAAGCCGGATGCGGAATCGTCACAGGGGCCGGGGGAGAGGGCAAACGGCGTCGTACGCTGGCTCGAAGTCTTCCACCACTCGCTGCAGCTCAACACCACCCCGCTCTCCATCGCCGAGATATTCAAGAAGCAGATCAGCGGCCATCCGCGCGCCTGGATCTTCACCTCGGCCACGCTGGCAGTGAAGCAGAACTTCTCGCACTACCAGCACGAGATGGGACTGACGGAAGCACGCACCGCCTGCTGGGACAGTCCCTTCAACTATCAGGAACAGGCGCTGCTGTATGTGCCGCAGAACCTGCCGGAGCCGAATACCGAAGGCTATACCGATGCGGTGGTGCAGGCTGCCCTGCCCCTGATCGAAGCGAGCCAAGGGCGCGCGTTCCTGCTGTTCACCAGCCTGCGCGCGATGCAGCGCGCCTACGAGATATTGCAGGCCGAGTTCGACCGCAAGGGACTGAAGTATCCGCTGATGATCCAGGGCGAAGGTTCGCGCAACGAGTTGCTCTCGCGCTTCCGCGACCACGGCAACGCGGTGCTGCTGGGCAGCCAGTCGTTCTGGGAAGGGGTGGACGTGCGTGGCGAGGCGTTGTCGCTGGTCATCATCGACAAGCTGCCGTTCGCGCCGCCGGACGATCCGGTGCTGGCGGCGCGCATCGCCGAACTGAACAAGCAGGGGCGCAACGCCTTCATGGAGTTCCAGTTGCCGCGCGCCATCATCAACCTCAAGCAGGGTGCCGGACGGCTGATCCGCGACGAGCACGACCGCGGCGTGCTGATGATCTGCGACCCGCGCCTCATCTCGAAGCATTACGGCAAGCGCATCTGGCAGAGTCTGCCACCGTTCCGGCGCACGCGCGTCGAGACGGAGGCGGTCGCTTTCTTCGCTGCTCCGGACGAGCGGAAAACAGCGAATTAATTGACGTTCCGCAGCGTTTGTTGTCCACTGTCGGCGAGCAACTCCGGGTGAATGGCAATGGTTTCCTTGCGCATCTTCTTCGGTGATCTGAGATTCCACATCGACGAGAACAACCTCTCGGTGCGTGCGGAACAGCTGCGCGCGCGTCTGAAGTTGTATCCCTACATGCTGGCCGGACAGATGTTGGTCGAGCCGTTCTTCGTGTGGGTGATGTGGAACATTCCTTTGCACTCGCATCGGGCTCTGCTGATGTGGCTGACCGGCGCCTATCTGCTGCATATCGCGCAGTTCGTCATCTGGTTCGACCATCGGGCCGAGAGCGATACTGTTCCGCAATGTCTGGGCTGGAGCCGTCACTTCCTGATCTTCTCGCTGGTCACCGGCATGATGTGGGGCTTCGGTACCCTGTTCTTCTTCCCGCAGGATCTGATCACCCAGGTGTTGCTGGTGTCTGTGCTGCTGGGTGTTGCGGCAGCGGCCACCACCATGGACGCGACGCATCCACCCTCGCTCTACGTTTACATACCCAGCCTGATGGTGCCGCTGATCTTCCGCGTGATGGTGGAGCAGGACGAGACGCATATCGCGCTGGGCGCGATGTTGCTGCTGTTTCTAGTGGTGATGCTGGGTTCGGGACTGTTTCTGAGCAAGTTCATCCTGCTCTCTCTGCAGCAGCGCTTCGAGAACCAGTCAATGGCGCAGCAGCTCGCCGCGATGAACGACGTGCTTGAACTGAAGGTGCAGGAACGCACTGCCCAGTTGCAGCGCAAGACCGAGGAGGTGTCGCAGATACGCGACGTGACCATCATGGCGATGGCGTCGCTCGCCGAGACGCGCGACAAGGAGACCGGCAACCACCTGAAGCGCACGCAGGCCTACATCCGCGCGCTCGGCATGAAGTTGCGCGACCACCCGCGCTTCAGGAATTACCTCACCGAGGACTACATCGAATCGCTATACAAACTGGCGCCCCTGCATGACATCGGCAAGGTCGGCATCCCGGATGCCATCCTGCTCAAGCAGGGCTCGCTCACGCTGGAAGAGTTCGAGATCATGAAGATGCATCCGCTGCTCGGCGGCAACGCCATCGCGGCAGCGGAGAGCGGGTTGCCGACACCCAACCGCTTCCTGCACATCGCACGCGAGATCGCCAACGGACATCACGAGCACTGGGATGGCAGCGGTTATCCTTTAGGACTCAGGGGTGACGAGATCCCCGTCTCGGCCCGGCTCATGGCCGTGGCCGATGTGTACGACGCCCTCATCAGCCGCCGCATCTACAAGCAGCCGTTGACGCACGAGGAATCGGTGGCGCACATCATTAAAGAACGCGGCACGCATTTCGATCCCGACGTGACAGATGCATTCCTGGCGATCCAGGACGAGTTCCGGCAGATCGCCGAACAGTATCAGGACCCGCTCAACGGATCCTGACGCGCGCCTCGCCCGCTACCATCTTCCCGATCACGCACGCCGCGGCGAAGCCCTGCTCGCGGAACATTCGCCAGCACCTTGTCCGCCTCGTTCGCAGCGCACGCCACCAGCAAGCCGCCGCTGGTCTGTGGATCGCACAGCAGCTTGCGCTGCCACTCCGGGAAGCCTTGCGGCAGGTCCACTTCCGCACCGTAGCTGCTCCAGTTGCGATCCGCAGCGCCCGTGCTGTAGCCCTTTTCCGCCAAGCCCAACGCCACCGACAGGATCGGCAATGCGTTGAAATCCACTTCCGCGCCCAGTTTCGAGCCGCGGCAGACTTCCAGCAGGTGCCCGAGCAGCGCGAAACCGGTAACGTCGGTCATCGCATGCACGCTGCTCACCCCGCCCAGCGTCGCGCCGACGCGGTTGACCTGGGTGGTCGTATCCACCATCTGGCGATAGCCCTCCTCGCTCAGGTCGCCCTTCTTCAGCGCCGCGCTCAACACGCCCACGCCCAGCGGCTTGCCGAGGATAAGCACGTCGCCGGCCTGCGCACGGTCGTTGCGCTTGATGTGGTCGGGATGCGCCACGCCCACTGCCGCCAGGCCATAGATCGGTTCGGGCGTGTCGATGGAATGCCCGCCCGCCAGCGGGATGTTGGCCGCTTCGCACACCGAGGCGCCGCCGGCAAGGATCTCGCGGATGGTGTCCAGCGGCAGCTTGTTGATGGGCATGCCCACCACGGCGAGCGCGAGGATGGGCGTGGCGCCCATGGCATACACGTCGGACAGGGCATTGGTGGCGGCGATGCGGCCGAAGTCGCGCGCGTCGTCCACGATGGGCATGAAGAAGTCGGTGGTGACGACGATGGCCTGCGATTCGTTGAGTTTGTACACCGCCGCGTCGTCGCTGCTCTCGGTGCCGACCATCAGGTTCGGGTAAGATGGCGGCCGCGGCATCGCCGCCAGCATCTCTGCCAGTACCGAAGGCGCGATCTTGCAGCCGCAACCGCCGCCGTGGGAATACTGGGTAAGTTTTATCGAGTCGTTCATACAAAAAGTTTCTATGCAAAATCCAAGGGTCGCCACCGTATCACAACTGTCCGATTTCGACGAAATCATCGACGTCCGTTCGCCTGCGGAATACGCGGAAGACCACATCCCCGGCGCGATCAACGCGCCCGTGCTGGACAATGAACAACGCGCCGAGGTCGGCACGCTCTACGTGCAGGTCTCTCCCTTCGTGGCCAAGAAGCGCGGCGCGGCGCTCATCGCGCGCAACATCGCACTGCATCTGGAAAATATCTTCAAGGACAAGCCCAAGCAGTGGAAGCCGCTGGTGTATTGCTGGCGCGGCGGCCAGCGCAGCGGCGCGATGGCGCACATCCTGGCGCAGGTCGGCTGGTCAACCTGCCGGCTGGAGGGCGGCTACAAGAACTATCGCCGCCAGGTGCTGGCCGACCTGGAGACGTTGCCGCAAGCTCTGCAGTTCCGTGTCGTGTGCGGCGCGACCGGCAGCGGCAAGAGCCGCCTGCTGCGCGTGCTGCACGAACAGGGCGCGCAGGTGCTCGATCTGGAGGCGCTGGCGCAGCATCGCGGCTCGCTGCTCGGCAACCTGCCGAACGAACCGCAACCCGCGCAGAAGATGTTCGAGAGCCGGGTGTGGGATACCTTGCGCCGCTTCGATCCGAAACGACCGGTGTTCGTGGAGGCGGAAAGCAAGAAGATCGGCCTCATCAATACGCCGGAAGCGCTGCTGCAGAAGATGCGCACCTCGGAGTGCCTGCTGCTCGAAGCGCCCGTCGCCGCGCGCGTGCAACTGCTCATGGAAGACTACCGGCACTTCCTGGGCGATCCGGCACTGCTCACCCGGCGCCTCGCCCCCCTGCTGCCGCTGCATGGGCGCGAAACATTGGATCATTGGCAGATGTTGGCGGAACAGGGGAACTGGACGGCGCTGGTCGAGGAACTGCTGACCAGGCACTACGACCCTGCCTACAGGCGCTCCACCTCCAGCAACTTCGTGCACCTGAATCAGGCCAAGGTACTGCGTCTCGACAGTCTGGACGACGACGCACTACGCTCGGCAGCCATCACGCTTTAACCGCGCGCTCCCGACCTGCTTCTTGCTGCAACTCATCCCCCTTTCGCTGGGGCTGATGCACCTGCGCCTCGAACTGTTCGAGCGGCACCGGCTTGCTGAACAGATAGCCCTGAAATGCGCGGCATCCGTGCCTGTCGAGGAAATCGCGCTGCGCTTCGGTTTCCACGCCCTCGGCGATGACGTTCAGCTCAAGCGCTTCGCTCATCGCGATGATGGTCTGCACGATGGCCGCATCGTCCGGGTCGCTGGTGATGTCGCGCACAAAAGATCGGTCGATCTTGACCTGATCCAGCGGCAGGCGCTTGAGATATTGCAGCGATGAATAGCCGGTGCCGAAATCGTCCATCGAGAAACTTACGCCGAGCAGTTTCAGTTCGAGCATCTTGCTGATGGTGTCTTCGACGTTCTCCAGCACGGTGCTCTCGGTCAATTCCAGTTTCAACAGGGAGGGCTTCGCCCCGCTCTCCTTCAGGGCACGCTGTACCTGGGCGACGAAGTCGGGCTGGCGGAATTGTTTGGCGCTGACGTTCACTGCCAGCGTGAGGTCGCGCATCGATGCGTCTGGCTGCCATGCCGCCAATTGGGCACAGGCGGTCTGCAGCGCCCATAAACCGATCGGCACGATCAGGCCGGTATCTTCAGCCAGCGGGATGAACTGCATGGGCGGGATCAGGCCGTTCTCGGGATGTTGCCAGCGCAGCAATACTTCGGCGCCCAAGCGGGTGGCCCAGGCTGTCCACCTGGATCTGGTAATGCAGGCAGAACTGGTGCCCTGCCAGCGCCCTGCGCAACTCCTCTTCCATATCCGCGCGCGCTTCGATGGCGGCCTGCATTTCGGGGTCGTAGAAGCGGATGGCATTGCGCCCGGCCGTCTTCGCCTGGTACATGGCGGTGTCGGCATACTTGAGCAGGTTGTCCAGACTGTCCTGATGGCCGCAGAACAGCGCGACCCCGATGCTCGGTGTGGAGTGGTATTGACGCTGTTTGAGCAAGTATGGCTCGCTCAGGGCTGCGCGTATCTTCTCCGCGACATGCTCCGCATCTTTCGCCGCCTCGGCGGCAACCTTGTTCAGCGACTCCAGCACCACCACGAATTCGTCGCCGCCCAGGCGGGCGACCGTATCGCCATCGCGCACGCACGAAGTCAGGCGTCTTGCCACCTCGACCAGCAGCATGTCGCCGATATCGTGCCCCTTGCTGTCGTTGAGCATCTTGAAGTTGTCCAGATCGAGGAACAGTATGGCTCCGTACTGGCCGGTGCGCGCGCCGATGGCGAGTTCCTGGTGCAGGCGATCCATCAACAGGCGGCGATTCGGCAATTCGGTCAGCGGGTCGAAAAAGGCAAGCTGGTGGATCTGCTGCTCCGCCTGTTTGCGCTGGGTGATGTCGAGGATCACGCCGATGATGCCGCTCGGCTTGCCGTCGGCGCCGAGCATGCGCGCCTTGTGGAACACCACGTCATGCGCCGAGCCGTCGCTGTGCCTGACCTGGCTCTCGTACACCTGCACCCCGACCGGATCGTCGAGCAGTTCGAGGTCCTTGTCGCGGTAGGTCTGGGAAAAGCTTTTCGGCGACACCTCGAACACGGTCTTGCCGACGATCTCTTCTCTGGGCTTGCCGATGAATTCCGAGAACGCGCCGTTACATCCGGTATAGCGTCCCTGCGCATCCTTGTGGAACACCGGCACCGGCATGGCCTGCAGCAGCGATTCGCTGAGGGCGATGCTTTGCTGCAGCGTGATCGCGTTCTGTCGTTCCATGCGCCGATCGAACAGCGCGGCGAGGATGCCGCCGCCGAACCAGAACAGCGAGGTCAGCGCCACCAGCACCGCCAGCAGGTTCGGCTCGATATACGAGCTGCCGGCGAGGCAGATGCTGCCCGGTTGTATGTACGCGCCCGCCATGCCGGTGTAATGCATGCCCGAGATCGCCAGTCCCATGATGGCCGCACCCAGCAGGTAGCGCGGCATTATCGGCAACCTGACCTGGTCGCCCTGATACATCATCAGCAGCGCGCCCCATGAAGCGATGACGGCGATCGCCACGGACAGGAACAGGATCGCCGGATCGTAACTGATGGCCGGAGACATCTTCAGCGCCGCCATGCCGGTGTAATGCATGGCGCTGATGCCTATCCCCATCAGCAGCCCGACCAGCACCAGACGCCGGATGCTCACATGCCGCTCGCGCAGCACCCCGAACCCGAGCAGCGCGGCGGCGATGACGGGAACGATGGAGAAGAGGGTCAGCGTCAGGTCATACGTGAGCGGGATCGGCAGGTGGAAAGCCAGCATGCCGATGAAGTGCATGGACCATACGGCCAACCCCAGGGTGATGCTGCCCGCCACCATCCACAACAATGCCGTCCGCCCGCTGCTCTCGCGCATGCGCTGCGCATGGGCGAGCGCCGTGAGCGAACCGGCCACCGCAACCAGCACAGAGAGCAGTACCAGCGAGATATTCCAGGTGATAGGCAAAATAATCATCGTGTAATCAGGTTTCCCCCGCAATGCTAACCCAAAACCACCCCCCGGGGCCGGCATTAAACCGGTCGAAAGCGACGCCCTCCCGAACTTCTGAAAATCACGGTGCAAGCCACAGGCACAAACTCTTATAATTGCGCCCTTCACAATGTCACGCACCTCGGAGCCACTTGCCATGTCGCACAACCTGTTCAACTCGCGCCAGACCTTCAAACTCGCCAACGGCAAACAAGCCACCCTGTATTCCCTGCCCGCGCTGGAAGCCGCCGGCGTCGGCAAGGTGTCGCGCCTGCCCGTCTCCATCCGCATCGTGCTGGAAGTCGGTCCTGCGCAACTGCGACGGCAAGAAGGTGACCGAGGCGCATGTGCGCGAGCTGGCGAACTGGCAGCCGAACGCCGCGCGCACCGAGGAGATCCCGTTCGTGGTGGCGCGCATCGTGCTGCAGGACTTCACCGGCGTGCCGCTCTTGGCCGACCTCGCCGCGATGCGCGACGCCGCCGCCACCCAGGGCTGCGACCCCAAGGTCATCGAGCCGCTGGTGCCGGTGAACCTGGTGGTGGACCACTCGGTGCAGGTGGACTACTACAACCGTCCCGACGCGCTGAAGCTGAACATGGAGCTGGAGTTCGAGCGCAACAACGAGCGCTACCGCTTCATGAAATGGGGCATGCAGGCGTTCGACACGTTCAAGGTCGTGCCGCCCGGCGTCGGCATCGTGCACCAGGTGAACCTGGAATATCTGGCGCGCGGCGTGCTGCAAAAAGACGGCGTGACTTATCCCGACACTTTGGTTGGAACTGACTCGCACACCACCATGATCAACGGCATCGGCGTGGTCGGCTGGGGCGTGGGCGGCATCGAGGCCGAAGCGGGCATGCTGGGCCAGCCCGTGTACTTCCTGACACCCGATGTGGTCGGCGTGCACCTGAAAGGCAAGCTGCGCGAAGGCGTGACCGCAACCGACCTGGTGCTGACCGTCACCGAACTGCTGCGCAAGCAGAAGGTGGTGGGCAAGTTCGTCGAGTTCTTCGGCGAAGGCACCGCCGCGCTCACCCTGCCCGACCGCGCCACGATCGCGAATATGGCCCCCGAATACGGCGCGACCATGGGCTTCTTCCCGGTGGACGACGTGACCGTGGACTACATGCGCTACACCGGCCGCACCAATGAGGAAGTGGATGCCTTCCAGTCCTACTTCAAGGCGCAGGGCCTGTATGGCGTGCCCAAGGATGGCAGCATCGACTACAGCAGCGTGGTGGAACTCGACCTTTCCAGCATCGAGCCTTCGCTGGCCGGGCCGAAGCGTCCGCAGGACCGCATCGCGCTGTCGAAGATGAAGGACACGTTCAACACCCTGTTCAGCAAACCCGTCGCCGAGAACGGCTTCAACAAGCCCGCCGCCGAACTGGGCAAGCGCTACACCACCGCCCTGCCCGACCGCAGCAACACCGTGTGCGTCCCGATCTCCGGCGGCGGCCGCCAGGACAACGCGAAATACAGCACCGAGATGGAAATGGCGAATGACCATCCCACCGCATCGGTGCGTTGCGAGACCGCCGACGAGATGCTGCCGCCGGTCGAGATCGGCCACGGCGACGTGCTGATCGCCGCGATCACCAGCTGCACCAACACCTCCAACCCGAGCGTGCTGCTGGCCGCCGGCCTGCTGGCGAAGAAGGCCGTGGCCAAGGGCCTGCGCGTCAAGCCGCACATCAAGACCTCGCTGGCCCCCGGATCGCGCGTGGTGACCGAATACCTGACCAACGCTGGCCTGCTGGAACCCTTGGCACAACTGGGCTTCAGCCTCGCCGGTTACGGCTGCACCACCTGCATCGGCAACTCCGGCCCGCTGGATGCGATGCTGGAAGAAGCCATCGTCAAGAACGACCTGGTCGCGGCCGCCGTGCTCTCCGGCAACCGCAACTTCGAGGCGCGCATCCACGGCAACATCAAGGCCAACTTCCTCGCCTCCCCGCCGCTGGTGGTGGCCTACGCCATCGCGGGCAAGGTCAACATCAACCTCGACACCGAGCCGCTGGGCACGGGCAAGGACGGCCAACCCGTTTACCTGAAAGACATCTGGCCGAACAGCGCCGAAGTGCAGACCGTGATGAAGTACGCCGCCGACCCGGCCGTGTACCAGCGCCTGTACAGCGACCTGACCAAAGACCTGCCGCTGTGGAACGCCATCGCCGCACCTACGGGCGACCGCTACCAGTGGGACGATTCCACCTACATCGCGCGTCCGCCGTTCTTCGATGCCGCCGCACCCAAGGTCGGCGACATCAAGGGCGCCAAGGCGCTGGCACTGATGGGCGACTCCGTCACCACCGACCACATCAGCCCCGCCGGCAGCTTCAAGCCCACCACGCCCGCAGGCAAATACCTGCAGGGCAAGAACGTCGCGGTGAAGGACTTCAACAGCTACGGCTCGCGCCGCGGCAACCACGAGGTGATGATGCGCGGCACCTTCGCCAACGTGCGCATCAAGAACCTGATGCTGCCGCTGAAAGAAGACGGCTCGCGCGTCGAAGGCGGCTACACCCTGTACAAGGGCGAACAGATGGCGATCTACGATGCCGCGATGAAGCACATCGCCGACGGCACCCCGACCGTGATCTTCGCGGGCGAGGAATACGGCACCGGCTCTTCAGCCGCGACTGGGCGGCGAAAGGCACGCAACTGCTGGGCGTGAAGGCCGTGATCGCCAAGAGCTACGAGCGCATCCACCGCAGCAACCTGGTGGGCATGGGCGTACTGCCACTGCAGTTCAAGGGCAGCGACAACCTCGCCAGCCTCAACCTGACCGGCGACGAGACCTTCGACCTGATCGGCATCAACGACAACCTGAAGCCGCAACAGGACGTGACGCTGACCATCACGCGCAAAGACGGCAGCAAGCAGAACGTCGCCCTGCTGCTGCGCATCGACACGCCGATCGAAGTGGACTACTACAAGAACGGCGGGATTCTGCCGTTTGTGCTGAAGGAACTGGTGGGGAAGTAAAGCGTACAACCTCGCCTTGGTATGGAAATTACATAAGCTCCCATGTCACAAAATACTCGCCAACTAGAGATCAACAAAAGCGCAGGCGCTGTCGTTGATGTGCCTTGCATGGAATGCAAGCGGTCTACCAAGCACATGGTCTTGGCTTCAACTGACCTCAGTGGCGAAGATGTGAGCGACTTCAACTCTGTTCAGTATCAGGTTCACCACCAAATCATACAGTGCCAAGGATGTGAAACAACGTCGTTCCGAATTTCCAGTTCTAACTCAGAGGACTATGACTTCACTGATCCTAATGATGTTTTTTTAATCGAAAGAATTGAGCTTTATCCGAGTAGAAGCGAAGGACGCAATTCGCTTAAAGATACCCACCTCCTACCATCGAATGTTCAGCGTATCTACGAGGAAACTATCAAGGCGATGAATAATGATCAGCCAGTCCTTGCGGGTATTGGAATCAGGGCTCTAGTTGAGACTATCTGCAAAGACAAGAGCGCGAAGGGCAAGGATCTGTTCGAGAAGATCAATGACCTCGTAACAATCGGTGTACTTACGGCAGATGGAGCGACAATCCTGCACAAGATAAGAACGTTGGGTAACGACGCTGCCCATGAAGTAAAGCCGCACAAGGCCAACCAACTTGCGCTTGCACTTGATGTCTGCGAACACCTCATGCAAGGAGTGTACTTGCTGCCGCACTTTGCCCAGATCACCTTCAAATAGAAACAACCAGAAACAATCAGGGACACGGTTTCTTCAGGCCGCCTTGATTTCCTCGCGAATGATCTGCCGCAATCTTTCTTCCGTCATCGGCTCGCCGCTTTGACAAATGACACGTATTCTTGCCGCCGTCAGCTGTACGACTGGCCCCTAAAAGCCATCCAGAATTTGTTTTCTCTTTTGCTGATATTCAGCATCAGTAATCAGCCGCTGCTTATGCATTGAATCCAGCTCTTTCAATTTGTCAGTGGCGGATGGTTTGTCGGTCGAACTTGTTCCAGTGGCTGTGGTTGTACTTGGTTTTTCAACGCAGACGAAAATAATTTCCATCTTTGGAAAATTACCCAGAACATAGGGTGGGGTAGACATCTGCTCACTCAATGTCCTGGCAACTTTGTTTTCTTGTTTGCAGAATTCATTTGCCCTGTTTTCAGCATCAGATCTGACTGCTGAAATTGATACAAAGCCCGTGCCGCCTTGGCTGAATGCTCTGTACTGTGCAGCACCTGATGTGTCCGTACGAATAATCGTGGTTTCGCCTTTGTAAACGGAGCCAAAATTCGATTGGCTATCACTAACACGTTGGATAGGTGCGCTTGACCCGCAGCCCACCAGCGCAAACGCAAGTGTTGTTACAATCACCGCTCGTTTCATATCCGCCCCCCAATACAGATTCACGGTTTTTTCATGAAGCCGCCTTGATTTCCTCACGAATGATTTGCCGCAGCCCACGTAGGGCGCAATAACCGACGGGCATTGCGCCGTCTGTATAACAACCGAACATCCGGTGCAATGCGCTTCGCTTATTGCACCCTACACGATTGTTGGATTAGCCGCTGGTTTCGGAAACAATACGCGCCGCAATTTCTGCGGCCTTGCTGGTGTATTTTTCGCAGCGCTCCCATAGTCGATCCTTGTTGAACGCGGCTTGCCCTTCCGCGGTGTTGAGGTCGCACCCCAATAGAACGTTGCAGTCGCGTGCACCAAATTCCTGTTCGAACTCCCGAATGAGGCGTTGGGCAGCCGTGTAGGCAGGCTGAACAGATTTGCTGACGTCGGAACGCCCAAGAGAGATGCTCACTCCCATCATTGCGCCAGTGAGGGCGCCGCAAGTTCCGCATGTGCGGGACATGCCGCTACAGAATGCGGTTGCGACTTTGGGTAGCAGGTCAGACTCCACGCCCTGCGCCTTGGCGAGAGCGAGCACAACGCTCTCTGCGCAATACAGTCCAGAGGAGAAAGCATCCTCGGCAGACTTACGAACGGAGTCGACAAAGTTCGTTTCCATGTTATATCCCGTGCATAGTGGAATGACGAACTTTATATCCGCTATGGCGAACATATGCAAATGGCTACTACCAGACTCAATCATGTTGCCAAGCGTGAGTAAACTACCGGGGGACGGAGCCCAATTGTGCGCTGACCCATCACGCGCAAGGACGCCGAGGCGCATCTCTGAAGGAACCTACCAAGAATCCTGTATTGAGCGTTTGCTGAAAGGCTACTAGCATGGGAGGCCATCTCCAAGCATGCACCAAGCCTTGAGTACTGTCGGGCGATCGCTAACGTACGACGAGGAGAAGCCAGATGATCCACGCCTATGCTGTATCTGAACCCAAAGGCATACTCAAACCATTCGAGTACGACCCGGGCGAGTTGAAGCCGCATGAAGTGGAAATCGACGTCCACTATTGCGGCGTCTGCCACAGCGACCTGAGCATCATCGACAACGAATGGGGATTCAGCCAGTACCCCGTCGTCCCCGGGCACGAAGTGGTGGGGCGAATCCACCAGATGGGAGATCAGGTCAAGGGGCTGGCAATTGGCCAGTACGTCGGTCTAGGCTGGCATGCGGGCTACTGTAACGAATGTGCGTCTTGCCGCGACGGCGACCACAACCTGTGCGCCACCGCCCAGGCCACCATCGTCGGGCATCACGGCGGCTTTGCCGACAAGGTGCGTGCGGCGGCGAACAGCGTCATTCCGATTCCGGACGGCATCGACCTCGAATCGGCGGGACCGCTATTCTGCGGCGGCGTAACCGTGTTCAATCCGCTGGTGCAGTTCGGCGTCAAACCCACCGACAAGGTGGCGGTGATCGGCATCGGCGGCTTGGGGCACATGGCGCTGAAGTTCCTCAACGCCTGGGGTTGCGAAGTGACCGCCTTCACTTCGAGCGAAGCCAAGCAAGCGGAAGCGCTGAGCCTGGGCGCGCACCACGCGCTGAACTCGCGCGACCCGCAGCAGATCGCGGCGGCGGCACGCAGCTTCGACTTCATCATTTCCACGGTCAATGCCAAGCTGGACTGGAATCTCTATCTGGGCACATTGAAACCGCGCGGACGCCTGCACTTTGTCGGCGCGGTACTGGCGCCGCTCGACCTCAACGTGTTCTCGCTCATAGGTGCCCAGCTTACTGTGTCGGGCTCTCCGGTGGGCAGCCCGGCCACCATCCGCAAGATGCTGGATTTCGCCAACCGCCACGGCATCCGGCCGCAGATAGAGAAGTTTCTGTTCGAGGACGTCAATCTGGCAATCGCGCGGCTGCGCAGCGGCGAGGCGCGCTACCGTATCGTGCTCTGCTACTAAAGGAGATAACCATGTCAACCGAATCCAAATGCCCGTTCCCGGGCCACGCGCGCACAAGCGCAGTCGCCGGCCCCCAATCCAACGCAGACTGGTGGCCCAATCAACTGAGAGCTGAACATCCTGCACCAGCACTCCCCGCTGTCCGACCCCATGGGCGAGAAGTTCAACTACGCCGAGGAGTTCAAGAGCCTCGACCTGAAGGCCGTGAAGAAGGACCTGCTGGCGCTGATGACCGACTCGCAGGACTGGTGGCCGGCGGACTTCGGCCACTACGGCCCCTTGTTCATCCGCATGGCATGGCACGGCGCCGGCACCTACCGCATCGGCGACGGGCGCGGCGGCGCGGGGCGCGGCAACCAGCGCTTCGCCCCCCTCAACAGCTGGCCGGACAACGTCAACCTCGACAAGGCGCGCAGGCTGCTTTGGCCGGTCAAGCAGAAGTATGGCCGCAAGATCTCCTGGGCCGACCTGATGATCCTCGCCGGCAACGTTGCGCTGGAATCGATGGGGTTCAAGACCTTCGGTTTCGGCGGCGGACGCCCGGATATCTGGGAGCCGGAAGAAGACATCTACTGGGGCTCCGAGACTAAGTGGCTGGCAGACGAGCGCTACAGCGGCGACCGCGACCTTGAAAAGCCGCTCGCCGCGGTGCAAATGGGCCTGATCTATGTGAACCCGGAAGGCCCGAACGGCAATCCCGATCCGCTCGCGGCGGCGCGGGATATCCGCGAGAGCTTCGCGCGCATGGCGATGAACGACGAGGAGACGGTGGCGCTCATCGCCGGCGGCCATGCATTCGGCAAGACCCACGGCGCCGGCCCTGCGTCCCATGTCGGCCCCGAACCCGAGGCCGCCGGCATCGAAGAGCAAGGGCTGGGCTGGAAGAGCAGCTTCGGCAGCGGCAAAGGCGGGGACACGATCTCCAGCGGCCTGGAAGTCACCTGGAGCAGCACGCCGACGCAGTGGAGCAACGACTTTCTGGAGAACCTGTTCGGCTACGAATGGGAGCTGACCAAGAGTCCGGCCGGTGCGCAGCAGTGGCAGCCGAAGGGTGGCGCGGGCGCCGGCAGTATCCCCGATGCCCACGACCCGTCCAAGCGTCACGCGCCGACCATGCTGACCACCGACCTCTCATTGCGCTTCGATCCGGTCTACGAAAAAATCTCGCGGCGCTTCCTGGAGCATCCGGAGCAGTTGGCGGATGCCTTCGCCCGCGCGTGGTTCAAGTTGACGCACCGCGACATGGGACCGCGTGCGCGTTATCTCGGCCCGGAAGTTCCGGCGGAAGCACTCATCTGGCAAGACCCCGTCCCCGCAGTCGATCATGCATTGATCGATGCGCAGGACATCGCCTCCCTCAAGTCCAAGATACTTGCCTCGGGCCTGTCTGTGCCGGAACTGGTTCCGACCGCATGGGCGTCGGCGTCCACCTTCCGCGGCTCCGACAAGCGCGGCGGCGCGAACGGCGCGCGCATTCGCCTGGCGCCGCAGAAGGATTGGCAAGCCAACCAGCCTGCCCAGCTGGCGAAAGTGCTGCAAAAGCTGGAAGCGATCCAGAAGCACATTCAACAGCGCCCAGTCTGGCGGCAAGAAAGTCTCGCTGGCCGACCTGATCGTGCTGGGCGGCTGCGCAGCCGTCGAGGCCGCGGCGAAGAAGGCCGGCCACGACGTGCAGGTTCCCTTCGCGCCGGGACGCATGGACGCGTTGCAGGAGCAGACCGATGTGACCTCGTTCGCCGTACTGGAACCGCACGCTGACGGATTCCGCAACTATGTCTGCAAGGGACTCGAAGAATCGGCGGCCGAGCTGCTGGTGGACAAGGCGCAGTTGCTGACGCTGACCGCCCCCGAGATGACGGTGCTGATCGGCGGCCTGCGCGCCCTGAATGCGAACTTCGGCCAATCCCGACATGGCGTCTTCACCAAGCGGCCCGAAACACTGACCAACGATTTCTTCGTGAACCTCCTCGACATGAACACGAAGTGGCAAAAGTCCGCCACCTCCGAAGGCGTGCTGGAGGGACATGATCGGGCGACGGGCGAGCTGAAGTGGACGGGCACCATCGTCGATCTCGTCTTCGGTTCGAACTCCCAGCTGCGGGCGCTCGCGGAAGTCTATGCCTGCAGCGATTCGCAGCAGGCGTTCGTGCGCGACTTCGTGGCGGCATGGAACAAGGTGATGAACCTGGATCGTTTCGACCTTGCGTGATCCAAGCGGGCTTCTTCTTTGGGACTTAGGCGAATATCATGTATCGCCTCAGTATTCTTTTGACATGCATTTTTGTTAACGGCACTTCCGTCCAGCATTCATAGCGGAGTGTTTATTATTTCTGAAGAGCCCAGGAGGTTTGCCATGAGATTTTCAAAAGGAATGTTAATTATTGCCGCCATCGTGCCGCTGCTTGCGGGGTTGAATGGATGTGGCAGCAAGTTCATCGGGGTTCGCGAAGGAGCGGAGCGAGTGTCTTTGGCAGATGCCAACCAGGTCGCCGATTGTCAGTCCAAAGGCGGAGTGACGATCAGCATCTTTGCCAAAGGTCGCGCCGAACAGGAAGTGGAAGCCAATATGTATCAGATGGCGCGCAATCATGCGGTGGATGTCGGGGCGGACACGGTCGTGAAGGGCGAGTCGCCAGAATTCGGCAAGCGAACTTTTGCAGTGTACAAATGCCGGCCTTAATCCTTCACCACTTCGCCCCCCAAGGCCTCGGTCAGGTCGGTCAGTAGCCTGGACAGTTCACCTGTCATCAAGGTGAAGTCGAGTTCGAACAATTCGTCATCGTTGTCTGCCACTTTCGACGACTCTTCCTTGATGATGTCCAGGAATTCAAGCCGTTTGATCTGCAGGTGTTCGTTGAGAACGAAGGATATCCGGTCGTTCCAGGTCATGCCGAGCCGTGCCGCGCGCTTGCCTGCCGAGATATGGGCGAGGATTTCCTTGCCCTCCAGCGCGTGGTTGGCGTAACGCACGGTTGCCTTGCTCTCATCGCTGGAGCGCAGTTCCAGTTCGCGGTCTATCGTAAAACCAACCGGTGCATTCTCCCCCGCCAGCCAGTCGGTCATAGCGGCGATCGGGGAAAGTTCGGTGTGCAGGAGCTGGAGCGGGAAGTTGTCCACGGTCTTTCCCAGTTGCTCCAATAATTCTTCGGCCTTTGCTGCCGATGCGGCGTCTATCACCAGGCGGCCTTTGGCCAGGTCCAGCCAGGCGTAGGTCGTGCGCTGCACTGCGAAGGCTCGGGGCAGCAGATCGTCGGTGACGGCCTGTTTGATTTCCTTCATCTGCTTGCGCCCGGCTTTGTAGCCTTGCTGCGCTTCGATGTCGGCAGCGCGCTCCTTGGCAAAGCGGTTGATGATGGAGGCGGGCAATAATTTCTGCTCGACGCCCAGTGCAAACAGGATCTGGTTGTTGGCGATGTGGACCAGACGGTCATCGCCGCGGCAGGAAACCCAGCCCAGGCTCTGTTTGTCGAGGCCGCTGCAGGGCAGCAGGGGCTTGAGGGCCAGCTTCTCTTCAAGCGTTGCGGGCGTGATGCGGAAGTCGTCGGGCAAACGATAGATGAAGATGTTCTTGAACCACATGGCAGGGTATCCGGAAAAAAGCTGGCGATTATACCTGCTGCGATCGCCTTTCCTGACCGTCACTGAACCTTGTGCGCGAGTGCCGATTCAGGGGCAGCCTGCCCATCTCATGGCGCACCTC
Source organism: uncultured beta proteobacterium (assembly GCA_963797045.1). Lineage (GTDB taxonomy): Bacteria > Pseudomonadota > Gammaproteobacteria > Burkholderiales > Gallionellaceae > Sideroxyarcus. The sequence continues at coordinate 163,439 of CAWCNZ010000004.1, read as the reverse complement.
GATGTACTGCTATACGAGCGGCAAAAACACATCCGTCACCGCTTCGCTCTCCGCCACATCGGGAAAGAAAATCACGCGCTGGAAGAACAGCGGGAAGTTGCGCAGTTCTTCGCCGCTCTGCGGCAGCCATTCGGCATAGAGCAGGTGCACGGTGGCAGGCAAGGTATCATTGGGGCCGACATGGCGCAGCACGGCGCAACGGCCTGCGGGAATGGTCTTGGCGATGACGCCGTATTCGTTTGGGGGAATCTCTTTGTCGGTAGCGGCGCAAATGTCCATGCGAAAATCTTCCGGCGCAACCGCTGCCGGATCGTCGTAGAGCAGGTTGTAGGTGGCGCTGATCTTTGGCGGCAGGTGGTTCTGCTTGCGCCATGCGATGAACTGGCGCACGGTGTCGCCGATGCGTTGCGGGTCGTCGCGATGTTCGAGCACGGCAATGCGGGTCTCGGGGAATTGGATGATGCGGACCTGTTCTGCCTGCGTCTGCGGTTTCATGTGTGATCTCCTTAGCTCGCTGCTGGGTTGATAGGTTGCGTGCCAGGATTCCCACTGCGGCTGTTCCCTGAACTCGGACGGCGATTGGCCCAGCGCCTTCTTGAAAGCGCGCGAGAAGGCCTCGGCGCTTTCGTAGCCGCTTTCCACTGCGATATCGATGATGCTGTCGCCGCGGAACGCGAGCTGCTGTCCTGCGCGTCTGAGGCGGCACAGCTGGACATAGCGATAGACGCCGATTCCGAAGAGTTCGGAGAACTGCCGGTGGAAGTGATATTTCGAGAAAGCGGCGACGCTGCCGAGCTTTTCCACGCTCAAGTCTTCATCCAGGTGCGTGTCAATGTACTCCAGCACTTTGCGGAAGCGTTCGTGATATCGGTCTGCGGTCGTCGTATTCATGGTTCCTCTCCTGACGAACGGCAGACTACCGGTCACGATGAGGAGTCGCATGACAGAAATTGCGGAATCTGAAATAGAAGGAGCCGGCTAATGCGCGCTTCTTCTATTCCGATCAGGGGATCAGCGTCCTAATCCGTTATTTCCAGATCCCGGATGTCCCAGAAATCCTCATAGTCGGCGCGCTCCAGGTACTCGTTAAAAATGTACGCGCCGGAGTAGCCGCCCTTGATACCTTTTAGCATTGCTTCGGAAAAATCGATTAACTCGACAGGGAACTCAGGCAACGCCGGGGTATTCGAAGTTGATTCAATGTCAAATGACCACTTGCCCGATGTCGGGTTCTTGCGCATCTTCAACAGAGAGAGGAAATTCTGTCCTGCCAGTATCTTGGCTTTTTCCGCCTGTCGCGCAATCCGGAAAAACCGGTCAATCTCGATCCCTATGAAATCGCGTTTGGCAACAAAGACCGCCTGGTTTTCCTTGAGGTAGGCAACGCCGACCCCAAGTTGATTTCTCAGGGCAAGCAATTCTTCCGGCCCGACCACTGAGCCCTGTTTTGAATTCTCTCCTCGCATCTGGTCGGTCAACAACTTCGAGATGAACTGATCAACCTCGTCCTCGGCCAGTTTCGAGGAATCCACCGCGTGGGTTATCCGGTCAACCGTGCATTTCCAGTAAAGCTCTTCGCGTATATGCGTGTTGGGCAGGAAAGCGGTAACGTCGAAATGAGCGTCCAGGAGAAACACAAGCAGTGCCTGCGCCATGTGGGTCGAATGGATCGATATTTCCTGTGCGTCAAGCCCATCCAGCTCATACGTATACCAGAACTCGTCGCCCATGCGCTTGATCAGGGACAGCCGTTGAATATCAAGAACGCAATCCCCGCCCACGAGTTCCAGGTAGCAGTTCATGGAAACGAGCATCGATCTCAGCAGATCCCTGTAGTGCTCATCGAGATTGGTGCCGTTCAGGGTGGAAAACTCGGCAAGCCGTTTCTTTAGCGCCGTGGAGCCGACGACATCCATTGAGATGGCTAGGAACGCCATACTTTCCTCACGATTCTGTATCCCATTCGTATTTCAAGAAATCCATGCCGGGGCAGTTGTCACCCGACGCAAGCCGGCACTCTAACCGCCTCCAGCGCGGCGGGCAATACGTAAAGTGGATCAAATGGCGCATCCCCCTTCGCATTGCGTTACACTAATCGCACCCATACGAGCTGGAGATGCCTCCATGCCCCAGACCCCGCATATCGAACAGCACTTCCGTGCATCGCAGACGATACGCGATATCGTCATCGGCATGGCGGATGGGCTGACAGTGCCTTTCGCGCTGGCAGCGGGACTTTCCGGCGCGGTCGCATCCAATCATCTCATCACCACTGCAGGCATCGCGGAGATCGCCGCCGGCTCCGTCGCGATGGGCCTGGGCGGCTACCTCGCCGCGCGCGGAGATGCCGAGCACTACGACACCGAAATGCAGCGCGAGTGGCAGGAAGTGCAGACCATACCGGACCAGGAAGCCCAGGAGATCGTCGACGTGTTCAAGGAATACGGCGTGTCAGCGGAACAGTGCGCGCCGGTGGTCGCGGCATTGCGCAAGGATCGCGACGCCTGGGTGCGCTTCATGATGCGCTTCGAGCTCGGCCTTGAGCACCCCGAACCGGGACGGGCCAAGCGCAGCGCGGCCACCATCGGCGGCGCCTATGTCGCCGGCGGGATGATCCCGATCGCACCCTACTTCATGACACCCAGCATGAACGATGCGCTGATCGCCTCCTGCGCCGTCACCCTGTGCGCACTGGCGCTGTTCGGCTACATCAAGGGCGGCTTCATCGGTATACCGCCCCTGCGCAGCGCGGCGCAGACCCTGCTCATCGGCGGCATCGCCGCCGCTGCGGCATTCGTTTTGGCCAAGTCGATTTCATAGAGAGATAAACATGGCGACCAGACAAGAACGCGATTCCTTCGGCCCCATCGAAGTCCCCGCCGAACGGCTGTGGGGAGCGCAGACGCAGCGCTCGCTGGAGCACTTCCACATCTCGTCCGAGCGCATGCCGGAAGAGATCGTGCTGGCGCTGGCCGAGGTCAAGCGCGCGTGCGCCGTGGTCAACCGCGAGCTGGGCCTGCTGCCGGACAATAAGGCGCAGGCCATAGCTCAGGCGGCGGACGAGATCCTGGCGGGGCAACATGCGCAGGAATTCCCGCTGTCGGTGTGGCAGACCGGCTCGGGCACGCAGAGCAACATGAACCTGAACGAGGTGCTGGCCAACCGCGCCTCGGAGCTGCTGGGCGGCGAGCGCGGCATGAAGCGTCTGGTGCATCCGAATGACGAGGTCAACCTCGGCCAGTCATCCAACGACATCTTCCCCACGGCGATGCACGTGGCTGCGGTGAGCGGCATGCAGCACAGGCTGCTGCCCGCGCTGCGCGCCCTGCGCGCCACGCTGTACGACAAGGCAAGGGAGTTCGCGCCCGTCGTCAAGATCGGGCGCACCCATCTGCAGGACGCGACACCGCTCACGCTGGGGCAGGAGTTCTCGGGTTATGTGGCGCAGCTGGACCTCGCGGAAGCGCTGGTCACCGCCGCGCTCGCCCCGCTCTGCCAGCTCGCCGTGGGCGGTACCGCCGTGGGCACCGGCCTCAACACCCATGCCGAGTTCGGCGCGCGCGTCGCCGCGGAGCTGGCGCAGCGCAGCGACACGCCTTATCGCAGTGCATCCAACAAGTTCGCCGCCCTGGCTGCCAACGACGCGCTGGTGGCCGCGCACGGCGCGCTCAAGACGCTGGCCGCGGCACTGATGAAGATCGCCAACGACGTGCGCTGGCTGGCCTCCGGCCCGCGCTCGGGGCTGGGCGAGATCGGCATCCCGGAGAACGAGCCGGGCAGCTCGATCATGCCGGGCAAGGTGAACCCGACGCAGTGCGAGGCGCTGACCATGTTGTGCTGCCAGGTGTTCGGCAACGATGTCGCCATCAACATCGGCGGCGCTTCGGGCAACTTCGAGTTGAATGTGTTCAAGCCGCTCATCGCCCACAACTTCATGCAGAGCGTGCGCCTGCTGGGCGACGGCATGGCGAGCTTCGAGGAGCATTGCGTGCGCGGCATCACGGCAAATCGGGAACGCATCGGGGAGCTGATGGAGCGCTCGCTGATGCTGGTGACTGCCCTCACCCCGCACATCGGCTACGACCGCGCCGCCGAAATCGCCAAGCGCGCGCACCACGACGGCAGCACGCTGAAGCAGGCAGCGCTGGCGCTTGGCTATGTCACGGCGGAACAGTTCGAGCAGTGGGTGAAGGCGGAGGACATGACGGGGCCGAAACGCACCTGATAGGCAGACCTACTCTACCCCTTCGCGCGATACGCCATCTTCATGTAGGCATTCCCCTTCTCAAGCTCATCCAGCATCTGCTCCAGCCGTTTCTGCTGTGTCTCGGGAAGTTTGGCGCGGGTGATCCAGCCGATGTAATCGTTGCGCTGGTATGGCGGGCGGGCATCGTAGGCGGCGGTGAGATTTCTCGCGACCAACGCTTCGCGGATGAAATCGGGCATGGGGTAGCGCTCTCGTTTCAGGCGTGATGTCTTTTCCATCATTCCCTCCCTCAAGCGCCTCTATGTGGCCGGATCAGTCGCCGAGTACAACCTTGCCGTGGCAGGCCCCGCAGTTGGAACGGGTCTTCACCTGCGGCAGCTTCCATTCATTGGGCGAGATCACGCGATGTTCGCGCCTGAACCACGGCGTGTCGCTGATGCGCAGGCTGGCGGAACCATACAGGTCGCCGCTGCCGGCATTGCGTTGCAGGAACTCAAGGATCACCTTCCTGTCTTTGGCATCGAGCACCGCATTGCTGTCGAAGTGCTTGTCCAGGCTGCCCATGAGCTGCTGCCAGACCTCTTCGTTCAGCATTTTGGGCGGAAAAGCGACATGGCAACTGCTGCACTCAGCCTTCCATTTGGTATAAGCGGAACTCGGCTGCTTGCCGCTCTCCGCGTGCGCCTGAGTCATTCCCAACACCAGCAATATAGCCACCACTCGTTGCATGCCCTGCCTCCTTCAACATCGACTGGATAACGCTCCGCCCACCGGCAGACGCGCATCCACGAAACCAACGGGCGCAATTATGCCATCTACCCGCTGTGCAAACCCGGCAACCTTTGCCCGAGGATGCAGTCTGGCCGGCAATTCTTAACGATTTCTTAATAACCACAAAAATGCCGGTTAAATGTTTGGAGCAGGGCGACGTTTCGCCGATGCATCAACCGCTTAACACTCAAGCGGGTTTCTGCTCATCCTCGACGCCGACGATCTGCGTCAGATAATGTTCCAGATTGCGCTGCGGATGCAGCGGGTAATGTTCCGGCAGCAGCATGATGTTCTGGATGCGGTCGAAGCGGAAGTTGCGATAGGCATCGCGCTTCTCGCACCATGCCAAGAGCGTCCAGTGATCGCCCCAGCCCACCATCCCAAGCGGCCACAAGGTGCGCGTGGAGTCCTGTCCGTTCATGTCGCGGTAAGCGATGGAGACTTTCTGCCGCCCTTCGCAGGCCTTGCGCAACAGCTTGTGTATGCCGCTCTCGGAGCGTTCGTACACCGGGATGCGGTACGGCAGGCGCGACATCTCGATCAAGGTCTGCGGCGTGAGGACGGCCAGTATCTTGGCTTCCGCCTGCTTCGCGGCCTGCGCCAGATCGGGATCGGTCCATGCCTGCACCATGCGGCTGCCGACCAGCAATGCCGTGACCTCTTCCGACTGGAACATGAGCGGCGGCAGATCGAAGCCCGCGCGCAGGCGGTAGCCCACGCCCGCCTCGCCGTCGATGGGCACACCCGAGAGGATGAGCGCCTGGATGTCGCGGTACACGGTGCGCATCGCCACACCAAGCTCTTCCGCCAGCGCCTGAGCAGTGATGGCGGTGCGCCGCCCTTGCAGCAGCGTCACCAGTTTGAAGAGGCGTTCGGATTTACGCATGGATTATGGCTTGGGCTTTTTTGTCCTGGGTTTTGGCAGGGGCAACTCGCGCGCCGTCACGCGCACCAGATCGCACAGCCATTCGGTGTCCTCCCATTGGTCTGCGGTGATCAACAGATGCGGCTTCGCACCGGGATAAGGCGAACCTTCGACCTCCGATATGACTTTGCTTCTTCCTGCGCTCGTCGGTTTGAGATAGAGCTGGTCGTCGCATACCAGCCCGACCGGCTTGCCCGCGAGGTAAAGGCAGTATTCGCCGAACATTTTCTTCGCCGACACTTCACCTGCACCGGAAAGTTGGTCGAGGAGAAAATCGATGGTGTTCTGGGTGGTTGCCATATTGCCTTCGCCTTGTATTCACTCAGTCAATTCAAACGTGCCCAATGGCATGGCGTTTCCATTCAATAACACTTCGACCTTATGCGTCCCGGCGTAATGTTTTCTGGTGGTCATTTCGACCAGCGATATTGTCTTTTTCAGTTGCGTCGCCTCTTGCGGAGCAAGTTTAACCGTTTTCAATTTGAACACCTTGGGGCTGGTTCTGCCGCTGGCTTTGACAAAATGGATGCGCAGATCCAGCAATACATTCTGCGGCTGTCGGGCGATGCTGGCGATCTCAAAAGAGATCGTAACGTCGTCGCCGATGACTGGCCGCCGCGGTTTGATGCTGACTTTACCAACAGACGCCCTGGCGGGTTCGCCGAATCCCATCACCTCAAGCGCCCCCGCCTCGCCGCGTTTCACTGCCGAACGCAAGGCATGGCGGACGAGCCAGCGCCTTTCTTCGGTCGCGCCTTTCAGCCAGCGGCGAGCAGTCTCGACCAGAACGTCCGGATGATCCTTGCCGATGTCGTTCAGGTTGTTCGCCACCGAGCGCCGCACATAAAGCGAGGGATCGTCCTTGAGCAACTCCAGCAATCCCAGCACGGGCGACGGATCTTTCTGAAAATCGCGCAGGCGGCTTGCCCAAGGCAGGCGCGGACGTGTTCCTTCCGACACCAGCCGCCGCACATGCGGATTGGCATCTCTGGCCCATGTCGCAAGCTGTGCCAAAGTCGCTTCCGGATAACGCTCCAGAAACGGCCGTATGCTGAACTCGGCAGTAAAGCGTTGCGTCAGTTCATATTGCGCGCGCATCGACAATTCAAAATGGTCGATGCCGTGCTCGGCGACAAATAGGGTGTGGGGAAGGTACAAGAAAGACGACATGCCGATGTCTTCCGTTTTCACCAGCTTCGGCCCGAGCGAGGCGATCAATACTTCGGTCGCTTCTGCGTAGTCGTCCGGTAAATACAGACGCATTGCACTGGCAATCTTTTTTCCGCGCTGCATCAGATCAAGCGCTTCGTAACCTTGAAGCGCATCGTGAACGAATGCTTCCGCCGGAAAACGATGAAACACCGTCGAAATCATCCCGGCGATCTTCACCGGGATGTCCGCTCCAAACTGATTTTTTAGCGGCTCAGCCAGACTGCCCCCTTATCGCACGATGGCGACCTCGCTCACCTGAATGACGGTCGCAATGTCGGTGTAGTTCGGCATGTCGCCCTGCAACTCGGCGGCATGCGGCAGGAACGCCGCCATGAAGTCGTCGGCAGTATCGAACAGGTAATGGCACATGGCAACATAGCTCGGCGCCGAGCCGGGCGACGCGCCGCCCACCCCGCGCTCGACCGACACGCCGCGATAGCCCTTGCCTTTGCTCAGCAAATCGATGGAGCGCGGCATGTGAGTATTGAGGTAGTAATCCATGTCGAACCTGCCGCTGTTGGGATACAGGATGCTGATCTTGATCATCGTCCGCCCCTTAGCCTTGTTGCATCACATGCGCCTTGCTGTGGCTCACCACGACGCTACCCACTTCGATCAAAGGCTCGCAGGATGGCCCGACCTCATCACCGAACTTCGCCCCGGCCGCCCGCGCTGCGTCCAGGCTCTCCCAATACACCATGTCTATCCATTCGCCGTCGTCGGTCTCGGACAGGCTGCGGAAGCGGAAGCCGGGCTGCACCTTGATCCAGTCGTTGATCTTCTCGTTGGCCTTGAGCCAGTCGGCGGCGGTCTTGTCTTGTTTCAAACGGAAGCGCACCAGTTCTATCGTGTCGGACATGTTTTTTCTCCTTGGTTGTTGTGCCGGGACACCCGGTGGGAGAAATCTACGCGCCTGCTGCTGACAACGTGATGTCAGGAATGATTATTTCCTGCGCTCATTCTCGACATCCTCCAGTTCCAGCAACAGACGCAGGCGGTCGTGTTTGGCCACTTCCTGCCAATGCCGGCCTGACAACGCGCCTTCCATCGCCCACAACAGATTGAGGCTGGCCCCTTTCCAGGAGCGTTTGACCTGCACATAGGCGCGCACGGCGCCCAGTTCGCGCAATTGCTCGATGGTGTGGATGCCCGCCTGCGCCAGCATCTGCTGCGACTTGGGGCCGAAGTTGGGGAGGTCGGCGATATTCATGTGCGCGTGTTTGTCTGGAACATCAGTCACTTTGACTGTTTTTGTGCCGCAAACATGGCATCGCACCGTTTTTGCATCTCGGGGAATGTGACATCCTCGATATGCGTCAGGATATGCCACTTGTGTCCGAACGGGTCGGTCAGCGTGCCGCTGCGGTCGCCGTAGAACTGGTCCTTGACCGCCTCGATCTCCGTCGCTCCCGCATCCAGTGCGCGCCGGAACACAGCATCGACATCATTCACATACAGCGCGATGCCGACGGGCGAGCCTCCCAATGTGGCAGGACTCTTGTTGCCCCATGCGGGCATTTCTTCCGCCAGCATGATGGTCGAATCGCCAACCCGCAATTCGGCGTGGCCCACCGAGCCGTCGGGCATGGAGATGCGCCCGATCTCTTTTGCGCCGAATACTTGCTGATAGAAACGGATCGCGGCGATTGCATCTTTCACCGACAGGTAAGGGGTGATGGCATGGAAGCCATCGGGGATCTTTTTGACTGTACTCATGGTTGCTCTCCTTTAAGAATGATGCTGCCGACACTCTATCCCCATGCTGCTGACAGCGTGGTGGCAGCAGAGTCGCTCAACCCCTATTTCTTTCTGGAGAGAAAATCAGGTTTTGCTTGCGCAGTTGAACATCCACTGCACGCCGAACTTGTCGGTCAGGCTGCCGAAATAATCTCCCCAGAACATTTCCTGCAGCGGCATTTCCACCTTGCCGCCATCGGCAAGCAAGCTGAACAGTCGGTCGGTCTCGCTACGCGTGTCCGGCGACAGATTGATATACACGTTGTTGCCCATGTTCACCTTGAAGCCCATGGACTCCGGGGCATCCGTGCCCATCAACTCGTGGCCGCCGAGTATGGGCAACGCGACATGCATCACCAGATCGAGATCGGCAGCAGGCAGCGGCGGCTGTCCCGGCTGCGGCGGCATGTCCCTGAAGCGGGCTATGGGGGTGGAGAATTCCGTACCGAAGACCGATTTGTAGAACATGAAGGCTGCTTCGGTGTTGCGGGGAAAATTGAGATAGGTGCTGACTGTTGCCATTTGGGGTTCCTCCGATGTGTATGACGCAAGAAGTATCGGCAGCTATTCGCAAAGCGACTTCAACTTCGCCAGGGCCTTGGGCCAGGTGTCGGCCATATATTGTTCAGACTCCGCGGGGATGGCAGACATCTCCACCTTGAGTTCGGTACGGCCACCGCGTTCGTCAAAGGTGTAATTCTCGTAAGCGTGCGACCACGCTTTTGCTTCCTCACTTTCCGTGTCGTCTATCCCGTTCTTGACGATGCCCAGATGCTTGATGGAAATGAACTGATAGGGCTTATTTTCTGCAATGACAGATGTCATGCCTGTGCCGCCAGGGCCGAGAAAGCGAATCTTTTCGCCCTGTTCCCAGGAACCTTCGTAGTACGAGCCCTGCGCCGAATTCGGCGGTCCAGATGCGGTAGGTCTGCTGTTGCAGCATGGTGTTCCACACCTTTTCACGTGGTGCATTGATGGTGATCGAAAAATGCATTGGTTTCATGATGGCCTCCTGAAAAATAGGGGATCACCTGACCTGCCGTGCATAGCTGACGGTCAGGCGCGCTCCTGCAATCAGACGAACGAACCCGATTTGATCGCACCGGCGGGTTCATAGCTCGCGATAATGACACCGGTCGGGGTAACCTTGGATTCGATGAGTTTGAACCCCTCGGGACGAGTGCCTTCGGCGAACAGTCGTTTTCCCGGTCCCAGCGTCACCGGAAGAATCCAAAGGTGCATGACATCGATCAGTCCGTGTGCAAGCAGCGTCTGCACGAGCTTGCCGCTGCCATGGACCCAGAGATCCGGCGCGTCCATCTCCTTCAGTTTCCTGATCTCGCCGACCACGTCGCCCGTGACCAGCATCGAGTTGTTCCAGGACAGCTGCGGCTGGCCGTGGGAAACCACGTATTTTCTGGTGCGGTTGAAGGGCAGCGCGACGTTCTGGTCCGTGGTCGCGGTCGGCCAGTAGGACGCGAAAATGTCGTAGGTGCGCCGGCCCAGCAGGAGTTCGAACGGCAGTCGCATGAAGCCGTCCATCGTGCTACCCCCTACATCGTCCCAGTAGCCGAACATCCAGCCGCCGTGGTCAAAGCCGCCATCGCGATCCTCGTCCGGCCCGCCCGGCGCCTGCATCACGCCATCGAGCGAGATGAATGTGGTTGTGATGATTTTTCTCATGGTTCGCTCCTTGATCAAGAAGTTGTTTTTCCGTCATAAGCCTGCTTGAGGGTTGCGATATCGAATTTCTTCATCTTCAGGAACGCTTCGGTGTAGCGCGCCAGCTTCTGCCGGTCCTTGGTCTTCTGCATCTCGTACATGATGGTCGGCACGATCTGCCAGCTCACGCCGAATTTGTCCTTGAGCCAGCCGCACGCTTCGGCCTCGGGGACGGCAGAGAGTCTTGCCCAGTAGTAATCGATCTCTTCCTGGTTGTCGCAGTTCACCATGAACGAGATCGCCTCGTTGAACTTGAACAGCGGACCGGCGCTCATCAGCTGGAACTCCTGTCCGAACAAGCTCGATGGTAACGATCTCCACCGTGCCGGAAGGCGTGTTCTCCAGCGTGGTGCTGTCGAGAATCTTCGCGTCCTTGAAAACGGAGACGTAGAACTCGGCCGCCTCTCGCGCCTCTTTGTCGAACCATAAGAACGGAGTGATCTTTTGCATGATATTTCTCCTTTCTGGCGGATGTTCCGGCAATCCTCGCAATCACTTCTCGGCGATCGCCTTCAGCCTGGCCAGCCCGGTCTCGAAGTCCTTGCCGACCATCCTGTCCATGTCGAAGAACAGTCCCATGACCTTCGCGATCAGGTTCTGCCTGCCGTCCATGCCCCACATGACCTCGGTGGAATCGCCGCTCGCCTTCAGCGTGAACACGACGACGTTGCGCGCCTCGAACGGCTTGATCATGTGCAGGTCGAACGCGATCCGCGACGACGGCGTGGCGTCGGTGATGGATATCTCGCCCTTGCCCTACTTCGCTGTTGCCTTCCCATGCGTACACCGCACCCTTGCCGCTGGCACTGCCGCTGTACGTCTTCTTCATCGCCGGATCCTTGTTGTAGGGCGTCCATCCATCCCACTGACGGAAGTCGTTGATGAGCGCGAATATCTTTTCCGGCGGGGCTTTGATGCTGATGGTGCGCTCGACATGAAGTTCGTCCGGCCTGGTCGCTGCATAAACAAGAATGATGGCGAGCAATATGACGATCACGAGAACGATGATTTTCAGCATGGCGAGCTCCTTTCAGGACTTTTTCAGGACGACATGAGTGGCGTGCTGTGTGGGCACATGTTCGACGCATCGATAACCGAGCGATAGTGTGTCGATGCCGGAGAACAGATTCTCCCCCGAACCCAGCAGGATCGGCGCGATGGCAAGATGCATCTCGTCGATCAACCCGGCGCGCAAATATTGCCGGATCGTAGCGACCCCGCCGCCCAGCCGGACATCCAGACCGTTTGCTGCCTCGAAGGCACGCTCCAGAGCGCCGTGAATGCCATCGGTGACGAAGTGGAATGTCGTGCCGCCATCCATCGTAAAAGACTCGCGCGCATGGTGGGTCAGCACGAACACAGGGGTGTGATATGGCGGGTTATCGCCCCACCAGCCCTTCCATTTGGCGTCGGGCCAAGGTCCGCGAATCGGACCGAACATGTTGCGCCCCAATATCCATGCGCCGATGTCGCGGAAACCGCGCGCGGCGAATTCATCGTCGACGCCCGTCGTCCCGCCGCCATTCCCGAACATCTGCTGAAATGTCCTGGTTGGAAAAGCCCATTGGTGCAGGTCCATTCCCCCGACACCAAGCGGATTTTCCAGGCTCTGGTTGGCTCCGGCACCGAATCCGTCAATGGAGAGTGAAAAACTTTGTACACGCAATCTCGGCATGACACCCTCCTCCGCGTGGCTAACGTTAATTTCGACACCATCTGGCCCAAGCGGTTCGCCTGGACGTAACTGCAACGATTCAGGCAAATACCGCAGGCAAACCCATGAAGGCGGCATAGCTTTTGGCGGCCTCGGCAAAGGCATCGCGCTCGGCTTTGCTCAGGATGGCAAATGGTGTTGCGCTGATCTCGATGGCGGTCTTCCTGATGTTTCGTTTCCAGGTACCGGCCACGCGTCCGTCGATGACGATGGTCGCGGCGAACATGCCGTTGCCGCCGGGACACACCTGCTGCGCATGTCTTGCGTCGAGCACCGCGCTGCGATCCTTGTAGCCGAGCAGGAACTCATCGAAGCCGGGCAGCGCGAAAGCACGCATGGTTTCCTTCGGTGCGCGGATGTCCGGCGCCATCCAGTAGTCCTGCCCGTCCTGCGTCACCTGCACCAGCCGTGTTCGGACCGCCTCCATCCCGGCGCGCGCCTCGCCTGCATTCAGGCCCGACCACCAGGTGAAGTCCTGCAGGGTGGCCGGGCCGCGGCTGGAGAAGTAGCGCAACGCGAGTTCGGCCAGCGCTTCGTCGCGCGTCTTTTCCCTGGACGGAGCGACCCATTCCTCCAGCAAGGCGAAAGACTGTTCCTTGCCGCTTGTGGCGGCAAAGCAGATCAGGCCATGCAGCGCGGAGTCCCACAGGATGTGATAGCCGCGCTGGGCGGCGGTCGAGATGTTTGCGCGTTCCAGCACGGCGTAGAGTTCATCGCGGGTGAGCTGCTTGCCGCCTTGCAGCGCTTTGGTGAACAGCTTGCGGCAACGCGCAAGGGTGGCGTCGTCCAGTTCCAGTTGCTGGCGGCGGCGTGCCGCCCCTGCGAGGTTCTTCGGCGAGGTCAGCGCCAGCATCCAGCGCACGTCCGCCGCAGCGACGAAGTGCAGCGTACCCCGCATCGCCCAGGTGCGGATGATCCTGCGCTCACCGATAGCACGCTCCACATCGGCATCGGTGGCCTGCGGCAGGCGCAGGCCGATGGACCATTTCGCGCCGGGATAGTCCTGCGCCTGCATCCCGCCCAGCCATGCGACGACTTGCTCGGGCGTATCGAGCCGGGTATGGGCGATCTGCTGGTGGTATAGCCGGAGTGCGCCGATATCCATGCGTATCCTCCTCAATCCATTGAGCGAGCCTGAAGGGTCCCGCTCTTGGAGCTCATCGTCAAGCGTGTCAGCGTGACAGTTCGCCCATACCGGCTGTGGCTGAAAGCGCTGCAACACGTGGCTCAGCATGCCCTTGGCCAGTTCTTCCTCACCGAAGAATACTGTGCGCCAGATGGCGAACATCGCGCGCACGCTGAATCCCGAGATTGAAGTCGTGCTGCGCACCCACAGCGAGGACGAGTCCATAGACCTCCGCAAATACGAGGTCGGCACCCGGCACGGATGCGTTTGACCGACAGCAGATCATCAAGGGAAAAATGCAGGCCGACGCCGAACATCAGCAGGATGACGCCGATCTCGGACAGCTGGGATGCCGTCTCCACATCGGCCACGAAGCCCGGTGTCGCTGGGCCGATGAGGATGCCCGCGAGCAGATATCCGACCAAAGCAGGGATCTTGAGCCGCTCTGCAGCGACACCGAGTATCAGCGCAAAGCCGAAAGCTGCGGCCAGGGTAGTGATCAGGGACACATCGTGTTCCATGCCGGTCAGGCAGCGTTTTGCATCAATTGTTCCAGGCTCGCGCGGCCGTTCGGCGTGACCATCGCCATGAGTACATCGCCGCCCTGCAGGGTGCAATCCGCAGCAGGGTTGAATTGCCATCTGCCCTGCTGCTGCAGCGCAATCACCAGGCATTCCCGGTTGCCCTGCTGCAACATGCTCATGGGTCTTGCCGTTCATCCGCTCGGGGATGACGACCTCTTCCATGCGCAGGTCGCCTTCGGCCTTCATCATTTCATCCAGGAAACCGACCACGTTCGGGCGCACCATGACCGATACCAGCCTGAGTCCGCCGGTGAAGTCCAGCAGGACGATCTCGTCCGCGCCCGCACTGCGGATTTTGGCGACATTCTTCTGGTCATGGCAGCGGGCGATCACGCGCACCTGCGGGTTGAGCTGTTTGGCGCTCAGGCTGATCACCAGGTTCTGGTTGTCGTCGTGCGCGACCGCAAACACGCCGCGCGCGTGTTGGATGCCGGCGGCCTGCAACACCTCGTTGTCGGTGGCGTCGCCCAGCACGTAGAGCTGCGTGGGATGTTGCTCGACATAGCTCTGCAGGTTGACCTTATTCATGTCCACCATCACGAATTCGCGCCCCGTCAGCGCCAGTTCCTGCGCCACGTTGCCGCCGATCTGCCCCATGCCGCACACGATGTAGTGTCCCTTCAATTGCGCGATCTTTTTTTCCATTCTGTTTCTCCGCCTGACTTCACTGAATTCCCCCTCCACCATGAACGCCGTCACCGTCGAAAGCACGTAACCCAGCACGCCAATGCCGGTGAGGCCGATGAAGACGGTGAACAGCTTGCCGTATTCGTAATGCGTGACGTCCACCGACTCGTTGTAGCCGATGGTGGTCACCGTGATGAACGTCATGTAGAAGCTGTCCAGCCAGGAGTATTGCGGCCCGCCCAGCCAGCGGTAACCGACCGTACCGATGGTCAATACCGTGAACGCCGAGAGCAGCGACCACAGCAGGTTGCGCGTCGTCTTCGACAGGGGCGCGCTCATCATTCGTCCTTGATGTTCTCGCCGGGGAACATGGCCTCGTTGAAACCGAAGTTCCGCAAGTCGCGGATGCGCATGGGGTAGAGGATGCCGTCCAGGTGGTCGCATTCGTGCTGCACCACGCGCGCATGGAAGCCGCTCACCGTGCGGTCTATCAGCGCGCCGTATTCGTCGCGCCCCTGGTAGCGCAGATGGGTGTAGCGCGGCACCAGGCCGCGCATGCCGGGTATGCTGAGACAGCCTTCCCAGCCGTCTTCCATCGCATCCGACAGCGGGGTGATAACGGGATCGATGAGCACGGTCTGCGGCACGCTCTCCGCCTCCGGGTAGCGCGGGTTCTGCTGCACCTCGAAGATGACCACGCGCAAATTTACACCGATCTGCGGCGCCGCAAGGCCGACGCCCTCCAGTGCGTGCATGGTGTCGCGCATGTCCCGCAGCAGCGCGTGCAGCTCCGGCGTGTCGAACACGCGCACTTCTTCGGCGCGGCGCAACAGCCGTGCATCGCCCATGCGCAGGACTTCCCTAGCTGGCATCGCTGACCACCGCGAATTCGAGAATATCCTTTACCCGTTCCATCGCCGGAGTCATCACGGCGGCGATCATTTCCAGCGGGATGGCCAGTGCGCTGCTGCCGCGTCCGGCGGCATAGTTCGCCACCAGCGCAAGGGTGGCGTAATCCAGGCCCAGCTCCCTTGCCAGAGCGGCTTCCGGCATCCCGGTCATGCCGACCATGTCTGCGCCGTCGCGCTCCAGGCGGTTGATCTCCGCCGCCGTGTCCAGCCGCGGCCCTTGCGTTATGGCATAGACACCGCCATCGAGACAGGTCTCCTTCGCTAGCTTGGCCGAAGCCAGTATCTGCTGGCGCAATTTGTCGCTGTACGGACGGGTGAAATCGATGTGCGTAACGGGCTGATCCTTGCCGTCGAAGAAGGTGAAATCGCGGCCATAGGTGTAATCGACGATCTGGTCGGGCACAACCAGCGTTCCGGGAACCAGATCGGCGCGGATACCGCCGACCGATGCCACCGAAATCACCCGCGTCGCCCCCTGCTCGCGCAAGGCCCACAGGTTGGCGCGATAATTGACCACGTGCGGCGGGATGGTGTGGCCGTAGCCGTGGCGCGCGAGGAACATCACCTCGGACTGATTGAGGGTGCCGAAGGTCAGCGGACCGGAGGGCTCGCCATAAGGCGTGCGCATCACCTGCCGGTGGGTGATCTTCAGGTTGGTCAGTTGTGTGAGGCCGGTGCCGCCGATGATTGCTAACATTCAAAGCTCCGATTCAAAACATTTTGTCCACGAAAGACACGAAACGCACGAAAATAACGACGGTCATTTAACTGCGGAGCGATGCTCGCAAAGACACTAACATGGTAACCATGATTGGTTTCCTTTCGTGTATTTAGTGTATTTCGTGGACATGGTCTCATGCTTCTTTGACTGCATAGATCGCGGGCAGATTGCGCCACGCACCATGGATATCCATCCCGTAACCGAACACGAAGCGGTTCGGCAGTTCCATGCCGACAAAATCGGCCCGGACGGGTTTGGTCTTGCCGTTCTCCTTGTCGGCGAACACCGCGCTGTAGCACCGGGTCGCCCCGAGCTCCAATACGCGCTGTTTGACGGCATGCAGCGTCTCGCCTTCGTCCAGGATGTCGTCCAGCACCAGCACCACACGGCCTGCGACATTCTCGCGCGGCGCCACCTTCCACCGCAATTCGCCGCCCTGTTTCTCGTCCCCGTAACGCGAGACATGCAGATAATCGAAGTCCAGCGGAAAACCGAGCATGGGCAGCAGCTGCCCGGTGAATATCACCGCGCCGCCCATCACCGACAGCACCAGCGGATGCCGCTCAGCCAGCGTCGCATTGATCTCGCCTGCCACCTGCCGCACAGCGGCCTGCACCTCGTCTGCCGAACGTATCAGCTCGGCGTCTTGCAGAATGGCACGCGCTTCCTGGCCGCTTATGGTCACGACACCGTCTTCAGGTAGGCAGCGAAATCCTGCCGCAGTTCCTCATGCTTCAGTCCGAACGCGACTTGCGCCTGCAGGTAGCCGAGCTTGGAACCGCAGTCGTAGCGGATCCCGTTGAAGCGATAGGCCAGCAATTGTTCTTCCTGCATCAGTGCAGCAATGCCGTCGGTGAGCTGGATCTCGCCGCCCGCGCCGGGTTTGATGTTCTCCAGATGATGGAAGATGCGCGGCGTCAGGATGTAACGTCCCACCACGGCCAGCGTCGAAGGCGCAACCTCGGGCTTCGGCTTTTCCACGATGCCGTGCACGCGTTCGATGTCTTTTTCCAGATTGGTGCTGCTGACGATGCCGTATTGCTTGGTGTGCGCGCGCGGCACGTCCTGCACGCCGAGAATGGAACTCTGGTGCTTGCGCGAATACCTCCACCATCTGCTTGACGATAGGCGGCTCGCCGTCGATCAGGTCGTCGGCGAGGATCACCGCGAAGGGCTCGTCCTGGATGACCGGCTGGGCGCACAGCACGGCGTGCCCCAGTCCCAGCGGTTCCGCCTGGCGGATGTAGATGCAGTTCACGTTCTTGGGCACGACCGATTGCACCACGCGCAGCAATTCGTTCTTGCCCTGCGCTTCCAGCGTGGCTTCCAGTTCGTAGGCCTTGTCGAAATGGTCTTCGATGGCGCGTTTGTTGCGGCCGGTGATGAACACCATGTCGGTGATGCCTGCCGCCACCGCCTCTTCCACCGCATACTGGATCAGCGGCTTGTCGACGACGGGCAGCATCTCCTTGGCCGTGGCCTTGGTGGCGGGCAAGAAACGGCTGCCCATGCCGGCAACCGGAAATACAGCCTTGGTGATTCTTTGTTTCATTATGTTATCCAATTCTTCCAATATGTTCCATCAATTGCCGCTCGTCCCACACCGGCACGTTCAACTCCCGTGCCTTGTCCAGCTTGCTGCCTGCCTCCGTTCCTGCCACCACGCAGTCGGTCTTCTTCGACACCGAACCGGCCACTTTCGCGCCCAGCGCTTCCAGACGCGATTTTGCCTCATCGCGGCTCATGCTGGCGAGCGTTCCGGTCAGGACGAAGGTCTTTCCGGACAAGGGCAAGGTCTGCGTACTCGCGCCTTCGTGCTCTTCCCAATGCACACCCAGCGTACGCAGCTGCTGCACCACCTCGCGGTTGTGCGCCTCGCCGAAGAAATCGACGATGCTCTGCGCCACCACCGGCCCGACGTCAGGCACCGCCAGCAGTTGTTCTGACTCGGCATGCATGATCGCGTCCAGTTTGCCGAAATGGCGCGCCAGGTCTTTCGCCGTGCTCTCGCCGACATGACGGATACCTAGCGCAAACAGGAAGCGGTTGAGCGTGGTGTGCTTGCTCTTTTCCAGCGCGTCCACGAGGTTCTGCGCACTTTTCTCCGCCATGCGCTCCAGTGCGGCCAGTGTCGCCGACATCCAGCAGGTACAGGTCGGGCAGCGAGCGGATGATGTTCTCGTCCACCAGCTGATCGACCAGCTTGTCGCCCAGTCCTTCCATGTCCATCGCGCGCCGCCCGGCGAAATGCAGGATGGCCTGCTTGCGCTGCGCGGCGCAGAACAGGCCGCCGGTGCAACGCGCATCTGCCTCTCCTTCCTCGCGCACCACCTTGCTGCCGCACACCGGACAGGTCGCCGGCATTGACGAATGCCTTGGCATGCAGCAGGCCGCCGCTCCGGCAGCACGCCGACCACTTCCGGGATCACGTCGCCCGCGCGGCGCACGATCACGGTATCGCCGATATGCACGTCCTTGCGGCGGATTTCGTCCTTCGTTGTGCAGCGTGGCATTGCTGACCGTGGTGCCGCCGACGAACACCGGCTCCAGCTTGGCCACCGGCGTGAGCTTGCCGGTGCGCCCGACCTGGATCTCGATGTCGCGCAGCACGGTGAGCTGCTCTTCCGCCGGGAATTTGTGCGCCACGGCCCAGCGCGGCTCGCGCGAGACGAAGCCGAGTTCGGCCTGCAGTGCGAGGCTGTTGACCTTGTACACCACGCCGTCGATGTCGAACGGCAGCGCGTCGCGCTTGGCCGCGATGCGCTGATGAAATCCGGCCAGCGCCTGTGCGCCGCTGCACCACGGCGCGCTCGTCGCATACCGGCAAGCCGAATTGCTGCCAACTGCATCGAGAATGCCCGCTGTGCGTATGCAGGCAACGTCCACCCCTGCACCTCGCCCAGGCCGTAGGCGAAAAACGACAACGGGCGCTTCGCCGCCAGTGCCGGATCGAGTTGACGAATGCTGCCTGCGGCGCCGTTGCGCGGGTTGACCAGCGTTGGCCAGCCCTTGTGCGCGCTGCTTTTCGTTGTAACGATCGAAATCGCGGCGGACCATGTACACCTCGCCGCGCACTTCCAGCACTTCGGCAGTGCAGCCCTTGAGATGCAACGGGATGCAGTGGATGGTGCGCACGTTCTGTGTCACATCCTCGCCGGTCTCGCCGTCGCCGCGCGTGGCAGCCTGCGACCAGCACGCCGCGCTCGTAACGCAGGTTGATGGCGAGGCCGTCGAACTTGAGTTCGCAGGAATATTCGATCTCGCCTTCATGCGCACCCAGCGCGTTGCGCACGCGCGTGTCGAAATTGAAGGCGCCGCTGGCTTCGGTGTCGGTCTCGGTGCGAATGGACAGCATGGGCACGGCATGGCGCACGGGTGCAAAGCCTTCCAGCACCTTGCCGCCGACGCGCTGGGTGGGCGAATCGGGCGTCAGCAGTTCGGGATGTTGCGCTTCGAGGGCCTGCAGTTCGCGGAACAGCTTGTCGTATTCCGCATCGGGAATGGTCGGCGCATCCAGCACGTAATAGGCATGGTTGTGCCGTTCGATCTCGGCGCGCAGTTGCGCGATGCGTTGGACTGCGGTCATCAGGAAAACAGCCGGTGGGCTTGTGCGCTGCCCGGAGTGATCTGGCCGGCCAGCATGAGTTTTTCGGTGGCCGCGATCTGCGCGCGTATCTGGGCGATAGCGCCGTCGCTCAAGGCCACGCGCTGGTCGTCCGCCATGGTCGTGCGCAACGCTTTCCCCAGTTCCTGCGCCAGTCCCACCATGTCGTCGAAGCGACGCACCGGTTCGCTCACTCGCGGGATATCCAGCAAAAGGGTCAGACTGTCCACACGCGAACGGTTGAGGGTGTGATGCTGGAAGGGCGTGCCATCGGATGCGCTCAGATTGAACAGGGTGACACCGCGCTCATCCAGCAGGTGGAACGTGCCATCGGCCTGCAAGCTCATGCCCTGGCGCTCCGCCGCACTCGCCACTTCCGTTCCGAACAGCCTCCGGTCGCCGCTGGTCAGCAGGTTGATACCGATCATCTGATCCACATCGGCACAGAAGCGGTCCAGCTCCTGTGCGCGCAGCACAGCATCTTCCACCGGGGGGAGACGCACCTCGATCTGCAATTGTGCGGCGATATCGTTGAGCAGGTCGCGGAACCCGGCCAGCCGCATCTCGCTCACCGAGCCGCTCCTGTCCACCAGTTGCAGGCCAAGCCGGAATGCGCGATAGGTCTGCAGACTCTCCGGGATCAAGCGCTCCCACAAACCGCTACTCGCGTTCAGGCCGCAGGCGTTGACGCTCTTGCCGAAGTCGAAACGACGCTGCCACAGGTTATCCAGCACACTGGCCGACGCGGGAGTCTTGAGCAGCAAGGTGGCGACATAATCGGTCGCATCGTTGAGCAGACCGCAGTTGTCGTCGCTTGCACCGGGCTCGGCAGGAATGGCAGTCAGGGGATCGCCGTGCTCGTCGGCCAGCGCATCCGTGTGCCGTTCGGAATGCGATACCTCGACACGCTGATCCTGAAGCGGAATTCCGATGTTGCGACGATAGCGCCATTGCTGCCACTGGCCATACAGGAAGACGCCCGCCACCACGACGAGGCCTATGGCCAGCAAACTGATCTGTAACTCACTCATGTCTGGATACCGGGATGCGCGCCATGTTGGGAAATGCGCGTGAATTATCTCAAATCCTTGCTTAGAATGGCAGGCCTTGAGGCGTTATAGCCTCATCTCGCCAACCATAAAGCCGGTCATCCGCCGCCCGGACAGTTGACGAAGAAAGCCGGGAGGGCTTTACTTGCGTCGGCTGGATCGGAGAATCCGACGCCATAACGAATTCAATCCCCCCAAACCCTGCGCCAAGAAGGGCAAAACACCGCAGTATCCGCTTAAAGAGGAATCATCGACATGCCATTCGACATCATCGGACAACACACCGGCACATCGCGCCCGACCATCGTGGTCATCGACGATGAATTCACCAGCCGGATCATCCTCGACAAGATCGTGCGCGGCCTGAAGTTCGATGTCACGGTCCAGTCCTTCGCCTCCCCGCTGAGCGCAATCGACTGGCTGCGCCTCAATCAGCCCGACCTGATACTGGTCGATCATCTGATGGATGAAATGTCCGGACTCGAAGTGGTCAGTACGATACGGCGTACCCCGCATCTGGAACACATCCCTGTCATCATGATAACCGTATCGGGAGAGAACGAAGTACGCCACAAGGCGCTGGAAGCCGGTGTCACCGAGTTCATCTCGAAGCCGTTCAACCACTACGAATGCCAGATCCGCTGCAGCAATCTGCTCACTTTGCACATGCATCACAAGGGTGTGCTGCGCCGCTCCGAAGAACTGGAGAAAGCGGTTGCCGACGCCACGCGCCGGATATTGGAGCGCGAGCAGGAAACGCTGTTCCGCCTGGCGAAAGCGGGCGAATACCGCGATGCCGACACCGGCAACCACGTGCTGCGCATGGCCAGATTCTCACGCCTGATCGCCGAGGGGATGGGACTGGACGAGAACCGTTGCAGCCTGATCGAGATGGCCGCCCCCATGCACGACATCGGCAAGATCGGCATCCCGGACAACATCCTGCTCAAGTCGGACAAGCTGAGCCACGAGGAATTCGCGACCATGAAGACGCATACCTCAATCGGTTACCACATTCTCAAGAACAGCCACTCCAAGTTCATCAGCCTGGGAGCCGAGATCGCGTTGTCGCACCATGAACGCTACGATGGCAGCGGCTACCCGAACGGACTGCAAGGCAAGGCCATCCCGCTGGATGCCCGCATCGTCGCAGTGGCCGACGTCTACGATTCCCTGACCTCGGAACGCCCCTACAAAAAAGCGTGGTCCAATCAGCAAGCGCTGGAATATATCTACAACAACAAGGGCTCACACTTCGATCCGGGATGCGTGGATGCCTTCATGCTGCAATTCAGCAAGATCAGCCTGACCCAGCAACAGCTGCAGGATGTTTCGCCGGCGCAGAAAGTGCGGGTATGGCAATGAACGAAAAACTCGCTTATTTTATTCGGCAGGTACGACAGCGTGAGGGCGAGCATGAGCAAGCGCTGTTGAGAGTCTTCTTCACCTTCCCGATCTTTGTTTACCTGTTCTTTGAATTCTACTTCGTCCAACCCGACGTCGATCGGAGCACCGGTATTCATATTTTCGGCGGTTTGTTTCAGCTGTTCGCATCCTGCTGGCTCTTTACATTTTGTATCAAGCGCGACACCTCCAGAAGACGTCAATGGCTTGCAATGTTTGCCGATATCGGTGCCGTTAGCGTTCGGCATGCTGATGACACGATGAAGCAGGAGTATTGTTCTACGGAATCTATCTGTGGGTCATCACCGGGAACGGTATCCGTTATGGCAAGGAATCACTTGTCAGCGCCTATATAACCAGCCTGCTCGGCTTCTCCGCGGTCATCTTCCTGAATGACTACTGGCATGACCATCTGCGCATCGCCCTCGGCCTGTGGCTCACCTTGCTCTGCATCCCGCTATACATCCTGAAGCTGCGCGGACAACTGAACGATGCCCTGGAAAAAGCCCAGGCTGCCAGCAAGGCAAAGAGCGACTTCCTGTCCAACATGAGCCACGAGATGCGCACTCCGCTCAATGGCGTAATTGGTGCCAGCGACCTGTTGATCAGCACTCGACTGGACGATGAGCAGAAGGACCTCGTCTCCACCCTGAAGAAATCGGCGCAACTCCTGCTCAAGCTGATCGACAACATCCTCGACCTTTCCAAGATCGAGAGCGGAAAACTGACCTCGGAGAAGGAAGACTTCGATCTGCACAAACTGGTCAACAGCACCCTGGAGATGTTCCTGCCCCAGGTCGAGAAGAAAGGGATAGGCCTGTCCGTCCGTTTCACGCCGGAGACGTGCTTCATGCTGAAAGGCGATCCGCTGCATCTGCAACAGGTCATCATCAACATGGTCGGCAATGCGATCAAATTCACCAGCAAGGGCAGCGTCGAACTCAGGATCGGCACATGCCAGCAGGATGATCACAAAGCCCAACTCCGGTTCGAGGTGATCGATACCGGCATCGGCATCTCCCTGCAAGACCAGACAAGGATATTCGAGAGTTTCACCCAGGCCGACCAGAACATCACCCGCACCTACGGCGGCACCGGACTGGGCACGACGATCTCCAAGCAACTGGTGGAGTTGATGGGCGGCAAGATGGGCGTGCAGAGCGAACTCGGGATCGGCAGCATCTTCTGGTTCGAGATACCTTTCGACAAGCAGCCCCCCGCTGTTTTCAGCGAGAGCCGGCCAACGCTGGAACAATTGTATGTGCTGACGATAGGATTGCCGCACAACGAGCAACTAGCCGTTACCAGCCATACGAACAGTTGGGGCATAAGATGCCAGCATGCCGCATCACTGACGCATTTCTTCACCTATCTGATCGACAAGGATGTCGCGCGCCCTGACAATCTGGCGATCCTGTGTTACCCGCAGAACATCGGCATGGCCGCGAAGGATTTCGCCGCGAACATCCATGAACTGCAAGGACGGCACAAACTCTCGCCGATACTGATCAATCCGGATCTGCACAATCACACCGAAAAAGAATACCTCGATGCCGGGTATTCCTGCCTGTTACGCACTCCGCTCGACAAGACGCTGTTGTTCAACGCCCTGCACGGGATCGTGGCTCCGCGCCCCTCGGAAGGCGTGATCTCGTTCAAGGAGCATTACGAGCGCAATACGGTGAGCAAACGCGGCGTCCGGATACTCGTCGCGGAGGACAACGGCACCAACCGGCAGATCATCGAAAAGATACTGAAGCATGGCAATCACAAAGTCGACCTGGTGGAGAACGGCGAGGCAGGCTTTGGACAGGCTGGAAGAGAGCGCATACGACCTGTTGATTCTGGACATGAATATGCCGCAGATGGGCGGGCTGGAGGTCGTCAAGATACATCGCGCCCTGACCAGGCAATCGCTGGATACCCCCGTGATCATCCTCACCGCGAACGCCACGCCGGAAGCCAAACTGGAATGCGAACGCGCCCGCATCGACGCTTATCTGACCAAGCCCGTTGATGCAATAACCTTGCTCGATACCGTTGCCCGATTGACGCTGATGCCAGCCAAGGCCGATTCCTCTGAACTGGCGCATTCCGTCCCGAACTCCGAAGAACAGGATGTTCACGGGTTCGTTAATGATGACACGTTGCACCATCTCGCGCTGCTGGGCGGAGATCAGGACGATTTCCTGCAAACGGTGATCTACGGCTTCCTTTCCGAAACAGAAAAACTGCTCGAAGCCATGCGCATCGCGCTATCCAAACGGGAATACGCCACATTCAAGGAACTGGCGCACATTTTGAAGGGGAGCGCCGGGAACGTCGGGGCCGAGGCAGTATTCGTCATTTGCGGGCAAATACTGCTGCTCGGCGAAGCTGAACTGAGAATCTCGGCTGCGGACTTGCTGGATGAGGCACTGGACAGCTATCCCCCTACCCGCGCCTCGCTGTTACGTCATCTGAATGGAGCCAACAGAGCCGCCCAGTGAAGATCATGCCGCATTGGACACGCGCGGCTGGTCTTGCGGTTGCAGGAACAGCTTTTCCTGAGAACGCACGAAGCGATCCATCACTTTCAGGTCCTTCTCATTGAGCTTGAGCGCCGCATCGACCCATACGGTCGTGATATCGATCAACTCCTGGTAGGTGACTGGATTGAAGCTGTGCCGCGCTTTCTGGACAGCCAGAAAGCCGTTGGAACGCCGTTCCTGTTTCTTGATGTATTCGTTGACGGCATCGACACCCTTGCCGTCTTCTGCGAGGACGTCGATCAGATCCAGCCTCGTATAGCTCCTCCGCGCTGTACATCTTGCCGCCCAGGATCATCTTTTCGGCAAATTTCGGGCTCACCTTTCTGGCAATCAGGCTATATGCGCCCATCCCGGGAAACAGATTGAACAGATATCTCGGGGAAGCCCAACTGACAATTGCGTTCGGCGATGATGATATCGCTGGCCAATGCCGCCTCCAATCCGCCGCCCAGTGCATCCCCCTGTAACAACGTGATAGTGGCCAACGGCAAATCGAAATGGCGCATTCTGGGAAAAATGACATCGATACAGGTGACCGCATATCGAAACAACGATTCGCGATCCTGACTTCGGATGAGTTCCCTGAACAGCGCGAGTTGTCCGCCGAGATTGAAGACACCGGGGGTTATCGATGCCAGAACCGAGTAACGGATATCGTGCAACTCATTTCCGACCAACAACCTGCCTCGGCTGTTTTCGATTGCCCGATGTTTCGCACCGAGGTCTTTCAGTAGTTCGGGGGTGACACACGGAACGGCGTCCTGACTCACCAGAGTCCAAAGCACGCCGTGCTCTTTGTCAAACCGAGTGCGTAATTGAGAATATTCTGTCTTCAGTAAATCGTGTGGATTCTGAACGAGCTTCATCCTTCTCTCCTCATACTCTTGTTTTTATTTGCACGCATCATAATCCCTCGAATCCGATTCGAGAAGTCAAATTTAACGCTTTCTTGACAGAGGAAAGACCTGCTAAGCCAACGGCAGCTCGCCCTCGCGCATGCCGATGCTGCCGACCTCGTGCAAGGCCTTGATGAACTCGGCATCCTCATGCAATTGCACCAGAGTATGGGGATGCGAACGTCCGTGCATCTGCGCTATCCGAGCCTTGCTCGGCGCTGGCATATCCCACTTCAATCCGGCCAGCAGTTCATCGGCGGAATCCGGTTTGTTGCACACCAGCACCATGTCGCAACCCGCATTCAACGCCGCTTCGGCGCGTTGCACGATGCCGCCGGCGACGGTCGCCCCTTCCATGCTCAAGTCGTCGCTGAAGATGCATCCCTCGAAACCCAGTTCGCCGCGCAGGATGTCTTTCAGCCAGACTTTGGAGAAGCCCGCCGGATTGGAATCGACCTTGGGGTAGATGACATGGGCGGGCATCACGGCAGTCAGCCCGTAGTTCACCATCTGCCGGAACGGGATGAGGTCGCACAGTTCGATGTCGGTGTAGCTGCGCTCGTCCACCGGGATCTCCAGATGCGAGTCGGCGCAGACGTAGCCGTGCCCGGGAAAATGCTTGCCCACCGTCGGCATGCCGCCCTGCTTGAGTCCCTGCAGCAGACTGTGCGCCAAGTCGGCGATGGCCTGCGGCTCGCTATGGAAGGCGCGGTCGCCGATCACGCAGCTCGCGCCGTGATCCACATCCAGCACCGGGGTGAAACTGAAATCCACGCCGCAGGAACGCAATTCCGAAGCCATCACGTAACCGACCTGCTGCGCCAGATGCCTGGCGCGTTTCGGATGTTCATCGAATATCTTGCCCAGTTCGCGCATCGGCGGGATACGGGTAAAGCCCTCGCGGAAGCGCTGCACCCTGCCACCCTCGTGATCCACCGCGATGAGCAACGGCGGTGTGCGCAAGGCATGGATGCTGGCTGTCAGCGCGGCAAGCTGGCTGGGCGATTCGTAATTGCGCGCAAACAGGATGACGCCGCCGACCATTGGATGGCGCAGGCGTTTCTCATCCTCGGCAGTAAGCGTCTTGCCCAACACATCCAGCATGACTGGCCCATTGCCCATCAGTCTTCTCCTTCCAGGATCACAAATGCCACGGCGGTATCGCGCTCGTCGCTGAGGCTCAAATGATGCGTTACCACACCGAGTTTGGACAAATACGCGGCAAGTTCTTCATCGAACAGGAAGATCGGCTTGCCGAGTTCGTCATGGGAGACGGTGATGCGTTGCAGACTCACCGGATGGCGCAGGCCGTGCCCGGTGGCTTTGGCGAAGGCCTCCTTGGCCGCGAAGCGCTTGCTCAGGAAACGCGCAGGATGGGCCTGTGTGGCGTACTCGGCCAATTCCTGCGCGCTCAGAATGCGCGCGGCGAATGCCGCTCCGTGTCGCGCGCTGGCCGCCTCGATGCGCGCCACTGTGACGATGTCGGTGCCGATGCCGAGAATCATGCGACCAGCAGCGCCTTCATGTTCTTCACCGCCTGCTCCAGTCCGATGAACACCGCCTCGGAGACGATGGCGTGGCCGATGTTGAGTTCGGCGATATGCGGGATCGCCACGATGGGACGCACGTTGTGATAGTTGCAGGCCATGTCCGGCATTGACCTGCAAACCGAGCTCATGCGCGTGCAATGCAGCGCGGTGGATACGCGCCAGTTCCTGCTCGCATCGCCGGTATGCTGTCCGCATCGGCATACTTGCCGGTATGGATCTCGACCACGGGAGCGCCGGCCTTTCTGGCCGCATCAAGCTGACGTTCGTCGGCATCGATGAACAGCGAGACGCGGATGCCGGCTTCAGTGCAACGCTGTGTGGCACGCTGCACCGCGTCGAAATGTTTCACCACGTCCAGCCCGCCTTCGGTGGTCAACTCTTCGCGCTTTTCCGGCACGAGGCAGATGTCGTGCGGTTTGACACGCAGCGCATTTGCGATCATCTCGTCGGTGACGGCGCATTCCAGGTTCATGCGCGTCTGCAGCATGCCGCGCAGGATATCGACATCGGCATCCTGAATGTGGCGGCGGTCTTCGCGCAGGTGGATGGTGATGGCGTCCGCACCCGCCTCTTCGCAGACCAGCGCGGCACGCACCAGATTGGGGTAACGGGAGCCGCGCGCCTGGCGCAGCGTGGCGACGTGGTCGATGTTCAGTCCGAGTTTGATCATTTTGAAGTTCCTTTTCCCCGCAGATTACACAGATTAAACAGATTGAAAAACACTTAAACCATTCTGAAGAATGACGGGATAGAACTGATCTGCACCATCGCCTTTGTTTAAGATTTTGAATCCGTTTAATCTGCGTAATCTGCGGGCAACATGTTTTTACAGCTTCTGTAAATCCCTCATCAGTTCGCGTGTGTGCAGGGTCTTACCGGCAAGATGGTGATCGAGCAGCATGCGCATCAGTTGTTTGCTCTGGCGCGCGCTGTTCACGTCGCGGTAATCGTCGGCGGCCATGTCCAGCAGGGTCTTGCCCGCCACCGGCATGCCTTGCGCGGCATCCGCCGTTTCCTCTATCGCGCCGCGCTCCAGTATATAGCGGTAAGTCCGGGTCGGCACGATGGGCCTGCCACTACCCGCCTCGGTCTCCAGCAACAGCGCATAACCCAGTTCCTGCAGCATGTGCTTCTCGAAGCAGCGCAGCGTGAAAGCGTGATCGTCCTCCTGCGCCAGCCGCTGCAAGGTCTGCTGGTAATAATCGAACAGACTTTCATGCGGGTCATCGCGCGCCATCAGGTTGAGCAGCAACTCGTTCAGGTAGAAGCCGCACAACAGCGCTGTGCCCTGCAGCTGCGGCTGGCCACCCTGCCATTCTGCACTGTGCAGCGTGCGCAATTCGTGCTTGCCGAACCAGCTCAACAGCAAGGGCTGGAAGCCCATCAACAGTCCGCGCAACGCCGAGCGTGGACGCCGTGCCCCGCGCGCCACCAGCGGCACGCGCCCATGCTGCCGGCTGAACACCTCCAGCACCAGACTAGTCTCGCGGAACGGGTAACTGTGCAGTACGAAGGCGGGCTCGTCCTGGATGCGCTGTTTGGATGCTGCGTTACTCATACCCCAGCGATTTCAGCATCTGCGCACTGTCCGCCCAGCCGCTGCGGACCTTGACGAACACCTCGAGGAACACCTTACCGTCGAACAGCTTCTCCATGTCGAGCCGCGCCTGGGTGGCGATCTCCTTGAGCTTCTCGCCCTTGCTGCCGATGAGCATAGCCTTGTGCGCTTCCTTGTCCACCAGGATGGCGGCATGGATGCGGCGCAGCTTGCCTTCCAATTTGAATTGCTCGATCACCACGCTAACGGAGTAAGGCAGTTCTTCACCGGTGAAGCGGAACACCTTTTCGCGCAGCAACTCGGCGGCGAGGAAGCGTTCGTTGCGGTCGGTGATCTCGTCCTCGGCATACAGGTGCTCGCCCTCGGGAATGAAGGGACGGATGGCGTCCAGCAAGGTGTCGAGCTGCTTGTCCTGGCGGGCGCTGACCGGGACGATGGCGGCGAAGTGGCGCAGGGCGGAGAGCTTTTCGATGAAGGGCAACAACTCAGCTTTGTCTGCCAGCAAATCCGCCTTGTTGATGACAAGGATCACCGGACGATCTTGCGGCAACAGTTCCAGCACCTGCTGGTCGCGTTCGTCGAAATGGCGCGCTTCCAGCACGAATAACACGACGTTCACTTCGCGCAGGCTGCTGGTCACCACACGGTTCATGCTGCGGTTCAGCGCATTGGTGTGCTGCGTCTGGAAACCCGGCGTATCCACGAACACGAACTGCATCTTGTCTTCGGTGAGGATGCCGGTGATGCGATGGCGCGTAGTCTGCGCCTTGCGCGAGGTGATGCTGATCTTCTGCCCGATCAGGTGATTCAGCAAGGTTGATTTGCCGACGTTAGGGCGGCCGACGATGGCAATGAAACCGCTGTGGAAGTCTTGAGATTCGGTCATATTTTTTGTGTTATCTGCTGGTAAGCCTTTTCGGCGGCGATTTGTTCGGCGATACGGCGGCTGGCGCCCTCGCCCCGGGTGGTCAGTCCAAGCTGGGCGATATCGCAGGATATGACGAACGTCTGTGCATGCGCTTCACCCTTGATTTCGACCACATTGTATTGCGGCAAGGCCAGCTTGCGGCCTTGCAGATGTTCCTGCAGCAGGGTCTTGGCGTCCTTGCCCAGCGTCTGCAGGTCGGTCTTGTCTATAAGCGGCACATACAAGCCCAGCACCACCTTTTCCGCCGTCGCAAAATCCGCATCCAGCCACACCGCGCCGAACAAGGCTTCCAGCGCATCGGCCAGAATCGAGGGGCGGCGGTGCCCGGCGCTCTTGCGCTCGCCTTCGCCCAGCAGCAGATGCTCGCCCAGATCCAACTGTTGCGCCAAAGTGGCCAAAGTCTGCTGGTTCACCAGATTGGAACGCAAACGGGACAACACACCCTCGGGAAAATCCGGATAAGTAGTGTAAAGGTATTTGGCGATGGTGCAGTTCAGCACGCTATCGCCAAGGAACTCCAGGCGTTCGTTATGCGCGGCACTGTAGCTGCGGTGGGTCAGCGCACGCTGCAACAATTGCGGCTGGGCGAACTGATAGCCGAGCTGTTTACACAGTGCCGCGTGCTTCATCGGATGAGTTACGAACTCGACGGGTTGAATTCCAGCAACATGCTGACATTGCCCGCAAGCGGTATCTTGACGGAATATTTTGCATTCAAGGACAACACACCATCCTCCTTGATAACTTCAATATCTTCCGCTGTGATAGCGGTTATGGAGTTAACACTTGCACGCTTGTTATATGCTTCCAATATTTCCCTGGTTGGCGCGTCCTTCATTGCCGGATCGCTGGCAATTGTTTGGAATATCTGGCCAATCTGCGCGTTGTAAACATAGGGAGGCACCATCTTCATGCCAAGAACAGCCACAAGGATCAAACCTGTTGCAATCATAATCATCCCGACAAAACTGACGCCGCGTTGCCTATATGCCAGTGCCTTCATGTCCATTCCTTTCTGATATCCATGCCTAGTTAATCGATAAACCGATACGTTTCAATTCGCCGAAATTCATCCAGATGAAAAAAGCCTTGCCGACGATCATCTCGTCCGGGACGAAACCCCAGTAGCGACTGTCGCGGCTGTTGTCACGGTTGTCACCCATCATGAAGTAGTGCCCGGCAGGCACGGTACAGCGCATCGCTTCTTCGCTATAACTGCACTGTTCACGTTGCGGAAAGTTCGCCACCCCGTCCAATCGCAGCAGCGGCTTGTCCGGATCCAGAATCACCGGATGCGCATGTCCGCCCATGTCCTCGATATACCGTTCGGTATGCACAAAACTCAAGCTGCTATTATCGACGTAATTATAATCCCCGTCGCGCTTCAGATTCTGCTCAGCACCGTTGATCCACAGCCTCTTGTTGCGATAGACCACGACATCCCCGGGCACCCCGACCACTCGCTTTATATAGTCCGTTGAAGGGTCCTCCGGATAGTGGAACACCATCACGTCGCCGCGCTGCGGCTGGTTGATGTCGATGATTTTTTTGTTGACGATGGGCAGGCGTAGTCCGTAGGTATAGCGATTGACCAGAATAAAGTCGCCCACATGCAGGGTCGGGATCATCGAACCGGACGGAATCTTGAACGGTTCGATCAGAAAGGAGCGCAGCAGGAACACGACGAGGATCACCGGAAAGAAGCTCTTGGCGTATTCCACCCACCACGGCTCGTTGACCCCTGCCGGGCGCATGGCGCGCAGCTTGTAGCGATCCAGCAACCAGATCGCGCCGGTCAGCAGCAGTAACGAGAACAAGATCAAGGCAAAGGTCATTTCAACTTCCCATTCTGTTATTTGTCGTCCACACGCAGGATGGCGAGGAACGCCTCCTGCGGGATCTCCACACTGCCCACCTGTTTCATGCGCTTCTTGCCCGCCTTCTGCTTTTCCAGCAGTTTCTTCTTGCGCGAGATGTCGCCGCCGTAGCACTTGGCCAGCACGTTCTTGCGCAAGGCCTTCACGTTCTCGCGCGAGATGATGTTGGCACCGATGGCCGCCTGGATCGCCACATCGAACATCTGACGCGGGATCAACTCGCGCATCTTGGCCGCCACTTCGCGCCCGCGATACTGGCTGTTGGCTGCGATGCACGATGATGGACAGCGCATCCACCTTCTCGCCGTTGATCAGCATATCCACCTTGACCACATCCGCCGAACGATATTCCTTGAACTCGTAATCCATGGAAGCATAGCCGCGCGATACCGATTTCAGCTTGTCGAAGAAATCCAGCACGATCTCGCCCATCGGCATCTCGTATTTCAGCAGCACCTGCTTGCCGTGATAATTCATGTCGATCTGCACGCCGCGTTTCTGTGTGCACAGCGTGATGACTGCGCCCACGTATTCCTGCGGCATGTAAAGATTGACGTTGACGATGGGCTCGCGGATCTCTTCGACCTTGGACAGGTCCGGCAGTTTGGACGGGTTATCCACCATCAGCACCGTGCCGTCGCGCTGCACCACTTCGTAGATCACCGTCGGCGCCGTGGTGATCAGATCCATGTCGAACTCGCGCTCCAGGCGCTCCTGCACGATCTCCATGTGCAGCAGACCGAGGAAGCCGCAGCGGAAGCCGAACCCCAGGGCCTGTGACACTTCCGGTTCATATTGCAGCGCGGCATCGTTGAGTTTCAATTTTTCCAGCGAATCGCGCAGCGCTTCGTACTGGTTGGACTCCACCGGGAACAATCCGGCGAACACCTGCGGCTGTATTTCCTTGAAGCCTGGCAGCGCACTGGCGGCCGGCTTGGACACCAGAGTGACCGTGTCGCCCACCTTGGCATCCTTCAATTCCTTGATGCCGGCGATCACGAAACCCACCTGCCCGGCAGATAAAGAATCACGATCCTGCGATTTCGGCGTGAACACACCGACATGCTCAGTCAGATGCTGCGCGCCGGTCGCCATGAACAGGATCTTGTCCTTGGGCTTGAGCGTGCCGTTGACGATGCGCACCAGCATCACCACGCCGACGTAGTTGTCGAACCAGGAATCGATGATCAGCGCCTGCAACGGTGCATCCACATCCCCTTTGGGCGCCGGCACTTTCGCGATCAATGCTTCCAGGACATCTTCCACGCCCATGCCGGTCTTGGCCGAGCACCGCACCGCGTCCTGCGCACCGATGCCGATCACGTCTTCGATCTCGGCGATGGCGTTCTCCGGATTGGCGGAGGGCAGGTCGATCTTGTTCAGCACCGGCACAACCTCGACCCCCAGATCCAGCGCGGTATAGCAGTTGGCCACGGTCTGCGCCTCGACGCCTTGCGAGGCATCCACCACCAGCAACGCCCCCTCGCACGCGGAGAGCGAACGCGAGACCTCATAAGAGAAGTCCACATGCCCAGGCGTGTCGATCAGGTTGAGGTTGTACATCTGGCCGTCGCGCGCCTTGTAGCTCAGAGCGGCGGTCTGCGCCTTGATGGTGATGCCGCGCTCGCGCTCGATATCCATCGAGTCAAGCACCTGCTCTTCCATCTCGCGGTCGGACAAGCCGCCGCACAGGTGGATGATGCGGTCTGCCAGCGTGGATTTGCCGTGATCGATGTGGGCGATGATGGAGAAGTTACGGATATGCTGCATGAGGCTCAAAATATAAAATCCCGCCAAAAGCGGCCGTTTCGCAAAGCGCGAATTCTAGCCGATTTTGACGGGATACGCTGAGGTACAGACGGCCTGCTTACTTCTCGTCCAGCTTGATCGGAACGTAGACCGTCCCCTCGCTTCGGCGCACCAGCAGGGCGATGTTGCGCCCACGCGGAACCTTCTTCAGCACCTCGTTGAACTGGTCGAAGTCGTGTATCTCGATGTTGCCGACAGCAAGGATCACGTCCCCGCGCTGCAACTGGCTGCGGGCGGCCGGTCCTTTCATATCCTCGACGATCAGGCCACCTTCGACCTGGAGTTCGGCTTTTTGCTCGTCGTTCAGTTCGCTCACGACCAGCCCGAGACGGGTCTCGCTTTCCGAGGCCCCTTCCGCGCCACCGCCTCCGCGACCGCCGCGCTGCGCAACTGCCGTATCGCTCTGCACCTCGCCGACCACCAGGGAAACGTCCAATGCGCTGCCCTTACGCCACAATTGAACGCTGACCTTTGCGCCCGGCTTGGTCGCAGCGACGATACGCGGCAGATCGGCCGAGGAGTTCACCACCTTGCCATCGAATTTGAGGATCACGTCACTGGCCCGTACGCCGGCCTTGTCCGCCGGACCGCCCTTTTCCACGCCGGAGATCAACGCTCCGGCGACCTTGGGCAAGCCGAACGAATCCGCCAGTTCGCGCGTCACTTCCTGAATGGTCACCCCGATGCGGCCACGCGTGACCTTGCCGGTAGTGCGCAATTGGTTGACCACGTCCATCGCCACATCGATGGGGATGGAGAACGACAGTCCCATGTACCCGCCGGAACGGCTATAGATCTGGGAATTGATGCCAACCACCTCGCCCTTCATGTTGAACAGCGGCCCACCCGAGTTGCCCGGATTGATCGCCACATCGGTCTGGATGAAGGGCACGAAGTTCTCTTGCGCCAATGACCGCCCCTTGGCGCTGACGATGCCTGCCGTCACGCTGCTGTCGAAGCCGAAGGGTGAACCGATCGCCAGCACCCACTCGCCAACCTTGAGCTGGTCGGGTTTCCCCAGCGCGACCTTGGGCAGGCCGGTCGCATCGATCTTGAGCAATGCGACATCGGTACGTTTGTCCGAGCCGATCACTTTGGCCTTGAACTCACGCTTGTCGGTCAGGCGCACAGTGATCTTGTCGGCACGGTCCACCACATGCGCATTGGTCAGGATGTAGCCGTCCGCGCTGATGATGAAGCCGGAACCCAGCGATTGCGATTCCTGTTCGCGCGGGACTTGCGGTGCGAAGCGGCGGAAGAATTCGTAGAACGGGTCGTTTTCAGGCAGATTCGGCATGCCCTGGAACAGCTGCGGCACCCGATTGATCTGAGTGGTACTGACATTCACTACCGCGGCGCCCTGCTTTTCCACCAATTCGGTGAAATCGGGCAGGTCATTGGCGACTGCTGCCTGGGTGAACAAACCGAACAATGCGAGAAAGGCGAATCTCTTCAGCATAATGCGTTTAGCTCCTGATGAATCGATGATTAAGAACTCGTTCGCGATGTGACGATGGACGATGCGACAGCCTGCCCGACTCCGGGCGAGAGTCTTGCCAGAACAAAACCCAGCAGCAACCCGACGACGGCTCCTGCGACAGCGTATGGATCGCGCAAGGCAGCTTCACTGGCCAGACTGACACCGGAGATCCCGCCGACAAAAAGCAGGCACAAGGGCAACAGGTACATCTTCGTTGCGCCGCGCAACAACACGCCATCCGGCAAAGAGACACGAACCTCATCACCGACCTTGGCGTGCGCCTGATTACGTACCTTGAAATGACGCGGCTTGCTGCTACAGAACAATTTCGTCAGCGTACCGCTACCGCAGCCGCCTTCGCTACTGCAATGGCCGCACCCGCCGCTACCCAGAGGTTGCACTGAGGCTTCCTCCCCCTGCACCTGAATGACAATGGCACGCATCTCCAGCATGTCATTGGCCCGCATAACGCACGGAATCGGCGATCTGGATCACGGTTCTGGCCGGCACCTCGCCGACTACCGTAACCAGAGCATCACCGACGATGCGGTTATAGACATGCACCGCCCCTTGCCCGGCCAGTCCGGAATGGGGGTGTTTTAGCCCATTGGACTTCTCGATGAACACGGAGATACCCGCCAACCCGTCGGAGTACACCATATGAATGACGGGCTCCTTGTTTTCACGGAAATGCCGTCGCATCTCGAGTATCTTTTTGAATCCCGCAGGCATCGCATCGACCTGCCACCCATTCGACTCCATGACCTGTTCCGTCCTGGACAGAGGCATGGGTTGCGGTTGCTGGTCCGGATCGGCAGAGGATGGTCTATCCTTCGTGATCCATTTGCGATCGATATTGCCGTTGATGTTCACCTGCATGAATGCGTACTGCTCGATGATATAGCCGTGATCATCCATTACAACAGCCTTGAGCAACAAACCGGAGTCGTAGTGCGCCCACATCTTGCGGGTGTAACGCAGATTGTCCTTGGGCTGAAAGACGACAGTATGCACATGATGGCCGGCGACTTCCCCCTCCTCTTCCCGCCTGACCGAGTAATTCTCCTTCAGTGTCGAGATCTGCTCCGGCAGTAAAGCAGGGAATGCACGCCTGATCTGACGCTTCTCGACCCTGGACTTATGCCCTTCCGTGAATAGCCAGACCTGATCGTTGTTGCGGATAAGTTCGCGTCTTCCGCCATCGAGCCCTTCCAGTCGTTCGTGCTCGCCATCCGCATCGGAAATATGCGTGATGCGCGACATCTCGACACGTCCGCCCGATTGGTAGACGAAGACTCCGCTGTAATCGGTCTGGTGCGCTGCAAAGACCATGGTCTTGAGCCAGTCCGCCTCATCCCCCTGCAATGGATCGGCGAATGCTGGTGCAACTCCCAGCTGCACCAGCATGAAGAACAGATATCCGGATTGTCTCAACTTGACTTGCACTATCGTCCCGCCACCGCATGCATGTAAGAGGCGGCGCCATGCACATCGGCGCTGGGAGAGAACTCCTGATGCGCCATCAGGTAGTCGTCAGCTTGAGCGGAAGCGGGACGTACAGCACCTGCATTGTCTGGTTGCACCGTTGCGACCTGCGGTGCAGGTTCGCTGCCGACCTGCACCGACAGCCAGGCGACCAGCGCCAAGGCCATCACGGAAGCAACAGCCGAGAGTGCGAAATTGCGGATACGTTGGGAAGTGCGATTATGGGGAGCAAATACGGTAGGCTCGGCCTGCAATTTCTCCTGGAAGGATTTTCCGAAACCCTTGCAGATGTGGTCTGGCTGTCGCAGGGCATCGCCGATCAGATGATAACTCTCCCAATCCTGCCGCGCCTCCGGGTGGCGTTTTAGTCGGTCGAAAAAGACATCCGCCTGATCCTCATACATTTCTCCGTCCATCAACGCCGAAATTTCCTGTCTCATGCTCACCACCTTTTATCTTCACTGGTACCCAACAACGGACGCAAATTGGCGGCAATCGCCTCGCGCGCCCTGAAAATCCTTGACCTGACTGTACCGATCGGGCAATCCATCACCGCCGCGATCTCTTCATAGCTCAGCCCTTCTATTTCCCGCAGAGTCAAAGCAGTGCGCAGATCGTCAGGCAATTCCTGCAGTGAAGAGTTCACCACTTCCACAACCTGCTTGCTCATCAACTCGTTCTCGGGCGTCGCCACCTCATGCAACAGCGCCGCGTCCTCGAAGTCTTCCGCCTCTTCCGAGTCGAACGGCGTGCTGGTAGGCGCCCTGCGCCCCTGCGCCACCAGATGGTTCTTGGCGGTATTGATGCCGATCCGGTACAGCCACGTATAGAACGCACTGTCCCCGCGAAACGCCGGCAATGCGCGATACGCCTTGATGAACGCATCCTGGGTGACATCCTCGGCCTCGGCGGCATTGCGCACGAAACGCGAGATCAACCGCCCCAGGCGGCGCTGGTATTTTGCCACCAACAGCTCGAACGCGTGCTTTTCGCCGCGCTGCGCACGCTCTACCAGCTGTTGATCGACCTCCCTGTCACCCATTCCGTTTCCCGGTTTATTGATTTGGACCGCCTGCAAGCGGTTCCGTAGTATAACCGGACGGATACCCGAACGTCAGCATTGCCAGTAGCCGCCGAATGGACAGCAGGCGTTAAAATTAGTTCATTCCCGGCTTAGGGCCTGCTCAAGTTTGGTATAGTTCGGGAGGTAGATAACCTGATCTGGACAACTTGCGTGTTGCGTTTCGATACTCTCATCATCGGTAGCGGACTGGCCGGTCTGTCGCTGGCGCTCAAACTGGCTGACAAACAGAAAGTCGCCGTTATCACCAAGAAATCCCTGCTGGACGGGGCCAGCGCCTGGGCTCAGGGCGGTATCGCCGCCGTGCTTTCACCTGACGATTCGCTGGACGAGCATATTCAGGACACCTTGGTCGCAGGAGCCGGGCTGTGCGATCTCAAGACCACGCGCTTCGTGATCGAACATGGGGCATCTGCCATCGACTGGCTGATCTCCCAAGGCGTGCCTTTCACCCGCGATGCCGGCTCGGACAGCGGTTACCACCTCACTCGCGAAGGCGGACACAGCCGTCGCCGTATCATCCATGCCGCCGATGCCACCGGACTGGCCGTACAGGAGACCATCGCCGCCAAGGCGCGCAATCATCCCAATATCACTTTGCTGGAGCGGCATATCGCTGTCGATCTCATCACCGGGAAGAAGCTGCGCCGCAAGGACAATCACTGCTACGGCGCTTATGCGCTGAACAGCCTGAACGGCGAGGTCATCACCATTGCAGCCCAGAACACGGTGCTCGCCACCGGCGGCGCGGGCAAGGTCTACCTGTACACGACCAACCCGGACACCGCCACCGGCGACGGCATCGCCATGGGCTGGCGCGCGGGCTGCCGCGTCTCCAACATGGAATTCATCCAGTTCCACCCGACCTGCCTTTATCATCCGCATGCCAAATCCTTCCTTATCAGCGAAGCGGTACGCGGCGAAGGCGGCACATTGAAGTTGCCGGATGGCACCCGCTTCATGCCTTGGCATGATGAACGCGCCGATCTGGCTCCACGCGACATCGTGGCGCGCGCCATCGACTTCGAGATGAAGAAACGCGGCCTGGATTGCGTCTATCTGGACATCTCGCATCAGCCGCTCGAATTCCTGCAGGAGCATTTCCCGACCATCTACTCGCGTTGCCTGGCGCTGGGCATCGACATTTCCAAACAGCCGATCCCGGTCGTACCGGCGGTGCACTTCACCTGCGGCGGCGTGATGACCGACCTGCACGGCCGCACCGATGTGGATGGACTTTACGCCATCGGCGAGAACGCCTGCACCGGACTGCACGGTGCCAACCGACTGGCCAGCAATTCGCTGCTGGAGTGCCTGGTCTTCGCCGATGCCGCCGCGCAGGACATCCTGCGCAAGTCACCGGGAGAGATACCCGAACTGCCGCAATGGGATGAAAGCCGCGTTACGGATGCGGATGAGACCGTGGTGATCTCCCACAACTGGGACGAGTTGCGACGCTTCATGTGGGACTACGTCGGCATCGTGCGCACCACCAAGCGCCTGCAACGCGCACAGCACCGCATCAAGTTGCTGCACGAGGAGATCAACGAGTATTACCGCAATTTCCACGTCAGCGCCGACCTGCTGGAGTTGCGCAACCTGGTGCTGACCGCCGACCTCATCGTACAAAGCGCTTTGTCGCGCCATGAGAGCCGCGGACTGCATTTCAGCAAGGATTATCCGCAAATGCTGCCGGAAGCCGTCCCGACCGTTCTGACCCCACCGGGCTATCTCGCCGCCTGACCAGCCTTGTCGCCCCACTTCAGGACGACGCGCAGACGACGAAGACTGTCCGCGGCCATGGCATCCGGCAATATCACCAGGCTACGCCGCCCTCGTTGTTCGCTTAGCACCACGTTCAGGATGACAAGCCAGGGAGTCACCAGACTGTCGCGAGTCACTTTGCATGGCACGTGCCTGCCGTTGCGCAACACCAGCACGATCTCTCCCTTCTCTTCCAGGCGAAACGCCACACAGGAATGCGACAAGCGCAGGTTCGCATCGAGCAACAGGTGATAACCGGCCCAGCACAGCACGACCATAGTCAACAAGAACCCCCACAATGCCGGCAAGGGCAACGTCCATAGGACCGCGAGAGCCGCGGAACAAAGCAGGCTGAACAACAGGGCAAGCCGACGGGAGGAACCTAACGTGTAATACCGCTGCATCCCTGCCAGTTCCGTGGCTGGCTAGAACAGGAACGCGGAGATCAGCCCGATCAGGATCAAGGCGATGATCGCCATCAGCAGGAGGCCACCGCCCCTGGCAGCTCGCGACTCGGGGAGCGGACGCACAATATGTGCTGACGATGACTTGGCGAACACCTGGGGTTGCGGTGCCGCACGGTTGATCTCGTCGATGCTGGGACGCGCCATCTTGAAGGTCTTGGACAACTCCTCCACATCTTCCTGACTGGCCGTCAACGCTGCCAGACGCATGGTCGCGCCGAATGAATCGAATGAGGGGGAAAGCCGCATGGTCACGGCATGATCGGATTCTTCGCTCTCATCCACAACGAGCTGGGTGGCATCCGCCAGGGATGCGGCGCCACTCGGCTTGGGAACCGGTACCTGAACCGCACTGCGCGGCATGGTGTCCCGGCAGGCGCGCAGGTCGTTCGCAAAGTCCTTGGCATTCTGATAGCGATGCTCCAGATCCTTCGCCAGCGCCTTGGCCACGATGAAATTGAGCATGTCCGGCACAGCCGCATTCAGGGTACTGGGCGGTTGCGGGATCGAATTCAGGGTCTGATACATGATGGCATTCACGTTCTCGCCCGTGAACGGCGCCTGCCCGGTCAGCATCTCGTACAGCATCACACCCAGCGAGAAAACATCCGAACGCTGGTCGGCAAGCTTGCCCATCACCTGTTCTGGCGACATGTATTTCGGCGATCCCAGCACCATTCCGGTCTGCGTACGCACCGCCGAGGAGGCCATGCGCGCGATGCCAAAGTCGGTGATCTTCACATGGCCGTCGCGCGCCACCATGATGTTCGAGGGCTTGATGTCGCGGTGGATGATGCCGTGCTCGTGCGCATAAGCCAACCCAAACGCTACCTGCGCAACGATGTCTATCGCCTGATCGACCGGCAGCAATTGATCGTCGTTGAGGATGTCTCGCAGCTCGCGACCCTGCAGGAATTCCATCGCGATGTAGGCGATGTCGCCGCTGCGGCCGACGTCGAAGATGGTCACGATGTTGGGGTGGCTCAGACGCCCGGCGGCCTTGGCCTCCTGGTAGAAGCGCGCCTCGTACTCATCGCGCTCTTCCTGCGCCAGACTCAGCGTGATGGTTTTGATCGCAACGATGCGGTCGATCAGCGGATCGGTGGCCTTGTAAACGACCCCCATCGCCCCCTGACCGAGTTCACCGACAATCTCGTAACGTCCCAAATGACTGATCATGATTCCGTCGAGGAAGGATTATTTGCCGTACTTGGCCTTGGCACTGCGGAACACAGGACCCCACACCGGATGCCCGGCCTCTGCCGGGGTCAGCTCGAATTTCGGATTCAGGGCCAGCGCTTTACGAAAAGACTCGAAGCACATCTTTTCCCTACCGGAGACGCAATGTATGAACGCCAGATATTTATATGCACTCACCTTGTCAGCCTTGTCAGCCAGCTTCGTTTGCAGCACATCGTTCAATGCCGCCATCGAGGCGATGTAATTGCCTTCTGCGTAGCTCTCTACGCCCTTATCCAGCTTATGACCCGGAGTCCGGTTGTACCACCAACACTCGTCGCAAGTATTCAGAGCGTGGCAGCCAGTCAGCAACCATACCCACATCATACCCAGCAATACATTACGGCGACCCAGCATCCAAAAACTCCCATCACTTACACTCACCAAAGGCCGCTAATTGGCGAATGTATGCCTGATTTTTATTTTCTGCCCCGACTTCACCCTGATGACCTGGGTATAAACCGGGAATTTCGTATTGCGGATTTTAATCTCATGCTTGCCAGCCACGACCTGCAGTTCCAGCAACGGCGGACTGATGCCCTGCATTCTACCATCCAGATAGATTTCGCCCCACGGCTGCACGACCAGGCTCACCACCGCCGGCGCGCCGGTCGTCTCAGCCAAAGTCCGCACACGCGAACTCTCCTTGACCCCCTGCACCTTCTTCTCGGGCGCCTTCTTCCTGGATTTTTCTGATGCACTTCCGTTTTGCGCCGGTGCAGCCGGCGATGGCGCCTGCCCCGGCGTCACCTGCTCCGTTGTGGCCTGTTCCACCGACGCCACCTGTGCAACCTTCGCTGTCGGCCGGCTCGCAAGTATGACCGTCAGCACGACCAGCGAGGTCAGCACCAAGCCAGTAGCACTGATGATCGCAGCGCGCTGCCTGTCGGATGCGTTACGGTAAGCCTCGATAACGCGACGCTCCCAGCGGCCCATCGTACGGACGAACGAATCCCAATAATTCTCCAGTTTGAACAGCACGGCATCAAAGCCAGTCGCTCCGGCCTGCCTGGATTGCTTCGACAAACTCCGTTGCGTCGAAGTGAAATCGCCGGGATAACCGATGGCGTACACCTCATGTTCGCGCACATGCTTGTCGGTACGCGAGCCCTGGTAATGGAACATGCCGGCATA
Source organism: uncultured beta proteobacterium (assembly GCA_963797045.1). GTDB lineage: Bacteria > Pseudomonadota > Gammaproteobacteria > Burkholderiales > Gallionellaceae > Sideroxyarcus. The sequence goes on along the minus strand of CAWCNZ010000004.1, from coordinate 121,329 downwards.
TTCCTGCGACAGGCGCGAAACAGCGTCGTAATAGGAACGCGAGACCAGTATCTGCCCAGGATCGGAAAAGCCCATTACGCGCTGGGCCACATTGATTCCGTCGCCGACGATGTTCGGCTGTCCGTTGATGTCCTTGACCAAACGCACCGGCCCAAGATTCACCCCCATGCGCACCAGCAACGGCGGTTCCATGCGCACGCCCTCGTTGAGCAGGCTGCTGCGCATGCTCAATGCGGCGTGCAGCGCATCGCTGATGTCCCCCAGAAAACTGATCGCGGCGCCGTCCCCGGTGTCCAGAATGATGCGGTCGTTGACCGGCACATCGCGGATAGCGATGGACAGAAAGGCGTTGAAACGCTCTTTCAGCGATATCTGGCCCGACACGGATTTTTTCGAATATTCGACGATATCCAGAAAAAATACGCTACAGATGATGGTCTTATTGCCACGCTGTTCCATTTATTCCCAATCGCTATGCGCGCATAGGTTACCGTCGTCACTTAAGAATGCCACTTAACCCCGCGGATTTTAACGACAGTCCGTCAATCTCGCCAGTTTTAATTTTTGCGCACCGGAGCGCGCGGCAGTTTTGCTTTTCTGGCCTCGGGAGATACCTGCCGCGCCACACCTGCAGGCAACCCCACCCACTCCAGTATCGCCCTCACCTCGGCCTCGCCCAACTCGGCCATCATGCCGCGCTTGATGCGCGACGGAAGGTTGATGATGCCAAAACGCACCCGCATCAGACGGCTCACCGGCAACCCCAGCGCCTCGAAGGTGCGCCGCACCACGCGGTTACGCCCTTCCTTCAGCACCAGCCGGTACCAGTGGTTGAAACCCTCGCCGCCCTCGTCGCTGAGTTTCTCGAAGCGCACCAGCCCGTCTTCCAGTTCGATGCCCTGCTTGGTCATCTGGCGCATCTGCTCGGGCGACATTTCGCCCTGCACGCGCACGGCATACTCGCGCTCCACCTCGAAGCGCGGGTGCATCAGTCGATTCGCCAATTCGCCCGAGGTCGTGAAGATGAGCAAGCCGCTGGTATTGAAATCCAGCCGCCCGATAGCGATCCATTTCTGTCCGCGCAGTTTCGGCAGACTGTCGAACACGCTGGCACGCTCGTTCGGGATCGTCGCGGCTGACGATCTCGCCCTCCTGCTTGTGATACAGCAGGACGCGCGGCAAAGCCTGTTCGGCTTCCAGATGCAGGCGCACGACGCGACCATCCACCTGCACCCGGTCGCCCTCGGACACGCGCACCCCCAAGGTCGCCACCGTGCCATTCACGGTCACCCGCCCGGCGCTGATCCACTCTTCCATCTCGCGGCGCGAGCCGAAGCCCGCTTGAGCCAGCACCTTTTGCAGCCGCTCGCCCGGCTGACTTGCTTCGGATTTGTTCGACTCATTCTGTTACCGCTCGTCTTTCCAGCACGGCCTGTGCCAATGTCCCGCTATCCACATGTTCCAATTCACCGCCCACGGGCAAGCCGCGCGCGATGCGCGATACCTTGACCCCCTGCGCACGAAGCAAGGTGGCAAGGTAATGTGCGGTCGCCTCGCCCTCGACGGTGAAGTTGGTCGCCAGGATCACCTCGCACGACAATTCCTGCGCGCGCTTGAGCAAGCGCTCCAGCGGCAGTTCCCGTCGCCCCCATCCCGTCCAGTGGCGAGAGCCGTCCCATCAGCACGAAGTACATGCCACGAAAACACTGCGCCTGCTCCATCATCAGCAAGTCGGCCGGCATCTCGACCACGCACAGCATGTCCGTCTCGCGCCGCGGCGAGCGGCACAGGACGCAGATCTCATCTTCGGAAAAATTGTTGCACTTGCTGCAGTGCTTGACGCTCTCCACCGCATGATCGAGGGAGCGCGCAAGATGCAACGCGCCCTGCCTGTCGCGCTGCAACAGGTGGTAAGCCATGCGCTGCGCGGACTTCGGCCCCACACCCGGCAGGCAGCGCAACGCCTTGATCAGGTCTTCCAGGCTGGAAGGCGGATTCATCTAGAACGGCAGACTCATGCCCGGCGGCAATTCATGCCGGCAGTGAACCCGCTCATGCGCTTCTTCGAAGTCTCATCGGCTTTCTTGTTGGCATCGTTCAATGCCGCCACGATCAGGTCTTCCAGCATCTCCTTGTCGTCCAGCACGCTCTGGTCCAGATTCACGCGACGCACCTCATGCGCCGCAGGTCATGGTCACCTTGACCATGCCGGAACCCGACTGCCCCTCCACCTCGACGGTGGCCAGCTCGTCCTGCGCCTTCTTCATGTTCGCCTGCATCTGTTGCGCCTGCTTCATCAGCCCGGCCAATCCGCCCTTCATCATTTCCACTTCCTCCGGTTTAGTTATACGGGTCTGATCGAACTCTCGATCAGTTGCGCGCCCAACTGCGCTTGCGCTTCGCGCACGAAGGCATCCTGTTTGATCGCCTCTTCCGCCTGCTGCTGGCGCGTCTGCTTCTCATGCTGCTCGACGGCTGCCGGCGTCGCAACATCCGTTTGCGGCACCCAGCTCCACCGCCAGCCTGATCGGCTTTGCAAAATAGTCGCTCAGCGCCGCCTGCAGTTTGTCCTGCGCGATCTTGTTGCTTTGCAAATGTTTGTGTTGCGGCGCAAGATTCAACACCACACGCCCTTCCGAAAAACTCGCCAGCACGCTGTTCTTTCGCCAGTTCGCGCGCCATGCCTTGCAGATTGAGTTGCGACAGCAAGGTATTCCAGTCCAGATCTGCGCTGCCTGCCGTGTTCTGCACTGGAGCTGACTTGTCTTGCTGGTGCCGGCTCGGCGGCAACCAGCCTGTGAAGCGCTCGGTCGCTGCCGGAGCTGGATCGCGGCGCAGGCTGGCCGGCGTTCGTAGCGGCGGCTTGCGGCGCGAACGCCAGCATGCGCAACAGCGTCATCGTGAAGCCGGCGTATTCGTCCGGCGCGAGGTCGATCTCATTGCGGCCGTGGATGGCGATCTGGTAATTCAGCTGTATCTCTTCGGGCGTGAACTGCTGCGCCAGACTCCAGCAGACGCACGCGTTCCGGCTCGTCTTCCGCGATCGCCTGCGGAATGGTCTGCGCCAGCGCGATGCGATGCAGCAACGTCGCCATATCCTGCAGCGCCGCCTCGAACGCCACGCTGCGCATCGCCATGTCGTCGGCGATGCGCAACAGGCCCGCGCCATCGCCTGCACGCAGGGACTGCAGCAGATCGAACAGATAGCCCTGGTCGATCGCGCCCAGCATGGTGCGCACCAGCGCCTCGTCCACCTTGCCGGAGGAATAGGCAATGGCCTGATCCATCAGACTCAAGGCGTCGCGCATGCTGCCCTGCGCGGCGCGCGCCACCAGATTCAGCGCGCCCATCTCGAACGGGATGTTCTCCTGTTCCAGCACGTATTGCAGGTGGGTATGGATCAGCGCGGGCGGCAGTTGCTTGAGGTTGAACTGCAGGCAGCGCGACAGCACGGTGACCGGGATCTTCTGCGGGTCGGTGGTGGCGAGGATGAATTTCACGTGCGACGGCGGCTCTTCCAGCGTCTTCAGCATCGCGTTGAACGCCGACTTCGACAGCATGTGCACTTCGTCGATGATGTACACCTTGAAACGCCCGCTGGTCGGCGCATACAGCGCGCTCTCCAGCAGTTCGCGCATGTTGTCGACCTGCGTGTTGGACGCCGCATCCAGCTCGATCAGGTCGACGAAGCGCCCGCTGTCGATCTCGGTACAGGCGCCGCACACACCGCACGGCGTGGCGGTGACGCCGGATTCGCAATTCAGGGATTTGGCGAAGATGCGCGCGATGGTGGTCTTGCCCACGCCGCGCGTACCGGTAAAGAGATAGGCGTGATGCAGGCGATTCTGCGTGAGCGCATTGGTCAACGCCTGCACGACGTGCTCCTGCCCCGCCAACTGGGCGAAAGTCTTAGGACGCCATTTGCGGGCCAGGACAGAAGTTGCAGACAAGGATCACACCCGATCAGAAATGATAAATAAAATGGAGCTGGCTGAAATTGACGCCCTGGTTCGGCTGTTTGATATCGCCATTTGACAGATGCTGGAAGCGGTAGCCCAGATCGAACTGGCGCTGCCCGCCAAATCGTGCGCCAAACCCAATATGATTGCCGAACTGGAAGGCACTGCCGAACTTGCGGTCATTATAAATAAAGGTCGGCGAGATCAGATGCAAACCAATGAACCCGCCTTCCAGATAAGGCACCATGCCCGCCACTGCATTCTTCGGCGCAAAACGAAACACCGGAGTAATGCCGACCTCGGTGATGGTCTGGTTATTGTCGTCAGGCCTATGCCCGCGCCATCTACCCAGCGATGCCTCCCAGAAACCGGTCACTTGCCAGTCGCCGTCGTCCAGCCAACTCCCGTCCCAGTTCCACAGCGCTCCCACACGGGACGCTTCGACATTGTTGGCCACGCCGTATTCGATGAAGACACCATCCACAGCGTACACGCTGTTCGCCATCACCAGGAGGAACACCAGTACGAGCAGTCTTTTCATCACGGCTCCGGCACTCTACATAAGGAGGCGAGCCTTACCCCCGGCACTTACAGACATCAGCTGTGGCTGCTTCCTTCCGGACCTGACCAGGTTCACTGCGCTGTAATGCGGGGAGACCCGCCAATTCGTAAAATCCGTGTCTGAGGGGCGCTACGTCAAGCCCTTAGACTGGAGCGAATGATAGTCGAAAAGCGGGGATAAATCCATGAAAGGGATTATCTGGCACGTTGCACTTCAAGACAAAACCGCCGGGGGTTGCCCGGCAGCAAGTCACTTTTCTCGTCTTGCCGAGAAAAGTAACCAAAAGAGGACGCCCCCGGTGCGCTGCCCCTTCGGGGTTCCCTCGAAAATCCGTAAACAAACGGGGCTGCGCAACTCGCCCTAGCGGGGCACACACCCCGTGCCCCGCCGCGGAGCTCGAACAGTGCTCGCCTAAACCTCCGCTTGTTTACGGATTTTCGAGGCAGCGCACAGGGGATGAAATTCAGAAGCCGAACCCCAAAAGCAGCGAGGCGGGCAAAGCCCGCCTCGCCAAAACCAACAAAACAATCGTGCGCAAAGCGCACACAAAACCGCCTTTGACCTTCCTTCCCCTGTGCTCCGCCAAGTAGCGCAGGACAGCCGGGGGCAGTCCGACAAATATGTTTGAGCACGTGACCGCGTAGCGGGTCGTGCGAGTTTATGAGGAGGCCCGGCTGTTCGAGCAACGCAGGGAACCCGAAGGGGCGGCGCACCGGGGTCGCCTTTTCTTTGGCTACTTTCTTTTGGCGAAGCAAAAGAAAGTAGCTTGCTGCCGGGCAACCCCCGGCGGTTTTCGATGGGTATCGCCGCGCTCAGCCCATCCTACCGAGCTTGCTTCGCAAATTCACCAATCACCCCGTCGTTGCAAGGCAGAGCGAAATTCTGCTGCATCTCTGTCTTTCCGGGCTTGCGTCAAAAAATGCTTTTCACAGACACGGCATTTAAAGCTTCCAACTCCGTCAGAATGCAAACGAGATAGTTTGCCTTCCTTGTCAAAACAGTTCTGACAGAAAGGCTCGTCAGTTCCGTTAGATGACTTAAGCCAATAACATGGTTGTTCCCAACGAATATCGGCTTTGAGCTTTGCCTCACGTTCAAGCACGCGAATCTTCTCATCACGGTCAAGCAGAGCCTGCTGTATCTCCGCAGTTTCAATTTTCACATCGGCGAGGCTGTGTAAAAACGCGTAACTTGCGGGGTGCTGCGCGACCAGATTCTTGGATGCCGCCTTCAGGTGTTTTCAAAGCAGGAGATTATTTCAGCGAGTGATTTCATCCTCTCGCCTGTTGCATTGCTGCAATCATTCCGTTCACCCCCATTATCTGCATCACCCGTTTCATGTTGTACGCCAGGACATGCAGGCTCATCTCGGTACTGACGCGATCCAGTGTTCGTGTCAGGAAGTGCCTTGCGCCCATCCAGTATTTGATCGTGCCAAACGGATGCTCGACGGTCTGTCTTCGGATGCGCATGGCCTCCGGCCTCATATCAAGCCGCCTTTGCATCCTCTCCAAGGTAGCCTCATGTTCCCATCTGCTGACGCGCCGTTCTTTGCCGGGCGTGCATTTCTCCTTGATCGGGCAACGCGGGCAATCCGAGCTCCAATAACGGTAGATCAAGTGGCCCTTGTCGGCGCTTGTACTATGTCTGATCAGTCTGCTGCCGCCGGGACAGAGGTATTGGTCAGCCATGGGGTCGTAGATGAAATCCTCTTTGTCGAAGCGCCCCTCCGCCTTGGCGGAAGACGTCATTGGTTTGGATACGTAGGCTGTGATCCCTGCTTCGTCGCAGGCCAGAATCTCATCTCCACTGTAGTACCCTCGATCAGCCAATACGTTGAGCTCGTCACTCTCCATGGCCGCCTTGGCCTGTTTTGCCATCCTGGAGAGTTGCTGGCGGTCCGTGCCAATGTTGGTGACTTCGTGCGCGACGATCAGGTGATGCTGAGTCTCGACGGCTGTCTGAACGTTATACCCAACCATCCCGCGACTGGTGCTAGTCGCCATGGCTCGTGCATCGGGATCCGTTAGAGAGACTTGGCCGGAGGGCGACGCCTTCAGTTGCACTTCGATCTCCCGCAGCTCCACCATGTCCTTCTTCAGAGTGGCAATCTTTTCCTTCAGGCGAGTGCTCTTCATTTCGGTTACGTCGGACTGCTGGCGGTCGGCTGTATCCATCGCCGTAAGATACCGATCAATGCACTGGTCTATCTGCTGCATGCGCTTTTCGAGCTTGCCGTGAGTGAAGTTGCGGTCATGGGCATTCACTGCTTTGAATTTGCTGCCGTCGATCGCTACGACGGCTTGCGAGAACAGGTTGAGGCGGCGACACAGCATCACGAACTGGCGGCAGACATTGCGTATCGCTTCGCCATTGTCCCGTCTGAAATCGGCGATGGTCTTGAAGTCCGGGGCAAGCTTGCCGATCAGCCACATCAGTTCGATGTTGCGCTGACACTCGCGCTCAAGCCGCCTGCTGGACTGTATGTGATTCAGATAGCCATACAGATACAGCTTCAGCAAAATCGAGGGATGATATGAGGGGCGCCCCGTTGCAGCAGGCTCTATGCCAGCGAACCCCAGTGCCAGCATGTCCAGTTCGTCGATGAATGCCTCGACTGCACGGACAGGGTTGTCTTCGGCAATGTAGTCGTCCAGGCATTCAGGCAGCAAGGTGGTTTGACTCCGGCTTTCGCCTTCGATGAATCGCTTCACGATCTTCCCTCCATGCGGACGTTATGCCATTAACGCATGAGAGAAGTTGCGGTGGACAGAACAGAGGATGTTTTCACACAGCCTCCGGCCAAAGCAGACACCAGCTCGGCCAACTTAAGCTTGGTTTCTGCTTTTTCGAGCGAAACATCGCTATCCTTAATAAATTTTGCGATATCTGTAGCTGTCTTGAGGCTAGATAAAAGGGAACCAATTGCAGCTATATCCATTTCCGTAATCCTCGCGTCAATATGATATCAATGTAAATTCTTGCTCCCATCACACCACCTTCACCGGTATCCCCGCAATCCTCCCCTGCCACTCCTTCGGCCCCGTCTCATGCACCGAAGTCCCATTCACATCCACCGCCACCGTCACCGGCATGTCCTGCACAGTAAATTCATAGATAGCCTCCATGCCCAGATCGCCGAACGCCAGCACCTTCGACGCCTTGATCGCCTTGGACACGAGGTAGGCCGCGCCGCCGACGGCCATCAGGTACACGGCCTTGTGTTTCTTGATCGCCTCGATAGCCTCAGGCTCGCGCTCGGATTTGCCGACCATGCCAATCAGGCCGGTCTCGGCCAGCATGGTCTCGGTGAACTTATCCATGCGCGTTGCCGTCGTCGGCCCGGCGGGGCCGACCACTTCGTCGCGCACCGGATCGACCGGACCGACGTAGTAGATGAAACGATTCTTGAAATCCACCGGCAGCTTCTCGCCTCTCTTTAGCATGTCGGTGACGCGCTTGTGCGCGGCGTCGCGGCCGGTGAGTAGCTTGCCCGAGAGCAGCAGCGTCTCGCCCGGCTTGAAAGTCGCGATCTCTTCGCGCGTGACGGTGTCGAGGTCGACGCGGCGCGATTCGGCAGAGGCTTTCCATTCGACCTTGGGCCAGTCGGCGAGCGATGGCGGCGTCAGCACGGCCGGGCCGCTGCCGTCGAGCGTGAAGTGGATGTGGCGCGTGGCGGCGCAGTTGGGGATGATGGCGACCGGCAGGCTGGCCGCGTGGGTGGGATAGTCCCTGATCTTCACGTCCACCACGGTGGTGAGTCCGCCCAGGCCTTGTGCGCCTATGCCCAGCGCGTTGACCTTCTCGAACAGCTCCAGGCGCAGTTCCTCGATGCGGTTCGCAGCCCCCCGCGCCTGCAGTTCGTGCATGTCCACCGGCTCCATCAACGCTTCCTTGGCCAGCAGCATGGCCTTCTCCGCCGTGCCGCCGATGCCGATGCCGAGGATGCCGGGCGGGCACCAGCCGGCGCCCATCTCGGGCACGGTCTCCAGCACCCAGTCCACGATGCTGTCGGAAGGATTGAGCGCGACGAACCTGGATTTGTTCTCCGAGCCGCCGCCCTTGGCCGCGAGGATGATCTCGACCTTGTCGCCGGGCACGATCTCGTAATTGATGACGGCGGGGGTGTTGTCTTTCGTGTTCTTGCGCGCACCGGCGGGATCGGCCAGCACCGAGGCGCGCAGCATGTTGTCCGGATGCAGGTAGGCGCGGCGCACGCCTTCGTTGATCATGTCAGAGACACCCATGGTCGCGCCGTCCCAGCGCACGTCCATGCCGACCTTGACGAAGGCGCTGACGATGCCGGTGTCCTGGCAGATGGGGCGGCTGGCCCTCCGCGCTCATGCGCGAGTTGGTGAGTATCTGCGCTATGGCGTCGCGCGCGGCGGGCGACTGTTCGCGCTCGTAGGCCCGGCCCAGCGCCTGCACGTAGTCGAGCGGATGGTAGTAGGAGATGTATTGCAGCGCGTCGGCGACGCTGGCGATGAGGTCCTGCTGGCGGATGGTGGTCATGGTGCTGCCTTGTCGAATGAGGGCGGATTATCGGAGGGCGGACTGCCAGCGTCAATTAACGGTTAGAATGCGCGCGCTTTTCAAGAAACTCAGCTCAAGGACTTCAGCAACATGGCCATCCAGTGGTTCCCAGGACACATGACCGCCGCCCGCAAGAAGGCGACCGAGACCATGGAGCGCATCGATGTCGTCATCGAGGTGCTGGATGCGCGCGTGCCTGAGGCCGGCAGCAACCCGATGATCCGCGAGATGCGCGAACACCGCCAGCGCCCCTGCCTCAAGATACTGAACAAGGCCGACCTCGCCGATCCCGCCGCCACGAAGGCATGGCTCGACCATTTCAACAGCCAGAAGAACGTGAAGGCCGTCGCCCTCTCGTGCAAGAAACCGGGCGAGGCCGCGAAGATCCCCAAGCTGTGCCTGCCGCTGGCGCCGCACCGCGGCACCGTGCTCAAGCCGCTGCGCATCATGGTGATGGGCATCCCCAACGTCGGCAAGTCCACCTTCATCAACGCGCTGCTCAAGCGCCGCACCGCCGCCGTCGGCGACGAACCGGCCATCACCAAGAACCTGCAGCACTTCGACCTCAGCGACACGCATGCAGCTCATCGACACGCCGGGCATGATGTGGCCGAAGATAGAACACGAGAGCGACGGCTACCTGCTCGCCGCGAGCAACCTGATCGGGCGCAACGCCTATGACGAGGGCGAGGTCGCCAGCTTCCTCGGCGACCTGCTGCTGGCGCGCTACCCGAGCCTGCTGCTGGCCCGCTACAAGTTCGCGCTGCAAGACATGGATGGTTATGCCCTGATCGAAGCCATCGCCAGACAGCGCGGCTACCGCATCCGCGGCAAGGACCTCGATCTGGAAAAGGCGGCGATGACCTTGCTGCAGGACTACCGCACGGGAACGCTGGGGCGCATCAGTCTGGAGACGCCCGCCACGCGCGCCGAGATGCTGCGCACGTCAATCCCGCTCAAGGAAGAACCCGCCGACGATCAGGCCGATTCGGCCTGATTGCGCATGAAGTCAGCCACCTTGGCCAGGGCCGCGATCAATTCCTTGCGCAAGGCCTCGTCTTCCACCACGTCCTGCATCGCCTGCGTCATGCACAGCATCCACTGGTCGCGCTCGGCCTTGCCGATTGCGAACGGCATATGGCGCTGGCGCAGCATGGGATGGCCGAACTTCTCCACGAACAGCTGCGGCCCGCCCATCCAGCCGGACAGGAACATGAACAACTTGTCCTCCGAACTCTTCAGGTCCGCTCCGTGCAGCTTGCGGATGCCGTGCGTTTCCGGCAACTCGTCCATCAAATGATAGAAACGCTGTACCAGTTCGCGTATTTTCGCTTCGCCACCGATACGCTCGTAATGCGAGCGCGTGTCATTGCTGATCTGCATCGTCTTGCTCCGTAAAAAATCTGAATTTCATTTCTTCCAACCCCACGCTGCGTAGGACCTCGTGCAAGCGCTCCGCCGCGCGCTTGCGCGGCAAGTCCTTGTAGCTCGCGATGATAAGCTCGTTCTTCATCGAATGCTCCCACCCCACCAGCTCGGTCACCGTCACCTGGTAGCCATGCGCCTCCAGTTGCAGGCAGCGCAGCACGTTGGTGAGGTGGCTGCCGAATTCGCGCGTATGGATGGGATGCCGCCACAATTCGGTCAGCGCATCTTTCGCCAGCTGCTTGCCCTTGTTCTTGCGCAGCACCGCCGCCACTTCCGCCTGGCAGCACGGCACCAGCACGATGTGCCGCGCCTGCTTCGCCAGCGCAAAGCGGATCGCATCGTCGGTCGCGATGTTGCAGGCATGCAGCGCCGTCACCACGTCCACCCGGGCGGGCAATTCGCTCGATGCGATGGATTCCGCGACCGACAGGTTCAGGAACGACATGCCGCCGAAACCCAGATGCTGCGCCAGCTCGCGCGAATGTGTCACCAGCTCCTCGCGCGTCTCGATGCCGAAGATGTGCGACGCATCCTTTAACGCCTTGAAGAACAGGTCGTACAGGATGAAACCCAGATAGGACTTGCCCGCACCATGGTCCACCAGTGTGAGCGCACCGATACTCGTTGCGCACCTCCTGCAGCAACGGCTCGATGAACTGGTACAGGTGATACACCTGCTTCAGTTTGCGGCGCGAGTCCTGGTTCATCTTGCCGTCGCGCGTGAGGATGTGCAGCGCCTTCAGAAGTTCGACAGACTGGCCGGGGCGGATTTCGGGGTATTCAACGGGTGGTGTCATTCTTTTCATGAGGCTCATTTTCCTGTATTTCGGATTCGATGCAACGGCGCCAGCGCATCCAGCAACGACTGCGGCAACGGTGGCAATGTACCGCACATCGCGGCGGCGATCACTTCGGCGGCGATACCGGCGGTGAGCAGACCGCGCGTGCCGTGGGCGAGGCTGCAATATAACTGCCGGCGCGACTTCGCCCACCAGCGGCGTCGCGCCCGGGACGGAGCAGCGCACGCCGGCGCGCCCGGCCAACACACTCCCTCCCCCTTGCAGGTAACCAGCGATTTGCCCGCTTGCGGGCTTAGTCGATTGGCTAGTAGTTCCATCAGGGAGGGCTGGGGAGGGGGTAGAAACGTTAGTATCCTGCAACCCTACCCCCATCCTATCCTTCCCCCTGCAAGGGGAAAGGGACTGATTCAAAGCCTGGTGCAGCGCAGGCATGTGCGCGGCGATCTTGGCAAGATTGTCGGCATGGTCGGCCTCGCGAATATCCAGCGCCTCGTCGTCGAAGGTGCTGGTCGCGCCCGCCACATGCTGCCCGCCCACGGCAGGTGCGCAATAGCCTTCGGCGCACAGCACGGTCTGCAGTTTTTCGCTCTCCGCTGTCGCCGGCAATACGCTGATCTGGCCGCGCACCGGCTGCAGCGGGAAGGCGGCGAACTGGCTCAGGCGCCTGGCCTGATGCGCGCTGCACACCACCACCTGCTCGCCCTCGACGGAAAAGCCCGCACCGCTGGCGCGCCAGCCGGAGGCGGTTCGCTCCAGGGCTGTCACTTCGCTGTTCAGGCGCAATTCGATGTTCGGATGCCGCGCCAGTTTGGCGCAGACTTGCGGTGGCACCACCCAGCCGCCGCCGGGAAACCACAGCCCGCCGTGCGCCATGGCCAGACCTGCCAACGCAGAGGCTTGTTCCGCATCCACTACCTGCAACAGATGCGCGGGCCATTCCTGTTCGGCGAGCTTATCGATGCGCCTGGCCTCTGCCGCGGTCTCCGCCAATTGCAGCAAGCCACATTCGGCACGGTTCACATCATCCACCGGCACAGCCTCATCCAGCAAGGCCAGCGCATGGCCGTAGGCGGCCAGCACGAAGCGATGCAAGGCATTCATGCCGGCACCGAAACGCGCATGCAGGATGCCGCGCGGATTGCCGGAGCCGGCAGTGGCGAGTTGCGGGGCGCGCTCGATCAGGGTGACAGCGATGCCGCGCTGTGCGAGCGCATGTGCCGCAGCGCAGCCGGCGATGCCGCCGCCGATGACGAGGGCGGTGGTGGGAATCTTCCCCTCTCCCCAGCCCTCTCCCCGCAGGGGCGAGGGGACGGTGTTGGAGGAATGCAATGTACCGCGCGCCATCTCGCGCTTGCGCCCGAAGCCCTGCGTTCTCTCCACCGCGAAGCCAGCCTGCTGCAAACCGCGCCGCACCCAGCCTGCGCTGGTGTAGGTCGCCAGGGTCGCACCGGCGCGCGAGGCACGTGCGATGCCCGCCAGCACGGCCTCACTCCACATCTCCGGATTCTTCGCGGGCGAGAAGCCGTCGAGGAACCACGCATCGACGCATCCCGCTGGCAACTGCGGCAATGTCTCCGCGACATCGTCGATCGCCAGCGTCAGCCGCACGCGCCCACCCAAGCTCCAGCGGTTCCAGCCCGGCACGCGGCGGTGCCAGCGCGCCAGCAACACCTCTGCCTGCATCTGCAATTCCGGCCACAGCGCCAGTGCCGCGCGCAACTCATCGTCATCCAGCGGGAATTTCTCGACGCTGAAGAAATCCATGCTCGCACCAGCTGGCGCTGTCTGCTCGAACAGCTGCCAGCGCACACAGGAAATTCAGCCCGGTGCCGAAGCCGGTCTCGCCGATGCAGAAGCTCTCGCCCGCAGACAATGCCGCGAAGCGTTCCGCCAGGCGGTTGCCTTGCAGGAACACATGGCGCGTCTCTTCCAGACCGGAATCGGTGGAAAAGTACACGTCGCCGTAGCGATCGGAATAAGGTTGGCCTTCTTTCCAGTTGAGCATGGTCTCGAAACGATTCCGGCGGGACGAGCCCGCCGGAATACAGTCAGCACATCACGAACAAATTATTTGGCTGCTTGCGCGTCCGCCTGGCACTTCTTCAGGAAGCTGTTCTTGGCCGCGCCGGCCAGCTTTTTCTCCGCAGCCGTCGTGTCGCAGGCAGCCACAGCGGCATCCTTTTCGCACTTCTTCATGAAGCTGTTCTTGGCAGCGCCAGCCAATTTCTTTTCCGCCGCCTTGGCTTCGCATGCCGCATCAGCAGCGACAGCGGTGTTTGCGACGAACAATGAGCCAAAGCAGCAACGATCAATTTACGCATGTTTCCTTACTCTCCAGATTATTTTGATGGTCACGAACGGCGACGAACGCTGCGTCGCCGCCCGCGATTATACCGTCACCGTGCATCGCGCCGGACGGGCAGATAGCCCACCCAGCGCTCTCCCCAGTGATGCAGGCACAGGCCGAACACGATACTCGCCGTGCCCAGCCACACCTGCGGCAGCACTGCCTCGTCGTTCAGTCCATGCCCCAGCAGCAATGCCAGCACCGGCGTGACCAGCGCCATGAGTGCGATGCGTCCTGCCTCCATATGCTTGATGAGGTAGTAATACAACGCGAATCCCAGCACCGAGCCGATCACGCCCAGATATACCGTCGCCGCCACCGCGCGCTCCGGCAATGCGGAGGGGACATGCCCGTCGGCCACATACCAGGCGGCAAAGAACAGCGGCAGCGCCACCGTAAGCGTGCCCAGCGTCATCGCCAGCGGCGGGCTGTCGTCACCGATGCGCTTGAGCCACACCAAGCCCAGCGATTGTGCGACCACCCCCGCGAACAGGGCCGCCAGGCCGATGACCGATCCAGTACTGACTCCGCCGCGAAACACCAGCAGCCAGGCCGAGCACGCCCAGCAGCATCCCCGCCAGTTTGCTCGGCGTGAGCGCCTCTTCCTTCAGCCACAGCATCGCGCCCAGACTGGTAATGATTGGCGACAGGCCGAACAGCACCGAGATCATGCCGGAGCTGACGAACTGCGCCGACCAGTAGGTGAGCGCCATCGCGGCGAACATGCTCACCCCGCCCGCCACGTAGGCCAGCAGCGCCTTGCGGTGCAACGGGAAACGCACGCGGAATGCGGCCAGCAGGACGGCACACAGCAACACGCCGATGGCCATGCGCGAGAACACCGCGAAGCTGAATCCGGCCCCCAGCGCGCTCCACTTGATGGCGAGCGGCGTGGTGGACCAGATCAGGATGACCGATACGAATGCTGCTGGAAGCGACATGATCTTCTCCTTGGCTCAATTCTTACAGCTCCGTTCGCCCTGAGCCTGTCAAAGGGGAACGGCCTAAAAACAAAAAGGCCACAGAGTTCGTCTGTGGCCTTGAGAAAGCTGCGAATACTGTTAGTGCTTAGTACTGACTCTCCAGGCCACCCGACGCGCGATGCCACGCCTTGCGCAGGGACGCGCATGGGCGGACTCGGACGATACGAATGGAATGCATGGAGTTCATGTGGCGGATTATGCGGGCACGGAGGAAACGCCGTCAACGTTAATCTGCAGCCACCACTCGAGCAAGGCGAGGTGCCACAACTTGCTGCCCTGGATGCGCGTGAGATGCGCTTCCGGGTCGGCCAGCAGCTTCTCCACATAGTCGCGCCGGTACAGGCCGCGCTTCAGGCAAGCCTCCGAATTCAGGATGGCGCGCATCCTTTCCAGAAAATCGCCGCGCACATATTTCAGCGCCGGCACCGGGAAATAACCCTTGGGCCGGTCGATCACCGCATCGGGGATGATGCCGCGTGCCACCGCCTTGAGCGGGAACTTGCCGCCTTCCTTGAGTTTGAGCGAAGGCGGCATGCGCGCCGCCAGTTCCACCAGTTCGTGGTCGAGGAAAGGCACGCGCGCCTCCAGCCCCCACGCCATGGTCATGTTGTCCACGCGCTTCACCGGGTCGTCCACCATCAGTGCGGTCACATCCAGGCGGAACACCTCGTCGAGGAACTCGTCCGCCTGCGGCAGCGTGAGTTCTCCATTCACCCATTCCGAAGTCACGTCCGGCACCGCATAAGCATCGCTCATCATCGCGAGATATTCGCCGTGGTCGCGGTCGAAGTAGTGCTGCGCGAAGCGCGCCAACGGCGAGCCGTGCGCAGCATCCATGCGCGGATACCAGAAATAGCCGCCGAACACCTCGTCCGCGCCCTGCCCGGCCAGCACCACTTTCACCTCTTCCGCCACTTTCTCGCCCAGCAGGTAGAAGGCGGTCACGTCGTAGCTCGGCATCGGCTCGCTCATCTGCGCGATCGCGTCGGGCAGGGTCTCCAGCACCTCGCTGTTGGGCATGTGCGAACTTGTGGTGGCGCGTATTGAAATGTTGCGCGACCAGATCGGAATACTCGAACTCGTGCCCCTGCTCGCCCGCCACCTCCTCGAAGCCGATGGAGAAGGTGTTGAGGTTCTCCACATGGTCGGCCAGCAGCCCGACCAGCAGGCTCGAATCCAGCCCGCCGGAGAGCAATATGCCCACCGGCACGTCGGACGCCAGGCGATGCCGCTCCACCGCGCGCGTCAGCACGGCGCGCGTGGCAGCGAGCCAGTCCTGCTCGGAAAGCTCTCCTTGGCGGGCGCGTCGCGTCCAGTGTCCAGTAGCGTTGCAGCTTCACCTCGCCGGACGCGCTGAACGTCATGGTATGGGCGGGCGGCAGCTTCTTCACGCCGCGCAGGATGGTGCGCGGCGCGGGCACGACGCTGTGCAGGGTGAAGTGATGATGCAGGGCGACCGGGTCGAGAGAGGTATCCACCCCGCCCGCTGCCAGCAAGGCTTGCAGCGTGGAGGCGAAGCGCAGGTGGGTGCCTTCCAGCGCGTAATACAGCGGCTTGATGCCGAGGCGGTCGCGCGCGAGGAACAGCGACTTGTCGCGCATATCCCAGATGGCGAAGGCGAACATGCCGTAGAAACGCTGCACGCAGTTCTCGCCCCAGGCGTGATAGGCCTTGAGGATCACCTCGCTGTCGCCTTCGGAGAAGAAGTCATAGCCCATCTCGACCAGTTCGGCGCGCAGCTCCTTGTAGTTGTAGATGGTGCCGTTGAACACCAGCGCCAGCTTGAGGTCGTCGTCCACCATGGGCTGGTCCGAGTGCGCGCTCAGGTCGATGATGGACAGGCGCCGGTGGCCGAACGCCAGCGCACCGCCGTCGAAGAATCCCTCGTGATCCGGCCCGCGCCGCGCCAGCTTCGCAGTCATGCGCTTCAGCGCGTCCATATCGGGCGCAGACTTGTCGAAACGCAACTCACCACAGATACCGCACATCCTGACTCCTGAAACAAATCGAAAAAAAGCTTCCGCCCGCAGATTACGCAGATTTACACAGATTGAACCAGAAAGACAAACAAATAGGGTGCTTCGCCTACTTGCCAGGGATATCTGATGGCTTTCTGATTATTGGAGATTGAATCTGCGTCAATCTGCGTAATCTGCGGGCAGAATGGCTTTCAATTATCGCCCAGCCCGGACTGGGGCACCTGATAAAATGTCGCAGATGCACACCACCCTCACCCCGCAACGCGAAAAGTATTTCCTGCTCACCCTTGCGGGTATCCAGTTCAGCCACATCCTCGACTTCATGATCATGATGCCGCTTGGGCCCGATCCTGATGGCCGAGTTCGGCATCGGCACGCATGAGTTCGGCCTGCTGGTGGCGTCCTACAGTTTCAGCGCCGCCTTCTCCGGGCTGCTCGCCTCCACCTTCATCGACCGCTTCGAGCGCAAGCGCCTGGTGCTGCTCATGTTCGCCCTGTTCGGCATCGCCACGCTGGCCTGCGGACTCGCGCCCGGCTACGTCACGCTGCTGATCGCGCGCGGACTGGCTGGCGCCTTCGGCGGCGTGCTCGGCGCGCTGGTGCAGACCATGGTGGGCGACGTCATCCCGTTCGCGCGCCGCGCCCGGGCCAGCGGCATCGTCTCGACCGCCTTCTCGGTCTCCACCGTGGCGGGCGTACCGCTGTCACTGTGGCTGGCGAACCACCTGCAGTGGCGCGCGCCGTTCGTGTTCATCGCCGCACTGGTCGGCGTGTTCATATTCGTGGGTTACCGTTTCCTGCCGGAACTGCGCCATCACATCAGCAGCGAGAAACGCGCGCATCCGTTCTCCGCCATGTTCGAGGTGCTGCGCGATCCCAACCACCTGCGCGCGCTGTTGTATTCGTCGCTCATCATCTTCTCCGGCTTCACGGTCATTCCCTACATCACGGTGTATGCCGTGGCTAACGTCGGCATCACTCAGGCCGACATACCGCTCATCTATCTCGCCGGCGGTGCGGCGACCTTCTTCAGCGCACGCCTGATCGGCCATTGGGCCGACAAGCACGGCAAGGTCGAGATCTATCGCACCATCGCCGTCGCCGCCACGCTGCCGCTCATCGTCGTCACCCACCTCGGCGCGGCGCCGCTGTGGGCGTGGCTGGTCTGCACCACCGCGTTCTTCGTGCTGGTCTCGGGACGCTTCATCCCGGCGATGGCCATCATCAGCTCGGCCGCCCGGCCCAAACTGCGCGGCACCTTCATGTCGCTCAACGGCACGACTCAGTCGCTGGCCATGGGGCTGGCCACCACGCTGGCGGGCTTCATCATCACGCAGGACAGCGCGGGCAAGATCGTCGGCTATGAAGCGGTGGGCTATATCGCAGTGGCCGCCAACCTGCTGGCCATCTGGTTCGTCTCGCGCATCGTGATGCACGACCAGCATCCCAACCTGCCGGACGTGGTGCCGAAATGAGCAAGCATCAAAAATCCAAACTTCGTCGCAATGCGGCGTTGCTCACAAAAAATCACTCCTTACATATGCGCCATCAACACGTTACTGCGAAGCAGCCGTTTGCGGGAGATGGCGCGAGCGGTCATTCCCGCACCAGACGGCTCCGCCGCACCGTGTCATGACCGCATATGCTGCGTCGCGATTTTTTGTTCGCGCCTTGCCTTGCTTAGAACTTTGGATTTTTGCCCGCCATGAGTAAATTGACACTTGAACGCATCCTGCAATCGCAAGGCTTCGGCACGCGCAAGTGGTGCCAGCGCCTGATCGAGGACGGCGACGTGGTCATCGCGGGCGAGGTCATCACCGACACGCGCGCCAGCTTCGAAACGAACGGCCTTGAATTCACGGTGTATGACGAAGCGTGGAGATATCGCGAGCACGTCTACATCGCGCTGAACAAGCCCGCCGACTACGAATGCTCGCGCAAGCCCAGCCATCACCCCGGTGTGTTGTCGCTATTGCCGGAGCAGTTCGCCTTGCGCGACGTGCAGCCGGTGGGCCGTCTCGACCACGACACCACCGGCCTGTTGCTGATGTCGGACGACGGCGCCTTCATCCATGCGCAATCCTCGCCCAAACGCCATGTGCCCAAGATCTACGTCGCCACCACGCATGAGGCGGTGACAGCAAAGCTGATCGAACACCTGCTGGCGGGCGTGAAACTGCACGACGAACCCGCACCGCTTGCCGCCATCGTCTGCGAAATGCTGGATGCGCATAGCCTCAAGATCGTGCTGGAACAAGGGAAGTACCATCAGGTGAAGCGCATGCTGGCCGCCGCCGGCAACCATTGCACGGCACTTTGCCGCACCGAGATCGGCAGATTGAAACTCGACGCACTCGGATTGAAGGAAGGCGAATGGTGCTACCTGGAAGACGAACACCTGGCACTGCTCAAACCGTCAGAGTCTGATTAGCAGACCTGCCCTATTTCATCTCGGCATAGCGGCAGAAGGTCTCGCGGATGAAGAAGGTCGCAGCCAGCCCCAGCAGCGAGAACCCCAGCATGATGCCCAGCCCCACCTGATAATCGCCAAGACCGAGCGCGCTATCGGGATGATGCTCATGCGCGTGGTCGATGGCCCACCCCACCAGCGGCTGCATGATCGCGGTGCCGAGGAAAGCGCCGACGTTCACCACGCTGGTCGCCATGCCGGACAGCGCGGGCGGATTCACTTCCTTGGCGCAGGCCCAGCTCAGGGTAAAACTCGGCGCGGCCAGCCCCATCACCAGGAACAGCAAATGACTGGACGTGCCGCCCATGCTCATGCCGGACAGCATCGGCAACCAGCACAGGGAATAGATCAGCGCGCCGGCGATCATCACCGGCTTGCGCCGCCCGATCCGGTCCGACAAGGTGCCGATGAAGAACGCGCCGATGGCGAATCCCGCCAGCAACAGGGTCGTGTGGCTGGTGGCCGCCGAGCGGTCCATGCCGTACACGTCATGCAGGAACGGCACCGCCCACAAGCCGCCGAAAGCGAACAGCGAACCGGCCAGTCCCATGTTCACCCACAGCCCCGGCCAGGTGGCGCGATTCTTCAGCACGATCAGCAACCCGTCGTACCAGTGGCCTTCGTGCGCCGGATGGGCCGCCTTGCCATCCAGCTCGCGCAGGCTGGGCAATCCCGCCTCGCCCGGGTGGTTGCGCACCAGCCACCACGCCAGCGCCGCCAGCAGCAGCGAGAACAGCCCCACCGCGATGAACACCGTGCGCCACGAGACGAAGCCCAGCGCCCAGGCAAGGGGGGCTGCGGCCAGCAGCGAGCCGGCATTGCCGAGCAGGATGGTGGCGCCGGTCGCCGTAGCGAAGTGACGATCGTGGAACCAGGTCGCATTGAGCTTGAGCATGGCGATGAACATGACCGAGACGCCCAGCCCGACCAGCAGTCGGCCGACCGAGGCGATGGCGAGCGTATCCGCCATGCCGAACAGCACCGAGCCGATGCCGCCGATCACGCCGCCGATCGCCGCAACGCGCCGCGGCCCCATGGTATCGACGAGGATGCCGGTGGGTATCTGCATCACGGTGTAGACGTAGAAGTAGGTCGCCGCCAATCCGCCCAGCGCCGCGCCGCTGGTCTGGAACGCCTGCTGCAGGTCGCTGGCGATGGCCGCCGGCGCGAAGCGATGGAAGAATGACAGCACATAGGCCAGGCCGACAACGGCGAAGGCCGTCCAGCGCAGGCGGACGAGTTGGCGTGACTGGTGGATGTTCAGCATGGAGATTTCTGCGCGCGTTGCGCTTCAAAGACTGGCGGGATGACTCGGCCCGCGAAGGTAGACAATGCCGGGAAGCATGTCAAATTGAAAACCGCTGCGGCGACGGGCAGCGGCCCGCTATTCGAGCGGCAACGCGATGATCGCCTTCATCACCCAGTCGTCCGCGGCGTTCACGAAACCGCGGCCGATGCCGAAGTTGATGTCCACACCGGACGACTCGACGTCGAGCACGGCATACAGCGAATGCGCGCGCTGATCGCGCGGCAGCAGATCGTTCAAGGCGCCGTATTCGCCGTAATACTCGAAACCGCCGCGCGTCCCCTCGGACATGCGATGCGTCAGCTTCCAAGACGGCTCGAACTGCGGCTGATGGCTCACGTCTCCCGCCAGCGCCATGTTGAGGATGGGATTGAAACTCGCCAACCACTGCGCGTCGCGATAGCCGATGATGGGTCGCAACTCCATGCCGGAGATGCTCTCGGACGTGCGCGGCGCATCGCGGCCGACCTCCACGTTCAAGCCATAGAAGACCTCTTCTTCACTTTGCCGAGGCGCGATGTATTTCAGGCGCACGCGCAAACCGTTGAGAAAAGCATCGCCCTTGGACGTGACCGCGACCGGCACATACAGCCCCGCCTCGAACGTATCGGTCAGGCCATAGGAAAACTCGGGCGTGATCTGCGTGACGTGGTGCGAGGTCATCTGCCCCGGATAATCCGGCACCTGCTGCCCCTTGATGGTGTAATTAAGATGCTGCTCCAGCCCGAACTCGCCTGGTGCGTTGATTTCCTCGGTGTAGACCTGTATCTCGTCCGGTGCGGCAAATACTCCGCGCATCAGACAGAAAGACAGCATCGCGAAGAGCAGACAGTTGCGCAACGGCCGCTTGGCCCAGGCGCATCCAACACGATCCGGAATCTGCATGGTCGACACCTCGCAACACAGTGGGAAGTGCGGGGCATTTAACCTTACCTGAGTGATACGGTCAATTACCTGAAGGAAGAAGCGAGCAAGCGTCGAACAGGAACACCAACGGATTTGCAGCGGGAGGCGTCACAACTTCATTCCTGTCCCGCCAGCCTGGCCAGCACCTCCGGCCTTTCCACGACGATAGACCCGCGCAGCGTTTTGACCGACTTGTCCGCGACCATCTTGCGCAGCAACTTCGCGATCACTTCGCGCGTGGTGCCCAGATGCGACGCCAGTTCGCTTTGCGTCATGCGCAACTGCCCTTCCCCTTCCGACCGCATCAGGATGAACTTGGCCAGACGCTCGTTCAGGTTCAGGGAATGGATCTGCTCCAGTTCTTCCATCAGCCGGAACACCAGCACCGACAGCGCATGCACGGTCAGGTTCTGGATGGAAGGTTCGTTCTGGAACAGCGTGCGATAGGTCAGCGAGGGGATCACGCCGACGCAGGTATCCGGCTCGGTCTGCACCCATGCCGGATACGCCAGGTTGTTGAAGATGCAATTCAGCGCCAGGATGCAGACCTCGCCGGGATTGATGAAGTACAGCGTGGCCTCGTTGCCGCCCGGCGAGATCGAGTAGACCCGCAACCGGCCGCGCACGACGACATAGGCGCCGGAGACGCTGTTGCCCTTGTTGATGATGGTCTTCAGTTCGTCGAAGTGGTTGAGCTGCATGCCGCATTCGAGCATGTGCTGCCCGGTGGCGGAAAGATCGCGGAAGACATCCAGTGTCCTCAAATCGCCCATAGCCTCTGCACTGCCCAACGCACACCTCCCGATATGACCGCTGTTGCTCGACGCTCCTGCTCAAAACGCCTTGGACCTGCTGCGCGCAGAGAGCGACTCGCTGCTCAGCGACTTGAGAAAAGCCACGATGTCGTCCACATCGCGGTCGCTCAGCGCAACCGACTCGACCCGCGAGATCGTCCTGTTCTGCTTCGACCAGACGACGCTCCGGTTGCCATCGACATCGTTGCTTATCCTCTTGCCGCGCTGCCCGGTCGCCATGATACGCACCGCCTCCGGCAGGTTGTCAACACTGCCGTTGTGGAAATAGGGCGCGGTCAGCGCGACGTTCCTGAGCGACGGGATGCGCCAGACGCCCTGCTTGCTTCCGGGCGCATTCGCCCCGGTATCCCTGGTCAGTTGCCAGTAACGCTCCACATATTTTTGCGCAGGGAACACCGGAAACAGCCGCTGCGGCGACGGCGAAGGATCGAACAGGCTGGCGCCGCTGAAATTGGGGCCCGAGTGGCACAGGACGCAACCGACCGACTGGAACAGCTCCATCCCGCGCAGTTGTGCCGGCGTCAAAGCCTTGTCATCGCCGCGCACGAAACGGTCATACGGCGCATCCGGCGTGATCAGGGTACGCTCATAAGCGGCGATGGCCGCGGCGATCTCGGTGATGGTGATCGGCTGCCCTACACCGAACGCCCGCGCGAACGGCTCGCGATAGCTGGGCTTCTTCCCGCACCCGCTGCTCCACAGCCTGCAGCGACGGCATGCCCATCTCGATGGGATTGAGCGGAGGCCCTTTCGACTGCTCTTCCAGGGAAGGCGCGCGGCCATCCCAGAACAGGACGGACTGGAAGGCTGCGTTCCACACAGTCGGCGCATTACGGCCGCCGACCTGGCCGCCCACGCCAAGCGACGTCGGGCGATGATCCTCGCCTGCCCCTTTCCTCACGTCATGGCAGGAACTGCAGGAGACCGTGCGATTGATCGACAGCGCCTTGTCGTGGAACAGGCGCTCGCCCAGCGCGACCTTTTCCGGTGTGGTCGGATTCCATGCCGGAGCCGGTGCAACCTCGGGCAGAGCCTGCCAGACATAGGACTTCTGCGTCCCTGCCACCGCAAGGATGGGAGGTGTCCGATTCTGCTTCTCCCACTGCGCCAGCGCTGGCGACCTCTGCGTGGCGATATGCGCGCGGATCGTCTGCTCGGGAAATCTGAGCAGCGTGGCGATGATCACCAATTTGATGGAGAAAGCGACCATGCCGGAACCGAGCACCAGCGTCATCAGCCACCTTCGGCCCGTCGATAGTTTGCCCAGCGGCCCCAGTTCGAATTGCACCATGAACAGCAGCACGGCAAAACCGATGATCAGCATGGCGATGCTGACGTTCATGAAGTTCACCAACCCTGCGTTTCCCATCTCGATCTCCTCCGGATTTGAACACCTGGACCGAGGCTACCGATAATCTCCCGGGCGCTCTGTAGCAAAAGCTACACAAGACACTTGCGCAAAGAATCCGGCTGCTGAGTAGCTTTTGCTACAGATGGGATGGATCGCCGACGCTACATTTCCTGGCGCTACACTTTCGTAGCGACATCTACAGGAGATCAACATGAAGCCCATGCGTTTCTTTCTCGACACCCACGACCGCACACGCAAGACTTTTCCGGAGAAGCTTTCGGTAGACGAATTCGAGAAGTTCTACGCGCTGTACGAAAAGGCGTGCTACGAGGAAAGCGTCGTCCCCATCCGCCTTCACGTGAGTTACCAGGACGGCCGCGCCTTCTGCCTGAACATGGCGGAAAGCGCAGAAGCAGTGAGGCGCGCCCATGAGCGTGTCGGACTGCCGTACGACTCGATCACCGAAGTGACGACCGCCACGCCGGGCGACACGTTCTTCAGACGCGGAGGATAATTGCCGGCCTGACTCTGCCTTATAACTTCATGCAATTTTTACCAACCCAAAGGAGACAAGGATGAATGCCCTAAGGATGTTGTTTATTTCTGTAGCTGGAATGATTTTGCTGGGAATCTGGTTGTCCGGTTTCGACAAAGTTCACTGGTTTCTGTATCTCCCAGTGGCATTTCTCGCATTTGCCGGGATCACTGGCATTTGTCCGGGACTGATTTTCTGGAACAAGGTCGGTTTCAGAAATGAGGCGCTGGCCTGCGACATAGGAAAACGCTGGGGCTAAGCCAGGTATGTATGTGGCGTAGTGCATTCCAGGCGCTGCGCCACTTCAAACGTTCGGCATCTACTCGGGATGGAGGAATTATGACTACGAGATGCAAGGCATGCGGAAAGGAAATCGGGCCAAGAGGCCAAATGTCGTACAAGAACATTACCCATGGAATCTGCAGTGACTGTGCTGCGCAGCCATCTGCCAACAGCGTGCTGCTTGAATCAATCGACGCACCGGTTCTTCTGATGCAGGGGAATCCAAGGCAGGTCATTACCGCAAACAAAAAAGCGCTCGAATTGTTCGGAAAAGAACTGCATGAAGTCGAAAGTCACAGAGGTGGCGAAGTGTTTGACTGCGTTCATTCCTTCACTGAGGCCGGATGCGGAAAGGATGTCAATTGCGAGAACTGCAAGATCAAGAATGCGATCGTCGATACATTTGTCACGGCAAATTCTCAAGATGGCGTTTCGGCCGAGCTGTCCATAAAGAAGCCCGCCGGGACGAGAACCTTCGTATTGCAGGTGTCAACCGAAAAGGTGGGCGACCTGGCATTGGTGCGGATCAATCGCTACCAGTACATAGCGCAACCCACCGAACCAGCGCAACGTAATCAGTGATCGCCACAACAAACGGACTTCGTCATAGGTACAATGCCCGACTTTTAGCGGGAAGACACCCATGGCCATCAAAGCGACCATATTCAAGGCCAATCTGCAGATCGCGGATATGGAACGTCACTACTACCAGGACCACGCCCTCACGCTGGCCCGGCATCCGTCCGAAACCGACGAACGCATGATGGTGCGCTTGCTGGCGTTCGCGCTGCATGCCCATGAACATCTGGAGTTCGGCCAGGGCATGACGGACGACGACGAAGCCGACTTGTGGCGCAAGGACCTGACGGGGGCAATCGAGCTATGGATAGACGTCGGCATTCCGGACGAGAAGCTGATCCGCAAGGCATGCGGACGTGCCGGGCAAGTGGTGGTGTACAGCTATGGCGGGCGCGTCGCCGACATGTGGTTCGCGCAGAATTCTGCGCAGTTCCAACGCCAGCAGAACCTCACGATCGTCAATCTGCCGCAGGAAAGCACGAGGGAACTGGCTAAACTCGCGCAACGCACGATGAATCTGCAGTGCACTATTCAGGATGGGCAGGTATGGCTGAGCGATGGCAACAGCAGCGTGCAGGTGGAACGGTTGCTATTGAAAGGGACGGAACACCGGAAGTAAATCGCGGCAAACGGCCCGGCTTCCACAGTTCACGCGTAGGCGTGGCGTTCCTGTTCCAGGTGGGCATGCGGGTTGGCCTTCTTGACCGCGCCCAAAAGAAAATCCCGCACCGCCTTGAGCGGCTCGCTCTCCCCGCAGGTGATCACCTGAACGCCCCGTTGGGCCAGTTTCGCAACGATACCCTGGCCTGCACTCGCCGTAAGGATCACGTCCACATCATCCAGCGGATGCGGTCCGCCGGAGAATTCGTGCATGGTCATTTCCATCGGCAGGTCGAGCCACACCACCTTCGGCGTGTCGCAAGGCGTGCCTACATCGAAGATGATGAAGCGGCGGCTATTCCCGGCATGGCCTGTCACATTCTTGAAGTTCTGGCTGGTAACGGCGATTTTCATCTATGGCTCCTTGAGAAGATCACGCCTTCACGGCCATCAACTTCTCGAACTTGGCATGCAATTCGTCCTTGCTTTCCACGTGATCCGGATCCTGCACTATGCAATCCACCGGACACACTTCGATGCATTGCGGCGAACTGAAGTGCCCGACGCATTCGGTGCACTGAGCGGGGTTGATGACGTAGGTGTCATCGCCTGCCGCAAGAGCGCCGTTCGGGCATTCCGGCTCGCACACATCGCAGTTGATACATTCTTCAGTGATCATCAATGCCATCTTTATCTCCTATTCGTTAATCCAATCCACGCCGTGCTCTACGCTGGCAAAGTTGAAAATTTGTGGTCTCCCAAAAAAAAACCTGTGGCGCATGCGCCACAGGACTAGGCTGAAAGGAGGGAGTATCCAATCAGAGAGGAGCCCAACCGGCGATGGAACCACCGGCTGTTAGGCGATCATTGTTTAGCAATCACTGTGCCAGTCCATGCCATTCGAATAAATAATCATTTTTTTCATAAGGATATATATTCACTGCAGTAGAAATGAAAACACCAAGACTTGATTGCTCCGTCACAATTGGCATATCATGGCCGCCATGACTGCCACTAATAGCACCAAACCCCTCCTGCCCAAAGTCCCGGCCGATCTGCTCAACCTGCTGGACAGCTTCCCCGAGCCCAAGATCCTGCTCGACGGGCAATACCGCATCATCGCCGCCAATGCGGCCTACCGGCGCGAATTCGGCCCCGGCACCAAGATCGAGGGGAGGTTCTGCTACGAGCTTTCACACCACTACGACAAACCCTGCGACCAGGCCGGCGAGAACTGCCCGCTGCGGGATACGATGGAGAGAGGCGAACCCAGCCGCGTGCTGCACGTGCATCACACTTCGGCAGGAAGGGAACATGTGGAAGTGGAGATGATACCGGTCAAGAATGCAGCCGGAGAGACGGCCTATTTCATGGAAACCATGCACGCCCTGCGCCATGCCCGCGATGGCGCCCGCGAGCGGGAAATGGTGGGCTACTCGCGCCCTTTCAATCGCATGCTGGAACTGGCAAAGCGCGTGGCCACGCATGAAAGTTCGGTGCTGTTGCTGGGTGAATCGGGTACCGGCAAGGAGCTGGTCGCCCACGCCATCCACGACATGAGTTCGCGCTCATCCGCGCCCTTCGTGGCACTGGAATGCTCCGGCCTGACCGAAACGCTGTTCGAGAGCGAGATGTTCGGCTACGAAAAAGGCGCTTTTACCGGCGCTGCCGGCCGCAAGATCGGACTGGTGGAAGCCGTGCGCGGCGGCACGCTGTTTCTGGACGAGGTGGGGGACATCCCGCTGTCGCTGCAAGTGAAGTTGTTGCGCCTGATGGAAGCCGGCACCTACCGCCGCATCGGCGGTGTGGAACCGTTGCGCGCCGATTTCCGCCTGGTTGCCGCCACCCACCGCGACCTGGCGGAAATGGTGCGCAACGGGACTTTCCGCCAGGACCTGTATTTCCGCATCAATGTCTTCCCCATCCAGTTGCCGCCGTTGCGCGAGCGCATGGAAGACCTGCCGATGCTGGCGGAAAGACTGCTGTCGCGCCTGGAACCCGGGCGCAGGATATCGCTCAGTGCAGAAGCCATGTCGGCCCTGATGCGCCACGACTTTCCGGGCAATGTGCGCGAACTGCGCAACATCCTGGAGCGGGCGCTGATCATGCTGGACGGCAACACCATCCAGCCCCAGCACCTGTATCTGGACACGATGAAAAGTGGAACGAAAGCGGCGCCCGGAACGAGTCCGATCGAAGAGATCGCCCCGCTGGCAAACCTGGAAAAGCGCTACCTCGCGTGGGCAGCGGAAAACTTTCAGGGCGACCGCAAGGGCCTGGCGGAACGGCTGGGCATCAGCGAGCGCACCCTGTATCGCAAGCTCAGCAACACCGGCCACGGTCCGGCCTGAGGAACCGTAGCGTTACGGCCTGCCGGAACTAGCGGGCGGTGGCCTGCTCGATCAGCTGCTGCAACTCGCCCTGCTCATACATGCCGAGCATGATGTCCGAACCGCCGATCAGTTCGCCCTTGATGTAACACTGCGGGAAAGTCGGGAAGTCCGCATAGAACTTCAGATAGTCGTACGCGCCCTTGTCTTCCAGCACGTTCACCGCGACATAGTTCGTCACGCCGCATGCCTTCAGCACCTGCGCCGCACGACCCGAGAATCCGCATTGCGGAAACTGCGGCGTCCCCTTCATGTACAGCACGACGGGGTTCCCGGTAACGGTCTTTTTGATGTTTTCCAGTGCGATCTGTTTCTCGTCCATTTCCTGCTCCATTGCTTATTGATTGCCCGCCCACTGTTCCGGGGTCAATGTCTTCATCGACAAGGCATGTATCTTCTCCATCCGGTCGCCCAGCACCTGATAGACCTGCTTGTGCCGCTGCAGCATGCCTTTGCCCTCGAACTCGCGGCTCACGATCACCGCCTCGAAATGGCGGCCGTCGCCGTCGACCTGGATGTGCTCGCACGCCAGCCCCTGCAGGATGAAATCCCTGACGTTTTCCGGTGTCACCTTCATGCGAGCCTCGCTCCGCAGGAATGCAGCGCGCGCATCAGACGCAGCCGGTCGGCTTGGGCATGCCGCCGTATTTGGTGATCGGCTTCATCGGCCCCGTCATCCACAGGTCGAACACGTCCTTCTGGTCCTGCTCGATGTATTTGGCAAACTTGCGGATAGGCGGCACCGAGGCGAACTCCTCGAAGTATTCGCGCGCCTTCATGATCTGCTCCCATTTCTGGTCATTCAGCTCATAGCCGTCGGACTCGGCCATCGCGCGGCCGATCTCGGGCGTCCAGTCACTCATATCGACGAGATAGCCGTCTCCATCGCGTTGCGGGATTTGCATGGTCACACCTCCTTGTTGGAAAAGTGCGACCATTTAACCTTACCCGACTGTTTTAGTCAACTTGAGTATTTTTGTCGACTAAACAGTGGGCTGGCTTCAGGGATAAGCCAGAACCGGCTACAGCTTCAAGCCGGCTGGTCCGCCTCCAGGCTGTTCACTTTCTTGTACAACCAGCCGCCCAGATACAGGCTGCCGCCCAGTACCAGCAGGCTGGCGATGCGGATGAGTGGGGCGGCCGAGGCAATGTCGTACAGGAACACCTTGAACACCGAGGCGGCGAAGATCAGCAACGAGGACTGCCCCAGCAGCTTGTCGCGCCGTTGCAGCGACAGCAACAGGCAGCCCAGCGCCAGCGCGCCCCACACCAGCGAGACCAGCAGGCGGCTGTCGAACATCTGTACCGCCCACATCATGATGGCGATGTGGGCGGCGTACAGCACGATCATGCCGACATCGCGCGACAGCGCGGCTCGGCGCAGGAAATAGTAGGCCAAATAAAGTTCTGCCGCGTAGCAGATGCCCAACAGGTCATGCGCAGGCACCGCGCCAACGTCAGATCTCAATGCATACCCGGCGAACAGGTGCAGATAGTTGGCGAAGAAGATCAGCCCGACCGCGCCCCACAACGGCATGCCGGGCGCCTTCATGTCGCCGCGCATGGCCGCATACGCGGCGATGAGCGGCACCAGCAGCAGACCGACCCATGGCGCCCACTCCGCGGGCACCGACTCGATATAACCCGCATGCACCAGCACCAGCGCGACGTAGGCGCTCAACAGCATGCGGCCGCCCTCAAGTTCGGCGCCACGCACGCGCGCCACGATGAAATAGCTCGCGAGCAGGATCGCCGCACTGGCGATCGCAACCCACGGCGCCAGTTCCGGAACGTACTTGTGCAGGATGTGATACTGGACGAAATAGAACAGCACCAGCGCAGGAATGTGTCTGATCGCCATCTCCCGCGACATGGCTTCGATGCGCGCACTGAACACCGCGGCCGCCGCGACGAAGATCAGGAAATGCACGGTCTGGAACAGCAGCGCCTCCAGCCAGGCATCGGGCATCGTTTGATGCCATTTCAGGTCGAAGATCACCAGCGCCAGATACATCGCCAAGATGTAGACGTTGCGCTGTGCCACGCGAATCGAGAACACCGAGAACACCACGCTCCAGCAGGCGAAATACACGATCAGGTCGACGATGGAATAACCGGCGCCGCCGAGAAAGAGCGGCGCCGTGTAGGATCCGACCACCGCGAACAGCGCATACAACTCGCTCAGGAACATGCGGTTCAGCCACAGTGAGACGAGACAGATCGCGATGATGGCGCTGGTGGCGAAGGTGGTATCGATGAGGTGGTAGTAGTTGTGCGCGCCGTACAGGGACAGGAACAGGATCACCACGCCCGCCGCCGGCAACAGACTGGCGTAATGCATGTCGCGGCTGCGCAGCAGCAGGCCGATGCCGATCAGGGCGGAACCGCCCAGCATGGCCAGCAGCACCTGGCGCACCGGCGTCAGCCAGCCCGCATCGACGGCCAGTACCACCAGATAGATCGCGGCCATCACCAGCGCGGTCGCGCCGGCCCAGCCGAGGATATTGGTGACGGGAACGAACTATCGGTGCGCTTCGCGGCACCGGCGACAAGCGGTTTGGAGAAAGCCGCCGCCGGCAGCGGCGCAACCCTGGGCGTGGGCTGCGGCGTCACGGGGGGCAAGCTTTGCGCCGGAGCAGAAGGCTGCGGCGCAGTCGATCTAAGGAAACGCTCTATCGCCGTCAGGCGCGATTCGATACTGGCCAGCCGTTCTTCCGTGTTCATCGTCACCTTTCTCCGTGATGGCATCCCGCTTTCCGACGGGAAAGAATCATTCTTGCCGCCCTACTCCTTCGGCCAGTACGCCGTGGCGATGCCCTCGCCCAGATCGGCCTCGATCAGGCGGCGCCGCACTTCGAGCAGGCGCGCGAGCAGCGCCGGTTCGTGCGCGGCATAGGCTTCCGCATCCGGCGTGCGGTTCACCACCACGCCGAGCAGCTCGGTGATCGCATTGCCGATGGAGTTCTGGCTGATGGTCACGATCAGCTTGCCCGCATCGTTGCGGTAGATGAGCTGTTTGAACGCGGGCTGCCAGCGGATGGCGTTGGCATACTTGGCATCGACGATGCAGTGGTCGCGCACCTTCTTCGCCGTCTTCATGAAATCGTTGTCGAACAGCAGCACGCTCTCCACCTGCTCGGGGAAATACACGTCCGGCCAGCATGGGCGCGTTGCGCGTGGAGACCTGCGAAAAGAAGGTGCGGTAGAAATCGATGAAGCCTTTCAGCACCTCGTCGTACTCTTTCCAGAAATGCACATCCTTGAGGGCATCGGCCCCGCCCTCTATCTCCCAGCTGGGCAGACCCTGCGGATAGCCGGTCAGCGCTATGCGCGCATCGGCCTCGTTGACCGGCTTGAGTATCTTCAGCTCCAGCGCCTTGTCGAAGAACTCGCGATACACGTCGCGCATGTAAGCCTGGAACAGGCTGTGCTGGCCGCCGTCGGTCAGGTTGGGATTGTCGGCATCGGCCAGCTTGGCATTGCGCAACACATCCTTGGGGAAAACGATGAAGTGGTTGTGCAGCATGCGGATGCTCGGCACACCGGGCGAAGTCAGCGGCCAGGTCGCATCCAGACTCGCCTCGCCCGCCAGGATCAGCGCCTCGTCCGGATCCGGATACTGCTCCAGCATGTAGTCGATGATGATCTGGTTCATGCGGTTCCACACATGCTTCACATCGTCCGCCACCTGCGTGCGCCGCACCGGCCTCCCCAGCGGATTGAGGATGGACTTGGAAGTGTTGTAGATGATGGAACAGTCGAACTCGGTGCTGTGACCCAGCGCCTTGCGGTACAGCAACAGGTCTTCCGCGTTCATCAGCAGGCCGTTGTTGTGCACCAGATCGTTGAGGTTCTCGGTGCTGTTGAAGAACTCGTTGTGCTTCATCCCTTCCGGCACGGCCAGCGGGATGGACCGGAAAGGAGTGACGATTTCGCGCGGACCGGATCGCATCCTGTCTGCTCACAGGATCGCGTCGGTTCTGCGCAGGCGCTTCGCGATCACGCGCATGACATGCAGCGCAAAATGGGGCGTCTGCTGGATGAGGAAATTGAAGCGCTTGCGGTCGATGGGCACCAGCCTGCAATCGCTCTTCGCCACGACGGTCGCCGAACGCGCGCCTTCATCGATCATGCCCATCTCGCCGATGATCGCGCCCGCCTCTGCCGTCTCCACCATCCTCTTGTTCACGATGATCATGACAGTGCCCGACATCAGCACATACATCAACTCGGCCGGCTCTCCTTCATTGAACAAAGTCTGGCCCGCAGACAGTTCGAGCAAATCGGTCTCGTGACGAAACAACTCTGCCAGATTCATACTTCCGCCCTCATGGTATTCGATGTCGCGATTCTAGATGGGAATTCGGAACAAGACACGTTTTACCGCGACTAGAAATCGACCCGCTCCACCCGATAGCCGCGTTTCTCCATCAGCGCCGGCAAACCGAGCGGACCGAACATATGCAGGCTGCCCACGGCGGCGAAGACCCGCGTGCCGCCCCTGTGCAAGGCATCGATGCGGTCGGCCAGACCGGGATTCCGGTCATCGAGCAGGCGCCTCATCATCTCGCGCTCGATCCCGGTATTGAGACAGTCGCACCACTCATAAAAGCGCGCCATCTCGGCATAGTCAGCATCGGCCCACACCTCGGCGATGCGCTTGAGAAAAGTCCCCGTACGTCCCGCCTCCAATTCGTCCAGACTGTCCTGGACGAAGGAGATAGTCTCCTGCGCGTCTTTCATCTGCAGCATTCGCAGTTGCGCCTCGGGCGTTTCCAGCGACACCACTTTCTTGTTCGCACTGTGCCCCATCCCCGCCAGGACGCCATCGATGGCGTACGCAGGATCAATCCCCGCGCCGCGCCCCGCCATCACCGTCAACGTCGTGATCTGCAATTCGGGAGAGAACCTGGCGATCGAATCGTACGGCACACACATCGAATCCGCCTGTTGTCGCATGCGCTTCACCAGCGCAGCAGGCAGCGCCGTATTGGGCAACGTCGCCATCCCGCTGGCCACACGGCTCTGGATGTCCGCATCCGTAACATCGAGCTCCAGCGCCACCGTGTCTGCTGCGTTCAATGCCTGCATGACACTCGGACCCGGGAACATCCATTCGAACTTCGCAACATGGATCGTTCCGTAAAGAAAGGAAGTGCGCCCATCCTTGCTGATACGCCACATGAACCCGTGGTCGCTGGCGTTGCGCAGCGCGTCCTGTATCGCTTCGGAAGCAGGTTGCTCTGCGGCAGGCGGACAAACGCGCGCGGACGCGGCAGAAGCGTGGAATGAAAGTACGAGCAGGAGAATGGAAAGGATTGAACGGACCGTTTTTAACATGGTGCAAAGGGTTCTTCGTTGATTGACGCGTTCGTGCCAAGAATCCATTCCGGACCTGCCCGGCACCTTACTCCGCAAGAGCGATCTCGGTCGCCGCGGTGTCCTTGTCGATGTCCAGCCGTATTTCGCAGTACTCGGTGTTCTCGCTGACGGGGGTAGGATCGCCGTCGCAACTGCAACCCGCGATCACGCTCTGATAAAAGACCCCGGCCTTCACCCGGATCGCGCCTTCCGTCTCGGCGACGCTGTTGATCACGACCGTGATCGGGCCAGCGACCACGTAACTCCCGACTGACAGCCCCTCCTGCAAGGGCAGGTGGTCGGCGCCCAGCTGCGCGACTTCCTGTTTGAGGATGTCCGCAAACCCAGGTGTTCCCCATGCGCGTAACGATTTCTCGAGTCGGATCATAATAACGCCTCCCTGCTAACCGATACCAAGGCTGCCGCAGCGCGAACCAGGTCTCAATGTTCCCGATGCCAGATCAGCTCACTGTCTTTCCACACTTCCTTCACGCGGTGGTAAGGCATGCTGTGCACTATACCGTCTTCGTCCGTCACCTCGAAGCAGAAGTGGCTATCCGCCTCCGCTCGCACCTCGAAGAGCGACACCTACACCAGTTCGTCGCGCTGATGATCGAGGTAGCCGATCCTGAACTCGCCGCGCCCGAACTCCGGGTCCCAGTGGATGCGGCTCAGCAGTTGGTGCAGCGGGATCACGGATTCCTCAGCGATCTTGCCGCTCGCTCACGCCCCGACCTGCGCCATTGCCTGCAACACCGCCTTCAGCAACTGCCAACAGCGCGCCACCGACTCGATCTCCACCCGCTCGCCGGGCGCGTGCGCGCCGCGGATGTCGGGACCGAAGGAGATCATGTCCAGCTGCGGGTGGCTGGCGGCGAGCAGGCCGCATTCCAGCCCGGCGTGGATCACCTGCAAGGATGCGGGCTGGCCGAACTGCTGCTGTGTACACGCGCTGGCACAACCCGAGCAGGGTCGATGACGGGTTCGGGGTCCAGCCCGGATACGCGCCGTCCTTCCATGCGCGCAGGGCGTGGCTTGCGGCGAGCGAGATCAGTTTGTCGGCCAGCGCATCCGCGCGGCCGTCATGCAGCGAACGCACCTTGTATGTCGCGCGGAAAACGCCCTGTGCGAGGGTCACCACGCCCAGGTTGTCCGAGGTATCCACCACGCCGGGAAAGGCATCGCTCATGCGCGAGACCCCGCTTGCGGTCGTGTCGAGAAAGGCGAGCAGGCGTTCCCGGTCGGTGCGCGTAATGGCACTTTCCGGGCGGCGTGTCGTCATGGCCGCAAACGAACGATACGTTCGCATCCTCCTCCGCATAGCGTTGCCTCCAGGCCTCAAGCCGGTGCTGCACCCACACATCGATCGTTGACGCTATCACCAGCGGCACCGCACATACCGCATACGCCTCGCGCGGGATCGCGTTGCGCGCCGTGCCGCCCTTCATTTCGATCAGGCGCAGGTCGGTGTGCAAGGACAGGTCGCGCAGCGCCTCCGCCAGCAGCTTGATGGCATTGCCGCGCACGAGATGGATGTCGATGCCGGAATGGCCGCCGCGCAGCCCGGACACATCGAAGCGCACGATCGCATAATCCGGCGGCACCTCTTCCTGTTCGCAATCGTGGCGCACCTCCACATCCACCCCGCCCGCGCAGCCCAGATAGAAATGGCCCCATTCCTCGGTGTCGAGGTTGATCAGCGTCTTGCCCTGCAAGGTGCCGGCCGCCAGCCCGCGCGCGCCGTCCATGCCCGATTCCTCGTTGACGGTGAGCAGCACCTCCAGCGGCGGATGCACCAGGCCCGGCTCTTCCAGCGCAGCCAGCGCCAGCGCGACGCCGATGCCGTTGTCCGCGCCCAGCGTGGTTTCCTCCGCCACCACCCAGCCATCGCGCACCCGCGCGTTGATCGGCATCGCGCTCGAAATCGTGCCGCGTTCCGGCATTCGCCTGGCACACCATGTCGAGATGGCCCTGCAGGACCACGCCGGGCGCGGACTCGCAGCCTGGGCTGGCAGGTTTTCTCAGGATCAGGTTGCCTGCGCCGTCGACGATGGCAGTGATGCGGCGCGCCTGCGCCCATTCGATCAGATGCTGGCGTAGCGCCGCCTCATGCAGCGAGGGGCGCGGGATCGCGCACAGCGTGGTGAAGTGCGCCCAGACAGCGCGCGGTTGCAGGTCTTCCAGATTGCCGGTTGTTGCCATCAAATCTGCCCAAAGAAAATCGCCCTCACGGGCGAAGTGTAAATTGTTGAAATGCGCCGGAATCGGAGCATTCGGGGAAAGCATGCCTTCGCAACATCTCTGCCCGCCGGGACGAATTCTAGCCCAGCTTGCCTTGATTCCGCCGAATGTGTGCTATTCCGGCACACCCTGCCAGAGCAGGTCGTAGCCGAACTCCTTGCTCTCCACGCACAGCTTGCCCAATGCCGAGAACTTGGCACTGAACACCTTGTCGGCATGCGACCTTTCATGTTCCTCGAAGGACCTCCAGTAGGTGACGATCGCAATATGCCTGGCCGCTTCCTTGTCGGCACTTAATGAACCTTCATTCGAGATAAAGCCGGAGAACTGGAAGACCTGGCCAGCAATGAATCCGCCTTTGTCTCCGCCGTAGGTGTCTTTCACGACATTACACATCTCGGCCAGCGCCAGCTCGACATCATCAAATGCCACATCGGGTCTGACGACGACCGTATTGAAAAGCATCTTCACGCCGAAAGGGATGGTGATAGGTGCGAACA
Source organism: uncultured beta proteobacterium (assembly GCA_963797045.1). Taxonomy (GTDB): domain Bacteria; phylum Pseudomonadota; class Gammaproteobacteria; order Burkholderiales; family Gallionellaceae; genus Sideroxyarcus. Next base: position 85,402 of record CAWCNZ010000004.1, on the reverse strand, counting down.
TGATATTCCTCCTGATGAAGTTGATCCGGGAATCGCGTCCTTACTGTACGCAACACCGCCTTCCATGCAAAGAAGAACATGCCGGAATCATCTCAAATTACGGTATCCACAGTAGCTCTCAGGTCCAAGTGAGAACATGACAACGGCAGGACTCCGGCACTTGCGCTCGCGCGCCCGGAATATCCCTTCCATCTCCGCACATGCTCAGCGCAAGCGACCGGTTCGGGGAACGCCGCCCGCGTCGTTAGCCTGCCAAGCCAAATTGTGTACAATCACCCCGGACATGAAATCACGGCGTTATTTCAAGGCAACGATGCCCGCCTGAATAACTGACTTCGACTGCAGTTCGGTGAAAACAACAAGGAGCAAATGATGGCCAAGTTCACACAGGCAATGCGTAGCGTATTGATGGCGACCATGATCGCCGGGCTAGCCGGCTGCGGCGAGGAAGCACCGCCGCCCCCACCACCTCCGCCGCCCCTACCTCCGACCATCGGCGGTTCAGTCTCCGGACTGGCCGGGGGCGCAGTGGTGCTCCAGCTCAACGGCGCCGAAGAACTGAGCGTCAGCGCCGACGGCAGATTCAAATTCCCCAAGGCCCTGACCCGCGGCAGCGCCTACACCGTCACCGTCAAGGCCCAACCCTCGTCACCCGTCAAGCAGACCTGCACGGTCGGCCAAGGCACCGGAAGCGCCAACACGCCGGTCAACAACGTCGCCGTCACCTGCGCCACCAATAGTTACGCCGTCGGCGGCACGGTCTCGGGACTTTCCGGAAAGAAACCGCTGCTGGTGCTCGAACTCAAGGGCCTGAAGGAAGTCGAGGTCGCAAAGAACGGCAATTTCGTCTTTCCCGACGTCCGCCTGCCCGATGGCAGCGACTACAACGTCGCCATCAAGCAGACTCCGACCGGGCATAGCTGCGTGATCGACGCCATCAACACCGCACCGGACAGCGACACCGTGAACATCGTCGCCGTCACCTGCAAGAAGGCGCGCCGCTACTGATCGCAGTCTCGATGAGCCTCTGCCCAACCTCGTACGGGGGCGAGCAGAGGCTCTCGCAACCACTCCGCCGCAAAAACCGCTTCGAAAGCAGCTGCAGACCTGGCACTTTGGAGTTGGCGGCAACCCCGGATTTCCGTCCCGCCCATTTCCCCTGTCCTACATTCGCGTCAATGTTACCAATTGTGCGTCCTCGACACGTATGTGGTTGACCAGCCAGTTGCGCAGATAGGAGAGCACATCGAATTGCGCGACCATCGGATTGGCGTGCAGCTCTTCGTAAAACTCGCCGATCTTGTCCTCGAACGCATGGTGCTGATGGAACTGCCGGTCTATCCCGGCAAATCCATAGCGGGCCATCATCTGCTCTTCCGCGCGAAAATGGATCTTCGCATACATATCCAGCGACTTGATCAGCCTGGCCACCTCACGTGCCCCGCGTTTGTTGACGACCACCGTGTAAAGATCGTTGATCAGATCGAACAGGTAGCGGTGATGCTCGTCGATGACATCGATGCCAACGCTCAGATTCTCTTCCCAGGATAACCAGTCACTCTCGCGATGTTTGAGCGCCGGCAGGGTGAGCACTTGTTTGGGATCGATGATATCGTCCCGATAGAGCTCGCGGATGCGCAACAGTTCCGGCATCGCGTCATCGAAAGCCCGCACCACGGCAGGATCGAAATGCTTGCCCGATGCAGACATGATCCAGCTATGGGCGACCTCAACCGGCCATGCCTCCTTGTAGGTGCGTGTCGCAGTCAGCGCATCGAACACATCGGCCACCGCACATATCCTGGCCAGCAGCGGGATCTGCTCTCCCTGCAGTCCTTTCGGATAGCCTTTCCCGTCCCAGCGTTCGTGATGCGAACCGGCAATGTCACGCGCGGCATCGATGAGTTCGTCGTCCCCGGTCAGGATGGTGACCCCGATCTCGGTGTGCGTCTTCATGACCTCGTATTCTTCCGCAGTCAGCCGGCCGCGCTTGAGCAACACCGCATCGGGGATGCCGATCTTGCCTACGTCATGCATGGGAGCCGCGCCGTACAGCAATTCGCGCTGCTCCTCCGACAAGCCAAGCGCCCTGCCGATGGCTTGCGCGAAATTGGTCATGCGCATGATGTGCCAGCCGGTCTCGGTGTCGCGATATTCGGAAGCCACACCCAGGCTGCGCAACGCATCGGCCCGGGCCTCCTCCAGTTCAAGCTCGCGTATGCGCAAGGTCTCGCTGGACAACGCGCGCTGGACGAGGCTGGACAATGCGCGCGCGAGGTCGTTGAAAAAATCCATGTGTATCGCGCTCACCTCGTAGTCGCGCGGGACGAACAGCACGGCATAGCCCATGCCCTGGCCATCTATATGCAACGGCAACAACAGCGTGCGCGCCTTGTCGCTTGCGCGCGCCTCGTCGGAAACATCCGTCAACAAAACGTCCTGCACTTGGCAGTGATCGGCAACGACAGGGTTGGCAAGTGCCGGTGCATCCCAGTTCACTTGCGCCTTCCAGGCAGGCCTCATGCCGAATTGAGCGACCTGAAAGTAGCGCCCGCGGGGATTGAGCAGGAGGATCGCTCCGCGCGACTCGAGTTGAAGATCATGGTAATTGCTCAGTACAGCAAACAGACGCTTTAGCAGAACGTCCAGGTCCGAAGTCATGCTGCCGGTGATGGTCAGCTCAAACACCAGCTTGCTGATCGCCAGCATCTCTTGTTCTTTGTCCATTGCCCACCCCTGCCAACTTGTTATCACATCAACAGCGTGCCCAACTAGCTTCGCGGCTCATCTGTACTGCAATGCCCTGACACGACGTATTAAGCCATATTTCGTTCTTGATAAACCATTTCAAGTGTGGTTTTTTTCGTCTCGACCACAAGCCTTGAATAGCAGTGCGCATATCACGATGAAATATGTGCAATTTTCAGCATGTCAGCGACCTTCCAGACCAAACCTCCGCTGGCGCAGCTGCCGCAACTCCGCCAGGCACAGGTGGATGAACGCCAGACCAACATAGATGGGCGAGAACAGGTTGAGCAAGGGCACGAACTGCAACAAGCCGACGACCGCGCCCAGCAGATAGAGCTTCACCGTGGCACGCTCGATCACCTGCTCGTATTCTTCCCTGCTGGCATGATCGGCCAGCGCGTCGTAGCGGAACAGCCGCTGGTTCAAATAGGCCATAAGGACGATCGGCAGCACCAGCGCGAGCGGCGAGAACAGCCATAATGGCAGGCTCAGCACCCAGCCCGCGCAATACACCACGGTAGCGACCACGGCGTTAACGACGCTGCCGGCAGTGCTGCCGCCCCTCCTGAGTTCCAGCTCTGGGTAGGATTGCCGGGCGACGTGGCTGACCATCATGGGCATCGCGAAGACCGCAGTGATCACCAGCGCGGTCACATAGATCGCGGGGAGCAGCAGCAACACCAGGATGATGGTGATCAGGTAATGGGACACCACCGCAAAGACACCCTGCTCCATCCACTGCTGCAGCGGCGTCGCCTGTACCATGCCGGTCATACCTTCGACCCAACTGCCCCAGTAGATCATGGCCGCTCCTACCCACAGCACCACGGCGACGAGCATGGGCCATAGCACCAGGGACAGCATCTTCGGGTGGAAGAATGTCTTGAGCGCTTCGACAAGGGCGGAGATGACACTATTCATGTGTTGACGACCTCACGGAAGTAACGAGTGCGGGCTCGCAAACGATTCAGCTCCGTCCGGCTCACTTCTGCCGGGCATCACTGTACGTGATCGCGAATTTCCACTGCGTCAGCGGGGATGTCCGGTATACAGCCTTCTTCGTGACGTCATCGAACTCGTAGCTCGTTTCTCCCCCGGGGTTTGCCAGCATTTCGTTCGCCGCCTTTTTGAGCGACTCGCTTCCCAGTTCCCGTGGGTCCAGGAAGTGGCGTTCGGTCCTTCTATGAAGCGTGGTCAAGCCGTTTGGGGACAGAGAGAAGAAAGACGCATCGGCTCCCAGCGCCAGGGCAGAAGCAACGTCATCGGAAAGCTTGTCGAGAAAGAGCGATGCGCCGATCGCACCGATCACCTTGCCACCCTGCTTCACCGGCACGGCGATCACGGCGGAACGCAGTCCCGTGCTTTTGCTGACGACAAGCTCACCCATGATCTGCCGGCCCGAGATGACCTTCGGAAAATAGCTCCTGTCACTCAGTTTCACATCCATGAGCCCGCGGTCGACGGTGTAATAACTGCCGTCGGGGCGGACGAACCAGACGATGAGGTCGCCATCCGATTTTTCGTATCCGCTCAACAGCGGCTTCATCTTCTGCCATTTGGCCGATTTCACCTCGCTGGTGGATGCGAGTATCTCAAGACTTTGCTGTACGCTGCTCATGCGCAGGTCGGTATATGAAACGAAAGCAGACAGCAGGCTTCGCGCATCCGCCTCGGACGAGGGCTGGGCAAGAGCGGGTTTGGAAACGATCAACATGAGCAAAGCAGCAACTATAAGAAAACGATTTCTGAACATTTTCCTCTCCTTTCTCAACGTGAACTCGACTGGCCCCGGAATACCCCCTTTTAACCCCTCTGGCTCCTCTCACTGCACGCGGCGATAGATAACGCAACAAGGCGCATACAGCTTCCTTCACAAATCGCAGAACCGCCTTGGCAGTCTATCCGCAGGCTATCGTCATCTGCCGACATTGATGATGCCCTTGAAGTCATAAGGCACGACGATGGATTGCACCTTGCCTTCTTTGACGCCCTCGGCGATATCCTGCAGCGCCTTGGCTTCCATGTAGCGCACGTTCTGCGAGTTGCTGCTCAGCAGCGACAGGCGCTCGGCTTCTTTGCGGGCGATATCCACCTCCACCTGCTTGGCCTTCAGGTTGTTCTGCGCCGTGATGACCGCATTGGCGGAAGCGATGATATTCGCCGCTGGCTGCACGTTGCGCACCTGCACTTTGGTGATCGTCAGCGACGTATCCAGTTTTTCCTCGCCCAGCGCAGCGGTAATGAATTTGGCGGTATCCGCCTCGATCTCGGCGCGGGCAGCGATGGTTTTCAGCGCATCGTGCTTTGCCGCGGCTTTATAAGATGCACTCCTGGCAACGGTAGTCAGATAGTTGTACATCAGCACGATGTCGTTGCTCTCGTCGCGCGCATGGAACGCGCGACTCTTGGTCGTATATAACTCGCCCACGGCTGCCGGGTTGATGCTGTAGATCACGGTGATATCCATGTCCTGCAGAGTGGAGTTGTCCGCAGTCTGGGGATGCATGTCGTCCAGCGTCAACGCGATGTCGCGCACCGGAAAGGTGAGCACACTGCCGATCAGCGTCTGGTTGAAGGAACCGGGCTGCAGCTCGGCCGTATTCACCTGCTTGTCGAACCCGACACGCAGACCCACCTCGCCCGTCTCGATCCGTTCGCAACCGGCAAACACGAAAGCAGCCAACAGCAACACGACGACGTTCTTCATTTCATTTCCCTTCAGAACAAATAGACTATCAACAACACAACACCAAGAGCGAGCGTAGCCGTCCCCAACCCGTACAGCAAACAGCGTAGCAAAGTCATCTGCTCGCTCTTGCGCAATCTGCTGAACACATAAAGCAAAACCGTCACAAGGAGCCAAACGATCAGATAGAAGAAAATCCCGCGAGCCATGGTCACCTCTATGAAGTCACTTGTACCAACGACGAGCATCGATCATCCCGCCCGGAAAACACGGTTGCGCATCTGTTCATGGATGGCCCCATCGTTAATTCACCGCCGGCTCCTGCTCAAGCTCTTCGGCAAACTTGAACGCCTGCCCCGCTCCCGCAGAGTCGCCCTGCGCGACACGGGCATTGCCGATCACCCGCCAGTTCAAGGCCTGCAAACGGCGCTCGCGGCCGGCGAAGCTGGTCGATTTCTGGGCAAGCGTTATCGCCTGCGCATACTGGCCCTGAGCGAGGCGCAATTGCGCAAGCTCATGCCACAGCCAGGCATTGCGCGGTTCGATGCGCAACGCACGCTCCAGCGATGCGCCTGCCGCTCCGCGCTTCCCTGACTCGCTATCGAGTCGCGCCCGATCCAGCAATGCGATGACAGCCTGATTGCCCGACCTGACCGGCTTCGTCTCGGGAATAACGAAGACTTCCTCGCCGATCTGCGGGATCGTCGCCTCCTGCGGCGTCGCACCGGGCAGGGTGGAAGTTGCAGGCGGTTGTGTAGCCACACTGGCGCATCCTGCGAACAGCAATGCCAAAATCAAAAACAGACCATATCGATTCATCAATTGAACATCCTCTGCAACCAGCTCTTCTTCTCGGTATCCTGCCTGACCTCGGGCTTCGCTTCTTCCTTGGCAAGCGTGGCGTCGTCTGCCTTCGGCGTATCTGTAGACGCAAAGGCACAGGCAGCCCTTTCGGTCGGCACCGTACCCTTGATGAAGGGCATCATCACACCGACCTTGCAGTCATCGTCATAACGCAGGCCGCCGACCGGATCGACATTGGCCAGCTCGACATCCTCCGGCATCGTCGGCTGCAGCGGCTCGGGCTGGATGTTCTTCATCATCTCGCCCCAGACGGTCATGGCGCCCGAAGCGCCGGTCAACCCCGTGGGCTTGTTGTCATCCCGGCCGACCCACACCACCGCCACGTGATCGCCGGTATATCCGGCGAACCAGCTGTCGCGCAGATCGTCGGTGGTACCGGTCTTGCCGGCCGCATGCACCTCGGCCGGCAGCCAGTTGGTCAGCGCTTTTGCAGTGCCCTCGCTCACCACGCCCTGCAAGGCTGCCGTCAGCAGGTATACAGGCGCCGGTGCGGCAACGGGCTCGACGTTGAGCGGATAACGCTGCAGCGGCTTGCCGTCGGCAGTGACGATCTCGCGGATCGCGCGCAAGGGAGTGCGGAAGCCGTTGTCGGCAAAGGTCTGGTACAGCTGCGCCACCTCGACCGGGGAAAGCTCGAAGGCGCCGAGCAGCGACGAAGCAAAAGACGGCGGTCGCCGTTCGATGCCGTAGAGGGGGAGCTTGTCGAGAACATTGTCGACGCCGAGCTCGATGCCGAGACGCGCGGTCGACACGTTGTAGGAATGAGCCAAGGCAGTATGCAGCGGCACTTGGCCGTGGAACTGGTGATCGTAGTTCTGCGGCTTCCAGTCGCTGGTGCCGCGCTGGCGCCACACCAGCGGGCTGTCGTCCAGCGGCGTGAGCAGCGTGTAGCGATCCGGTTTTTCCAGCGCCGTCAGGAACACGATAGGCTTGGCAAGCGAGCCGATCGGACGCTGCGCATCGACGGCGCGGTTATAGCCCGCATAACGCGCCTCGCGCCCGCCCACCAGGGCCTGGATCTCGCCGTTCTGCGTACTGCTTATCACCACGGCTCCCTCCAGCGTCTTCGCGGCGATCTTGCGTGCCTTCTCGATCTCGGCGAGACGCAGCGTCAACGCCTCTTCCGCCTGGCGCTGGATTTGCGGATCGAGCGTGGTGAAGATGCGCAAGCCTTCGCTGCGCAGGTCCTCTTCGCGATAGTCGCGCTGCAGCTGGCGATGCACCAGCTGCAGGAACGCCGGATACGGCGAGGTGCCGGTGGGCGCGCGATGGATCACGCCGAGCGGTTTCTGCCGCGCCTCGACGAACTGTGCCTGCGTGATGGCGTTCAGGCGCACCATCTCCTGCAGCACGATGTTGCGCCGCTGCAGCGTCAGTTCCGGCTTCTTGCGCGGGTCGTACACCGTCGGTCCTTTGACCATGCCGACCAGCGTCGCGATCTCGTGCAGTTCCAGCCGATCGAGCGGACGATCGAAATAGAAATGGCTGGCCAGGCCGAAGCCGTGAATGGCGCGGCTGGCATCCTGTCCCAGGAATATCTCGTTGAGATAGGTCTCGAGTATCTCGTCCTTGCCGTAATGCATCTCCAGCAGCAGCGCCATCAGCACTTCGGTGCCCTTGCGCGTCAGCGTGCGTTCGGAAGTCAGGAAGAAATTCTTGACGAGTTGCTGGGTGAGCGTGCTGCCGCCTTCGATGCGCTGTCCGGTGAGCGTCTTGTACAAAGCGCGCGCGATGCCGCGCGGATCGATGCCCCAGTGCGAATAGTATTTCCGGTCCTCGATCGAGATCAGCGCGTCGATCAGCGGCTTGGGGACCTGGTCGAGCCGCAACAGCGCACGGTCCTCGTTGTGGCCGGGATAGATGCCGCCGATGAGCGGCGGCTCCATGCGCACCAGAGGCAGATCGACATCGGTGCTGCCGCGTTCCTGCAGCAGCGACACCTTGCCGTCGGCGAATTCGACGCGCAGATGCTGCGCAGCCTGCGGGCCGTCACCGAACACAAAGTCCCTGGTCGTAAACTCAAGTCCGTTCAGAGTATGTTTGTAGGTCGCCGCTTCGTTCGGTTCCGGATTCTCGTGATAGCCGAGCGCCTTCAGTTCCTCGATGAACTGCGCAGGCGTCAGCTTCGCCCCCGGATAAACCTCCAGCGCACGGCCGTATACGCGAGCCGGCACGGCGAACTTGCGGCCTTCGAAAGCTTCGCGGATGGTGATGTCGAGATAGAGGATGTAGCCGGACAGCCCCAGCAAAAGGAGCAGTACGATCAGGCGTATCGCCTTGGCATGTGATCTGAAATTGAAGCGGAAAGGGAACCGGTTCCAGCGCAAAGCGGGCAACTTCATTATGTATTACCTGCAAAAAAACAATTATTGGCCCATTGTATATGGGCGACTGCCAAACCGTCGAGGCACATGGTCAGACAGGATGTTTTCGGTCCTCTTTGGATTTTCGTCAGTTCCACTTTTTCATACGCGACAAGATCGCCTCGGCCCTGTCCTCACCCTTGCTCGCTGCGCGCTCCAGCCAGTACATCGCCTTCTGGCGATTCCGGTTCACGCCCAAGCCGTCCCTGTACATGAGGCCAAGTCTGAGTTCCGCGAACGGCGCATCCTGATCCGCCGCCCTCTCATACAATCTCCTGGCCTCGTCGTAATCCTGCTTCACTTCCCAGCCGTTTTCGTACATGAAACCCATGAAGGCGTAGGCAGCCGGCAGGTTGTAGCGCATCGATTCGCCGATCAGCGCCAGAGCCTTGGCATGATCCCGCGGCACACCGCCCTGCCCCAGGTTGTACATCTGGCCCAGCCTCGTCATGGCCAGCGGCTGGCCATGATCGACCGCCTGCCGGTAGAGTTCGACCGCCCTGTATTCGTCCTTGGTCACACCGCGCCCCGTCTGGTACAGCAATCCCAGGCGCGTCATGGCCAGGTAGTTGCCCATCTCCATGCCGCGACGGTAATGTTCCGCTGCCCGTTCCCGGTCCCGCGGAACGCCTTTGCCGGTCTCGTAGAGATAGCCCATGTGAGCATAGCCCAGGGCGTCACCTTCGCGGATGGCGCGCTGGTAGTACTCAGCCGCCTTGTCGTAACTCTTCTCGACACCCAGCCCCAGCTCGTACAGCAGTCCCATTCTTGCGATGGCATCGGCTTCGCCGTTCGCCATGGCCTTTGCATACCACGCGCGCGCCTTTGCGTAGTCCTGCGGCACGCCGATACCGCGCTCGTGGAGCCATCCCATGCGGAACTGCGCCTTGGGGTAGCCCTTTTCCGCCAGTACGCTCATCTCGCGGTGCAGTGCCGCAAAGTCGCCGTTGATGCGTGCCGCCATGGCACGCTGGAACGCAGCGCCAACCTCCACATCCTGCACCGCTTGCACATACTGTGCGACCAGATTTTCGACAGCGGGAGTTCTCACATCGGCGGGTGCTACGACCGGCACAGGCGACACCGGCTCGGCTGAGACGGGCGGCATTTCCTGCACAGGTGGTGCTGCGGGTACAACAACCGCTTCGACAGATGGCTTGTCCGGCTTGTCTGCCGGTGCAACTGGCGTTTCAGTTGCGGCACGATCAGGGCGGGGCGGCGCCGCCGGCGCAGCAGCTTCGGGTTTGACCGCAACCGGCGTCGCCAGCACCTGTTCGGGGGGCGAGGCTGGCGCCGTGGTGTCGCGCTCACGCACCAGTTGCGCGAGTTGCGCTTTCAGTTTCGCTACTTCATTGCGCGAATTCTGCAACTCCTCGTACGATTCGCGCAGCGATTTTTCCAGTTCCAGATCAGCGCGTAGCGCCTTCAATTTGGCCAGCACATCGTCAGGATCGGCCTTCATCCCGGCCTTGACGAAATACACCGGCTGTTTCCATTTTTCGTCCAGCACCTTCATCGCCACGATACCGGCGGTGATATTGACCACGTCGTGACTCATGTAGGTATTACCCAGCGAATCCTGATGCAGTTTCACCACCGATCCCACGTAGGTGCCGATCTCCTCCAGCAACTCGCGCTTGGCCCCGTCCATGGCATTCACCCGGCAGGTTGCCGCAGTATCGAATTCGGCGCCGTAATAGCTGTAATCGCGTACGTACTCCTTCACCTCCGCCTGCGCGCCCAGCGCGGCGCAGCATGCCGCCATCAGGAGGGATCGGACGATCTTCTTGCAGGACATGGGCTCCTCTCTCTATGACCGAAAGAAATTGCTGGCTTCAATCCTTTCGATGGCCTTTTCCACGTCCTTGTCCTTGCCCCTGCCCGCCACCGCCCTGTTCCATCGCATTACCGCTACGCTCCCCGGTGAAAGACAGATTGCCGCGTTTCAAGGCGTGGAATTCGGGCGAGCCCGGCTTGATACCCAGTTCCCTGGCCAGATTCCCCCATCCCTTTCCTTTGCTGCGCTGATATTTCTGCAGCACCACCGCGGGCGCCACATCTGCCATTTGTCCGAGCTGGAGGATCATGAAGGCATCTGCCGGATTGGGAACGCTCCTGACGATGGCCTCCACATCCGGCACGGGAATGCCGAACTGCGTGCTCAACATGTCGTTGAAATTCTTTATGTCGGACAAGGCCCGATTGTTCACGCTTTTCAGGAAGCCGTTCAGATCGGCATGGGCGGCGAGGGACGCCCCCATCAGGCTTGCTGCGAGTGACAACATCAAGATGGCTTTTTTCATTTCACTGCCTCCTAACTAATGGAATCATTGTAATCAATGCGGCATGCTACCTCATCACTCCCGTTCCCGCAGTACCACTAGAGCATCCACCTACCTTGGCAGTTGCATTCGTCCGGCCTCCGCCCTAGTCTGTCGGGGCAGCAAATCCAGCCAAGCGAGACACATCTGGCTCCACTCGGACGAAAGGAGAACAATATGTCAGGCAATCCCACACCCACCCTGGGCGGCAACCCCGTAAAACTGAATGGCACCTTTCCGCAGGTTGGCGAACCCGCACGCCCGTTCACGCTGGTTAATAAGGACCTAAATGACATCACGCTGACAAGCTTCGGCAACAAGCGCAAGGTGCTGAACATCGTGCCCAGCCTGGATACGCCGACCTGCCAGGCTTCCGCGCGCCGCTTCAACAAGGAAGCCGCCAGCCTGCCAGACACCGTCGTGATAAACATCTCCGCCGACCTGCCTTTTGCCATGGCGCGCTTCTGTGCCAGCGAAGGACTGGATAACGTGATCAACCTCTCGGTCATGCGCGGCCGCGACTTCCTGCGCTACTACGGCGTCGAGATCGCCAGCGGTCCATTGGTCGGACTCGCCGCCCGCGCTGTGGTCGTGCTGGATAGAAACAATGTGGTGCGTTACACCGAGATGGTCAGCGCGATCGAGAACGAACCGAATTACGAAGCGGCGCTCGCGGCAGTGAAAACGATCTGATTGTTGCGGTCCCCTTGCTCCGTGCGCAAAATCAGATGTGCTTCCGCAGACGCAGCATCCTGACCACCTGATAGGCAGCGAGCGCCACCAGCAGGTGCTTCAGGGTATGGCCGCTGATGACTTCTCCCAGCCCGAAGATGAAACGATCGAGCAGTTCCGCCGCCACTGCCGCACCATACAGGAGCACCACGCGGTACAGGTCTGCGCCGCGACTGTAGCGTGCCGGATGGAAGTGCATCAGCAGCAGCATGGCGAGTAGCGCGTAGAGCTGGAACGCAAAATAGGGCAGCACGTTGCCGGCCCCCATCTCCTCGCTGCGCAGCCAGTACCACGCCGCACCCGCGCCCGTCGCAGCCAGCGGCGCCAACAACAGCAGCCCGGTCCCGAGGCTGAGCCGCTCCGCGATCACTGCAGAGAGCAACGCAGCGAAACACACGGCGATCGGCAGCCGGTCCCAGAACAGCCGCGCATCGTCCGGCGCGAGGTGGTACCAGGCCGAACCGAAAGCGGTCGCTGCCAGTGCGAGGAAGAACAGTGCATAGGGCAAGCGCTCTGCCCGACCGGCAGAGTCGCGCGACACGACGAAAAGCCCCGCGACGGCAACCGCAAGAAAGGCGAGGTTGGAGGCCACGTCGAGGCAGTTCGGCACGCCGAGCCATGCACGCGTGTCGGCGAAACGGTGGTAGTCCTGCGGTTGCGGCAAAGGCGGCAGCAGCGCCAGCGCGAGCGCGACAGCGCATGCCGGCAGCAAGAGCAGAGCCCAGCCGCGGCTCATTGCGCACTCCCGATTGTTTCCATCACGCCGTTTGTCATTGCTCGTCGATGCGGTAGATGATGCCTGTTGTGTAATCGGCCACAAACAGGCGCCCCGCCTCGTCCTCGCCAAAAGTGGAAATGGCGAAACCCGTTTGCCCAAGAAGATCGGCTTGCCACCCGCTGCCGACTTTCCTGAGCCCCCACAGGCGGCCGCCGCAAAAATCCCCGTAGAAATAGATCCCCTGCATGCCAGGATTCCCCGGACCGCGATAGACATAGCCGCCCGTTACCGAGCAGCCGAGGTCATGTCCGTAGTAGGCCACCGGCGCAGAGTACCCAGATGGTGGAGCACAGCCGACTGCGGGCGAGTAGCAGGCCGGCCCCTCGAGAAGATTCCAGCCGTAATTTGCGCCGCCCGCAGTGCCGGCCGCCTGGAAGTTGATTTCCTCCCAGGCGCCCTGGCCCACATCCGCCACATACAGATCGCCAGTCAATCGGTCGAAGGAGAAGCGCCAGGGATTGCGCAGGCCGAGGGCCCATATCTCGCCCTTTGCCGCTGGAACCGCGACAAAAGGATTATCGGGAGGAATCTGGTACGGTGCGACGCCGGCCTCGACATCGATGCGCAGCACCTTGCCCAACAAAGTCGCCGGGTTCTGACCGTTGCCCTGTGGGTCGCCGCCGGAGCCGCCGTCGCCAAGCCCAACATAGAGCATACCGTCGTTCCCGAAGGCAAGCTGGCCGCCGTTGTGGTTGGCAAAAGGTTGCGGCACCACCAGAACCACCTGTTCGCTCGTGGCGTCCGCCAGATCGGGAGCGGCCGAAACGGCGAATCTGCTCACCACAGTCGCGCCGTCTGCAGCTCGCGTGTAGTTGACGTAGAAATAGCTGCTTGGTGGAATAACCCGGGGGGAAAGCGAGACCGAGCAAACCCTGCTCTCCGCCGCTGACGATGCGTCCGGAGATGTCGAGGAAGGGAGCGGGCAACAGCACCCCGCCACTGCTCACGATCCGTACCTTGCCCCCCTGTTCGACCACAAAGATCCGGCCGCTACCGTCGCCGGCGTGCGTGACCACCGTGGGACTGGCAAGACCCGAGACAACGGGCGTGAAGGTCAAGGCAGGATTCTGCGGCGGAGTCGTCGAACCCCGGCCTCCGCAACCTGCAGCAAGAAGGATCGCCACCGCAACAACCACACGAACAATCATGATCATGTCGTCCTCCGGCAAGTGCCACTCCGGACTGATCTCGGATGGAGCAAGCGTCACTCAGTTGGGAACCGAGGCCTGCTTATTATTTACCTTCGACTGATTCCGCGCCTGGAAAAATTGCGATACTCGTCAGTTCTCTATCATGTGAAAATAGTAGCCTAACCATTGTATCGAACCATGGACAATCTGCTCGAAGTCAACGACCTTCACCATTCCTACGGCACGCGCGAGGTGCTGAAGGGCATCAATCTCACCATTCCGCATGGCAAGATCGTCGGGATCATGGGCGCCAGCGGAAGCGGCAAATCCACTTTGCTGCGCCACTTCACCGGCCAGTTGCGCCCGTCGCAGGGCAGCGTGAGATTCATGGGGAAAGTGCTGCATGAACTCAGCAACCAGGAGTTGTACAAGATACGCCTGAAGATGGGCATGATGTTCCAGGTCAGCGGCCTGTTCACGGACTTGTCGGTCTACGACAACATGGCCTTCCCGTTGCGGGAGAACACCAACCTGCCGGAAGAGATCATCCGCGACCTGGTGCTGATGAAGTTGCAGGCCGTCGGCTTGCGCAATGCCCACAAGCTCATGCCGAGCGAGCTTTCCGGCGGCATGGAACGCCGCGTGGCGCTGGCGCGGGCGACCGTCACCGACCCGGCGATGATCATCTATGACGAGCCTTTCGCCGGTCTCGACCCGATCTCGCTCAGCACCATCGCAAACCTGATCCGCAAGCTGAACGATGCGCTCGGCGTGTCATCTGTCGTGGTGACCTACGACCTGGCCGAGTCGCTCAAGATCGTCGATTACATCTATTTCATCCACGACGGCATCGTGGTCGCAAAGGGCGAGGTGGGCGAGATGATCAACTCGCAAGACCCCTTCGTCAGGCAGTTCCTGCATGCCGAGCCGGACGGCCCGATCGCCTTCCACTACCCCAGCAAACCGTATCCGCAAGAATTGATCGACAAGTCCTGATGTCGCGCAGCAGGCCGGCCTGCGCTTTGGCTCACTGCGTCAGGAGCGACTGGGCCTTGGTCAGGCTGTCCTGCTTGATGGCTTTGCGGCGCTCGGCGAATTCGCCGTAGGTCATTTCGCCCCTGCTCAATTCCAGCAGCAACTTCTGTCCGAGGTTGAAGGTATCCACGCTGAGCTGATAGTAGGCATCGCGAGGCGGCGGGTTGGAATTGAAGCAACGCTCGCGCTTGCTCCCCCATTTCACGATCACCTTGCGCTCGCTCTTGGTAGGACGCTGGTCGATGGCCATCAAGGTGAAGAAGTTGTCCTCTTTCCCGCTCAGCGCGACCTTGTTGCTGATCGGTTTCAGTTCCGGGTCGGATTCAAGGGCCGAGACGCAGTTCGGCTGGCTCGTTGCAAGAGCTCCCTGCAAAGCCGCCTGCTGACACCCCAGCACGCCGGCCTTGCCATCCTCCTCGCCGACCTCCTCGAATTTCGCGATGCTGACAAAAGCCCCGACCACGGAGCCCACCAGCGGCAGCGCCCCCACGACGGGCACCTTGCGGGCGAACACCTGGCTGATGAAATGGTTCTCGCCGGCCTGCACCTCGAAGCTCAGATCGTTCCCGTCCGGCGTCGCCCCTGCAGACAAGGTGTGGGCGCCGGGGGCGATCTGCAGATAGAAATAGGTCTCGTCGGGCAGATTCCCCATGAACTGCCCGTCCAGCCATACCGCCCCGTCCTGCGTCTTGCCCATCAGGCCGCTGTTGCGATAGATGTACACCCCCGCCACATCGGGCGGCGGTAACTGGAACTTCTTGCTGGCGGCGTCCACCGCCCCGGTAACCATGGGCACGGAATTGCACACAGCAGGCACTGCAAGTGACACACACAACATCAGATTGACCAGAAGCTTCTTCATATCAGCCCTCATGCGAATCAAGCAGGCTCCGGGACTTCTTATTCTCCTTGCCCCGGAGAGAATCCAATGAATGCCGGTCTCAGCGATGCATCATGTTGAGCTGCTTGGCAATCACGTCGTGGTTCAGCCACAGCACGGGGCCGGCCGGATTGGACGATTCGTGGAACATCAGCGGCCCGGTGCCTTCCAGCACCAATGAGCTCAACACATCGGTGACCAGCGCATCGCGGCTCTTGTGCATCTTGGTGATATCGTCCGAGGTGCCGATCATGATGTCAGCCAGTTCGGCCGAATTCGGCATCGGCCATGCTTCGAAATTGCGGAAGCCTTTCATCACATCGCTGGCGTTGTAGTCGTCGATCTTCTGCAACAGGCTTTCCAGCGTCTGCCCTTCCTGCAACACATCGCGGCAGGCTTGCCACTGCGTTTCCGCCCAGGCCCCGCCCTGCTCCTTCTTCAGCGCCTTCAACAGCGGGAACAACGATAGTTCCACGCCGACGAAGATGTCGGAAGAGTTGGTGCGGATCTCGGGGCAGTTGTAGACCGTGGCCTTGATGCCCTGTTTCCACGCGTCTTCGGCGATGTTTTCCAGACGCATCTTGGCCTTGCCCTGGGTGTAGCTGGTATAGGTCTGCCACTGGTAGTGGTCGTCGATGAGTATCTCGGTACCGTGATAACCGTAGGCGGTGTAACGCACCTGCCCGCCGGTCTTCTCCAGACGGGCGCGGATCGCCGCGCTGCCCTCGATCAGATGCTGGAAGGTGTTGGCGGTGACCTCGTCGAAGTTCATCAGGATCAGCTTGCCCAGATCGCTATTGAGCAAGGCGCTGGAGGACAGGAAACGCTCGCCGCGCCCCTTGTAGATGCGGTTGGCGATGGCCAGGAACACCTTCACCTTGGGGATGCCGCCGGCCATGGTGTGCGCGAAGAACGCGTTGGCGCCGTCCGGGATCATCCGGTCCAGCTCGGCCATCACCTTGGCCACGGAATCCTTGAAGCGCTTAACGCCGACTTCGCGGCATTTCTCGATATGCGCCCAGTCGAGCTTGTCTTCCTGCCAGCTCTTCAGCGTCATGTCGGCCAGCATGTCGGTCGGGGTCGGCGTGCCTGCAGGCGCATCGAGATCGAAGCCCGCCATCAGCGGCACGTTGATGATGCGCCCGCCCAGGTTGGCTTCGGCAGCCGCCAGCTCCTCGGCGGTCAGCGCACGCAGCGCGTTGTTCTCGTCGCGGCGGCCGACGGTGATGCCGACGATGGTCATGCCCGCCTTGCGCGCCTCGTTGATCAGGCCATTGGCATAGCCGCGCCCGAACAGCTCGCCGAACAGCACGAAGACGTCGCCTTTGCGGAAGATGTTGGACTGGGGAACGTTTCTCAGAGGGATGGGTGCTTTCATTAAGATGGATTCCTGTCTGGTGGTTACTGCAATCAGTCGAATTGGCCGATGAACAAGGTCGCTATTGTAACGAAGGTAGTCGGAATGCACCCGAAAAATGCATCGCGCCGGGGAAAGATGTGTCTTGGCATCCGCACCGCCATGATGGTCGGCGCTCATGATTGGTGGTATGGTCCCTGTCGGATCGCATCACCGGGGAGACCTCTGTCCAATGTGCTTTTCCGCAACTGTCAGCTATAGCGCCGCTGCCATGCTGGTGACCACCGGCCTGTATGCCATGCGGCAAACGCGGCGGCAGCATCCCCCTTACTGGATGTGGGCGCTGGTGCCCGTCTTCTTCGGCGTCCAGCAGGCATTCGAGGGACGGGTATGGCAGATGCTCGATGCCGGGAATCCAGACGCGGCGGTGTCCTATGCAATGGGCTTCCACTTCTTCTCGCATTTCCTGTGGTTGTGGTGGCTGCCGCTGGCCTGCTACCTGGTCGAGCCCGGAAAGATGCGCAAGCGGGTCATTGCCGGCTGCGCCATGTTCGGCGCCTTCGCGGGAACGCTGGTCTATTCCGTCATGGTCTCCCATCCCGAATGGATGTCGGTTTCGGTGCGCGAGCATTCCATCCTCTACAGCTTCTCCGTCCCCTATCGCAGTTCCGTCCACCTGCCGCTCACGCCGGCTGCACTCTATGCACTGACCATCCTGGTGCCGCTGTTCATATCCAGCCATAGCAAGATCGGGATCTTCGGAGTACTGACTGTCTTGTCCATGATATTGGCATCTGAGGCCTATGGCTATGCCTACGTCTCGGTCTGGTGCTTCTTCGCCGCCGTCCTCTCGCTCTACCTCGTCTACATGATTCGCCAGCTTGTTGCGGAGACGAAGCCAAGTCCGGAGATGAGCACCCGATAGCCGTCGCACCGTCCAGAAGCCACGAGGCCTGAATGACGCACCCCGTCTGCTATCATCGCGCCCATGCTCAACATCCAGAATCTGACTTACCTGCAAGGCGGCACCCCGCTCCTCCAGAACGTGAATCTCCAGGCCTTTGCCGACCAGCGCATCGGGCTGGTCGGCAAGAACGGCTGCGGCAAATCCACGCTGTTCCGCCTGATACGCGGCGAGATCAAGCCCGATGGCGGCGAGGTCTCGCTGCAGTCCGGCAAGACCATCGCCTTCGTCGAACAGGAGATCGCCAACTCCGACATGCCCGCGCTGGAATTCGTGCTCGACGGCGACGTGGAACTGCGCCTGCTGGAAAGGACGCTGGCGCAGGAGGGCCACGATGCCGCGTGGTTCGACGCGCAGCACCGCTATGAAGCCATCGACGGCTACGGCGCCAAGGCGCGCGCCGCCCAACTGCTGAACGGCCTGGGTTTTGCCAACGAAACGCTGGAGCGCAAAGTCGAAAGCTTCTCCGGCGGCTGGCGCATGCGTCTGAACCTGGCGCGCGCACTGATGCACCGCGCCGACCTGCTGCTGCTCGACGAACCCACCAACCACCTCGACCTCGAGGCCATTCTCTGGCTCGAACAATATCTGGCGCGCTACCCCGGCAGCATCCTGCTGGTTTCGCACGACCGCGAGTTCCTCAACGCCTGCGTCAACCGCATCGCCCATGTGCACGACTGCACCATCGACACCTACAGCGGCGACTACGACGACTTCGAGCGCGCCCGCGCCGAGCGCATCGCGCAGCAGAACCAGGCCTTCGAGCGCCAGCAGGAAAAGATCGCGCATATGGAAGACTTCGTGCGCCGCTTCCGCGCCCAGGCCACCAAGGCCAAACAGGCGCAGAGCCGCATCAAGGCGCTGGACCGTATCCAGCGCATCGCCGCCGTGCACATCACCGACGGCCATTTCGAACTCGAGATCGAAGCGCCCGAGCGCAGCCCCGACCTGTTGCTGCGCGCCGAGAAGATGGGCTTCGCCTACGGCGACAAAACATTGTTCCGCAACATCGAACTGGTGCTGCGTGCCGGCGCGCGCATCGCGCTGCTCGGCCCCAACGGCGCGGGCAAATCCACACTGATCAAGCTGCTGGTAGGCGAGCTGCAGCCGACCACCGGCAAGCTCGAGTTCACGCCCGACATCCGCATCGGCTACTTCGCCCAGCACCAGCTGGAGAATCTCGACAGCGCCGCCACCCCGCTGCAACACATGGAGCGGCTCGCGCCCAAGGAAACCGCGCTCACGCTGCGCAGCTTCCTCGGCCGCTTCGGCTTGGCCGGCGACAGCGAAGACCGCCCGGTGGCCACCTTCTCCGGCGGCGAGAAGAGCCGCCTCGCGTTGGCGCTGCTGGCCTGGAAAAAGCCGCACCTGCTGCTGCTCGACGAACCCACCAACCACCTCGACCTCGACATGCGCGACGCGCTCACCATCGCGCTGGAGGAATACACCGGCGCCGTGGTGCTGGTATCGCACGACCGCAGCCTCATCCGCGCCGTGGCCGACGAACTGTGGCTGGTCGCCGACGGCGAAGCGAAACTGTTCGACGGCGATCTGGAAGACTACAAGAGCTGGATAGAGACGCGCCGCCCGCGCGAGACCGTGGCGCAGACTCCGCAAGAGAAACCCAAAGCGCAGGCCGCGCCCAGACAGAACCGCAAAGCATTGCAGTCGAAACAGAACAAATTAGAGACCGAGTTGAGCAAAGCGCAGACCGAACTCGCCGCCATCAACCAGCAACTCGCCGATCCGGCCACTTATGCCAACCCCGACCGCGCGAAAGTCGGCCAGCTGAATGCCGAGCACGCGCGGCTGCAAACGAAAGTGGCGGAACTGGAAGAAGGCTGGCTGGAACTGGAGATGGCGAAGGAAGAAGCGGGCTGAAGAGAGATCCCCGCTGCAATCGTCAGCTCAGCGCCAGCACCCCGGCAACAGCAACAAACAATAGCAGCGAGAATGCGAACCAGGCAAAGCCGCGGTCAAGCCACAAGCGACGCAGCAGGCCCGGCGCCTTGTGCGCGCGCGCCAGGCGTTTAAGGTCGCGCGGATCGGGGGATTGCAGACGGTTGAGCGCCTCGTTGGAATCGAAGCGCGATGACAGTGGCATGCGGCTGCTGGTCTCCGCGTCCGTGGAAACGCGGCGCACGCTGACCGTGCCGTCGAATTTCGGCTTGAGAGCGACCGTTTTGTCTGTCGCCTCTGCAGCCACCTCATCCTTCTTGGCGGCGGCTTCCGCACCGCCCCGGCTTGCTAGCGCAGCGGGCGCGAGCTCCTGCAGGCAATTGCGCAGGTCATCCACCATCTCCCATGCCGTGGCGTAGCGGTCCCTGGGCTTCTTTGCCAGTGCACGCATCACCACCAGGTCGATCAGCGGGGGAATTTCCGGCTTGATCCGGCTGGGTGGCGGCGGATCGAATGTCGCCACGTTGTGCAGCACATGGGTCAGGCTTTCGCCATGGAACAGCCTGAACCCGGTCAGCATTTCGTACAGCACGATGCCGAGCGAGAAGATATCGGTGCGATGGTCTATGCCGACGCCGCTGCTCTGCTCGGGCGACATGTACTTGGGCGTGCCCAGGCGCGTGCCGAGCTGGGTCTTCAGTTCGGACGCCTTCAGCCGCGCGATACCGAAGTCCATGATCTTCACCCGTCCGCGCGGCAGCAGCGTGATGTTGCCGGGCTTGATGTCGCGGTGGATCACGCCATTGTCGTGCGCGAACGCCAGCCCTTCCGCCACCTGTTCGGCGATCGAAACGGCTTCGTGCATCGGAAGAGACCCTTGATTCATGCGCGCGGAAAGCTCAGTGCCGTTGAGCAGTTCCATCGCCATGTAAGCCAGCGATCCTTCTTCGCCGAAATCGTAGATGGTGATCAGCGCCGGGTGGTTCAGGCGCCCGGCAGCCTTCGCTTCCTGGAAGAATCGCTGGTGATATTCCTCGCGCTCCTGCGCGTCCCCGTCCAACTGGATGGTCTTGAGCGCGACCGTGCGGTCGAGCACCGGATCGTGCGCCTTGTACACCACGCCCATTGCGCCGCGGCCGAGCTCGCTCTTGATGCGATAGCGTCCAAGTTGCCTGAGTTTAGCGGTTGCCATGGAAGTACCTCGTCATGCTTTCAACAACGGGCGCCATCTTGCCGACTTCGGCTGCCAGAGGCCGCGGCCGATCCGGCATCCACAAGCGCAGCGACATGGCGACGGCCAACAGCACACAGGCCGCCGCGACCGCAACGAACTTGAAGTTGCGCCGGCGGCGGTGCGGCGCCGTGCGATCCAGGGTATAGGCCTGATAGGCGCGCAGTCCGGCATCGCTCAGGCTGACGGCCGGCACCAGCGCACTCTCCGCACCGGGCGACATGAACGCCAGCGCGGTGCGGAAACTCTCCGAAACCAGCAGGCCGGTATCCGAAGCGGAGGCCGACAGCACCGAGGCCGTCGCCACGCCGTCGCCGGCAAGCTCTTCGCTCGTATCGCTGCTCAGCACCTCGACCGGCCCGTGGTCGATGCCGATGCACAGGCCGAGGCCGGCGTCATAGGCATTCAGCGCGCGCTCCGCAAAAGCGAGCGCCGCAGGCGCGTCGCCCAGCACCGCCACCGCCGCACTGCCATTGCCCGCCAGCACCAGGCGCGAGCGTTCCGGAATGTCCGGCAACAACAGGGCCAGCACCGTGTCCAGCTGCGCGTTCAACCGCGCCTGCTCTGCCACGGGGCGACGCGCATAGTCGCATATGCGCAACAGCACTACGCTGCTTTGAACCGGAGGATGATCGATGTCGGTCATATTGGATGGGATCAGGGTGAAGGTCGCGGTTTTTTGCCCGGCACGGATTCTAGATGCTTAAAGCGGCGAATAGAAGTTGAATATTTCAGCCGCGAGGACACTCCTTGCCAGTCCTCGATTTGCCGCTGATTCCACGCCTGTCATCCCCGCGAGATGACCGAGTACACTGCGTTGCGCAGCGCCAGGTCGCGCGGGTCCCCGGTGAGCGCTGTTCCCATCTGGTTGGTGACATAGGCGTAGCCGATGCCGGCCTTCGGGTCGGCGAAGCCGAGCGAGCCGCCCGACCCCGGAAATCCGAATGAGCCCTCGCTACCAAACGCCCACACCGGGCAGTGCTTCATGAAACCCAGCGAGAACTGCACGCCGTCGCCCATCATGCACTCGTCGTAGAAGCCGCGGGTGGGCGGAATCGCCGGCGCCGCCAACGCCTGCAAGGTCTCCGGACGCAACTGCAATTCCTGCCCGTCGGTGGCGAACACGCTGTAGGCACGCGCGATCGCGCGCGCCGTGCCGACGCCTCCGCCCGACGGAATTTCGAAGTTGCGCGCGTAGATGCGCTGTTCGTCATGGGGGAACATCGAACCCGCGAGCGCCCGCGAAATGTTCGAGCGACGATTGAATGCCGTGAGAAAGAAGCCGATACCGAACCCGCGCAAAATCGAGAGCAGGCTTGGCCGCGCCAGCGTCGCCAGCCGGGAATCCGGAATGGACTCGGGCAGGCGGATGTAGAAGTCGAGGCCCAGCGGCGCGGCGATCTCGTCCTGAAAGAACTGCCCCAGACTGCGATGCTGCGGATCGATGCGGCGCAGCAACTCGCTCTCGTAGTAGCCGAGGGTGATCGCGTGATAGGCCTGGCGCGTGCCCGGCTCCCATGCCGGCTTCTGGCGCGCCAGCACGACCGCAAGACGGTCAAGGTCGGCCACGAGGCTGCGGTCCCCCTGCTCGTCGAAAGCGAACAAGCCCGCCTGGTGCGCCAAGAGTTGGCGGACGGTGATGTTCTCCTTGCCGTTCTGGGCGAACTCCGGCCAGTAGCGTGCAGACGCGCTCCTCGTAATCGAGCCAGCCGCGGGAATGGGCCAGTGCGAGGGCCATCGCGGCCAGGCCCTTGGTCGTCGAGTAGACCAGGACCATGGTGTCCTCTTCCCACGGCTCGCCGGTCGCCTTGTTGCGCACGCCGCCCCACAGGTCGACGACCTTCTCGCCCCGGTGATACACGCAACAAGCGCCGCCCAGTTCGTGGCGCAAGGAAAAATTCTCGGCGAACGCATCGCGCACGGCCTCGAAGCCCGCGCTGACATGCCCCTCGACATGAATGCGCCGTGATACTTCCATGGGTAGACCTCCCGATGCTGAATTAGATCTAATCTATCTTCGCCAGCAGCACGACGTAATTCTTGCCGTATTTCCTGGCGCACTTGGGGCAGGTCGTGTAGTAGAAATACAGTTTGCTGAAGCTCTTGCCCTCGCCTTTCAGCCACGCTTTCATCGTTTCCACCCAACTTCCGACCTGACTGTACGGGCCTTCGAACACCTTGCTCATGAACGTTCCGGAGATAGTAACCATCTTCCAGCCCGGAACATCCTTGCCGGCTTCGACGTACACATCCGCGCCCCACAGCGAATTCTCGTCGGACAGCATCACCGGTGCTTCCAGTTTGGCCCCAGCCGCACGGATCGCGTTATCCATGCGCGTCATCACTGCGCCATAGTTGAGGGGAAGGTGGAACAGGCTGGTCACGCGGTCTTGCACGAAGCGCTTGCCCTGCCAAGTGATGGTCTTGCCATCCCAGGGTTCCGGATTGAAACGGGGGCAGCAGATTTCATCATTGGTGCTCATGAGCGCTCCTTTCATTGTCGGCGTTTCCACACAACATCAGGTCATCTGATTCCAAATATGGTGACACGTCAGTATCCTGTCACCTGCGATCGTTATGCAATAATTCCACAATTAGATCAAACATGCGACAAGATCGCCCTACGCAGATTAGCAACGACATTGAAAGAATGAAATGAATAATGCAAACAAGCTGAATACGGGCATCCCGAACCCGCGAGAGCAGGTCATCCCTTCCGGTTCCAACCTGTTCAAGTCGTGCTTCCTGGTACTCATGTTGCTGGGCACCTTCTATGCGACCCAGCAGATCGCCGGGCAGATGGAGAACGCCTGGCTCAAATGGTCACTCATCGCGCTGGCGGCAGTCTGGAATGGCATGCTCATGATCGGCATGGGCGTGCTGTCGCATGAGGCCGTGCACAAGGTCCTGTTCCGCACTCCATTCCGGAACGAACTCTGGGGTGGGTTGCTAGCCGCGCTCGTACTCATCCCCTTGGAAGCGAACCGGCAATTCCACATGGAGCACCATCGCTATTCGCATCAGCCCGGTCTTGACCCGGAGAACCCGATGCATCAAACCTCGTTCCTGTTCGCCGTGACAGTCGGGCCTTTCATCGCGCTGTTCGCACAGTACCAGGTACTGGCAAGCATCGCGCTGCGGGGCGACCTTGGGCGCGTGCTGAAAGACGTATTCTTTGTCAGCGTCGCGTTGGCGTTCTACCTGCTGTTGCTGCCCGCACTTGGCGTGTCGTTGCTGTACACCTGGGGCGCCACCATGCTGGCACTGCCCCTGGTATTCAGCGTGCGAGCACTGGCCGATCACTATGGCATCCCGCCAGTGGTACGTGCTTCGAGGAAGAACGAAGAATCCGAGGATGAGATAGAAAGCGGGAAACAATCGCGCCAGCAAGTCAGTGGCTGGGTCGTGCTCACCCCGCAGTGGCTGCAGTGGCTGTGGAGTCACGTCAACTACCACGAGGTGCACCACAAGTATCCATACCTCTCGCACAAATATCTGCCGCAAGCCTTCGAAGCGTCGCACAGTCAGTATCCCTACCTGGTTGTGGACGGATACTGGAGATCGCTGCTCAATGTGCGCAACTTCGATTACTACGGCACTCAGGAAGATGTGCGGCCGTTCATGGCGACGCAGAAACCTTGACGACTCGATCTGGAACCGCCGATTAAGTCCGTTCGCCCTGAGCCTGCCGAATGGCTCGTCAAAATAACACGTTGAATGTCGGACTCCCTCCGTTCATGGTGAGCTTGTCGAACCATAAACGGACTTGATCGGCGCGTCCTCAGCTTTTGCTGACCGTCCGATCAACTGCCTCCATTAGTCTCGCTTCTGCTTCAACACCGATTTGACCATCTTCCCGAACGCCTTGTCCTTCTTCCGCTTATCCACATAAGACATCTCGTTGAAATCGGACTCGGCCTTGAGCTTCAGATAGCTCTGGTAATGCTCCGGGT
Organism: uncultured beta proteobacterium; assembly: GCA_963797045.1. Classification (GTDB taxonomy): domain Bacteria; phylum Pseudomonadota; class Gammaproteobacteria; order Burkholderiales; family Gallionellaceae; genus Sideroxyarcus. The sequence continues at coordinate 60,461 of CAWCNZ010000004.1, read as the reverse complement.
TCAGCTCGCCGCTTTCGATGGCCTTGCGGATCGCGCAGCCCGGCTCGTTGTTGTGGCTGCAGTCGGCAAAACGGCATCGGCCCGCAAGCGCCTTGATATCGGCGAAGCTATCGTCTATCCCCCCGCCCGCGCTCAGGATGCCCAGCTCGCGCATGCCCGGCATATCGATCAGCAGCCCGCCGTTATCGAGCACGACCAGGTGGCGGCGTGTGGTGGTGTGCCGGCCCTCGCCCGTGCCGCTGACCGCCCCGGTCTCCAGCGCATCATGGCCCAGCAGATGGTTGATCAGCGTCGTCTTGCCCACGCCCGAAGACCCGAGCAGGCAATAGGTCTTGCCCGGCGGCATGAGCTGCCTCACCTGCTCCACGCCCTCGCCCGTCACGTTGCTGAGCGTGACGATGCGGGCCACGATGCCCGCCGCGCGAATGTTGGCGAGCATATGTTCCAGCTCCGCCGCGCCCACCAGATCGGTCTTGGTCAACAGCAGCACCGGCTCGATATGCCCCTCGTTGACCATCACCAGGTAGCGCTCCAGCCTGCGCACGTTGAAATCGAAATGGCACGACTGCACGATGAACGCCACATCGATATTCGCCGCGATCATCTGGAAATCGATGTTCTTGCCGGGAGACTTGCGCCGCAGGAAAGACCTTCTGGGCACCACATCATGGATGCTCGCATGCGACTCGGCATCGTGATACTCGACACATACCCAGTCGCCCACGCAGGGCATATCCACCGAGGATGCGGCGGCGTAAAGGAACCTGCCCGTCAGCTCGGCAGGCACTTCGCCCTGTTCACCACGGACGACATAGCGCCCGCGATCGACTGCAGTCACCCGCGCCAGACGCTGGCCTGTTCCGCACGTTGCCTGCGCCGCAAGCCCGCTATCCAAACCGAGTTCGGTCAATTCCATCGTGCGTCCGCCCTTCAAAAAACTGATGCGATGCTGGCTCCAACGGCTCACCAGCCATCAAAAAGATCGGAGAAGAATAACGCTCCGTCGCTATATCATTCACATAAATCCGAAGCAGGTCAAAATATACCCAAGCGATAGGCGCAGACCGGATTTTTTTGGAGAACAAGAGAAGACTTGAGCAACGGGGGGCCGGATACCCCCACTCATCCCGAGCAAGGAAAGAAAGGCAGTGATATCGCATGACTGAATCCGCCTGGCAGGACATGGTGTTGCTGGCATTTTGCTGGATCGGCTACTTCGCCCTGCACTCCGCATTGGCGTCGCTGGCGGTAAAGCGCAGCGTTGCCGCGGCCTGGCCGAACCTGATGCCGTATTACCGGCTGATGTTCAACATCCTGGCGTCGCTCCTGATACTGCCGATCCTGTGGCTCACCTACCACGATGCGGGGCCGGTGTTGTGGCGCTGGCAGGGAATCGCCGCGTGGCTGGCGAATGGGCTGGCGCTGGCCGCGATCTTCTGCTTCTGGCTGACTTTCAGGAGCTACGACATGCAGGAATTCCTCGGCCTGCGCCAGTTGCAGTCCCATGTCCGCAAAGTCGAGGATCAGGAGCACTTCCATCTTTCCCCGTTCCACCGTTTCGTGCGGCACCCCTGGTATTTCTTCGGCCTGGTCGTGATCTGGACGCGCGACATGAGCGTGACGACGCTGTTATCCAGTGTGATCATCACGCTCTATTTCATCATCGGATCGCGCCTGGAGGAGAAGAAATTGCTGGTCTATCACGGCGACACTTACCGCCGCTATATGGCGCGCGTTCCCGGCCTGATACCGTTGCCCTGGAAATCGCTCACGACGGCGGAGGCCGAAGCGCTGCTGCAACAAAAGCAGGACATTGGGACTGAATGAGCCGAACGGACCCTATATCTCCCACGGGTAACCGATAAAGATAGCGGTCGCGATCCCATCATACCCATCCGCGATATCCCCGCGGAACACGACTCCCGAAGCCGTGACCATTCTGAACCCGATCCCATAGGAGTCCCGCCAGGTCTTGCCCACGTCGTCCCGCAGATCGGCCGTGCTGCCAGTCTCATAGAAGGCGGCGAGCTGCAACGAAGTCCGGACATCCTTCATGATGAAAAGATCGAACGGCTTGGCTTCATCGGTGAGATTCCAGCGGAATTCGGTGCCGTAGAACTGGGTGTGGGCCCCACGGAATCTTCCCTGGGAATAGGAACGCAGACGGTCGAAACCGCCGAGCGACGTCGCTGTGCCGTAGGTATTGTTCGCGATCACCAGGTTCACCGCATCGGTACAGTATTGCCGTTGCTGCGGCGTGAGCACGGGATCGCTGCAGTTGATCCCCATCTGATCCTGGATTCTGGCCGGATCGGTCTCGCCCTGGCGGCTGACGATCGCGTCCGAGCGCAGGTAATTGAAAGCCCAGGTGTTGCGCCTGCCGATGGGAAGGTAGGCGGTTATGTTGTAGTCCATCACCGCAAAGTCCGGCCCCGAATTGCTGGGCGGGGACGCTGACCGTGTCACGGCGAGACGAGCCCCGCGCCGCGGATCGTCATAGTCGTCGGTCAGGTCGATGCGCGTCCCGAATATGGTGGTGTGCGACCGCTGGCGGGAGGCGTCGCTCGCCTCGACGATCACGTTGCCATCCTTGTCGCGGATGCTGTGCAGCTTCGAGGCGCCCCCGTACCATGCACCGTACATCTCGACGCGGCGCTCGAAAAATGTGGCCGTCAGCCTGCCGCCGAAATATTCCGCATTGTCGACCTCCATCAAGAGGTAATCGTCCCTGGCCGCATTCATGCCCCGCTCCCTGAAGTTCTGGATCGAAGCCTTGTTCAGCACACCCGCGCCGACATCGAGGATGAGCGTGCGCGGAACGATGTGAAGATCGCCCATGCCAAGCGCGGCCCCCTCGACATCGCCGCCGTACACAATGCCGTATACGTCGGTGTAGGTGTCCTTGATGTTCATGGCGCCGCCGACCACGGAAAGGCCGCTGCCGATGCCGGGAAGAGAGTAAGGGAAGGGAAAGAGCGCGTAGGCGAAGCTGGTCTCGAATTGCTCCTTGCGACGGTCGACGAGGAATGAATGCACAGTCTTCCCGGAATCAGCCGCCTCGTCCTCGGCTCGCGCGGCAGGAGGCAGCACGATCAACAGGCACAGCATTAGGAAAGATCGCTTCATGAGTTGGGCCCTCGATTCTCGCGGCATGTCCCCGGTTGTCTTTCAAATCACGACAACGACCTTCCCGCCCGCATGCCCCTGCTCCACGTAACGCACCGCATCGGCCGTCTGCTCAAGCGGATAGCGCTTGTCAATGACCGCCTTCAGCTTGCCAGCCTCGACCAACTCTTTCAGCAAACGCAGGTCCTGCAGGTTCGCTTTCGCAGTCACAGCCGCCATCTTGCGCCCTCCCAGTGAAAGCAGCGGACCAAACAGCAACGCCTGGAACAACTGTTTGCTGCCTCCGCCGACCATGGCATATCGTCCTTGTGGTGCCAATGCGCGCCGGTAATCGAGGATGGAGCGGGAGCCATTCACAGCCAGGATCAGATCGTATCGTTCGTCGTTCCGGGTGAAATCCTGCCGCGCGTAATCGATGACATGGTCGGCGCCCAGCGCACGCGCCTGCTCCATCTTCTTGGCGCTGCACACCGCAGTCACCTCCGCGCCGAAATGCCTGGCGAGTTGCACCGCAAACGCCCCCACACCGCCGGAAGCGCCATTGATCAGCACCCTCTGCCCCACCTTGATCCGCCCCACATCGCGCAACCCCTGCAACGCCGTCATCCCGGCCAGCGGAAGCGCTGCGGCTTCTTCAAAGGAAACATTGGCTGGTTTCAACTCAAGCTCACTCTCGAAAGCGCACTTGTATTCTGCAAAACCGCCGAAGCTGCTGGCAAACACTTCGCCAAACACCTCGTCGCCCGGTTTGAAGCGCGTGACATCCGGCCCCACCGCCTCCACCACCCCGGCGACATCGCCACCAAGCGAGGTGACGCGCTTGGGCCTGAACAAACCGGAATAGAGCCGCACCAGAAAAGGTGACGCACTCATCATGCGCCAGTCCGCCGCGTTCACTGACGCGGCGCGGACTTTGACAAGCACCTCACTCCCCGCGGGAACCGGCTTTGGCACCTCCACGAGCCGGAGCACCTCGGCCGGGCCATATTCAGAAAAGGTAATCGCTTTCATGCAACCTCTCTTCAAAATTGAATGCGATGTCGCCCCTATTAGCTAGGGAAAAAGCAATTCGAACACGGCCCCTTCAAATTCGCTTGGGTTCACTTTTTTGCGCCACTCGCCATATGTGTATTTTCCGCCAATTGCCGGGCGATTTCGTCCACACCTTCTTTTAAGTAGACGTTATTTTCGTCCCCGACAAGAACAACCAGTGTCGTCTGCGCAACCACATTGGTGTTGGGCCGCTCGAATAGCTGCGCAACAGCGGGAACGGAAAGTACCTCCCCGCCATTATGTTGCACCGCAATGGGCGCCCAAATGACGTAGAGATAATCAACGCCGAGCGAGCGCTGGATGCTGGCGATTTTGTTTCTGTCGCCCAGATCCCAGTCAGTGTCTATGACAAAATATGCAGACTTGTAGGGCCCTTTGATGGTCTGCGGATAAGACGCCACTGCCTGATTGATTTCTGCTATGGAGGCTACCTGATAGCGGCTCTTTTTCCGCAAAGAATCGCTTACCAGTTTGGCCAGAACAACGTTCGTCTGTTCCTTGGTGCCGGAAATCACCGCGATACTTTTTCCTTTGGGCCTGAAGCTGCCGTCCGTCAAATCAAAGTCGACCTCGTAATGCGAGCAGCCGCTGATAATCAAAAGAGCCACTGCGCTTAATGCAATCCGGAAGGCCCGCAATTCGATTGTGCGATAACTCATGATCATTTCCCTCGCGTTATGGTTTTTCCGACTTTGTCACATCGAGGAATTCGTCCACAATATTGTCTGCGGCATCCTCCATCGCATCCACTATGTAATAGTCCGGTGATCGAAACAGGGCCAGGATGGATGTAGAGCTGTGGTCATATGTTCTGGTCGAGGCCACCACCTTGGTACCCGGGTACTCGATCATGTTGCCAATAGGATAAACGTAGTAAGTTGACCCATTCCTGTCGGTGACTACCGATATCTCGGAATTCCAGACTACGAAAAGGTAGTCCACCTTCAGTCTAGCCTGCATGGCATTCAGCCTTGCCTTTTCAGATGGCTTGAACCAGACTGCTTTCTCATCATTTCCTTTTACGTCGTCACGGAATTCAATCGCTGTTGGGTATTCGGGAACCCGCTTTTCAATATCATCCTGAGACAACACACGAAAGGTTGATCGCTCAGCCAAGCCTTTGGTGATAAACGCTGCCAATTGCATATCCCCTCCACGGTGGCTTCCGCTGATAACGGCGATAGATGAGGCCTTGATCGCTTTTCTGCTATCCAGAGGATTGAACGGCTTATTGACGCCCCCGCATGCAGCCAATGCAAACAAAAGCGTTATGGAAAAAAGATTCTTTGCCATACGCTGCAGTGTATTGTTGGTTATTTTTCTCATTGCACTTTCCCTTTTTTATTGAACACGCTCTTGAAAACTCCACATCAGAATAGAAAGGGGCAGCTTCGGTTTTGTCTCCAATTTCTACCCCCTTCGAAAACTATTACGATGCTGCCCCATTAGCTCCGTTCATGCGCAGCCGCGATATCCACCGCTATCCCAAAGAAACCAGCCAGACTAACAATACGCCACATACCCGTTCTCATATCCCTGTGGCCACTTCCTCATGTGCACGCAAAAAAAACACGCCGGCTGGCGGCGTGTTTCTCTGCTTGAGCCGTATGCTTACGGCATGATCTTGCGTATCAAGTGATTCCCCATGTCTGCCACATAGACATTACCAGCAGCATCGACTGCAACCCCGCTTGGAGAATTGAACGCAGATGATGAGATGGACGCATCTATCCACGCGGGGCCATCGTGAAAACCGGACGAACCGGTTGACGAGCCCATGTAATGAGTCAGGCCTGCATAAGTCGTTACATATCCAGCGGATATCTTGCGGATCAGATGGTTGTTGCGATCCCCCACATATACGTTGCCTGCCGCATCAACTGCGACACCAACCGGCCAGCTAAATGAAACTGATGTGGCGGGACCATCAAGGAGACTGCTCATCGACATGCCTGCAAAGGTCGTCACTTGCCCCCCGGAAATCAGGCGGATCAAACCGCTGTTGCTGTCTGCCACATACACGTTGCCACCGGCGACTGCGACACCACTAGGAAAGTTAAATGTAGCAGACGCTGCGGAGCCGTTAGTGCCACCACCGGCCCCTGTACCTGCAAAGGTGGTCACCGTGCCGGTTGACGTGACCTTGCGGATCAGATTGTTGTAGGTATCAGCCACATAGACGTTGCCTGCGGTATCGACCGCGACGCTGTTCGGATTGTCGAAGGAAGCGCTCGTACCTACAGCATTGTTGGCGGCCCCCACTAGTCCGGATCCTGCAAGCGTACTCACTACCACACCGGGCATCGTGATCTTGCGGATTGCATTGTTCCCGGAGTCCGCCACATACACATTGCCATTGGCATCGACCGCTATGCCGGTTGGGTTGAAAAACGTAGCAGCTGTGCCCACCCCATTGGCGAAGCCTGCCATCCCTGCCGTGCCGGCCAAAGTGCTCACGACCCCGGCCGGCGTGATTCTGCGGATCACTTGACTGGCCGTATCCGCGACATACAGGTTGCCCGATGTCGCATCAAACGCGACACCCGATGGATTGTAGAACGAGGCGGAAGAGCCGGGGCCGTTGGTGGTTCCATACACATGAGGCGTGCCTGCAAAAGTTCCCACCGCCGTCGCGCACACCACCTGGATCGAAGTGACGGGAGAGGTTGCGATCATGCCGCTGCCATCCACTACATTACAGGGATGCACTCCCGTTGGCTGGGTGAGGACGGTCACATTGTAGGTGGCGCCAGTTGCCAGGGGCGTGTTGAACATGAACGTTCCGTCGGCGTTGAGGGTGACGTCGTCTGTGAGGTTATTCTGCAACACGACGGATTTGCCGGCGGGCAAGAGACTCAGCAAACCACTGGCGCCATAACCCGCCACTGTCAGCGTGGTACTGGCCAGGATCGAATTCGTGCCCGACCAATTGGTGGCGGTAATGATTACCGTACCGGGTGTTAAGCCAGATGCAAGGCCCATTGGCGCGGGTGCTGTGGAATTCACATTAGCTATCGAAATATTGTTTGAAGACCAGGATACGTTTGAAGTGATGTCTAGCGTGGAGCTATCCGAAAAGGTACCGGTCGCTGTGAATTGCCTGGTTTGCCCGACCCCGACGGTCGGAGCAGGTGGCGTAACTGAGATGTAATTCAGTGCAGCCGTCGTCACGGTCAGGGTATAAGTCCACGATGTGATTCCTGCTGTCGCGGTGATCTTCGTAGTCCCCGCCCCAACCGCTGTCGCCACACCGGAATTGCTGATGGTCGCTACGGCAGGATTGGAGGAACTCCACGCGGACGAAGCAGTAAGGTTTTGCTTGGTGCCATCAGAATAAACACCCGTTGCAATAAATTGCTCGCTTATCCCTTTAGGAAGACTCGCTGAGCCGGACGTGAGAATAATGTACGAAAGCGACGCGCCCGTGGGGGAAGTGGGCGTCGTAGCGCCACCACCGGTCGTACCACCGCCACCGCCGCCACCACCGCAGGCCGCCAGTCCAAACGCCAATCCCGCGATCATTACAGTCTTGCTGAATATGCGAAATCCCATGACTTCCCCTGTTTATTATTTTTTACCGGCCACAATATTTCGGTTACGGCGTGACCTTGCGAATCATGTTTGCATCCGATACGTACACATTCCCGGCCGAATCAATCGCAACGCCCCTGAGAGCCCCAAAAGTAGCGGACAAGGCCGGGCCATCCTGAAAACCGCTTGTTTTGGTGGTGCCCGCCAGCGTGGTTACTACCCCGTTCGGCGTGATGAAGCGGATCAAGTGATTGTTCGCATCAGACACGTACACATTGCCAGCCCCATCGACGGCGACATCCATAGGCGAATCAAACATGGAAGCTGTGCCCGTGCCGTTGGCAAAGCCTCCAAAGAATCCACTGAGGGTGCTGCCCGCAAAGGTGGTCACCTGTCCGGCGGCAATCTTGCGAATCAAATGGTTGCCGGTATCCGCCACATACACGTTGCCAGCCGCATCGACGGCAACGCCTCTGGGCGCGTTAAAAGTTGCGCTTGCCGTCGCGCCGTTGGTGGAACCAACTACGCCAATGCCTCCACCTGCAACGGTGCTCACCACTCCGCCCTGGGTGACTTTGCGTATCGCATTATTGCCCGAGTCTGCCACATACAAGTTGCCCGCCGTGTCGAGCACGAGATCTTTTGGATAATAAAACGAAGCGGCCGAGCCGGTGCCGTTGGTGAAGCCCGACGCGCCTGTGCTGGAACCAGCCAAGGTGCTTACGACCCCCGCCGGGGTGATCTTGCGGATCCTGTTGTTATTGGTGTCCGCCACATAGACATTTCCCGCAGCATCGACCGCGACACCGCTGGGAGACCAAAACTTGGCGGTTGCAGCGGGGCCGTCGACATAGCCTATTGTCCCTGCTGTACCCGCCAGCGTAGTCACCACCCCTGCAGGCGTGATCTTGCGGATCAGGCTATTCGAGGAATCCGCCACGTACATATTGCCCGCCGTATCCACGGCGACTCCCTCCGGGAAATTGAATGAAGCGCCCGCACCGGTGCCGTCGACGGCATTACCTATGAAATACGGGGAACCACCAGCAAGCGTGCCAACCGCCGCCCCGCACACTATCTGCACGGAGGTGACGGGAGTGGGCGTTGTCGCACTGATCGTGCCGCTGCCGTCGACCACAGTACATGGATGAGGAGAGGTTATATTTGTTGATACGCTCACGTCGTAAGTGCTACCCGCCGCCAGCGCGACCGGGAAGTAATAGCTGCCGTTTGCGTTAAGAGTGACGCTGTCCGTAATGCCGCCAACGGTATTCGACAGCGTGATGGAAGCGCCTGCAGGCAATTGGCTCAGCGTGCCGCCGACGGCGTAAGTATTCGTTACCGTGAGCGAGGCGCTGGCTGTGAATCCGTCTATGTTTGCGGTGATTGTCGCCGCCCCAGGCGCTATGCCAATTGCCAGGCCCGGGGTGGTCGTGTACATGGTGTTCATGTCAACCACACTGGTGGTGCCATACCAGAAGACGGACGGAGTGATGTCTTGCGTGAATCCATCAGAATAGGTGCCGGTCACCGTGTACTGGGAAGCCTGTCCTACTCCTATACTCGTCGGATTGATCGAGGTAATTGCAATGGATATCAATTTGGCCTGCATCACATGCAGCGTCACAGGGAGCGATGTAATTCCCCCTGTCGAGGCTGTGATGTTTGTGCTGCCGATCGCCAAGCCTGTAGCCTGACCGGAAGCATTGACGGAGGCTATCGTAGGAGTGGAGGAATTCCAGGTTACCGAAGGAGTAAGGGTTTGCCAAGTGCCGTCGGAATAATAACCCGTTGCCACAAACTGCTGGGTCGATCCTTTGGACAGAGTCGGCGGAACGCCGGGCGTAACCACGAGATATTGCAGAACCGCCCCTGAGGCTGTGGCCGCGGCAAGAATGCCACTGGATGCGCCCCCACCACCACAGCCTGTTAGCCCGAACGCCAATACTGCGGTCACAACAATCCTGCTAAAGATGCCAAACCCCATGACTAACTCCCCGTTCTTTTTATTAGGTCTTCAGTTGCCAAGTTGAAGCACTTGCGTGGCGCGGCACACTACCAGCAGGCACTGTAATAACGCAAATCTTAATGCTCACATATCGCCAACCAATACCCCCGCTTTTGATGTTGCTTAATCACTTGTCATCGTTCGTTCGCGAATAAATAAGAGGGGCAGCTTCGGCTTTGTCTCCAACTGCCCCTTTGGAAACCATTACGATGCTGACCCTATTAGCTGGTTAAGCTAAATAACGAAACAATAAAAGCCGTGCCGAACTGCAAAAAATCCCCTCACATCGTCAAATCGCATGTGCATTCTCTTTTTTGATTCAAAGTTAAACAAAGTCATTAAGTGAAAACTTAAACGGGGGCACCCCTCAACTTTTCCAGCATCAACTGCCCGACCTTGAATGCAGTGACGTAAGGTGCAATTAGCGTAGCGCATTGCACCAGATGGTGTTTATACGGCGTAATGCCCGTTGGTTATTGCGCCCTGCGCGGCGCTGTTAGTCCTGCAGGAAAACTACACGATGACCTGATTCCTGTATATGGATCGTTCGGCCTATACGAAATTCGGCATTTCAACGCAATAACAAATGGTTGGAGCGGATTCGCAAGGGGCGGCGCTTGGGGGGGAAATGCAATATTTTGAAATAAAAAAACAGATTCGATATGTCAGGAAAGGAATCGATAGGGACATGAACTGCCCCCATTAGCTCCTGCCATTAGCTCCCGCCGCTCAGATAACCATCAGCTACGGACACGGGAAGTGGAGGTATGTATGTATTTGATTCCTACTTTCTACTATGTGGTGCTAGGATGCCGCCCGCAAGACATTCCTAAACAAAAACAATGTGTGAGGCCCCCCATGCATCACTTGAAAAGTAAGCTTCTTTCTTGCTTGTTCTCAATAACACTCGCCGCTTGCGGCGGTGGTGGTGGTAACGCAATGAGTTGGGACTCTTCGCAGTCATTTACCACCGCTGCTCCAGATATCACGCCGCCCACCATCTCATCTACGAGTCCGGCTGATTCGGCACCTTCCGTTGTTGCCAATTCCACCGTTTCCGTCACATTCAGCGAGGCAATGAATCCAGCCACCGTCACAGGCGCCGAATTTACCCTGATGAGCGGCACGACTCCGGTTTCTGGTACCGTAACTTACAGTGGCACGACCGCCACATTTACCCCGGCAACCCAGCTAAGCCCTCAGACACTTTATACCGCTACGATCACCACGGGTGTTAAGGACTTGGCAGGCAATGCCATCGCTCTTCCGTACACATGGAGCTTCACCAGCGAGAAGCAGATAAACATCCTTGGCTTCACAGTGGTCGATGCAGAATATAGCAAAGCCTTGGACAAGATTGTCATGGTGTCGTCAGTGCCCAGCAATCAGCTGCACATCTACGACCCAGTGACTAACGTGGATACAGCAGTTGCTCTGAATCTCCCCCCCTCCAGTGTCTCTGTAAGTCCTGATGGTTTATTCGCTGCAGTGGGCCATAACGCATGGATTTCCTATGTGGACCTCTCCACGGGAACACTAGTTAAGATTTTGCCAGTCGCCGCAGATGTGCTCGATATCGTCCTCGCGGGCAATGGTTACGCATACGTCTTCCCCCGAATAGACCAATGGGTGAACATTCATGCAGTAAATATCGCAACAGGGGTCGAAACGCTAAGTACCGGAGGGTATATTTACGCCGGGACCAAGGGCAAACTCAACGCCGGAGGCACTGCAATTTACGGGGTCACCAATGGACTATCCCCTTCCAACATAGAGAAATATGACATAACTGGCGGGACTCCTGCGTACTCGTATGGCTCTCCTTATTGGGGCACGTATCCATGTGCGGCGACGTTTGGATGTCTGAGGATGGTTTGCGTATTTTCACCAAATGTGGAAACGTCTTCAATTCCACAAGTCTTGCAGGCAACCGACATGGTTTATGGCGGGGCCTTGCCCAACCTTGCCTCAATCAGACATTTGAGCCACTCGTCGGCAGCAGGCAATGTCATTGCCATTCCCGACAACAGCTGGAACACGACTAATCTGGATACTGAAGTACGAGTGTACGGATATCAGTTCCTTACGTTTGTGCAGAGTATCCCGCTCCCACATCTTGTTGTGGGCAACAATGCGTATGCGGGGCATGGCAGGTTCGTGTTTTACAACAGCACCGGTGCCAAGTCCTTTGTTGTGCTCCAGGCAGACACGGGCTCGGGCATGCTTTACGACTATGGTGTAGTGACTTATTAACCAGTCACTGTCCATGATGTGCCGGCAACTGATGAATTCGGGGCCAATGCTCCATCTGCAGCCGCCATACCAGATACTGGTTGCCTTCTCCGGGCAACCAAGCGCAATGGCTAGTGGTCCATCAGGACGATTCAACTCCGCCACATTTAGTTCCTGACAAAAAACGAAGCCCGCACAATGCGGGCTTCGTCTTTTCGATGCATGGTGAAGAATTCTGCTCAGGTGCCTTTAGCTCGCCACCGCCCGAAATGCGAATTCAAAAGGGTCAGCTTCGGTTTTGTTGCCAACTTCCACCCCCTTCGAATACTACTGCGATGCTGCCCCCCATTAGCTCTGGGCGGGTTGTTTTTTGAGATCGATGGAGTCTGCCTATCGATTCACGGCACTGAAACCCCGTCAGCTGGCACGATCATTCAAGCGCTTCCCCAAGGGTCGCGGTCGCGGTCTCGAATTGGCCCATGATCTTCTGCCAATCACTTCCCGGGTGGGAGCCGACATAGTCGATGAACGAGGCATCGGGATCGTTCATCAGAATGGCGACCGCATAGCCATCGACGTTATCCCAGAGTTTCATGATCGCATCGTAGCGCGTACCACTGGCAAGGGGATCGTCGATCACGACCGGCGCCGGATCGAAGAACACTCGGGGAATATCGTGGAGCAGCGTCAGGGTAAAGTCGGATTTGAAGGCAGACTTCGCCTCGTCGAAACTGCGGAATTCGGAGAAATGCCCGTAGGGGCGGATCTCGAAATAGGCCCCCAGCGGAGGTGTCCTGTCCTCCTCGTGCGCAGCCTCGAAAGCCTCGTCGATCTCTGCGCGATCCCCCGCGATGTGATGTATCTGGATGATCAGCGCTTCCGTGATGCGGCTGAATCCCTTGGTCTGAAAATGCCGCACGATGCGCTCGGCTGCCGCATTCACTGTCTGGGTAGTAATTTCGTTCATCAAAAGACCATCCGTATTCTGTAATGGCGGCAGTTTACACAAACCTGCCATGAAGCGCCAAAGCACACTGCGGACCAAGCTGGAGGGCGGACAGACGGACATCGAGGATGATTTTTCGCCCTGCTTTCAGCCACCTGAAAAAAACGTGACCGTCCGTCCATCCGATGAAATTGACCACGGCATAAGCTGCAAAGATAATTCCGCCACCCCATCCTGACTGCAACCCGTGCCAATCGATCTGCAAGACCTCAATACCGCCATCGCCACCCTGGCCCCCTATACGGCCCATCCCCTATCCCAGCTCGCCATCTTCATCGCGGCGACCGCGGTCATGATCTGGCGGCTCCATGTCATGGAAGGCAAAGGCTTCGAAGGAACGGTGCTCGGCACACTCATCATGCCCTACTGCTCGGGGTTCGCGAACCTGGTTTTCGCCTACGTCATGAGCAGCTCTGCCAGCAACGGCGGCGCGGTGATCGAAAACAGCCTCGTCAACAATGCCACCAACCTGACCTTCATCCTCGGGCTGACTGCGCTTTTCGGTTCGGCCGCGGTTTTACCCCTGGCTAAAGAGAAGACCAAAGCCCAGCAAAGGAAGCATGCGGAATTCACCCGCATCAACCGCCTCAACCTGCTCTTCACGCTGATCGCCCTGTTCCTGTTCACCGGCACGCTCTGGGCACTGGCCAGCGACGGCGAGCTGAACTTCTACGACGGCGCGATCCTGGTCGGCCTGTTCCTGTTCTGGCAGATCCTGCATGTATTCGAAGTGCTGAAGGACAACATCAGAAAGGAAAAGAGCATCCACTGGTCGATCGCGATCGACCTCGCGATCATCGCCGCCAGCGCCTGGTGCATCTACTTTGCCGTCGACCACCTGGTGGCGTGGGTCTCCACCACCAACAATCCGGTATTCAGCTTCGCCAAGATCGGCTGGTTCAGCGGCCTGCTCATGGTCCTGCCCAACGCCTTCCTGGCGCTTTATTACACCCACATCGGCAGGAACGACATCGTCGTCAGCTCCCAGATCGGCGACGGCCATATCTGCATCCCGATGTGCATCGGACTGTTCGCCGTGTTCAACCCGATCCACATCCCCGACTCGTTCCAGACAGGCACCTATGTCATCCTCGGTGCCGGCCTCATCCATTTCCTGTCGATCGCCGCGCTGGGGCGCACCCCTCGCTTTGTCGGCGCTGGACTTATCGGCGCCTACGCATACTTCCTGTATACCGGGCTCATTCAATAGCGGGCGCCAACCTCCGCCAACCCCACCGGTTACATCCTCCATTCGATGTAGGAATAGATGTAGTTTGATCCGCCGTTGACGTTGCCGAGCAGTTGCGAGGTGCCGAAGATACCCGAGCGATGTGAAACGCCAAAGCCGAAGTAAGTTTCGCGCAGCGTGCTAACCCCGAATAGATCACCAACGCTCAAATCGATACTCGGATCGAGGTAGTCCAAAAGCTTCGATGCATTGCGACCCCGTAACGCCTGGTCACGTTGCTCCACGAACGGCACCTTCTGGGCATATGACACGCCTGCACCAAAGCCAATGCGGGTACGAACATGATCGCTCCACGGAAAGCCGTAGTAATACGCTTTCATATAGGCATTGAGCTGCCAAAAATCGGGTTGGAGGCCGCGCTCGTTATGACGCAGCAACCCCAGATAGCCGACGAAGTCGAGTGGCCAACCATTAAGGCCCTCGATGAATGGCCGTCCAACTTCAATCGCGCTCACTCTCGTCTGGTCTACTGTTTTCGTCGAGGTGCACGCAAGCCGCATCGTGTTCAACAAATTGCAGTCGGTGGATTTACCGTACAAGACCTTCACAATTAACGGATTGTCCCCGGGCCATATGGCATGCTCAGGTGAGAAGTCGTACATGAGGCCAAGCGTTTTGGAATACTGAACGCGATTCTCAACAATAGGGCTGTTACGAACGTCCTGCGACCACCTGGTGGCTGAAACCCCCGCAAGGAGTCGCCACCGCTCGGTCAGGCTGTATGCGCCATACAGGCCGATCAGCCCATTCACACCACTCCCCGGCTGGTACGCCGGACGAATCGCGGTGACCTCGCCGGGCCGCACTCCATAGTAGTAATCGTTAAGTTTTGCGTCGCGCACAGCAAGCATGAGGTAAGGCCGCAGCCGCCAGCGCTCGCTCTCCCATTCGTAATTGTAGCCAAGACGCAGTTCATTTCCCTCCGATGCGCCGGAGACGTCATGCAAATATTCTGCGTAGACGGCGCCCCATGGGCCACCGCGCTGATAACTCATACCGAGGTCCACCCCGGGGCCGCGCTCCGTCATCCCGACCAGGCTCGACGGAATCCTGTCATACGGAAAACCTTCAAACCGATGTGCGAAGAATAGGTCGAAGCGTTTTTCGTCCTCGTCATACACCTTCAGCCCGACCCGGTATGCGTGCAGGTAGATATGTTCGCCTTCATAGAGATACAACGGAAGAAGGTCGAAACGTGTTCCGCCATTGCGATAGGGAGAGTCCTCCATTCGAATCGCAAAACCCAGGCCCGCACCTCCCGGCACTGAAAGTATGCTGGTGAGCGGATCACTCGTTGCGACAGCGAGCTGACTGCCGAAAGAAATGAACGAGGCAAGGGCAATCGTAGCGGGAATTCTCAGCATGCTGCCGAATCGATTGACTCGTCGCCTGATAAAAAGGAGCTTCGGTGTTGTTTCCAACTTCTACCTCCTTCTAAAACTATTGCGATGCTGACCCCGTTAGCTCTGTTCTAGTTGTTCTCGTTCCAGCTCCTAACATCGCATCACCTTCCTGGCTCGAATGAATCAATTGAAACCGGTGTCAGGTTGAACGGGCGCGCTACAATTACATCAATCGCAAGTATTCATAACTTCAGGAGGATATTCCAGTGAAATCCAGATTGAATCTACTGGCTCTGCTGTTCGGTTTATCACTGATTAATGCATCGAACGCCGAATCACCGCGCGGGAATATCAGCCAGTTATCCGGGCAATTGCTGCATACGGCCAGCAATGACGTGCCCCCTCCGGGGAATCCTGATGACGCTCCACCACCCGGAAACCCTGATGATGCGCCTCCGGGCGATCCCGACGATGCTCCACCGCCCGGAAACCCTGATGACGCGCCTCCGGGCGATCCCGACGATGCTCCACCGCCCGGAAATCCTGATGATGCGCCTCCGGGCAATCCCGACGATGCCCCAACACCTCCTTGACTATGAATAATCAATGGGGGCTGCCCCCATTGATCCGTGCACTTCAAAAACCATTCCGATGCTGCCCCAATAATTGCTCTGAGCTAGCCGATCGTTCGCATTAACCCAAACGAATCGAACGCACAAATTCTTCATAATCCGCGACCAATTGTTCTTCGGGATCAGCCGGGCCAGTCAGCCCGATGATCAGGCAATACCGTGCAGCCTGCAACATGATCAACTCGGACTGACACAGAAACCTCACGCCATGTTCATTCGTCACCGACATGCTCAGCTTCGCATAGGCTCCACTTGCCCCCGCAACAAGATAGGGGGACAAGCGCTGCACCAACTTAAAATCCGGAAAGGCCTCCTTCGCATGGTCGAGGCTCGCATCCAGAAGCCTATCTGGCCCGCCAACGTATCCCACCACCTCCAGCGGTTTGACCGTGCATTGAATCATGGGCACAGCTCTATATGGATCGGTTTCTGGCATGCTCAAGCTCAGGAAAGGCTTATCTGAGCTAGCTTTCAGCAACTCATCCAGTTTTTCTGAAGTCGCCGCAGCCGACAGCTTAGCTTTGCGTGCCCACGCAGCAGGCAACTCGGACCACCCTGCTGGAATCGTGCATTCAAAACCCAATAGCGAATGGATGAACTTGCTCATTCAAGCACTCCAACTTGCCATCTTGAAGGAAAGAAAAAAAGGGTTTCGGATTTATTTTCCAACCAACATAAATAAATCTGCCCCCATTTTGCTTTGATATCAAATCGCATTTCTCAAGCCGCCATCGGCTCAAAGCGATGAATCTGCGCCAGCACGCCGGTCAATTCCTTTGCCGCTTCTTCGGTATCGTAATCCGCCTGCAAGCCCAGCCAGAATCCGCTCGTAGTGCCGAAGAACGCGGCAAGGCGCAACGCCGTATCCGCCGTGATCGCACGCTTGCCGGAACAGATCGCCGAGATGCGCGCTTCGGTCACGCCGATCTCTTTCGCCAGGCGGTATTGCGAAATGCCGAGCGGAACCAGGAACTCCTCACGCAGCACTTCGCCGGGATGAATATTGCGCAGTTTGGTCGTTTTACTCATAGCCTTTACTCCTCAGTGATAGTCACAGATTTCCACGCGACCAACTTGTCCTTCATTCCATTCAAAACACACACGCCATTGATCGTTGATGCGTATGCTCCATTGACCGGCACGGTTGCCCTTCAATGCCTCCAGCCGATTATTGGGCGGAATACGCAAATCCTCAATGCGTTGCGCGTTGTGCAACATACGCAATTTGCGCCGCGCCACCTCCTGAATCTGGTTAGGCAACCGGCGAGAAAACTCACCGCGCCAGACCTTGAGGGTTTCTTCGTCGTGGAAATCCGTGATCATGGGATGCAATACTCTCGCTGCGCGAAAGTATTGTCAAGAGGCTTTGGTGAGGCGGGTTTGGGGCTAGGGGAAAAACCTATCCCTGATTACTGTGCGTGTGCGAGGCAGAAAAGCAAAAGGCAAGACCTGCCCCCGCGCGCCGTGCCCCCGCGCGCTTCCCGGGGAATGCGCGCACGCTCTCGGTTGGCGGCAAGACCTTTAACTCGGTGAAATCCAGCGACAGCTGCCTCTCTGTATTCCAACGCATGCGATTGGCATAGCCGGTATCACTGTTCCATACAAGGAACACCAGGATGGCGCCAAGCCCCCCCCAGACCGGACAGCAAGAGCACCCTCATCTTATTCCCCCAGAGTCACTTGATTCACAACGTCGGGATGGCGCCTCATTTTTTAAAACTATTTGGGCTCCGTCCCTGTTTCATTCGGCTTCTTTTCAAAGACAAGTTGTATGCCATCAAGCACGGGCGGCGACGTGGCCGCGTCCAGCGATCCCGCATATCTCACCGTCAGGCTGCGATCTGTGCTCCAGATGACCTCAGCGTTCCCAAGAGCCATGCGCGAAAGCGGATAACTGTGAATCTGTTTGGGCGTGCCTGTCTTAACGATCTGCAGAACCAGCCCTTGCTCTGGATCACTTTTTTTGCACGTCCGACTAACCAGCTCTGCCTTGTATGTGGCACTGGGTGATTCCGCACTGCTAATCACCTCACTATCGCAGTCGCTCACATACGAAAGCAGCGTGCCCATCAGTAGATAGGCGAGGAGCAGGCCCACCGCGACCTTCCCCCAGACCGCCCACTTTCCGCTCCGGGCATCCCTCGGCAGTTCATTAAAAGCGTCCAGCGCGGCATCGTTGGACGCTGTTGGTGTTTCTCTAGACGCAGGCTGCTCAATGCCAGCGTAGTGTGTTGCCAGCTCGCGGTACGTCAGAGAGAGCGCAATCACCTCAATCGCGATTCCCACATAGGCCAGCATGAACAGGACGACCTGTTCCACAACCGTTGCCCCCTCCCGACTCACCAGATCGAACACCGTGCTCATGAACCAAGGAAAAAGGCCAACCACCACGAAAATGCGCCAGCCATTGCCGCGCGT
The DNA here is from genome assembly GCA_963797045.1 of uncultured beta proteobacterium. Taxonomy (GTDB): domain Bacteria; phylum Pseudomonadota; class Gammaproteobacteria; order Burkholderiales; family Gallionellaceae; genus Sideroxyarcus. The sequence goes on along the minus strand of CAWCNZ010000004.1, from coordinate 41,863 downwards.
CCTGTCCCAGGCCCATCGCAGGCCTCCACGCCGATCGAGAGCAGTGGCAGGAAGCACCAGGCTTAACCGGCCCAGCACATACAAACCGGGGATCGACGCCAGTTGCTTTCCCCAATCCGCGAGGCCAGCATCGCCGGCGCCAAACAGGCGGCCAGCGGCGTCCTGGGCGATCTTCCAGATGATGAGTGCCAACAACGCCTCGATCACATATATCGCAATCAGCCACCCCAGGAATCCCAGTTCGCGATACCCGGGCTTTTCCCTGAGTGGCTTGAATCTTTCGGCCCTGCCCGTCAGAACCAGACGATGGCAAGTCACAGCGAAAAATGAAAAACTCAGGCCGTAAAGCAGCGCGATGACCCATGAAAAGGCCCACGGAAGTTCTTTGGAAAAACTCACCCAGGCGCCCCACACAGCCACCAGAATCAGCGTCGGTATGGAAATCGCGCGCAGGAATTCCGCACGGTATGACCATGCAAAGAACACCGCTGCGGCAATGACCCTCAGGAAGGGCAATCGATAGTTCACAGGCTCTTATTCCTTACGTGCGCACAACGCGGGGAGCTGGGGCCCCGTGCTCTCATTTCGATGCTGACCCAAGCTTTAAGCCCTGCACCGCATTGCCTCTTAACTAGAAGCAATCGACAAACCCCACACATTGCTCCGGGTGCGCATCGCAGCCATAGACATACCCGACGCCACAATCACCCAGCTGGAATTCTTCTGTCACATCGCCGAACTGGAACAGGAACCGCATGGGTTGCCGGCAGACCGGGCATAGCGGGTCGTGCTCCCCCTGGATCAATTGCGGATCGCCGCCGACCAGGATGGCATCTTCGGCAGCAAGCTGCGCTTTTCCCTCGATGATCTGGTTCAGCACATAGACCGGATACTTGGTCACTTGCTCGAGCCGGGCCTGCAGTTCCGGTATCCGGGCCAGAAGCTGGGTCGTATCGAAACCGCCCCCTTCATCTTCCTCATCCTCGTCTTCCTCGCCTTGGGGATTCGGCACGTAGGGAATGGCGAGCTCCTGCAATTCCTGCTTCACTACCACCGTCTCGTCCTGCGGGTTATGCAGTGTGGTCAATTGCGGAATGGCGGATGGGCTGTAGCTCCGCACCAGCAGACTGTACTCGACCAAAAATACCACGACGATGCGTCCCTGCCATTGCGCAGGAAAGCGCGGTGCGACCAGTGGAAGCTGCAACAAGAAAATGCCGGGACGGCCATCATCATTCGTCGGCCACGTTTCATCGGGCAGAGCGACAGGGTCGCCGCCGATACGCGCGCCGGAGACAGCACTGGCAGCCAGATCAACAGGGCGATACATCAGGATGAATTCGCCCTGTCTGGAATGGCTGTCGATGAGATCGAGCATCCCTCGCCGCGATGCCTCGTCGAGGCTCGCATAATCTGCCGCCGCCTGCTTCATCCGCCGCCGCTGCGGAAAGGTAAAGAGCCATCCAAGCGCGAACATCCCGCCGATGAACAGCGCTATGCTGCCAACGACATACCCGGCAAGGCGCATCGATTCGATGAACACATCCATCGTGATGTTGTTCACGAACACATAGGCACATGCCGCCGTCCAGACAAGGACAGCCATCCACGATATGACAGTGCGCATCGTCGGACGCACAATTTCCCTGACCGTGGATATATTGCCCAATAGCGCATAGGCAGACAGACCAGCACCCGCCAACCACATGAAGAGCAGCGGCCAGAACGTACCGGGGCTGTTGTCGCACTTGCTATCAGTGACAAACACATCGTGCTGAGGCAACCATTCGTAGACGCTGAAAACAACGATGGCAGCGCCAACACCGGCAGCCCCGCGCTTAAACCTTGTCACATCAGGCGAGACCCACCGGTGCCAGGCAAAGGCCGCAGTGCCGACCCACACCAATGCAACAAGGAACATCGGGACCGGCTCGTGCGGCATCGACGAAGCCAGAAACACACTCGTGAAAATTGCGGCCAGAAAAACGATCCAGAAGAATGGGCGGCTCATATGATTTTTTTCATTAATATCGAAGCGAACAATGCGATGCCAAAGCCGCATTGGCCCGCGTCAGCGATTGGCCGCGATCGCGTCTTTCCCTGTTTTCGTCATGAAAGGCGCAAGCGTGCCATAGGGAATCTCGATGCTGAAATCACAGGCCTGCACCACATGGGCAAACGTCGAATGGAAGAACAAACCCAGTCCGCCCAGACTGAGTTGGTAGGAGTGATTGTCCCGGATGACGCTCAAGCACTCGTCGGTCTCGTCCTCTCCCCTCTCCTTGACCGCGGCCTCGACAATGATCTTGTTCAGCCGGTCAGGAACGGAGTCACCTCCGTAGTACTCGTCCTGCTTGGTCTTTTCTTGTTCCAGCCACGTCAACAGGTTCACTTTCTTCCCCGTGGTCAGGTCCCAGGTGGAGTAAGTGGATTCAAAGAACGGATGTGCCCCGCCACAATATCCCCCGGCGCCCCGCACAAAGGTCACCCAGTGCGCATCCCAATGCGCCAGCGCCACTGAGGTGTTGTAGTCGGGCGCCTGTTCCACTCCGCCCTCTTCGCCGAAGCCCGCAGCGCAGCCGTAATATTCCTGCATGCCGACGGTCAGTTCGTTCCTCAGCCGCTCATTGAGTGCCGTGACCACCTCATTCTTGTCGAGCAACTCGAGCGTCTCGACCGCGCCATCCAATGCGCTGATCGTCCGGTACTGCTTGCCAAACGCAGTCCGCGGCTGGCCGAAGGAAATCTTGGCTTTCTGTATGCGCGCATTTATCGCCGCGTTGAATACCGGGTCGTACTCGGAGCTGCAGCCATTTGAGAACGAACCGGCTTCGCCCCGGGACAGGGTCTTGAAGCGTTTCAGACGGATGGGCACGCTCTTGTTTCCCGCCGCATCAGACCAGGTGCCCTGCAGCAGATCGCCATGCCGGTCATTGAGCGTCCACATTCCAGTCGGGCTCTGGGAGTCGCCTTCGAGCCAGACATTCGCGTTCTCCCGGCGCGGCTCAAGCGCAATGCGCTGGGCGTGGCGCACATAGAAATAGCCCGAATCGTTCGAGTATTGCGGCAGGTCGAAATGGAAGAAGCACGCAACCACCTCCTGGTTGCCGATGGTCCCGGTCCACAAACCGTTTTCCGGGCTAGCCAGCTGCGCTATCTGCGACTGGAACGCAGCCATGAGGCAAGACTTGTTGTCGCAGCGTTGCGCACCTCCCAGCCACTCGCGCTGCTGTTTCCTGATCGCCCCCGGGTCGGAGGTTTCTTTAAGTGCTTTGGCGTAGGCAGCCGCCAGAACCTCGTCGCTCCTGGAAAGATCGGCGTCGCCGCAGACCATTTTCTCCATCTTCGTCCCGGCGCGCGCGCAATCGAAGCTGGCGGCAAACGACCATGATGGAAAGAATACAACCACGAACAGGACAACGAATTTCGGCATGACCATTCCTTGATTTATATGTGGTAGTCGCGACTTGATCTGACAGCTACCCGATTTGACGAACTGTCAGATCAAGTCGCGACTACATCTGATTTTCTCTCTACCATTTCCTTAGGCTTGCCAAACGGCATCCAGTTTTTTTCTACCGCCCCTATTCTTATTTCTTAGTTATTACGATGCTCATCCGACCAGCCTAAACCGTGGTCTGCCCCCTATTGTTTCCCTATTGTTTGCATGGGCTTGAACCGCACAACGCCACCGCTATTGCGACACGAACACCAGCCCCCGCGCCTTGTTGCTGGTAGTGTCCAGCGTGTCAATCGCCTTGCGCAACGTATGGATGGTGACCCACTCCGGGGCGTACATATACTTCGACACATCGAGGATCAACACCCGATCCGATTGCGCATCATAGGCCGCCAACACCGACCAATGTCCCCCGCCTGCCTGCCCCAACGACTCGCGCAAAAAGTTCACCAGCACAAACTGCCCGTCATCGCCCATCGCCTTCTGCACCAGCGCACGCAGTGCAGACTCATCCACGCTATCGCCCGCAACAGTCGTCGCCTTGACGCCATGCCGCATCAGCGTCTTCACCATTTCATCGCGGGTCATGCCCTGATTGCGCACCGTCTGCGGACTGATAACCTTCACCACCTCCGGCGTAAAGAAATTACTTTGCGTGAAATAGGCATGCGGCGCATAGATGGGATCGACCGGCTTCTTGATAGGCATCGCATTCAGCACCGTCACTGCGCTTGCCACGCCGCAATATGTCTGGTTCACCTGCTCCGTGAACCAGGGAATGAGCTGCCAGTAATCTTCATCGGGCGCTATCCTAGCTCGCAACGCCTTGCCCGCATCCGAGTTCCAGTAGATCACCTCGGGCTCCGCCGCAGCCACGGTGAGCGAGGGCGCAGCAAGCAGTATGAGAAAGAGGAAGGAGATTGAAATTTTCATTCTGGTTCTTTATTAAATTATTGCGACTTTAATTCGCATTGACGTATTGCAAAAGAAAGAATGTTGCATTGCAAGACCTGACCCCGCAATTCGAGCTTCTTAGCTCCGGACAAAGGGGTCCGGACAAAGCGGACAAAGGGGTCAGCTTCGCATTTCTTTTTCGAAACAAATCCATTATTCAGCCCATCTGAAATTTAATTCGATGCTGACCCCTTTGGTCCCGCTAAAGAGGCCAGGCTTGAAAGAATTCATGGGGACGGCGGGAATTCATGGGGACGGAGCCTAATTGCGAAAAGAATGGGGCTCCGTCCCCAATGGCAGTCCAGATGGAACAACAGTCATCAAGTGCACCTACTTGGGTGACTCTCCAGGGGGCGGCCATTGCAGTTCAATAGTAAAGAAGCCGAAGGACTTTATTTGCCCCGCTTGGCTGCGGCTGTGGATTTGCGCACAACAAAGACAGTGCCGGTTTGCTCGGCGAGCTGACGCGCTTTCTCGGAAGCGCGCATCAATGCCTGCGGGGCTTTTTGCAGGTCAGGGTCTTTCGAGTGCGAGACAGGTGCTTTCATGGCATCAACTTTCATCTAGCAAAATGGGGGGGGCATCGGAATTATCGTACAGTTGCCAGCTATCCACCAGCAGCTTGTAGCGCTCAAAATTCTGGAGGCCATGCGCAAAGCGGCGGCGAATGACATCCTCAGGGACATTATGACCACCTTGCTTGACACGGATAGACACACGCTCAATTGCCATCTCGACATCCGGCAAGGACAAGAAAAACAACTTCACCAAATAACCGGAGGAACGCCAGACCGGAATCATCTGTGCATAGGACAAGCCGGAAAGCGTCGTCTCAAATGAAAAGCTCTCGCCGCGCTTCGCATAGTCCGCAATCGTCTCCAGCATTATCCGCCCCGCCTTGAACGCAGCCAGATCAGGCGCGAAAGGAGACAACCCGGCAGCGATCAGATCGGCATTCACAAAGTTGGGCAACTCCGCATCCGTCGGCAAGAATTCCCGCGCAAAGGTCGTCTTACCTGCGCCGTTCGGCCCGGCGATGATGACGATTCGCTTACTGCTGGTCGATGATGTCATGGTCACTCAGAAAACGTGGTCTGTACCCTATTATTTTCTCGGATTATTCGTATTGTTCAAATCAGCCCGGCCTAATGCTCTGCGGATATCTGAACACATTATCCGGATCATATTGCTTTTTGATTGCCTGTAGCCGTGTGTAATTTTCAGCACCGTAGTATTGGGTTTGCCACTTGTCAAAATTAATATCCGGATAGTTGCTGTAATGAGCACTGATTCCGTTACCAGCTAATAGCTGTTGCACCTGCGCAACACCGGCCACAGCGCCTGCCTCCTGCTCCGGATTTTCCCAATAGCTCTGAATCTCGCCGAGATAAGCGTATTCGCGATGCGGATAGCACCCAGCAGCATCCGATTGACCGGGCTTGCGGATCGCGCCGCCCAGTGTGTTAATTTGAAACAACAGGCCTTTGCCGTTACTTACGGTTTCAAATATTTTTTCTGCGACATCCTCGATATCTGCATAACTGCGGTAGTACCCTGCCGAAGCATTCTTGAAATTCAGAGGCGTCAGCTTCCCGTAGTAACGACGAATACCCGGCAGCAATTCCTGCTGATTGTCAGGTTGGCGTTTATCCATAACCTGCTCCAACTGCTTGAGCAGATCGCTCATACCAGATGGGAGAGTATTCAGCGTGCAGGTCACCAAGATATTCAGCTTCTTGCCATTATGAACAAAGGCCGAAAAGGCCTCGTTCGGCAATTGTGCAGAGATTGAGAACCATAGCTTGGCGATCTTGCTCAGTCGTTGAGGCGTCAAATTACCGGCCTGGAATTGGTAGCGTGAAATATGGCTCGGCGCTTTTAACGTATCGAACTGCAACTGGGTGACGACCCCGAAATTGCCGTTGCCTGCGCCTCGGCAAGCCCAAAACAAATCCGAACCCTGCACCACCTCGTGTATCTTCCCCATGCCATCGATAATTCGTATGCGCTTGAGCCAATCTATCGCCAAGCCATGTTCACGGGAAAAAATCCCATAGCCTCCACCGAGTGTCAAACCGGCGATACCGACCATGCCGCACGAACCTGCGGGGATAAGGCGCCCCTGCGGAATCAGATATTCATACATCTCCGCCAGACGGCAGGCAGGCCCGGTTACAAACTGGCCGTTATCCTGCAACTTGAAGCTGTTCATAAGGGTCAAGTCAATCGACAGGCCATCATCATTCAACGAGAAGCCCTCAAAACTGTGCCCGCCGCTTCTGACTGCGACCGGAAATTTCTTCTCCCTTGCCAGTGCAATCGCACTCTGCACACCCAGTTCAGTAAAGCAAACCGCAATGATCTTGGGATGACGGGCGAAACGTTTATTGAACAGATCGGTGTGTATCGAATACTCACTGTCCGCCGGTGTAAGAAACACAACATCATCGGTAGTGGGCAATTGATTTGCAACTACAAACCCGGGATAGGCGGCAAGCACACCTGCCTGAGCAATGAAACTTAAGAATTGGCGCCTGTTCATTCATTACTCCCAATAATTCACCACCGGTTCATGCTTGAGAACTGAAAATCATCTCAGCCACTTAAGGTAGGCCTTGTTCATTTCGTTAAGGGGGTATTGCTTACCGTCATACTTCAATTCGTACTGGAATGGCTCACGATTTGACTTGAAGCCGTCGTCGTAGGTACTGACCGAGAAAATCGACAAATCAAAGTAACCGTTCGTTAGCGACTTGCCAATCGTAATCTTGAGCGTGATCGTTTCAATCGCCGGCGCAGAAGGCGTCATGGCATTCTCATTGCCTACCCAGCCCAAGTTACCACCAGGGGCAAAGTGCCAATAGGATAGATAGAACCCCTGGATTATCGGCCTGATCTCACCGCCATCCAGCACATACAAGTTACGAATCCGGCCCAAACCGCTCTCACCACAACCATGAGTTTGGCCTCGCGTAACATCAACACCAAACGCGCGCGTACCTTTGGTCACGTCATACCGTGCGGTATCAATAGACAGACTGCCACGCCCAAGTTGAATATCGGCTTGTTTACCAAGCATCCCCTTGTAGCTCGCAATCACTTTATTGCTGCCATTGTCTATCATGGCCACAGCCAAATTCAGCACATCATGAGATGTGGCGCGAAAGGCAATTGCCGCCAGCGTAATCGATTCATCTTTCGGCCATACCTTGCACACATCCGAAACAATCGCGTCGGAATTGTCGTATGAGAAATTTTCAATTCTTAAGGATTCTCCGACGACACGGATCAATTCCGGACTACAAACCTGCTTGACTGACGCGCCGCTGGATTCTGCGTAGACCGATTGGTTCAGCCCCATGCAGATTAGCGCAATTGAAAAGAATGCATTTCTTGCAGCCAAGATCGTCCATGTATTTAGCTCAACCAAAAGGGGTTCCCTTTAGTATTTGATGAATAACCGAGGAAAACTGTTTGAGAGAACAATTCGAACCTGACCACTTAAATCACCAGCCTAAACCGTGGTCTGCCCCCTATTGTTTCCGAGCAAGACAGTTGCTGTCTTCTATTGTTTACTCAATTCGCGCAACCTTTTCCTGATGGCGGATTCCCACCCGCTGCCGGCATCTACCCGGCTCAGCCACTGGAACATCTCCAGTTCGGTAGGATGTTTCGCTTTTCTAAGTCCGAATGTCCCTGTATTTTTAACTTTTTCAATAAAACTTCTGTCATTTTCAAAATAATCAAAACTTCCGGCAAACTTGATTTCTCCCGCTCTTACTTCAATGATATCTTTGTCTGTAAGTGATTCCGCGTAATTTGCAACATGGTAGGGTTTGCTCGATATCATGAAGCCGTGTAGATAATATTTGCCGGGCTTTAGATTCGGGATGATGAAATAGCGATTGTCCATTATGAAGTTATTTTCACCGGGTCCTTTTGTGAGGCCGGAAGCAACATACGAATGTTTGTCACGATTCCAGTAATCAACGCTGTATAAATCAAGTTTCTCGCCCGTCGGATTTTCTTCCTTGTTGTTGGGTCTGTCGATTCGCCCGATGATCATGCCCGATTCAGCGTTTTCCTTTTTCGGCAGGCTCCATTTTTCAGCGTCCGGAAATGTTGCACAGCCAGCGAGCATTGCGGCGGCAATCAAACCCAAACCAAAACCCAAAATCACCCTACTCTTGAATAGTGCCATATACCCCCCTTTGATTAAACTCCACTGCAACGCTGATCCCATTAGCTCTCATTACGATGCTCATCCGACCAGCCTAAACCGTGGTCTGTCCCCTATTGTTTACAAATGTTGGTTGAAAACCATTGCGATGCCGACCCCATTAGCTTTCTATTGTTTCGTATTTTTTTCGGTGGCGTAGTAGACATCACAAGGGCAGCTCCAGAATCTAGCTTTGCTTTTTCAATTAGCTGTTCATACTGCTCAGGAAATTTTGTGATAACTCTAAGCCCCTTAGGTTCAAATCCAATTGCAGTCCACTTAGACTGATTTTCTTCATTTTCAATTGAAAACTGCACTATCCCGTCGCAAACAAGAATTTTGTCGCCGATAATAATGTAGTCCGCCCATACGCTTGCGACACGCCCCATGTTCTCGACAGACGCAAATATCTTTGTGAAAAACGGCTTAAATAAATTGACTCCATTGAGCACTTCAGCAACCAGAAATATATGAATTGAATTTTGCTCAAGCTCACCTATTGTGACCACTGGCGCCTCCGAGACACCAGCCCTGCCTAACAACCCTACAGTAGCCTCACAGAGGTCAACCCAATACTTACATGTATCGACATCTGGGTTAGTCAAAGCCGAGGTAATCGGAATTTCGATGACATCCTTAAAACTATTTGACTGAATCTGAATGATCCCCTTGCCTAACGACATCACGCAGGCGGCCCTCCAATATTGAAGCCAGTGCTGCGGAATACATTTCGTAGATTCAGCCACATTCGATGAAAAACGAAAGCTCCCCCGCTTAAATTCAATCGAGAACAAATCAGACTTAATGAGCACCTTCTGATTTTCGGGCGCAATCCCAGGGATGGACGCTGAAAACATCTCGCCCGTAAATACGACTGGAGTTTCAAGTGGGGAGCCTCGAAATGTAATGGAACAAAAACCAAATGGGGATGGGATGATGTTTAACGTGGCGGATTCGCCTGGCAAGCGTTCAGGCAACTCAATTCCAAACCGCGTTTCAAATGCTTGAAGATTCGAGACCGGTATGTCTTTTATTATTCCAAGAAATGCGTCTACCATTTCATCGTCGCTTCCAAGATGAAGGGAAGCCTTTAATTTGTAACGCCCATCATCAAACCCCAATGTCCTCAACTGCTCACTCTTCCGCGCTATGTAGACATCCGTATCGTGACCGCATGCAGCTTCAAGGGCAGCTCGAAAATCAGAGCCAGTTGGCTTAAGTAAAACTGAATTCCGATTAACTGGCAGGGTGATTTCCTTTTTATTTATTTTTTGCGTACCAGACGAAGCGCTTTCGCTTCTGAGGCGTCTTAAGATCACGGCCAAAGGCTCATCCAGCATGTGAATCAAGTAGGAATCGACAAACTCCAGTTTGTCGTTAACTCTAAAGATATAAATAAATGAGGGCTTCTTATCCTTTGCGAGCCTTTCAGCGGAAGACAACCTCATCTGAAATCGGCCACTTTTCTCACGCAATGTTTTAACCTGAACGTGACAAGAGATAGGACTCTGCCTGCTATCAAGAGATACGCTTGGCTCATCCCTAAATGGGAACTCGACAATAAAGTCCCATCCGGCGAGATCACGATCTGACTTATTGCAGATCAATTTTGCATCAGCGCAAATTTCCTTAAAACGACTCTCCCCCTTTTCACCCAACTCGTTTGAAGTCAGCATGTGCTTGATGTCCGAAATGAAGCCGCTTTAGAAATGTCAATTTGAAATGGGGCAAATCAGTCTCACCGCCTATAACTCACAAAATCACTAAAACTATTGGGGTCAGCATCGGAATCATTTTTCCACTTCCCAATCTTCCAGCTTCAAGCCCGCGATGCGCGAAAACTCGCCGACATTATGCGTCACCAGCACACAGTCGTTGGCCAGCGCAATGGCAGCAATCTGCAAATCATAAGGGCCAATGGGTGTGCCTTTGCGCGCGAGGTCGGCGCGGATTTCACCGGATAGGCGAGCGGCCTCACCATCGAGTGGATAGCTGTTGAAACTGGCGAACAGCGTGGCGAGAACAGCAAGATTTGCCTCGCGCCTTGCGCTCTTGTATGCACCGTAATAAAGCTCAGCCTTGACCACATCGCACAGCGCAATTTGCGAGGGCGAATGTGATGCAAGTTTTGTCTTGGCGATGGAGGGAGCCGGATTGAGATGGTGAATCCAGACGTTGGTATCCGGCAGGTACAGCATTACTTCAATTCCAGCCGTTGCTCGTACTCGCCTTGTGGCTCGCGCACCAACTGTTCGCCCTGCCATGCCCCGGAGGTTTTTGCCCACACATTCGCTACGGCTGCTTGGTCAGAACTCTTCTCACCGGAGGATTCTTCCAACAGGATGACGCGCACAGGTTTGCCGTTCCAGTCCTGGAACTCGCTTGGCAAGTCCACTACGCCGTCGTGCGCCTTGCTGATAAATTCGACTGCTTGCATGGTCAGCCTCCTTGTTGAATAGGGGCATTCTAGTCCGGGCAACGTATGTTAGCCAGAGACCCTCTCCCCCAGCCCCTCTCCCGCCTGCGGGCGAGGGGAGAACAGCGTTAGCGACTAATCGGCTTATACCGAATCCGCTTAGGCTTCGCCCCCTCTTCACCCAAACGCTTCCGCTTGTCCGCCTCATATTCCTGATAGTTGCCATCAAAGAACGTCCACTTGGAATCGCCTTCGCAGGCGAGGATGTGGGTGGCGATGCGGTCGAGGAACCAGCGGTCGTGGGAGATGACGGCGACGCAGCCGGCGAATTCGAGCAGGGCATCTTCGAGCGCGCGCAGGGTTTCCACGTCGAGGTCGTTGGAGGGTTCGTCGAGCAGCAGCACGTTGCCGCCGGAGATGAGGGTCTGCGCCAGGTGCAGGCGGCCGCGTTCGCCGCCGGAGAGTTGGCCGACGATCTTGGCCTGGTCCGCGCCCTTGAAGTTGAAGCGGCCGATGTAGGCGCGCGCCGGGGTTTCGTATTTGCCCACGGTGAGGATGTCGTTGCCGCCGGAGATGGCGTCGAACACGGTCTTGTCGTTCTCCAGCCCTTCGCGCGATTGGTCGACGAAGGCGATCTTGACGGTCTGGCCGATCTTCACTTCGCCGCTGTCCGGTTTTTCCTTGCCGGTGATCATGCGGAACAGGGTGGATTTACCCGCGCCGTTGGGGCCGATGATGCCGACGATGGCGCCGGGCGGGATCTTGAAGCTGAGGTTGTCGATCAGCAGGCGGTCGCCATAGGCTTTGCTCACGCCGTCGAATTCGATGACTTCGTTACCCAGACGTTCGCCGACGGGGATGAAGATCTCCTGCGTTTCGTTGCGGGCCTGGTGTTCCTGCGAATTGAGTTCTTCAAAGCGGGCGATACGCGCCTTGGATTTGGCCTGGCGCGCCTTGGGGTTCTGGCGCACCCATTCCAGTTCCTGCTTCATCGCTTTTGAATGCGCGTCGAGTTGCTTCTGCTCCTGCGCCAGACGCTCGCCCTTCTGTTCCAGCCAGCTTGAGTAGTTGCCCTTCCACGGGATGCCGTGGCCGCGGTCGAGTTCGAGGATCCATTCGGCGGCGTTGTCGAGGAAGTAGCGATCGTGGGTGACGGCGACCACGGTGCCGGGGAAGCGCACGAGGAATTGTTCCAGCCATTCCACCGATTCGGCGTCCAGGTGGTTGGTGGGTTCGTCCAGCAGCAGCATGTCGGGCTTTTCCAGCAGCAGCTTGCACAGCGCCACGCGGCGCTTCTCACCGCCGGAAAGGTTCTTGATCACGGCATCCCATTCCGGCAGGCGCAGCGCATCGGCGGCGATCTCCATCTGGTGCGAGGCATCGCTGCCGCTGGCGGCGATGATGTTTTCCAGGCGGGCCTGCTCGGCGGCGAGCGCGTCGAAGTCGGCATCCGGCTCGGCATAGGCGGCATACACCGCATCCAGCTTGGATTGCGCTTCCATCACTTCGCCCAAGGCGGATTCGACTTCCTGGCGCACGGTCTTGGCCGGGTCGAGCTGCGGCTCCTGCGGCAGGTAGCCGATCTTGATGTTGGGCAGGTGCTGCACCTCGCCGTCGTATTCCTTGTCCTGCTTCGCCATGATGCGCAGCACGGTGGATTTGCCCGAGCCGTTCAGACCCAGCAGGCCGATCTTGGCGCCGGGGAAGAAGCTGAGGGAGATATCCTTGATGATCTGACGCTTGGGGGGGACGATCTTGCTCACGCGGAGCATGGACATTACGTATTGGCCTTGTACCATTTTTATTGCGCTTTCTTTAGGGGTGGGACATGAAGGGGCGTAGCTTACCGGAAAGCGGGGGTAACTAGAATCCTGTCTCTCATTCCGGCGCACGCCGGAATCCAGATTAATCAAAACACTCCACGCAAGGCGTGGACAAAGCCAAAAGCATGTTTGATAAACCGCTGGATTCCGGCCTGCGCCGGAAAGACGGAATATGAAACAAAAGGCCACGCCTCGCGGCATGGCCTTCCCGGGAAACGCAGAGCGTTCGTTACTTCAGCGTGGTCTTCATCTCCGCCACGATCTGGTCCAGCGCTTTCAGATAAGCGCCGCCCCATTGCTTGATGGTCCCTTCGTTCACGACGATGGGACCGTACGGGCCGCCCAAGACGCCTTCGCCGGTTTCGTCGACGCGTTTGTTGAACACGAGGTTGCCGTTGCGATCCCACACCGTCACCACATCCTTGGCCAGCGCCCGCTTGGTCGGCACGAAATGTCCCACGGCCCACGCCCATTCGGAATACACCACGACCACGGCATCGACCTGCAGGGTGGCGCACAGCTTTTTCGCCGTTGCCGGGGTGAGGGTGGCGCCGACCACATCGCCCTCGCTGCGCGAGAAATTCGCCACGGGCGTGCCGTTTACCTTGGGCAGCATCAGGTCGATCTCGCTTTTCACGTTCAGGCCGCGATAAGCCGGATTGGTGATGAAGGAGGACATCCTGTTGATGCGCTTGACGCCGGAAAGCTTGTTCTCGGTGGTCGTCAACAGCCCGGCCAGGGTGCTGTTGATCAGCTCTGTCGCCTTGGCGTTCCCGGCTGTCCCGGACACCATATCCCCCCAATTGCGCACAGTGAACGTCGCCAGGGCGATCTTGTTGATCGCGACGCTCGGCTTCTTGACCGGCGCAGCGGCGACACAACCTCCCAGCAGTGAAACGAGGAACAATCCCAGCAGCAAACCAACCGACTTGTTACCCATCTTGAAACCCCCTTTTGAAGTGGAAAGAATGAAGAACGGTATTACGCGATCACGTCATTGAACCTTGGTGCAAATGCGGGTTTATCTGTAGAAATCAAAGAACGGCCACAAGCTTAACCTATCGCGCTACACTTTGGCAGCACAGAAGTATTCCGGCGGCATCGCGCGCCGGCCAACCAGTATGGATGCAGTTTTCTTTTTCACTCGACGACAGGAGAGGCAAAATGAAAATCACCATGAAGAAGCTGCTGGCGGAACTCAACAAGGATCTGGAATGGGAATACGCGGCGGCCATCCAGTACCTCCAGCACCAGGCCACCATCAACGGGCCGCAATACGATTCCATCAAGAAGGAACTGCTGCTCCATTCCCAGGAGGAGATGCAGCATGCCGTACTGCTCTCGGACCAGATCGACTTCCTCGGCGGCGTGCCTACCATCGACGTCGAGAAGCGCGAGATTTCGCCCGACCCGGTGAAGATGCTCAAACAGGACCTGCGGGGCGAAGACAATGCCATCACGCGCTACAAGGATCGCATTTTCCAGGCCGAGGCAATGCGGGAGTACGGCCTGCGGCGCGTGCTGGAGGACATCCTGATCATGGAAGAAGAGCACAAGCGCGACATCCTCAACGCGCTCTCGATGAAAACATAGCGCGCTTTTCCGCCGCCTGATTTTCAGGCTGCATACGCCGCGCCTTCCTGCGCGCGAGCGCCTTGCGCGCTTCTTCCAGCAGCAGCATGCCCAGCCCGAACGGAACGATGAACAGCCACACCTCGGCCGCCAGCGGCGCGGTGCCGAACAGCGCGTTGCCCCACGGGGTGTAGACGATCAGCAGCAACAGCAGCAACTCGAAGCCGATTCCGTAGACGATCAAGCGATTGAAGCGGTGGCCGCGGCTGAATGCAGACAACGACGGATGGCGGCACAGGAACACGTTGACCACCTGCATGGCGATAATCGCCGCCAGGCACGCAGTAGTAGCCTGCAGATACAGGTGATCGTGGAGACCCAGCGCCGTGCCGTATTGCCAGCCGCTACCCTGCAGCACGAAGAAGAACGCCGCCATGCCGGCGACCGCCTCCAGCGGCCCGAGGAACAGGTAGGCGCGCAGCAGCAGGCCGCCGTTGAGCAGTCGCTCGCTGCGCGGCCGCGGCGGTCGGCGCATCACGTCCGGGTCCGGCTTTTCCGCGCCGAGCGCCAATGCGGGCAGCATGTCGGTGCCGAGGTCCACCGCGAGGATCTGGATGATCGTGAGCGGCAGCGGGATCCTGAACAGTACGAACGCCAGGTACGGCACCATCTCCGGGATGTTCGAAGTGAGGATGTAGGTGAGAAACTTGCGCACGTTGTCGTACACCGCGCGCCCTTCCTCGATAGCGGCGACGATGGTGGCGAAGTGGTCGTCGAGCAGGACGATGTCGGCCGCTTCCTTGGCGACGTCGGTGCCGCTGATGCCCATGGCGATGCCCACATCCGCGCAGCGCAGCGCCGGCGCATCGTTCACGCCGTCGCCCGTCGCCGCGACGATCTCACCCTTGCGCTGCAGGGCCTGCACGATGCGCATCTTCTGGTCGGCGCTGGTGCGCGCGAACAGCAGGTCGGGCTCGTCGAGCAGCAGTTGCAGGTCGGCATCCGACATGGTGCGCAGCGTGTCGCCGGTGACGGCGATCGGCTGCTGCGTCAACCCGATCTCCCGCGCCAATGCGCTGGCGGTGCCTGGATGGTCGCCGGTGATCATGATCACGCGGATGCCGGCCACATGGCAGGTGGCCATGGCCTCGCTCACGCCGGGGCGCGGCGGATCGACCAGCCCGACCAGCCCGGCAAAAATCAGCTCGGCCTCGCGCTTTGTGTCCTTGCGGTATGCGAGGGCGATCACACGCAGCCCCTGCTCCGTCATCTGCTCCTGCGTACTGACCAGACTGGCGCGGCTGGCTTCATCCAGCGGCGCTATCTTCCCCTGCAACAGCATTTCGCTGCACAGCGGCAGCACCGTCTCCGGTGCGCCCTTGCAATACAGCATGTGCCCCTGCGGCGTGTCGCAGATGACCGACATGCGCTTGCGCTCGGCATCGAACGGAATCTCGTCCACGCGCGGGAATACCGGACCAGCCGGCGCACCCTGCAGCAGGGCGACCTCCATCGGGTCGCCCTGCCACACGCTTTGCCCGTTCTGCTCGACGCGGCGCAGGTCGTGGCAGTGGCGCATGATGTCGAAGAGCGGCTCGGCCGCCATTAGCTCGTCTGGCTGACGCAACTCCCCGGAAAAGAACACCTGCCTGATGCTCATGCGGTTCTGCGTGAGCGTGCCGGTCTTGTCGATGCAGATCACGCTGGCCGCGCCCAGCGTCTCCACGGCGGGCAAGTGGCGTACCAGTGCGTTCTTCTTCGCCATGCGTTGCGTCGCCAGCGCCAGCGACAAGCGTGACGGTGGGCAGCAGACCTTCCGGCACGTTGGCGACGATGATGCCGATGGCGAACACCAGGTTGGCCCAGAACGACAGGCCGACCCATTGCCCGATGAGGAAGAACACCGCGCCGAGCAGCAGGGCGAACAGCGCCACCAGCCGCGACAGGCGCGCGATCTCCATTTGCAGCGGCGACAGCGGCTCATGCAGCGTTTGCGTGAGGCGCGCGATATTGCCGAACTCGGTGTGCATGCCGGTGGCGTACACCATGGCTTTCGCCTCGCCCGAGATCAGCGAGGTGCCGGCGTGCAGGACGTCGCGGCGCAATGCGACCTGCTCTTCGCTGGTCGTGGTGATGTCGCGCGCCTTGGGGCGCGATTCGCCGGTGAGCGTGGCGGTGTTGACGCGCACGCCGAAGGCCTCGATCAGGCGGCAGTCGGCGGGCACATCGTCGCCCGCGGCGAGCAGCACCACGTCGCCCGGCACCAGTTCCGCCACCGGCAGTTGCACGGCGCGGCCGTCGCGCAATGCGGTGGTGTGGCGCGGCAGCAGGTTGCGCAGCGCGGCCAGCGCCTTTTCCGCGCGGTATTCCTGCCAGAACGAGAACAGGCCGTTGACGATGATGACGCCGAGCACGGCATAACCCAGCATGGCCATGCCCTGTCCCGGATCGCGCCATTCGGCGAAGAATGCGAGGCCCGCGGCCAGCCACAGGATCAGCGCGAAGAAGTGGGTGAATTCCTTGAGCAGCTTGCCGATCAAGGACTGGTCGGCGATCTTCTCGATCTGGTTGGCGCCGTACCTTGCCAGGCGCTGCGTCGCTTCGGCCTGCGACAATCCCTGCGCGCTGCTGTGCAGGTGCGCGTAGAGTTTTTCGATGTCATGCCGGTGCGGGTTCATGATGTTCAATCTGAAAGAAACAGTTGTCCGCAGATTACACAGATTTTCGCCGATTAAACTACAAGCAATTCTGGATAGCCGATACCCCTTTGGGCTATTGTGACACTCGCCGATATCCACCCAAAATAATCTGCGTCAATCTGCGTAATCTGCGGATGGACTTGCCTTTCTGGTTCAATGCGAGATCAACAGCAAATAGACGCCCAGCCCGACCATGACCGTCCCGCTGATCAGCTTGAGCCAGCGCCCTTCTCTTTCCTGCAGGCGGTGCTGGCTGAGCGTGACGATGCCGATGGTGAGGATGACCAGGTCGTCGAACATGTAAGCCACATCATAGAGCAGCAGGTAGGCGTAATAGCCCAGGCTATCCGGTTGCCGCAAGGTCAGGATGCGCGTGAACAGCGCCGGAAAACCCGAGGTGCACATGAGTTCGACGATCTGCACCAGCACGCCCAGCACCACGGTGCCGAGCAGCGCCGCGGCCATGTTCTCGGCCTGCAGGATGCGGCGCATGCGCGCGTAGATGCCGGGCTTGGCGGACGCGGGAATGGACAGCGAAATACCACGCCCGAAGCGCCAGTAGTCCTTGAGGTTAACGCTGCCGGCCAGCAACGCCAACGTAGCGATAGCGATCTCGGAGAGGCGCGACAGACCGATCAGCAGGAACAGGTTGAGCCAGGCCGCCATGAACACGAAATAGGCGGCGCCCTGTACCGCGATGAAGGTGCCGGCGACGGCGAACATGCGCGGGCGGTTGTTCAGCGGCGCCAGCAGCGAGATCATCAGAATCAGCACCCACATCGAGCAGGGATTGAAGCCGTCCAGCAGTCCCAGCACCAGCGTGAACAGCGGCAGGCCGACCTCATCGAGCGATACCGTGCTGCCGAGGAATTCGACAGCGAAAGCTTCCGGCTTGGCCGGTGCTGCATCAGGTCCGCAACTCAGGCTTTCCACCGCCTCGCAGCCCGGTGCCGCCTCATTCTCCTGTCCGCCCGCGTACGTTGTCCGTGCCAGGCTGTCGCGGATGAGCCGGTCGGTAGACGCCTCTCTGGAAAAACCGACGATCAGTTGTTTGCCCACTGCAAACGCGGGCACGCGCAACGCCGTTGCGCCGTGGCTTTTTGCGATGCGCTGCAGGCGTTCCATGGCGGCAAGGTCCACGCTCACGTCGTGGATGACGATGCGCAGTGCCGGCTGTTCCCGCTGCAGCCGCGCCAGGAATTCCTCGGCCTCGGCACAATGCGGGCAGCCCGCGCGCACGAAGACTTCGATGTCGACGGGCTGTGCGGAGTCTGCAAATGCGCACGCGAACCCGGCCCAACCCAGGGTCAGAGCCGTCAACAAGACCAGCAATTGTTTCGTGATCCAGCGCATGGCGATGCATCCTCCAGTCATCAGGCGGCAAGTAGACATCCGCGCTTCACGGAACACAAGCCGCGTCCATCTGCTTGCTGAGAAATTCCTTCAGCACGCCGACCCACGCTTCGCGCATGAAGATGAAACCGTCGTTATGCCCGCCCGCCAGTTCGAGGAACTGCTTGGGCGGATGAGCCGCCTCAAACAGCGCCTGCCCGTGCTTATATGGAACGATCTCGTCCTCAGGGCTGTGGGCGATCAGCACCGGCGCGCTCACCGTGCGCAGGTAGGCGCGCGTATCGTAACGGATGCGCGCCAGCCACCTTGCCGGCAGCCATGGATAGAGCTGCTGCGCCAGGTCGGGCACGGAAGTGAAGCCTGAAGCGATCACCAGTGCCGCCGGTCTCTGTCTGGTGGCCAGCCACGCGGCGATGGCGCCGCCCATGGATTCGCCGAACAGTACGATGCGGCAGGCCGGCACATGCTTCTGCTCGGCCAAGTAGCGCCATGCCGCCTCGGCATCGCGATAGGTGCCCTCTTCGTCAGGCTTGCCGTCGCTGTTGCCGTAGCCGCGATAGTCGAAGATGAGCATGCTGTAGCCGAGACGATGGAACATCTGCACCGAGTCGAGCCGGTGCGAGATGTTGCCCGCGTTGCCGTGCAGGAACAGCACCGTGCCGCGCGCCTGCGCGGCAGGGACGAACCAGCCATGCAGGCCGATGCCGTCGGAAGTCTTCAGTTGCAGGTCTTCATAGGGCAGGCCGAGCTGTGCCGGCGTGGCCGCGATCTCGCGTCCGATCTCCGGATAGAACACCAGGCTCGACTGCGTGACAAACAGCATCAGCGCGAGTGCACCATAAGCCGCGGCCACGACACCCAGCAGATGCCACATCATGCGCATCCCGCCACCGCGTGCCGCTTGAAATTCAATGTTGCGGCGGCGCGGCTACGGCGTGACGAGGTCACAGGTGCGCGGAAAAATTCTTGCTGCCTTTCCATGTTGCGCCCTCCGGTGCGAAGAAGCATTGCCGCTGGTGCTTGACTGTTCCGAGCATAGCCGAAGGACGCAGCACGCTCAACAGCGACTCAGCAGAAACCCCCAGTTCATTTTGCGCGACATGAGGGTATGCTTCCGGGGACTGTCCCCAGTGTGGAAACAGCAGCTCGATGCGGAGGTCGGCATGAAGCGCATCCAGGACAAGCGCAGATCCCTACACTCGCTCGCGCTCATCGCGGCGAGCGCACTGGCCGGCCTTGCGGTTCCTGCATTTCCCGAGACAGCAGGCTCCATCTACCTCGGCGCCTCCCATATCGGCAACAGCGACGTGCGGATCACCCAGCCGGGCACCGGCTCCGATGCCACTTTCCACGACGTGAGCTGGAATTCGGAATCGTTCAACAACCCGGTCTACTACGGCATCCGCCTCAACCACTTCTTCGAGAAACATCCGGACTGGGGCCTCGGCCTCGATTTCACGCACGACAAGGTCTTCGCACGGGTCGACCAGGCCGTCCAGGTGGACGGCACCTGGAACGGTGCGCCGGTCAACGAAGCGGCGCGCATGGACCAGCGAGTGCAGTCGTTCAGCATCTCGCACGGCGTGAACACCCTGGCGCTGAACGGCTATCGCCGCTGGAGCCTGGGCGCGGACAGCTTCCTTCCCTGCCCGCGCTGCCGGCCCTACGTGGGCGCGGGACCGACCTGGTACGTGCTGCATGCGGAGAACACCGTCAACGGCCAGCACAACGACGAAGGCTACAAGAGCGGCGGTTTCGGCTATCAGTTGCTGCTGGGCCTGCACTTCAGGATCACGCCGCTGGTCGGCATCTTTATCGAGACCAAGCACAACCGCGGCAAGGTGGAAGTGGACATCGCGGGCGGGCACGCCGAGACGACCCTGAAGAGCACACAGCTGCTGGCGGGTCTGAGCATTGGACTCTAGGTTCGATTCGCTTCCTGCTTTCCCAACGCAAGGCTGGCCGCGGCGTAGATCAGCACGGCCAGCATGATCACTGCGGCAAATCCCAGATGTATCGCGAGCAGCGTGGCGAGCACCGCGCCCACCACGGAGGCGAAGCCGTTGATCGCCCACGCCCAGGGAATGGCGGCTTCGCATGTGTCCGCCAGCCGCCGCATGCCGGTGGGGAACGGCACGCCCATGCACATCGCCAGCGGCGCGATCAGCAGCACGGAAATGGCGATCTTCGCCGCGTCGGGCAGATGGAGCAGCGCCTGGAACAGGTCCGGCAACACGGCGAGATAGACGACCGCCAGCGTGCCCATCGCCATCACTGCCACGGTGACGCCGTTCGGCGCCTGCGCGCGCCCGGCCAGCCAGCCGCCGACAGCGGCGAACACCAGGAAGGCGCACAGCACGACCGCCACCGCATACAGCGGATGCGAGAGGAACAGCACGAACTTCTGGATGAAGGCGATCTCCATGAACATGAAGGCGAAGCCGATGGCGAGGAAATACAGCGCCACCCGCGCGCCGGGCAAGGTGCGCCGGCAACGCGACAGGGCCAGGGGTGCCACGATCAACAGCACGCTGGCCGCAATGGCCTGCAGCAGCGTCGCCACCAGCAGCGGATAGCTCCAGTCGAGCAGCGGCATGCCGCCCTGCCCGCGCAGCGCGAATATCTCCGCGGCGGCATCCCATTTGAAGAAGCGGAAGAAGTGCGGCCGATCGTCGGTCGCCGGTTCGATGTAGAACTTGTACTGGTCGATGAACTCCTGCCGCTGCGGACCCAGCAGCTCGACCGCGCCGTCGTAGAAATCGGGCTGCGCAAGCTGGTTGTAGAGGTTCGCCTCGCTGGCGCGCATGCCCGGGTAAAACGCCACATCGAAGGAGCGCGCGCGGCTGAATTTCTTCAGCGCCGCGATCTCCGCCGCCGTGAAGTCGCTGTTCTTCACCAGCAGCGTGACGGTCTTCCACCCTCGTATCATCACCAGCCGCCTGGCGGGTTTGGACACGCCGTTCCTCTCCAGCGCGGACACCGCCGTGGCGAAAAGTTTCAGCGCGTCGCGCGGCGGCAGCGTGAGCCAGCGCGTGACGGCCAGCATGCCGCCCGGCGTGAGGCGGTTCAGATAGGCCTGCAGCGCCTCCACCGTGTAGAGATAGCTCTCGGACAGGCCGTACAGTCCGGCCGCGGCGGTGCCGAACGAATCCATCAGCGCCAGCTGGATCAGGTCGTAGCGCTCGCGCCCGGCATTGACGAAGCCGCGCGCCTCGGCTTCATGCACGTGCACGCCGGGCCTTGCGTACAGGTTGCCGGCGTAAGTCGCCGAAGCGGCTCCTGACGAGGTCGATGACGTTGCGGTCCAGTTCCACCGCATCCACCGCCGCGCTGTTGTGGTACAGCGCCTGCAGCACATCGCTGCCCGCGCCGGCGCCCAGCACCAGCACACGCGGCCGTTGCAGCAGGTGATAGGGCAGCGCCGAGGTGAGCTGGTCGAGATAGGCCAGTGGCGCGAGATCGCCGTTGAACTGCGTCAGCGCGGACGGGCCGTTGCCGTCCACGTACACGCCGAGTTGCGGCGGCGGCTCGGTCACGGCGTTGAGGCTCATCCCCGGCGCATCGCGCAATGGCACGCGCGTGTTCTCCACCACCGTGACCTGCCCCAATGGACTGCTGCGTTCCTCGACCACGCGCGCGCCGGCGATGTCCAGCGCCTGGCTCAGATCCTTGTAGGGAGAAGGATGCACCGGGATGCCCGGCAGTGCCAGCGCGGCCAGCAGCGCCAGGCCGATAAACAGCTCCATCAGCCATCGCGGCCGCAGCTTCAGTTCGACCACGGCGACGGCCGCCGCCAGCAACACCATGGCCGTGAGCGCGCTCAGCGCCTGCGACGGCGAAACCAGGAACAGCACGACGATGATGCCCAGGCTGCCCGCGCCCGCGCCGAGGATGTCGCAGGCATACACGCGCGATGCCTGCCGGCCGAAGTGCGCGAACACGAGACCGATGCCGAAACCGCCGCAGAAGAACGGCAGCATCATCAGCAGATAGACGGCGAGCAGCTTGAGCGGCTGGGTCTCGTCCCACAGCAGTTCGAGCGGGTTGAACGGGACCTGCTGCGCCAGCAAAAATGCCGTGGGCATCAGGACGGCCAGTGCCGCCGCAGCCGCGACGTACACCGCGCCGAAGTGCGCGGCGATCTTCTCCTTGAGCAAGGTCAGCACCGTGCCGCTCGCGCCGTAACCCAGCATCGCCGCGCTGATGATCATGTAGGCGAAGTGATGCCACAGCACGATGCTGAACAGGCGCGTCAGCAGCACTTCATACGCCAGCACGCTGGCGGAGAGCATGGCGATGGCGATGAAGGGCGGGCGCGGCATGTTATTCATCCGGCATTAACGAGGCATGAAGCTGTAGAGTCCCTCTCCCGCAGGCGGGAGAGGGGTTGGGGTGAGGGGCGTTGAGGTAACACAGATTCGCATAGACACACAGCCCCTCATCCCCGACCCTTCCACCCGCAAGTGGTACGCCGGTGGGTGCCCCGCTGCTGCGTAGCGCCCCTTCCGCAGCCCCGCCTGCGGGGGAAGGGGGCAGGTCAGCCATTCCGTTTTCTGCCAATGTCGTTTCCTTGCGAGGGTGAAAATCATCTCATTCATAGTGCCCGCCGGTAAGAGGAACGAACGCCACCGGCAGGATATGGCGCGTGGTCACCGAGCCGTCGGCTTTCTTCTCCACCAGCATCAGCGACTGCGTCATGAATTGCGTGCCGAGCGGGATGACCATGCGCCCGCCCGGTTTCAGCTGTTTGATCAGCGGCGGCGGCACATGGCTGGCGGCGGCGGTGACCATGATGGCGTCGAACGGCGCCGCTTCCGGCCAGCCGTAGTAGCCGTCGCCCACTTTCGTTTTCACGTTGCGGTAGCCGAGCGACTGGAGCAGTTCGCCCGCCCGTTTGCCCAGCGGCTCGATGATCTCGATGCTGTAGACCGAGCCGCCCATCTCCGCGAGGATCGCGGCCTGGTAGCCGGAGCCGGTGCCGATCTCGAGCACCCTGTCGCCGGGCTTGAGCTGCATCAGGTCGCTCATCAGCGCCACGATATAGGGCTGCGAGATGGTCTGGCCGTGGCCGATCGGCAGGGGGCGGTTGAGATAGGCCAGCGCGGCCAGCCCGGCAGGCACGAAACGGTGGCGCTCCACTTTTTCCATCGCAGCGATGACTGCCGGGCTGAACGCAGAACGGCCGGTGTATGCCGATGTCTCGGCGGCATCCGCCAACACCTCCTCCACCATGCCATGGCGCGCCGCGTCGAACACGCCGCCTTGCGCCGGAACCGCGCAGCAGAAAGAGACAAATACAACCAGGGCGAAATAGCGTTTCATGATGTGCTCCCGCTGGTGACCTTCGCTGCAAAACTACTGCCGCACCGTCATTTCCACATCTTCTTGAAGTTCCAGCTCTGCTTGCCGCCGATCGCGCGCAGTTGCTCGTACAGCTCGCGCTCTTCGCGGGAAAGATGTTCCGGCACATGCACCGCGATGCGCAGGTACATCTCGCCGTGCCGGCCGCTGCCGAATTCCGGCAGGCCTTTGCCCTTGAGTCGCAGTACCGCCCCGGGCTGGGTGCCGGGCGGGATGGTCACGTTCGCCGAGCCCTCCAGTGTCGGCACGTTCAGCGTGGCGCCGAGCACGGCATCGGTCAGCGAGATCGTTTCCTCGCGCAACAGGTCGGCCCCGGCGCGTTCGAAACGCGGATCGGCCTTCGAGCGCACCACCACGAACAGGTCCCCGGCCACGCCGCGCGCTTCCGGACTTGGCATGCCCTTGCCGGGAATGCGCAACACCATGCCCTCCTCCACCCCCTGCGGGATCTTCACGGTCAGGCTCTCTTCCCTGTCCTCGTTGCCGCTGCCGCGGCACACCGGACACGGGTGCTCGATGATGCTGCCGCGTCCGTGGCACACCGGGCAGGTGCTGATCTGCTGGATGAAGACATGTTCCTGTTCCTGGCGGCTGCTGCGGGTGATGCGGCCGGTTCCTTTGCATGTGTCGCAGGTCCTGGGCGCGGCCCCGCCCTCGCTGCCGGTGCCGTGACAGGCATGGCAGGGAGCCGGACGGCCGAGGCGCACCTTCTCCTCGCCCCCGCTCGCCACCCGCTCCAGCGGGATATCCAGCTCCACCTCGATGTTGGCGCCGCGCGCAGGCCCGGCATGACGGCGACCGCGGAAGAATCCCTCGAACGGATTGCCGCCGCCGAAATCGAAGTTGAGCCCGCCGAAGATATCCTCGAAGTTGATGCCGCTGTACAGGTCTTCCTGGCTGAAGCCTTCCACGCCCGCGAATCCGCGCGCATCGTATTCGGCGCGTTTCTTCGGGTCGGACAGGATGGCATAGGCCTCGGCGATCTCCTTGAAACGTTCCTCCGCACCCGCTTCCTTGTTGCGGTCGGGGTGATACTTCATCGCAAGGCTGCGGAAAGCATCCTTGATCGCCTTCTGGTCGGCATCCTTGCCGACGCCGAGCACCTCGTAATAGTCACGTTGCGTAGCGATGGTCGTTCCCCTTGGGTACATTCCGGGAAAAGCACTCGTCCACGAAAAACACGAAAGGCACGAAATAGTGCCGGCAGACATAGGCTTGTCTGAAAGGCGGGCAACTTATTCGCGAGCGTTTTGGTTTGTTTCGTGCCTTTCGTGTCTTTCGTGGATCAATCCGCCTTTTTCCTCGCGCCCGTCTTCTTCGGAGCCTGCTTTGCGAACGACTTCCTGATCTCGGTCAGCTCGGCCAGCCGCGCCGCGACCCGGCGATTGACGCTGCCTTCCGGATACACGCCTTTGGCATTGGCTTCCCCTGCATCGAGACCGGTCAGCAGGGTGATGGCCTGATCGACGTTCTCCACCGCGTATATCCTGAAATTCCCGGCTTTGGCGGCGGCCACCACGTCGTGGCGCAGCATCAGGTGCTTCACGTTGGCGGCAGGGATCAGCACGCCCTGGTCGCCGGTCAGCCCGCGCGCGTTGCAGATGTCGAAGAAACCCTCGATCTTCTCGTTGACGCCGCCGATCGCCTGCGACTGGCCGAACTGGTTCACCGAGCCGGTGATGGCCAGCGATTGCTTGATCGGCGTGTTCGCCAAGTTGGACAGCAACGCGCACAGCTCGGCCATCGAGGCGCTGTCGCCGTCGATCATGCCGTAGGACTGTTCGAACACCAGGCTGGCGGAGAACGCGAGCGGCTGGTTCTTCGCGTAGCGCGCTGCGAGGAAGGAGGAAATGATCAGCACTCCCTTGGAATGGATGGCGCCGGAGAGTTTCACTTCGCGCTCGATGTTGACCACGTCGCCGTCGCCCAGTCGCGTGTTCGCGGTGATGCGCGTCGGCTGGGCGAAGGCGAACTCGCCGAGCTGGATCACCGACAGGCCGTTGATCTGGCCGGCCACCTCGCCGTGCGTGTCTATCACCAGCGTGTCGCGCAGGATGGCTTCGTGCAAGCGGTCGCGCAGCCGGTCCAGGCGCCGGATCTGTGCATCGATGGCGCACTGCACGTCGTCCCGCTCCACCACGCTGCGCCCCGCTTCGCGCGAACAGTAGTCGGACTCGCGCAACAGATCCACGATGCTGCGCATGTGCGTGGAAAGCCTCTCCGCGTCCTCTACCAGCCGCGCGCTGTGCTCGATCACCCGGGCCACCGCGCCGCGGTCAAACGGCAGCAGCTTCTCCTTGCGCGACAGCGTGGCGACGAGGCGCGCATAGAGCTGGTGCGAATCGTCGTTGCGCTCGATGCGCTCCTCGAAATCCGCCGCCACCTTGAACAGCTCGCCGAACTCCGGGTCGTATTGCTGCAGCAGGTAATAGAACATGCGGTCGCCGAACAGGATGACCTTGGTGTCCAGCGGGATGGGTTCCGGCTCCAGCGACACGGTGCTGACCAGGCTGTACATCTGGCCCAGCGATTCGATGCGTATCTCGCGCGTCTGCAGCGCGCGCTTCAGCCCTTCCCAGGCGAACGGCTGCACCAGCACCTTGCGGATATCCAGCAGCAGATAGCCGCCGTTCGCCAGATGCAATGCGCCCGGTTTGATCAGGGTGAAGTCCGTGACCAACGCGCCCATCTGGGCGATGTGTTCCACCCGCCCGACCAGGTTGCTGTAGGTCGGGCCGTCTTCGCTGACGATGGGGGCGCCGGGCTTCTTGCCGTTGCTCACCAGCACGTTCACCTTGTAGTGGTGGAAGCTCTGGTGGGCAACCATGGTCATGCCGCCGAACGTCGCCGTCTCTTCCTGTTTGCGGAAAGCGTCGCCGTTGTCGACCATGTCTTTCTGCACCAGATCGAGGTATGTCAGCACCTCCGGCAGGTCGGCATAAGCCTCCTTGATCTCAGTCACCATGTGGTCCACCACGGACAATATGGTCTCGCGCTCCAGCTGCTTGATGCGCTCGTGCCGCTCCCTGCGCCATTGCGGCATCTGGCGCATGATCTTTTCCAGCCGCGCCTGCAGTTCGACGATCGCAGCCTCCACGCGCTTCTTCTCTTCCTCCGGCAACTGCTCGTATTCGTCGGGCGGAATCACTTCATGGTCGCGCACCGGCGCAAAGGCGAATCCTTCGGGAGTGCGCAGCAAGGCGATCTGCTGCTTCTCGGCATCGTCGCTCAGCTCCTTGATGGTATCTTCCTGGCGCTTGCTGAACTCTTCCTGGAGGGCGCTCGCCTTGGCGCGATACTCGTCGCCTTCGAACAGGGCGGGGATCGCGCTGCGCAGGTAATCCACCAGTTGCTCCATGCGCTGGCGCAGTTCCTCTCCCCTGCCGGAAGGCAGCCTCAGCACCTTGGGTTTGTGCGGCAGCGCGAAGTTGTTGATGTAGCACCAGTCGTCCGGCTTGTGCTCGCCCTCCGCCTTCTTATCGAGGAAATGGCGCACGATACTGTTCTTGCCGATGCCCGAAGGGCCGAGCACGAACAGGTTGTAGCCGTCGTGGCGGATGCCGGTGCCGAAGCGGATCGCGTCCATGGCGCGCATCTGGCCGATGACCTCGGTCAGGTCTTCCAGGTCGGCCGTGGTCTGGAATCCGAATTGGCCGGTGTCGCAGGGATGATGCAGTTGTTGCGGTTGCAGCGGGAGAGGAAGGTTCATTTATCGTTGCCTCCTTGCTTTGATTGCCGGTGACAGCAATTGCTTCTTATTCGCGCATCAGCGCAGGAACTGTGTTCTGCCCCGGTGTCACTTGTTCTCCTTGTACTCGGCATCCACCACCTTGCCGCGCGGCCCTGCTCCGCTAGCGCGCGCTTCGCCCGTCGGCGTTCCCACGTTGGGTGGCGGCTCCGGCCCCTCCCAGCGCGTTTCCTTGTAGGGGCCGCCCTTCGGCGCCTGACCGGTCTGGGCGTACAGCACCGCACCGGCTTCCTGCAGCACTTTCTTCAGCGCTTCCGCGCGTGTGGTCGCGAGCGGCACATCCTTCTTGAACAGCGCCTCCTTGGTCTCGCGCAAGGCGGTCTCGATGCGCTTCTTCAGTTCGTCAGTCATCTTGTCGGAGAAATTGGCGAGCAGCTTCTCGGCTTCGTAGCAACTGGCATCGGCAGCATTGAGTTTCTCCGCGTCCTCGCGCCGTTTCTTGTCGGCATCGGCGTACTTCGCCGCATCTTCCACCATGCGCTTCTTGTCGTCTTCCGAAAGGCGCGTGGAACCGGTGATGCTGATGGACTGCGACTTGCCGCTGGCGGTGTCCTTGGCCGCCACGCTGAGGATGCCGTTGGAGTCGATGTCGAAGGTCACTTCGATCTTGGGGATGCCGCGCGGCGCGGGCGGCAGGCCGTCGAGATTGAATTCGCCCAGGCTGGTGTTGTCGCCCGACATCGGACGCTCGCCCTGGAACACATGGATGGTGACGCTGGTCTGCATGTCGGCGGCGGTGGTGAAGGTCTCCGTACGCTTGACCGGGACCGGCGTATTGCGCGCGATGAGCGGCGTGGCGATGCCGCCCAGCGTCTCCACGCCCAGCGTGAGCGGCGTCACGTCCACCAGCACGATGCCGCTGACCTCGCCCGCCGAGCACGCCGGCCTGGATCGCGGCGCCGGCGGCCACGCATTCCATCGGGTCCACGCCCATCTCGGCCTTGCGCCCGAACAGCTCCTCGAAATAGGCGCGCACCACCGGCATGCGCGTCGGCCCGCCGACGAACACGACGCGATCCACGTCCTTCGGGGTGATCCCGCATCGTGCAGCGCCTGCTCCACCGGCCCCTTGCAGCGATCGATCACCGGGCGCACCAGCCGTTCCAGTTCGGTGCGGTTGAGGTCCATTTCGAGGTGGCGCGGCTCGCCGTTGACGGCGGCGAGATAAGGCAGGCTGAGATGGGTGGTGACGCTGGTCGTGAGTTCGATCTTGGCGTTCTCGGCCGCCTCGATCAGGCGCGCGGCCGCCTTGGGATCGTTGCGCACATCGACGCCGGTGGACATCTGGAAACGCTCGGCGAGATGCTCGTAGATGCGCTGGTTCATGTCGGTGCCGCCGAGCTGGGTATCGCCGCTGGTGGACTTGACCTCGAACACGCCCTTGCCGAATTCCATGATGGTGACGTCGAGCGTGCCGCCGCCGAGGTCGATCACCACGATGCGCAGTTCCTGCTCCAGCCGGTCGAGGCCGTAGGCCAGCGAGGCGGCGGTGGGTTCGTTGACCAGACGCACCACTTCCAGACCCGCGATGCGGCAGGCATCCTTGGTGGCGGCGCGCTGGTTGTCGTCGAAATAGGCCGGCACCGTCACCACGGCTTTTTCCACCGGCTCGCCGAGGAAGGCCTCGGCATCGCGCTTGATCTTCTGCAGCAGGAACGCCGAAAGCTGCTCCGGCGAATAGTCCTTGTCCCGCAAACGGTAGTTTTCGCGCTTGCCCATCTTGCGCTTGAACGCGCTGGCCGTGCCCTCGGGATTGGCCGACGCCTGGCGCCGCGCGGGTTCGCCTACCAGCACCTGGCCGTCGGCGGTGAGCGCGACATAACTGGGGAAAGCCTTGCCGCCTATGCTGATGCCTTCGGCGCTGGGAATGATGACTGGACGTCCGCCGCGCAACACGGCGGCAGCCGAGTTGGAAGTGCCTAGATCAATACCAATGATGGCCATGAAGTCCTCACTATACGTATTTCACTTGGAACAGCATCTGCTGCCCCGGACACACGATGTCATTCTACTGCCATCCGGAAATAAGTCACCGTCTTCCGACGAACGTTGCCGGTCAGCGCAGCTTGATCTCGGTCCAGATGCGCGACAGCACGCGGCGCTGGTGGCGATCCAGGTCGCGCAGCATCTCCAGGCGCTTCTGCTGCACGCGATCTGGGAACACCGCGGGGCTTTGCGCAACCTCGGGCAGGATGAACTGGCGTGCATCACGGTTTGGATTGCCGGAACCGATCAGGTTGGTGAGTTCGGACGAGTTCTTGCCGTCCAGCATGAATTCGATGAAGCGGTGCGCCAGATCGGGGCGCGGACCGGACTTGTGCAGCACCATCGAGTCCAGCGCCAGCACCGCACCCTCCTTCGGGATACTGGCGAGGATGCGGAAACCGCGCTGAGCCTTCTGCGCGTCGAGGTCCGCCTGGAAGATGTCGTTTGAATAGCCGTGCACCAGCCAGATGTTGCCGACCGTGAGTTCCTTGATGTAGCTGGAGGCATTGAACGCGGCCCAATAAGGCTTGGCGCGCAGGATGAGGTCGCGCGCCTGCTTCCAGTGATCTTCGTTCGTGTCGTTGGCCGAATAACCGAGGTACTTCAGCGCCGCCGCCAGCAGTTCGCGCTGACTGTCGAGCACGGTGACGCGGTCCTTGAGTTTCTCGAGATAGCGCGGCTCGAAAATCACCGCCCAGCTATCGACTGGCAGATCCAGTTCGCGCAGTTTCTCGCTGTTGTAGCCGATCAGTGTGAGGGTGTAGGCATACGGCACCGAATAGCGGTTGCCCGGATCGAACACGGTGTTGAGGTAGGCCGGATCGATGTTCTTCAGGTCGGGCAGCAGGCTCTTGTCGAGCGGGCGCAGCGCGCGCTGGCGGATCAGCGCTTCCATCGCGTTGCCGGTGGGCACGATGAGGTCGTAGCCGGTGGCCCCGGCGGCCAGCTTGGCCAGCATCTCCTCGTTGTCGGAATAGTAGTCCTGCACCACACGGCAGGCGCATTGTTCCTCGAAGCGCGTGATGGTCTGCGCCGAGATGTAGTTGTTCCAGTTGTAGAGGTGGAGCACGTCGGCGGCGTGGGCGCAGTTAAGCTGCATCAAAAGAGCAAAAACCATGAGTCCACGAAATACACGAAACACACGAAAATGAAATCGACAATTCGTGTGTGGGTCCGCGAAATTCATTTCGTGTTTTTCGTGTATTTCGTGGACATTGTTTTTCATCTTGAGCATCGCTATGCCTTCCCCTTCAACACATCCGGCGCGAACCGCGCCGCCAGCACGATCATGGTCAGCGTGAGCAGCATCAGCAATGTCGACACCGCATTCACTTCCGGCGTCACCGCGATCTTGATCATCGAGTAGATGCGCAGCGGCAGCGTCTGCACGCCGACGCCGGCGGTGAAGAAGGTGATGACGAAGTCGTCGATGGACAGGGTGAACGCCATCAGTCCGCCAGCGACCACGGCCGGCAGGATCAGCGGGAAGGTGACGTAGCGGAATGTCTCCCACGGCGAAGCACCCAGGTCGCGTGCCGCCTCGAACAGGTTCTCGTCCATGCCTGCCAGCCGCGCGCGCACGATGACCGCGACGAAGCCGATGGAGAAGGTGATGTGAGCGAGGATGATGGACAGCATGCCGAGGGTGAGGTTGAGCACCTGGATGAAGAACAGCAGCAGCGACACGCCGAGCAGTATCTCCGGCATCGCCACCGGCGTGAGCACCATGAAGGTGAGCGACCTGAGCCGGTAACGGTGCATGGCGATGCCGGCCATGGTGCCGAGCAAGGTGGCGACAAGACTGGAGACGAACGCGATGAACAGCGAGTTGCCGGCGGCGAGCAGCATCTCCTCGTCGTGCAGCAGCACCTCGTACCAGTGCCAGGTGAAGCCCACCCATTCGGCATTGAGGCGCGAATCGTTGAACGAATACACCACCACGATGGTGAGCGGCAGATAGAGGAAGGCGTACACCGCCAGCGCCGCCGCCCACAGCCAGAAGCCCCTACGCATAATGCCTCCCGCGCCCCGCGAACCTGGCTGTCAGCCAGACGATCAGCAGCACCGCGATGGTCAGCATGATGGACAGCGTGGAGCCGAACGGCCAGTCGCGCGTGCCGAGGAACTGTTCCTTGATGAGGTTGCCGATCAGCATGTCGCCGGTGCCGCCGAGGATGTCGGGGATGGCGAACATGCCCAGCACCGGGATGAACACCAGCGCCGAGCCGGAGAAGATGCCCGGCAGCGACAGCGGGAAGGTCACGCGCCAGAAGCGGTGCCAGGCGTTGGCGCCAAGGTCCTGCGCGGCGTCGAGCAGCGCGGGATCGTGCTTCTCCAGGTTGGTGTAGAGCGGCAGCACCATGAACGGCAGGTGCACATAGACCATGCCGACCAGCACGGCGAAGGGCGAGAACAGCAGGTGCACGGGTGCCATGCCGAGCGCGGCGAGCAAGCCGTTGACCATCTGGCTGAACGCGGCCTGCGGCCCGAGGATGATCATCCAGGCATAGACGCGAATGAGGAAGTTGCTGGCGAAGGGCAGGATCACCAGCAGCACCATCAGGTCGCGGCTCTTCTTCGGGCTGCGCGCGATGAGCAGGGCCAGCGGATAGGCCAGCAGCAGACAGATCAGCGTGGTGGCCAGCGCGACCAGGAACGACTTGAGAAAGACGTAGCTGTAGATGACATCGCTGAAGAAGAACCGGTAGGTCTCCAGCGTCAGTCCCTGCAGGGTAGCGGGATCGCTTGTCGCGAGCGGCGCCAGCCCGCCGAACTCGCCGGGATAGCGGAACGAGGCCAGCACCATGATGATGCTGGGGGCGACGAAGAACAGCAGCAGATAGACAAAAGGCGGGCCGCTCACCAGCCATTTCGTGATGCGCACGGCACGCGACAGTTTGCGCTCGTCACTCACGCAGGAACATCCCGGCATCGTGACGCCAGCCCAGCTTGACCGCGTCGCCCGCCTCGAACAGTTGTGCGCGCCCGGATGCCGAGTTCGGCAACAGCGCTTCGATCATTGCGCCATCCGCCAGCGCCACCTTGTAGACGGTGACATCGCCCTCGTAGAGCAGGCTGCGCACCACGCCCGTGAAATGGTTCTTCAGCTCGCTCACCTCGTCATGCACGCCGATGCGCACCTGCTCCGGCCGGATCGCATACACGCCCTTGGTCGCCGACGGCCACTCCGGCAGGCGGCGGCGCGATGATCTCGCCCAGCCCGGCGACTTGCAGGTGCACATGGCTGTGCGCCACCTCCACCACCTGCGCCTGCAGCTGGTTGATGTTGCCGATGAAGTCGGCGACGAAACGGGTTTGCGGCGCACTGTAGAGCTTGGCCGGCTCATCCAGCTGCACGACGCGGCCTTCGTTCATCACCGCGATGCGATGCGACAGCGCGAGCGCCTCCACCTGCGCATGGGTGACGAACACAAAGGTGATGCCGACGTCGCGCTGCAGATCGATCAGGTCGACCTGCATCTCTTCGCGCAGCTTGGCATCCAGCGCCCCCAGCGGCTCGTCCAGCAGCAACAGGCGCGGACGGTTGACCAGCCCGCGCGCCAGCGCGACGCGCTGTTTCTGCCCGCCGGAGAGTTCGTGCGGGATAGGCGTCGGCCTTGTCGCCGAGATGCACCTGCTCCAGCATCTCGCCCAGCATGCTGCGCATCTCGGCCTCGGGCCGGCGCGCCATCTTCAGCGGGAAGGCGATGTTCTGCGCCACCGTCAAGTGCGGGAACAGGGCGTAGTTCTGGAACACGGTATGGACGGGACGTTTTTCGGCGGGAGTGTCGACCAGATCCTGGCCGTCGAGCAGTATCTGCCCGGCGTCCGGCAGGTCGAACCCGGCGATCATGCGCAGGATGGTGGTCTTGCCGCAGCCGGACGGCCCCAGCAGGGTGAAGAACTCGCCCGACTCTATCGTCAGGGTCACATCGTCAACGGCGACGAAATCGCCGAAGCGGCGTGTGACGTTCCTGAGTTCCAATCGAGCCATGATGATCCACCCGGTGATTGTCCGTACCGATATTACTGCATCGGCCGCGCCTCTGCCTCGGGTGTCTCTGCCTTCATCGCTTCCATTGCGGATGCCGAACCACGAGCCCAGGTTGACCCCGCACCCAGACTTATGTCGACATAATCAAAACTATTTGCCTTGTTTTTCGCTTTTGGTGCTAGCATTACACCAGATTGTCGACAATCGGAGTCATTCGATGCTGGTCAAAGTTGAAGAACAAGGCACCCTTGCCGACGTTGCCGCGCGCCTGCTGGCGCACAGCATCGTCACCGGCGAACTGGCGCAGGGGCAGAAACTGAACGAGGCGGAACTGGCCGAGCGCTTCGGCATGGGGCGCGGCCCATTGCGCGAAGCGCTGCGCCAACTGGAAGGCATGCGTCTGGTCAAGCGCGTCCCCAATGTCGGCGCGCGCGTGGTGGTGCTGGACCGCAAGACGCTTTCCGACCTCTATGCGGTACGCGAAGCGCTGGAAGGCATGGCCTGCCGCCTCGCCGCAGCGCAGATGACCGATGACGAGATCGCGCAGTTGAGCGCCCTGCTCGACCGGCACGAGGCGCAAATCAAGAAGCAGGGCGGCAAGGTGTACGCGCAGAGCGAGGGCGACCTCGATTTCCATTACCAGATCGCGCGCGGCAGCCGCAACCAGATGCTGATGGACATGCTCGGCGGCGAGCAATACCAGTTGCTGCGCATGTGCCGCTATCGCACCAGCCGCAACGCGCAGCGCACCAAGCCCGCCCTGCAGCAGCACCGCCAGATCGTGGACGCGCTGGCGCAGCGCGACGGCGAACTGGCCGAACTGCTGATGCGCCGCCACATCCAGGGCGCATGGCGCAGCATCAGCGAGATGATCGATAAAGAGGAGGCAGCATGAGCATCACCCCCGGCAACAAACTGCGCCAAGCCGTCGCCGACAACCATCCCCTGCAAGTCGTCGGCGCCGTCACCGCCTATTGCGCCATCCTCGCGCAGAAGAGCGGGCACAAGGCGCTGTACCTTTCCGGCGGCGGCGTGGCGGCTTCTTCGCTGGGCATCCCCGATCTCGGCATCACCACGCTGCATGACGTGTGCGAAGACGCACGCCGCATCACCGCCGCGAGCGACCTGCCGCTGCTGGTGGACATCGACACCGGCTGGGGCGGCGCCTTCAACATCGCGCGCGCCACGCGCGAAGATGGCCCAGGCCGGCGCGGCCGGCTTCCACATCGAAGACCAGGTGATGCAGAAGCGCTGCGGCCACCGTCCCAACAAGGCCATCGTGAGCCAGAGCGAGATGGTGGACCGTATCAAGGCGGCGGTGGATGCGCGCAGCGATGCGAGCTTCGTCATCATGGCGCGCACCGATGCGCTGGCTGTGGAGGGCATGAACTCCGCCATCGAGCGTGCGCAGGCCTGCGTCGAGGCGGGCGCGGACATGATCTTCCCCGAGGCCATGACCACGCTGGAGCAATACGCCGAATTCACCCGCACGGTGAAAGTGCCGGTGCTGGCCAACATCACCGAGTTCGGCGCGACGCCGCTATTCACCACCGAACAACTGGCTGGCGTCGGCATCAGTCTGGTGCTCTACCCGCTCTCCGCGTTCCGCGCCATGAGCAAGGCGGCGCTAAACGTGTACCAGCATATCCTCGCCGACGGCACGCAGCAGAACGTGGTAGCGGCGATGCAGACGCGGGCCGAACTTTATGACTATCTCGGCTATCACGCATACGAGCAGCAACTGGACAGGCTGTTCGCCGAGAAGGGAACTGAGTAAAACCTTGTCCACGAAAGACACGAAAAGCACGAAATGTAACCAACGCAACTCGAGCATTCGTTTTCGTGACTTTCGTGCCTTTCGTGGACAGATCGCTTTTCATCAGGTTTGAAACAAGGAGATGAACATGGCTGAAGAAACCACCCTGCCCAAGCCGAAGAAATCCGTCGCCCTCTCCGGCACCGTCGCCGGCAACACCCCGATCTGCACGGTGGGGCGCACCGGCAACGACCTGCACTATCGCGGCTACGACATCCTCGATTTCGCCGAGCAGGCTGAGTTCGAGGAGATCGCGCACCTGCTGATCCACGGCACGTTGCCGAACGCCGCGCAACTGCAAGCCTACAAGGCCAGACTGAAGACATTGCGCGGTCTGCCGCAGCCGGTAAAGCTGGCGCTGGAAGCCCTGCCCGCCAACGCGCACCCGATGGACGTGATGCGCACCGGCTGCTCGGTGCTGGGCACAGTGGAACAGGAACCGGAAGCGCACGACCCGGCCAGAACCCGCGAGATCATCGACCGGTTGATGGCGAGCTTCGGTTCGATGCTGGTGTATTGGTATCACTTTGCCCACAACGGCAAACGCATCGAGGTGGAGACGGACGATGATTCCATCGGCGGACATTTCCTGCATTTGCTGCACGGCAAGCCGGCGAAAGCCTCCTGGGTGCGCGCGATGCACACTTCGCTCATCCTCTACGCCGAGCATGAGTTCAACGCCTCGACCTTCACCGCACGCGTGATTGCGGGCACCAACTCCGACATCTACTCCTGCATCACCGGCGCGATTGGCGCGCTGCGCGGGCCCAAGCACGGCGGCGCCAACGAGGAAGCGTTCCGCATCCAGAGCCGCTACAAGAGCGCGGACGAAGCGGAAGCCGACATCCGCGAGCGCGTGGCTCGCCGCGAGATCGTCATCGGTTTCGGCCACCCGGTCTACACCATCGCCGACCCGCGCAACGAAGTGATCAAGCGCGTCGCCCAAGGCCTGTCCAAAGAGAACGGCAACATGCTGATGTTCGATATCGCAGCACGTCTGGAAGCGGTGATGTGGGACTTGAAGAAGATGTTCCCCAATCTCGACTGGTTCTCCGCCGTGTCCTACAACCAGATGGGCGTGCCGACCGAGATGTTCACGCCGCTGTTCGTCATCTCGCGCGTCACCGGCTGGGGCGCGCACGTGATGGAGCAGCGCGCCGACGGCAAGATCATCCGCCCCAGCGCGAACTATGTCGGGCCGGAGAATCTGGCGTGGGTGCCGATCGAGAAGCGTTAACACCAATCAGTCCACGAAAGACACGAAAAGCACGAAAGAAAACCCAACCTGTTTCTGCCGTTGTTCGTGTGTTTCGTGTTTTTCGTGGACAAATGTTTTTGATTCAAATTTAAGGAAACCCAAATGAGTGCCAACGTAGACATGAACGACCGCCCCGCCCCCGATCAGGTGCTGGTGGATATCGCCAAGTACGTATGCAGCTTCGACATCAAGTCGAACGAAGCCTACGACACCGCACGCAACTGCCTGATCGACACGCTGGGCTGCGGCCTGCTGGCGTTGCGCTTCCCCGAGTGCACCAAGCACTTGGGCCCGTTGGTTCCCGGCACCACGGTGCGCAACGGCGCGCGCGTGCCCGGCACCTCGCACGAGCTCGACCCGGTGAAGGCCGCATGGGACATCGGCGCGATGGTGCGCTGGCTGGATTACAACGACACCTGGCTCGCCGCGGAATGGGGCCATCCATCCGACAATCTCGGCGGCATCCTCGCAGTGGCCGACTATCTGAGTCGCTGCCGCGTGAGCCGAGGGCAAGCCGGCGCTGACCATGCGCGACGTGCTGACCGCGATGATCAAGGCGCACGAGATCCAGGGCGTGCTGGCGCTGGAGAACAGCTTCAACCGCGTCGGCCTCGACCACGTGATTCTGGTCAAGGTCGCCTCCGCTGCCGTGGTGACGCGCCTGCTCGGCGGCAGCGAAGCGCAGGTGATCGACGCGCTGTCGCAGGCCTTCGTCGATGGCCAGTCGCTGCGTACCTATCGCCATGCACCGAATGCCGGTTCGCGCAAATCGTGGGCGGCGGGCGACGCCACTTCGCGCGCCGTGCGCCTGGCGATGATGACCATGGCGGGCGAGATGGGCATCCCCGGCGTGCTGACTGCGCCGCAGTGGGGCTTCTACGACGTGCTGTTTTCCAAGACCAACAAGGACCAGAAGCTGAAGCCGGAAGAACAGCGCAAGTTCAGCCTGCTGCAGCCCTACGGCAGCTATGTGATGGAACAGATCCTGTTCAAGATTTCCTTCCCCGCCGAGTTCCATTCGCAGACCGCATGCGAGTGCGCGGTGCGCCTGCATCCGCAGGTAAAGGACCGCCTGAACGACATCAAGAAGATCGTCATCACCACGCACGAGTCGGCCATCCGCATCATCTCCAAGGTCGGCCCGCTGGCCAACCCCGCCGACCGCGACCACTGCATCCAGTACATGGTGGCGGTGCCGCTGGCGTTCGGCGACCTGGTGGCGGAGAACTACGAGGACAGCTTCCACCACGCCCACCCCATCATCGACCAGTTGCGCGACAAGATGGAAGTCGTGGAAGACCCGCGCTACAGCCGCGAATACCTGGAGGCGGACAAGCGCTCGATTGCGAACGCCATCCAGGTGTTCTTCAAGGACGGCAGCAGCACCGAGAAGGTCGCGGTGGAATACCCAATCGGCCATCGCCGCCGCCGTGCCGAGGGCATCCCGGTGCTGGAGCAGAAGTTCCTGAACAACCTGCGCACGCGCTTCCCCGAGGCGCGCTGCCAGCAGATCATGGCGCTGTGCCTGGACAAGAAGAAGCTGGAAGCGACAGCAGTGAACGAGTTCGTGGAGATGTTTGTGATCAATTGATGAAAGCCCCGTCTCCCGCAGGCGGGAGAGGGATTGGGGTGAGGGACGTTGAGTCAACTTTATCTGAGTTGCACTCACAGCCCCTCATCGCCCGGCCCTTCTCCCGCCTGCGAGAGAAGGGACGAAAGCACAACGAGGGAGGGATCGAAATGAGTTACCAGCACAGAGTACGACCGTTCGATGCAAGATCCGGAGGGCTTCTGGCGCAAGCAGGCCGAAGCGCTGGAGTGGTTCAGATTCCCGCAGCAGATCCTGAAGCAGGATGCCGACGGCATCGGCCACTGGTTCGCCGACGGCGAGATGAACACCGCCTACATGGCGCTGGACCATCATGTGAAGAACGGCCGCGGCGACCAGACCGCGCTCATCTACGACTCTCCCGTCACCAATACCAGGAAGAAATACACCTACGCCGAACTGACCGATGCGGTGGCACGCACGGCGGGCATGCTGGCCGACCTGGGCGTGGTCAAGGGCGACCGCGTCATCATTTACATGCCGATGATCCCGGAGGCGGTCATCTCGATGCTGGCGGTGGCGCGGCTGGGGGCGATCCACTCGGTGGTGTTCGGCGGCTTCGCGCCGCCCGAGCTGGCGCTACGCATAGACGATGCGACACCCAAGGTCCTCCTCACCGCTTCCTGCGGCATCGAGATCAAGCGCGTGGTGGAATACAAACCGCTGGTGGACAAGGCCATCGAACTCGCCCGGCACAAACCGGAATGTTGCGTGGTGTTCCAGCGTCCGCAGGCGACCGCGACGCTGGTGCCCGGACGCGATCACGAATGGACCGCGCTGCTGGCGAAGGCCAAACCGGTCGGCTGCACGCATGTCAAAGGCAGCGATCCGCTTGTACATCCTGTACACCTCCGGCACCACCGGCAAGCCCAAGGGCGTGGTGCGCGAGAACGGCGGCCATGCGGTCGCGCTCAAGTACAGCATGAAGGCCATCTACAACGTGGAGCCCGGCGATGTTTACTGGGCGGCGTCCGACGTGGGCTGGGTGGTCGGCCATTCCTACATCGTGTACGGCCCGCTGCTGCATGGCTGCACCACGATAGTCTATGAAGGCAAACCCATCATGACGCCGGATGCGGGCGCGCTGTGGCGCGTGTGTGCCGAGTATGGCGTGAAATCGTTTTTCACCGCGCCGACCGCGTTCCGCGCGGTGAAAAAAGAGGACCCCGAGGCGAAGCTGATGGCGAATTACGACTTGAGCAAGCTGCAGCTCATCTACTCGGCCGGCGAGCGCCTCGACCCGCCGACTCAGCAATGGCTGGGCGAGAAGAGCGGCAAGCCGGTGGTGGACCACTGGTGGCAGACCGAGACCGGCTGGGGCATCACCGCCAACCTGTGGGGCGTGGAACCGATGAAGATCAAACCCGGCTCCTCCACCCGGCCGACGCCCGGCTTCAACGTGCAGATACTGGACGAGAGCGGCAAGCAGCTGCCGCGCGGCCAGCAGGGCTACATCGCGATCAAGCTGCCGCTGCCGCCCTCCTGCCTGAACCGCATCTGGGGCGACGACAACAAGTTCCGCGAGGGCTATCTCAGTTTCCTGCCCGGCTACTACACCAGCGGCGACGGCGGCTACATCGACGCGGACGGCTATGTGTTCGTGATGGGACGCGTGGACGACGTGATCAACGTCGCGGGGCATCGCCTCTCCACCGGCGAGATCGAGGAAGTGATCG
The DNA here is from genome assembly GCA_963797045.1 of uncultured beta proteobacterium. Classification (GTDB taxonomy): domain Bacteria; phylum Pseudomonadota; class Gammaproteobacteria; order Burkholderiales; family Gallionellaceae; genus Sideroxyarcus. The sequence goes on along the minus strand of CAWCNZ010000004.1, from coordinate 1,919 downwards.
CCACGCATCCGGCCGTGGCCGAGTGCGCAGTCATCGCGCGCGACGACGAGCTGAAGGGGCAGGTACCGATGGGACTGGTGGTGCTGAAGTCGGGCGCGAACGTGGAGGACGATGTGCTGCAGAAGGACCTGGTCAGCCGCGTGCGCGAGACCATCGGCGCCATCACCTGCTACAAGGACACCGTGATCCTCAAGCGCCTGCCCAAGACCCGTTCCGGCAAGACCCTGCGCAAGACGCTGAACCGGATCATCAACGGCCAGGAATACACCGTGCCGTCGACCATCGACGATCCCGGGGTGATCCCGGAGATCATCGAGACCTTGCGCAGCAAGGGCTTCGTGAAATAAACGTAGGGTGGACACGTTTTCTGTGCCCACGCGGTTAACGCACAACGCGTGGGCACAAGAACCGTGCCCACCCTACAGCTTGTCGCCCACCTTCGCCGCGGCGTACCAGGCATTGAGCTCTGCAGCACTGCGCCCCTTGCCCCAGGCCGCGACATCGGCCTCGGCAATGGGCGCATATGGGCCGTGCTTCACCTCGAATATCACCGCGCCCGCATCGCGTGACAGCACGGCATGCCAGCCGCCTGCCGGTATCTCGACCACGCTGGTGTCCACACCCAGTTCGGCGCGCCCGGTCACCTTGCCCGCATCGTCGAACACCAGCACGGTGAAGCGCCCGCGCAAGGCGGTCAGCACTTCCCAGGTGTGCGGGTGGCGGTGCGGCAGGACCAGCGTGTCCGGCTCCATGGCGATGGCGAGGCGCTGGACGGGATCGCTCAGTTCCTGGTGCAGGTTGGAGTTGGCGCGCAGGCGCGGCGATTGCGGGCCTGCTGGCTGAGGGTGGTCAGATTTTCGGCGGTCAGTTTCTTCAAGATGGTCCTCCTGTGAGGGCTCGCATTCTACCGAAACTCGCTGCCTTCGTTTCTCCGTGCTTTTGCTGGCGCGCCACAACAGATAGAATCTCGCCCCATGCTCTCCTTCTCCGCTTACCTTCGCCACGCCTGCTTCGCCGCCGCACTCTGCGCATACCTGCCGCTGGTCCAGGCCGAAGAGACCCAATCCGAAGGAGTAAGCAAGACCGAACTGGTGTTCGAGGCCGACCCCTACTACACCAACATGGGCTACAACGTTCCGCTCACCGACAAACCCATCCCCACCATCACCTCCGACAACGAGGCAGTGATCTACCGCGACCTCATCGAAGGCTCGCTCATCCCCCGCTACATGGTGCTGGAAGCCAGCGTGTATCCGCTGGCTTCGTTGGGCACCTTCATCAAATCGCGCTCGCCGGATCTCTACCGGCAGGGCGAGATCGGCCACAGCGGCATCAACCTGTTCGAATCCGCCACCGCGGGCTTCCAGGAACCCTGGGCGGTATCGGCGTTCTTCGGCAACGTGGCGAAGCTGAAGCGTCCCAAGGAGACGCGCGAAGGCCAGAACTACGGATATACCGGCTACCTGTTCAGCGCCGGCAACAAGCACATCAAGAACAACCGGCTGGTCTCGGACGACTGGTTCGAATTCGAATGGAAGATCAAGGGCAACATTGACTACCCCGATGAGAAGCTCTCCTGGAGCTTCCGCGTCGGCGGGAGATGGAACCACAACAAGGACGTGAACGACGTCACCTACGTCAGCCTGCACCGCAGCAACCTCGACCTGCGCTACTCCTTCCTCGAGTGGCTGGAGAACGCCAATTACGACCTGCGCGCCCACTTCCTGCAGAACGGCGGAGAGATGGTGCGGCTGGAACTGATTGCCGGCAAGAAGGTGCCGATGCCGCAATGGGGCTTCACCCCGACGCTGGATATCGGTTTCGTCTGGAGCAGCCCGAACGAATACTCGGGCGCGCTGAGGGATACGCGCGGCAACACGACGACGCTGGTATTCAGGCCTTCGATCGAATTCTGATCG
>CAWCNZ010000003.1:0-9865 GCA_963797045.1 uncultured beta proteobacterium | reverse complement strand
AATTATTTCACGGCGGACGTGAGCCATGAATTGCGCACGCCGCTCGCCATCATGCTGGGCACAGTCGAAGTGCTGGAGCAGGACGAGACGCTTTCGGAAAAACAGAGGGAGCGGGTCGCGCGCATCCGGCGCGCCGCGCAGGACATGATCGAGCTGACCTCAGCCTTGCTGCTGATGGCGCGTGAACAACAATACGAGGCGGACGAACAGCCGGGTCACGTTGGCGAGGTCGTGCGCAGCAGTGTCGAGAAGCACCTGCCCTTGATCGATGGGCGTCCGATACGCATGGAAGTGAAACTGATCGCCGAGCCGGATCTGCTGTTCGAACGTCCCTTGCTGGAGATCGTGATCGGCAACTTGATCCGGAACGCCCTGTTCAACACCAAGTCGGGATTCGTCCTTCTGCGCCTCGAACAGGATCGGTTGGTGGTTCAGGATACCGGGGTCGGCATGCGCCCGGATGAATTGGCGCGCGCCCTCGATCGCTATTACAAGGGCCCTTCGAGCGCCGGTTCGGGCGTCGGCCTGTCTCTGGTGAAGAGGATCTGCGAGCGTTACGGCTGGCGCATCGCGCTCGACAGCCAGGAAGGGCTGGGCACCACGGCAGAGATCATATTTTCCGGGGCGAAAAAATCCGGCTTGCCCAATAGGCTGGACTTGGCGCACGGTACTGTCCGTGGTGAGCCGGTCGAATCGTGAAAGGTACTGCGGGTTGGCGAAGAATACGCCGCGCATAGCGTGTGCGGCCAGGCCCCGGCCCGTTGGATGCCGATGGCCTGCCTCGAACAAACGGCATTTTCCACACGTTTTCGCTCGTGTGTTGCAAAAAACACAAATTAACGATTTCTTCACATTGCATTGACGGACGCTTAACATAGCCATCGCTAGAATCGCCATCCAACTTGTGCAATGAGGCAGTGATGCACCGTCACACAAGGGACATTTGTTTAGGGAGCTCAGGCTCATAATCAAGAAATTCAGAGGAGAAACGCAATGAAGAAGATCGTTCTGTCTTTGGCAGGCGTGCTGGCAGCTACAGCATTCGCCCCCGAAGCATCCGCCATCCCGGCGTTTGCCCGTCAAACCGGCCTGGCATGCAGCTCTTGCCACTTTCAACACTACCCAGTGCTGAGCACAACCGGCCAGGAATTCAAGGTCGGTGCTTACACTCAAGTGAGCGCCAAGGGCAAGTTCAAGGGTGACGACCTGTCCATCCCCGACACACTGAACGCCGCTATCCTGTTGAAGGCTCGCTACCAGAAGACCGACGGCACTGACGCAACCGGCACCGTTTCCGGTGAGACCACCAACAGCGGCCAGTGGCAGATCCCCGACGAGCTGAGCCTGTTCTTCGGCGGCCGCATCGCAGACAACGGCACCATCAAGATGGGTTTCATGAACGAGAACAACATGCTCGGCGGCCCCGTCGGCGGTATCGTTGCCGGCTTCAAGATCCCGGTTGCGATCGCGCTGGATCCGGTCACCGTGCAAGTGATTCCTTACCTGACCGATGCATTGGGCATGGCCTACGGCTTCGAGCAATCCAGCACCGGCATGACCCGCGGCGTGCGTTGGGCTGAACACCGTTCCGACATCTCCGCTGCGCAGTACACCGGTCTGGGTTCTGGTACAGCTTCCGGTATCGCTTATGTGGTTAACCACGAGATGGGCTATATCAACGTGAGCCGTTGGTCTCCTGAGTTCGCCTACGCTGGCGGTGCAACTGGCATCCAGATGAGCTCCACTTGGGTCCGTGTTGCAGCGACTCCGACTATCGCCGACTGGGCGATGCACATCGGCGTCGGCAAGGCGAGCGGCACCAGCTGGGTCTCCGGCGGTGGTGTAGCACCTGCAACCCACAGCCAAGTGAAGACTGAAGGTACCGTGGTTGACTTCCAGGGCCAAGGCGCCATCGGCGAAATGGAAACCAGCGTGTATGCACAATACGCAGTGGCTCCCAAGTCTTCCGGTGTTATCGCCAACCAGTTCAACGGCGCTGATGCAACAGACCGCAAGGCGATTACCGTTGGTGCAGACTTCAGCGTGATTCCGCATACGCTGCACGTAGGTGCTGCTTACCGCATCGCCAACACTGGTCTGACCGTTGCTGAGCAAACGGCTGGTGCCGGCGACAAGGACAATTCCTTGACCATCACCGCTGTGTACGACCTGTTCCAGAACGTCGCGCTGCACGCCAACTACAGCATGCGCAACGGTTCGTCCTACGATGCTGGTGGCACAAACGACGCCACTACCGTTGACCCGGTTACAGGTGCAAAGGGTGCCAAGAACCTGATGACCCTGATGCTCGAAGCTGCATGGTAATCGTAGCAACAAAGTAACAATAATTAGGAAGGCCGCAAGGCCTTCCTTTTTTGATTTCTCAAGACGCGTTTCACTGCGTCACGGATTCCATGGGGAGGATTCACATGATGTATAAGAACAATCGCACCGGCATGCACAAGCATGCTGCTGTGCTGCTCGGCATGTTGTTGCTGTCGGCGACAGCGGTCCAGGCAGAGGACGCTCCAGCCGCGGCACCTGCACCCGAAGTGGCGGCAGCACCCGCAACGCCGGCACCGCTCGAAGAGCGGCTGCTACTCTGTGGCGGCTGTCACAATCCTGACGGCAATAGCGTCATTCCGGAAAATCCAAAATTGTCCGGCCTGCATGTGAAGTATCTGGCACGCCAGTTGGAGGATTTCAAGAGCGGAGACCGCGCGAGTCCGGTCATGAGTACCATCATCCCGATGGTCCATGAGTCGGAATTCAAGGCGCTGGCCAAATATTTCAGCGAACAGAAGCGTTTGCCCGGCACATCTGATAAAGTCGATCTGCTCGAGAAGGGCAAACAAATTTACGAAGAAGGCGTCCTGGCTACTGCAGCGCCAGCCTGTGGCGGCTGCCACGGTGCGGATGGTGCAGGTAACGACAAGTTCCCGCGCCTGAACGGACAGAATCCTGCGTATGTCGTCCAGCAACTCCAGAATTTCAAGACCGGTGCGCGTACCAACGATCCCAAGGCTGTCATGCGCGCAGTTGCCAAGCGCTTGAACGACGAGGAGATCAACGCCGTGGCCGAGTATATCGTTACCTTGAAGGAAGCCGAATAATGAAAAATCTATTCTCTATCGTTATTGTCGCGCTGTTTTCCATGCAGGCGGCAGTGGTGGAAGCTGCCGACGCCTATGTTCCCAAGGTCTATGGCAAGAAGGGTTACGTCTGGGACGAGATGACGCCTGAGCGCATCGAGGTCCTGAAGCGTGGCGGAGATCCGGTGAAGGGCAAGGAATCCTTCCGCGGCTGCCAGGGCTGCCACAAGGCCGACGCGGCAGGTGTGCGCGAGGGTGTATACCCCCGCCTGACCGGCCAGCATGCCAGCGTGCTCATCAAGCAGATCACCGAGATCCGCGCGGGCATCCGTCTCAACCCGAAGATGCTGCCATTCGTCGAAGATCCGGCCATTTCCATGGAAGAGATCGGCGATATCGCGGCTTATCTGACACCCTGACATCCGCTCGCGAGAACGGCAAGGGCGCAGAAGACATGTCGGCAAAGGGCAAGAAGATCTACATCGACAACAAGTGCTCGCGCTGCCATGGCGTGAACGGCGAAGGCGATGCAGCAAAATCCTTCCCGGCGGTCGCAGCGCAACACTATGACTATCTGATCCGCGAAATGAAGTGGATCCGTCAGGGTGTGCGCGGCAACTCGCACCCCGAAATGGTCAAGGCGATCGCCAAGTTCTCGCAATCCGATCTGGAAGCGGTAGCCAGCTACCTGTCCAGACTGCCAGACTACCGGACAGTGACTGCTGCGGCAGCACCGGCAGGCAAGTAAAGCGGAACAACCCGCTTCATCGTTTCATTGAGGTGTTCAGGCAACGGCTTCGGCCGTTGCCTTTTTTCATTCTGACGCAGAACTCTGAGCCGCAACCTTGGCTCAAGTTAAGCTCTGCACAAATCGCTGTCTCTTCGGCGCTGTCACCAATATCCGGCGAACTTCACAAGTGTGTCTTCCTGGCTCGCCTGGATGGGCAGGCGGAGAGCCTATTTCGTAGTGCCGGAAGAGGCGACGAACAGAGGGGCTAACCCCGTCCTAAACAGCTATAGAGGGTAAAACAAAAACAGCCGGTAGCCTGACGGCTTGAGATCGGTTGTATCCAGACGCAGCCGGATATCGAGGTCGCGGTTGGCGGGCACCCCAAGATGATCGCCGGTTCCTGCTTTCAGGTAATCAGCCGGTCGGAATACGCGGCGGGCGACGGCCTGGTCTTGCAGGTCGGTGAGAGTGAGCTCCAGGCTGGGGTAGGCCTGTGCGTACGGGGCGCGGTTGTGCACCAGGACGTGCAGGGTAACGATGTTGCCGTGGTTGGGGTCAGATTCGAGTTCCGAAGACTCGATGACGATAAGCTCCGCTTCTTGCGGCAATGCGACGGTGCAGGCGAGCAGCTCGCAGTATTGCGTCAGCAGGGGTTTGAGCCCGGGCAGGCGCGCGGCGAGCTCGACCCGGAAGTGGTAGGCGGCCTGCGCAAGGAGTGCAAGCGACAAGGTCAGCGCGATCGCGATGCCGGTCCAACTGGTTTTGCGGCGCGGCAGCTCCGGTACTTCGTCGGTAAGTTCTTCGACAAACTGTACCTGCTGCGCCAGTGTGGTCGGTTCCCCGGGTTCCCGAACCTCGGGGATAGGCGCGAGGTCGGGCTGGTTCGCGGGCGACTCAATGTCGATGGGCAGGGTGAGTTGCGGGCTGGGTTCGTCGTCGTGCAGGTGTTCGCGCGCATTGAACACATCATGGCAATGTCCGCAACGCACCAGACCGTCGTGCGCGTCGAGTTGCGCATCGGTCACCTTGAAACGGGTGCGGCATTCTGGGCATTGGGTGATCTCAGTCATCTGAACGCCTCGGGAGATTCATCTTTTCATGCCGGACAGGCAACACCAGCCATCTTCCAGCACGGCGGGCGCGAGGTCAAACCATTGCGCGTAGATGCGCATGACGTCCTCCGCCTGCTCGGCCAGGATGCCGGAAAGGACGATGCGTCCGCCGGATCTGGTAGCGCCTGCCAGCAACGGCGCCAGCGCGCGCAACGGGTTGGTCAATATGTTGGCGACGACGACATCATATTGGCCGAGCGCCAGCCCTTCCGGGAGGTAGAAATCGGCGCGGACCTGGTTCGCTTCCGCGTTGTCGCGGCTGGCAACCACGGCTTGCGCATCCACATCCACGCCGACGGCGCTGCCCGCGCCGAGCTTCATCGCCGCGATGGCGAGGATGCCGGAGCCGCAGCCGTAGTCCAGCACCGTTTCGCCGCCCTTGATGTTCTCGTCCAGCCAGCGCAGGCACAGGCGCGTGGTGGGGTGGCTGCCGGTGCCGAAGGCGAGGCCGGGGTCGAGCGCGATGTTGATGGCGGCGGGGTCGGTGGGCTCGTGCCAGGTCGGGACGATCCACAGGCGCCTCGCTGATGCGGATGGGGTCGAACTGCGCCTGGGTGAGGCGCACCCAGTCGTTCTCTTCCAGCGTCTCGATGCGGTGCTCGGGAATGGAGGTCAGGCCGAGTTCGGTGCAGCAGGCTTGCAGGACGCCGGCGACATCGGCGCCGCTTTCGAACAGGGCGTTGACGAGATTGTGTTGCCAGACCGCCGAAGTGGGTTCGCCCGGCTCGCCGAAGATGGCCTGCTCGTCGGGCGTGTCGGCATCCGCGTCCAGCAGGTCCACCGACAGCGCGCCGTGGGCCAGCAGCGCCTCGCTCAGCGCTTCGGCGTAGTCGGCCGAAGCTTTCACCGACAGCGTGAGCCAGGACACTGCTTACTTAGCCTTCGATTTTTCAGCCAGCTTGTGTTCCAGGTAATGGATGCTGGTGCCGCCGCGCACGAACGCCGCGTCGTTCATCAATTCCTGGTGCAGCGGGATGTTGGTGTTGATGCCTTCCACCACCATCTCGGACAGCGCCGTGCGCATGCGGGCGATGGCCTGGTCGCGCGTGTCGCCGTAAGCGATGATCTTGCCGATCATCGAGTCGTAATGCGGCGGGATGAAGTAGTTGTTGTACACATGCGAATCCACGCGGATGCCGGGGCCGCCGGGCACGTGCCAGTTGGTGATGCGTCCGGGCGAGGGCACGAAGGTGTAGGGATGCTCGGCATTGATGCGGCACTCCACGGCATGGCCGCGGAACTCGATGTCCTTCTGGCGGAACGGCAGTTTCTCGCCCGCGGCGATGCGGATCTGCTGCTGCACGATGTCGACGCCGGTGATCATCTCGGTGACCGGATGCTCGACCTGCACGCGGGTGTTCATCTCGATGAAGTAGAACTCGTCGTTCTCGTACAGGAACTCGAACGTGCCCGCGCCGCGATAGCCGATCTTGCGGCAGGCTTCGGCGCAGCGTTCGCCGATCTTGTCGCGCAGCTTGGTGTTGAGCAGCGGCGCCGGCGCTTCCTCGATGATCTTCTGGTGGCGGCGCTGCATGGAGCAGTCGCGCTCGCCCAGGTACACGGCGTTGCCGTGCTGGTCGGCCAGCACCTGGATCTCGATGTGGCGCGGGTTCTCCAGGAACTTCTCCATGTACACCATGGGATTGTTGAACGCTGCCTGTGCCTCGGTCTTGGTCATGGTCACTGCGTTGAGCAGCGCCGCTTCGGTGTGCACCACGCGCATGCCGCGTCCGCCGCCGCCGCCCGAGGCCTTGATGATGACCGGGTAGCCGATGAACTTGGCGATGCGCATGATCTCGGCCGGATCGTCCGGCAAAGCGCCGTCGACGCCGGGCACGACAGGCACGCCCGCCTTCTTCATGGCGTTCTTGGCGGAGACCTTGTCGCCCATCAGGCGGATGGTCTCGGCACGCGGGCCGATGAAGACGAAGCCGGATTTCTCGCAACGCTCGGAGAAGTCGGCGTTCTCGGACAGGAAGCCATAGCCGGGGTGGATGGCCTGCGCGTCGGTCACTTCGGCCGCGCTGATGATGGCGGGGACATGCAGGTAACTCTGGCTCGAAGGCGCCGGGCCGATGCAAACCGATTCGTCCGCCAGCTTCACGTATTTGGCTTCGGCGTCCGCTTCGGAATGCACAGCGACGGTCTTGATGCCCATTTCGCGGCAGGCGCGCTGAATGCGCAGCGCGATCTCGCCGCGGTTGGCAATAAGGATCTTTTCAAACATGACGGGAGTCTCCGGCGGTGCTGGGGTTCGGGATTTGCGTTCGAACACGGCCATGACGGATCAGCCGATGATGAACAATGGTTGACCGAACTCGACTGCCTGGCCGTTCTCCACGAGGATGGCCTTGATCACGCCAGCCTTGTCCGCTTCGATCTCGTTCAGCAGCTTCATCGCTTCGATGATGCACAGGGTGTCGCCGGCATTCACGCTCTGGCCGATGTCCACGAAGGACTTGGCGCCGGGCGAAGGCGCGCGGTAGAAGCTGCCCACCATCGGCGATTTGACTACATGGCCTTCCGGCACGGCGGGTGCGGCTGGCGCAGCTGCCGCGGGCGCTGCGGCTGGCGCGGGGGCTGCCTGCGGAGCTGCGGCATACACATGCTGCACGGGGGCGGCGACGGAGCTGGCGCGCGAGATACGCACATGCTCTTCACCTTCGGTCAGCTCCAGCTCGGCGATGCCCGAGTTCTCAACCAGTTCGATCAGTGTCTTCAGTTTGCGCAGATCCATTTGTCAGTCCTCCTCAATAGTTTGTCTTGGTTATTGCAGTGCGTATTCGAGAGCGAGCTCATAGCCCTTGGCGCCCAACCCGCTGATGACGCCGACGGCGATGTCGGAGAAATAGGATTCCTTGCGGAACGCCTCGCGCGCGTGCACGTTGGAAAGGTGCACCTCGATGAACGGGATGGCGACCGCAGCCAGGGCATCGCGCAGGGCGACGCTGGTGTGGGTGAATGCCGCCGGATTGATGATGATGAAGTCGGTGCCGTCGCCTCGCGCCTGTTGCACGCGTTCCACCAGCGCCGCTTCGGCATTGCTCTGGAGGTGAGTCAGCTTTGCGCCGTTCTTTTGCGCTTGTGCTGCCAACTTGGCATTAATTTCGTCCAACGTGACGCGACCATAGACTTCCGGCTCGCGTGTGCCGAGCAGGTTCAGGTTGGGGCCGTGTAATACCAGGATGTTCTTCATGGGGGGCGAAGTTTGCCGAAAATGGGTGCGTTTGTCTACCTTTTCGGAGGAATTGCTAAAAAGCGGCTTGTTTGCAGGGAGTTAGACGCCGTGAAAGAAATAGACCGTCAGAACGATGCCCAATGCGGCCACCATCAGGTTGGTGATGACGCCGGGAGAGGTCCGGTAGCCCTCCGGAATCTCGACGGGTTTCAGGGTGCGCAGCACCTTTCTGTACTGCAGCGTGGAAAAGAGCGCAACAAACACCCCCAACAGAACGAAAACCAGGCCGGTCCAGAAGGAGATGCCGCGTTGCAAGGGCATGTTGTGCTGCGGCATCAGGAGGGAGACGAACAGGCCAAAACGTTCGATGACGAAGCCAAATGCCATCAGGGACAGGCTGGTGCGGTTCCAGGCGAGCAGGGTGCGCTCGGCGGCGAAGAAGACTCTTGGGTCGTTCAAGTCGGACATTGCTCTTCCTTATATAAGGCGACTATAACCCGGCACTCTCCAGCGTCTTAGGAACTGCGGCGCATCCTGGAAGCCGGTCACGCGCAAGTCGGTCAGTTCCTTGCCTTGCGCGTCGAAGAACAGGATCCCGGGCGGGCCGAACAGGCCGAAGCGCTTCAGCAGCGCCTTGTCGGCCTCGCTGTTGGCGGTGACGTCCGCCTGCAGCAGCACGACGTTCTTCAGCCTGGCCTGCACCGCGGCATCGCTGAAAGTGAAGCGCTCCATCTCCTTGCAGGACACGCACCAGTCGGCATAGAAATCCAGCATCACGGGCTTGCCCTGCGCCTGGGCGATACGCGCTCCAGTTCCGCCACGTTCTTGACGCGTTCGAAGCGCAGTGGCAGGCCCTTTCGCCGGTCGAGCGGCCGATGTTGCCGAGCGGACGCAGCATGTCGCGGCACCGGACAGCGCGCCGACCAGGTAGGCCACGCCGAGCAGCAGCACCAGCACGCCGAGGCCCTTCATCAGCTTGTGCCAGCCGCTGGCGTTGTGCGGCAACGGGTCCAGCGCGCGCAAGTAGACCGCGGAGAGGATCAGCAGCGCTGCCCACAGCAGCATCTGCACGCCGACCGGCATCAGCGGCGAGACGATCCAGATCGCCAGCGCCAGCAGCAGCACGCCGAAGAAGCGCTTGACCGCATCCATCCAGGCGCCGGCCTTGGGCAACAGCACCCCCGCCGAGGTGCCGATCAGCAGCAGCGGCGCGCCCATGCCCAGCGCCAGCGCGAACAGCGCGACGCCGCCCAGCACCGCATCGTGCGTCTGTCCTATATATAGCAGCGCGCCGGCCAGCGGCGCCGCGACGCAGGGCCCCATGATGACCGCGGACAGCGCGCCCATCACGAACACGCCGGACAGATGGCCGCCGTGCAGCCGGTTGCTGGTGTCGGTGAGCTTGCTCTGCAGCCACGGCAGCTGCAACTCATAGAAGCCGAACATCGACAGCGACAGCAGCACGAACACGCCCGGCGAAGCTGCCCAGCACCCAGGGCGTCTGCAGCGCGTTGGAGATCAGGTTGCCGGAATAGCCCGCCGCCACGCCGGCCGCCGCATAGGTGATCGCCATGCCCAGCACATAGGCCAGCGACAGCATGAAGGCGTGCATCTTGGTGATCTTGTGGCCGCGCCCGACGATGATGCCGGACAGGATCGGGATCATCGGGAACACGCAGGGGGTCAGGGCCAGCAGCAGGCCGACGCCGAAGAAGACGACAGATCAGCCAGAAGCTGCCGCCCTTGAACAGCC
>CAWCNZ010000002.1:0-10810 GCA_963797045.1 uncultured beta proteobacterium | reverse complement strand
ACTATTTCACCGCGGACGTAAGCCACGAGCTGCGCACGCCGCTCGCCATCATGCTGGGTACGGTCGAAGTGCTGGAACAGGATGCGACGCTGTCGGAAAAACAGAGGGAACGGATCGCGCGCATCCGCCGCGCCGCACAGGACATGATAGAGCTCACGTCGGCCCTGCTGCTGATGGCGCGCGAACAGCAATACGAGACGGACGAATCGCCGGGGGTCGGAGAAGTGGTACGCAGTTGCGTCGAGAAACACCTGCCCCTGATCGACGGGCGTCCGATACGCATGGAAGTGAAACTGATCGCCGAGCCCAATTTGCTGTTCGAACGTCCCCTGCTTGAGATTGCGATCGGCAACCTGATCCGGAACGCCCTGTTCAACACCAAGTCGGGATTCGTTTTGCTGCGCCTCGAACAGGACCGGCTGGTGGTTCAGGATACCGGGGTCGGCATGCGCCCGGATGAATTGGCGCGCGCCCTTGATCGCTATTACAAGGGCCCTTCGAGTGCCGGTTCGGGCGTCGGCTTGTCTCTGGTGAAAAGGATCTGCGAGCGTTACGGCTGGCGCATCACACTCGACAGCCAGGAAGGACTGGGAACCACCGCGGAGATCATTTTTTCTGCGGCGAAGATTCCCGGATTGCCCGTCGGGCGGGATATGGCCCCCAATGCCATCAAGGGCGAGCCGGTCGAATCGTGAATGGCTCCGCCTGACAGGCAAATCTCGGTCGTCACGCAGTTTTTCGCATGTTGTTGCAAAAAACACAAATTAACGTTTTCTTGACATTTCATTGACGCACGCTTCACACAACCATCACTAGAATCGCGCTCCAACTTGTGAAATGAGGCAGCGATGCAGCGTCACACAAGGGACCTAGGGAGCTAACGCTCATAATCTTAAGAGGAGAAAGCGTAATGAAGAAGATCGTTCTGTCTTTGGCAGGCGTGCTGGCAGCTACAGCATTCGCCCCCGAAGCATCCGCCATCCCGGCGTTTGCCCGTCAAACCGGCCTGGCATGCAGCTCTTGCCACTTTCAGCACTTCCCCGTGCTGAGCACAACCGGCCAGGAATTCAAGGTCGGTGCCTACACTCAAGTGAGCGCCAAGGGTAAGTTCAAGGGTGACGACCTGTCCATCCCCGACACACTGAACGCCGCTATCCTGTTGAAGGCTCGCTACCAGAAGACCGATGGCACCGATGCAACCGGCACGGTTTCCGGTGAGACCACCAACGGCGGCCAGTGGCAGATCCCCGACGAGATCAGCCTGTTCTTCGGCGGCCGCGTTGCTGACAACGGCACCATCAAGATCGGCTTCATGAACGAGAACAACATGACTGCCCTGCCGGTATGCTCGCTGGTTTCAAGATTCCGGTCGCGATCGCGCTGGACCCGGTCACCGTGCAAGTGATTCCTTACATCACCGATGCATTGGGCATGGCCTACGGCTTCGAGCAATCCAGCACCGGCATGACCCGCGGCGTGCGTTGGGCTGAAAACCGCACCGACATCTCCGCAGCGCAATACACCGGTCTGGGTTCCGGTGTTGCTTCCGGTATCGCTTATGTGGTGAACCACGAGATGGGCTATCTCAACGTGAGCCGTTGGTCGCCTGAATTCGCCTATAGTGGTGCTACTGGCATCCAGATGAGCTCCACTTGGGTCCGCCTCGCTGTGACCCCGACCATTGCTGACTGGGCGATGCACATCGGCGTCGGCAAGGCGAGCGGCACCAGCTGGGTTGGCAGCGCTGCAGCCGTAGCACCGGCAACCCATGCCCAAGTGAAGACCGAAGGTACTGTGGTTGACTTCCAGGCTCAAGGCGCGATCGGCGAAATGGAAACCAGCGTGTATGCACAATACGCAGTGGCTCCCAAGTCTGCCGTCGGTGGTATCGCTAACCATTTCAACGGCGCTGATGCAACAGACCGCAAGGCGATTACCGTTGGTGCTGACTTCAGCGTAATCCCGCACACCCTGCACGTGGGCGCTGCATACCGCGTTGCAAACACTGGCCTGACAGTTGCTGAACAAACGGCTGGTGCCGGCGACAAGGACAATTCCTTGACCGTCACCGCTGTGTACGACCTGTTCCAGAACGTTGCTCTGCACGCCAACTACAGCATGCGTAACGGCTCGTCCTACGACGCTGGCGGCACCAACGACGCGACTACCGTTGATCCGCTGACAGGTGCAAAGGGTTCCAAGAACCTGCTGACCCTGATGCTCGAAGCTGCATGGTAATCGTAGCAACAAAGTAACAATAATTAGGAAGGCCGCAAGGCCTTCCTTTTTTGATTTTGAAAGACGCATTTGTGCGTCACGGATTCCATGGGGAGGATTCACATGATGTATAAGAACAATCGCACCGGCATGCACAAGCATGCTGCTGTGCTGCTCGGCATGTTAATGCTGTCGGCGACGACTGTCCTGGCAGAGGACGCGCCAGCCGCGGCGCCTGCAACGGAAGTGGCAGCACCTGCAACGGAAGTGGCTGCAGCACCTGCTGGGCCGGCGCCGCTCGAAGAGCGGCTGCTGCTCTGCGGCGGCTGTCACAATCCTGACGGGAACAGCGTCATTCCGGAAAACCCGAAGCTCTCCGGTTTGCACCCGAAATATCTCGCTCGTCAGCTGGATGACTTCAAGGCCGGCAAGCGCACCAACCCGGTCATGGACAGCATCATCCCGATGGTGGATGAGAGCGAATTCAAGGCGCTGGCCAAGTATTTCAGCGAGCAGAAGCGCCTGCCCGGCGCATCCGATAAGCCTGATCTGGTCGCCAAGGGCCAGCAGATCTATTCCGAAGGTGTAATGGCCACTGCGGTTCCGGCTTGCGGCGGTTGTCACGGCGAAGATGGCAGCGGCAACGACAAGTTCCCGCGCATCGGCGGCCAGGGCAACACCTACATCATCAATCAGTTGACCAACTTCAAGACCGGTGCGCGCACCAACGACCCCAAGGCCGTGATGCGGACCGTCGCAAAGCGCATGACCGATGAAGAGATCGCTGCTGTGGCAGAGTATATCGTTACCCTGAAGGAAGCCGAATAATGAAAAAATTACTTTCTATCGTTATTGTCGCGCTGTTCTCCGTGCATGCCGGGATGGCGCAAGCCGAGGATGCCTACAAGCCCAAGGTCTACGGCAAGAAGGGGTACGTCTGGGACGAGATGACGCCTGAGCGTATCGAGGTGCTGAAGCGCGGCGGGGATCCGGTGAAGGGCAAGGAATCCTTCCGCGGTTGCCAGGGTTGCCACAAGGCTGACGCGGCAGGCGTGCGCGAAGGCGTGTATCCGCGCCTGACCGGTCAGCATACCAGTGTGCTCATCAAGCAGATCACCGAGATCCGCGCGGGTATCCGTATGAACCCGAAGATGCTGCCGTTCGTCGAGGATCCGGCCATTTCCATGGAAGAGATCGGCGATATCGCGGCTTATCTGAACACCCTGACATCCGCTCGCGAGAACGGCAAGGGTGCGGAAGACATGTCGGCAAAGGGCAAGAAGATCTACGCCGACAACAAGTGTTCGCGCTGTCACGGTGTGAACGGCGAAGGCGACGCGGCCAAGTCCTTCCCGGCGGTCGCGGCGCAGCACTACGACTATCTGATCCGCGAAATGAAGTGGATTCGCCAGGGCGTGCGCGGTAACTCGCACCCCGAGATGGTCAAGGCGATCGCCAAGTTCTCGCAGACTGAAATGGAAGCAGTTGCCAGCTACCTGTCCAGGCTGCCGGACTACCGGACACTGGGAGCGCCCGTCGCTTCTGCTGCACCGGCAGTAGCGGGCAAGTAATGATTTAGCCCGCCTTCTTTGAGGTGGGCGGGTCAAGGCAGCGGCTTCGGCCGCTGCCTTTTTTGTTTTTGGGGCCAACCTCTCGGCTTGGGCTATTCTCTCGCTTCACAGGGCTGAGGTCGGGAACGGTGGATGGTGCGAAAAAAGGTCGAAATTCTCCCGCCAGGAGCTTGACGTTTCCGGTTGCGCATGGCTTCATTCAGACTCGCAGCATTCACAGGGAGGGGATACCATGAACCATGAAACGAGGTGCGCCGGCAGACACCTGCGCGCGTGCGGTGTACTCATCACCATGTTGTTCGTATCGGCGCCAGCGAACGCCGCCGACGTTCCGCCGCTCGAAGAGCGGCTGCAACTCTGCGCCGGTTGTCACAATCCGGACGGCAACAGCGTCATTCCCGAAAATCCGAAGATCGCCGGCCTGCACGTGAAGTATCTGGCCCGGCAGCTCGAAGATTTCAAGAGCGGCGACCGCGCGAGTCCGATCATGAGCACCATCATCCCGATGGTCGATGCATCGGAATTCAAGGCGCTGGCCAAGTATTTCAGCGAACAGAAGCGCGTGGCCGGCACCTCGGATAAGGCCGATCTGGTCGAAAAGGGCAAGCAGATATATCTGGAAGGCGTCATCGGCACCGCGGTGCCGGCGTGCGGGGGATGCCACGGCGAAGACGGCAGCGGCAACGACAAGTTCCCGCGCCTGAACGGGCAGAACCCGCCCTACGTCGTGCAGCAGTTGCAGAACTACAAGAATGGCGTGCGCACCAACGATCCCAAGGCAGTCATGCGTGCCGTTGCCAAACGCCTGACCGATGAGGAAATGGCCGCTGTGGCCGAATATATCGTTACCCTGAAGGAAGCCGAATGATGAAAAACTTACTCTCTATCGTTGTTGTCGCGCTGTTTTCCCTGCAGGCTGCGGTGGTTCAGGCCGCCGATGCCTACGTTCCCAAGGTCTATGGCAAGAAGGGCTACGTCTGGGACGAGATGACGCCTGAACGCATCGAGGTCCTGAAGCGTGGCGGAGATCCGGTGAAGGGCAAGGAATCCTTCCGCGGCTGCCAAGGCTGCCACAAGGCCGATGCGGCAGGTGTGCGCGAGGGTGTATACCCCCGCCTGACCGGCCAGCACGCCAGCGTGCTCATCAAGCAGATCACCGAGATTCGCGCAGGCATCCGTCTCAACCCGAAGATGTTGCCATTCGTCGAGGATCCGGCCATTTCCATGGAAGAGATCGGCGATATTGCGGCTTATCTGACTACTCTGACATCCGCTCGCGAGAACGGCAAGGGCGCAGAAGACATGTCGGCAAAGGGTAAGAAGATATACACCGACAACAAGTGCTCGCGCTGCCATGGCGTGAACGGCGAAGGCGATGCAGCAAAATCCTTCCCGGCGGTCGCGGCGCAGCACTATGACTATCTGATCCGCGAAATGAAGTGGATCCGTCAGGGCGTGCGCGGCAACTCGCACCCCGAAATGGTCAAGGCAATCGCCAAGTTCTCGCAATCCGACCTGGAAGCGGTCGCCAGCTACCTGTCCCGGTTGCCCGACTACCGCACAGTGACTGCGGCGGCACCGGCGGGCAAGTAAAGCGAAACAGCCCGCTTCGTCGGGTCATTGACGTGTTCAGGCAACGGCTTCGGCCGTTGCCTTTTTTGTGCCGGTGCAGGACGCAGGGGCAGCCTTGGCTCAAGTCAGCCTTTTCCCGTCATCTGGATGGGCTGGGGACGAGGGCCATTTCGCAATGCCGGAAGAGGCGGTGACGAGGCCAAACCCCGTCCTGAGTAGCTAAAGAGGATAAAACAAAAACAGCCGGTAGCCTGACGGCTTGAGATCGGTCGTATCCAGACGCAGCCGGATATCGAGGTCGCGGTTGGCGGGTACCCCAAGATGATCGCCGGCTCCTGCTTTCAGGTAATCAGCCGGACGGAATACGCGGCGGGCGACGGCCTGGTCTTGCAGGTCGGTGAGAGTGAGCTCCAGGCTGGGGTAGGCCTGTGCGTACGGGGCGCGGTTGTGCACCAGGACGTGCAGGGTAACGATGTTCCCGTGGCTGGGGTCGGATTCGAGTTCCGACGACTCGATGACGATAAGCTCCGCTTCTTGCGGCAATGCGACGGTGCAGGCGAGCAGCTCGCAGTATTGCGTCAGCAGGGGTTTGAGCCCGGGCAGGCGTGCGGCGAGCTCGACCCGGAAGTGGTAGGCGGCCTGCGCAAGGAGCGCAAGCGACAACGTCAGCGCGATCGCGATGCCGGTCCAACTGGTCTTGCGGCGCGGGAGTTCCGGTACTTCGTCGGTAAGTTCTTCGACGAACTGTACCTGCTGCGCCAGTGTGATCGGTTCCCCGGGTTCCCGAACCTCGGGGATAGGCGCGAGGTCGGGCTGGTTCGCGGGCGACTCAATGTCGATGGGTAGGGTGAGTTGCGGGCTGGGTTCGTCGTCCTGCAGGTGTTCGCGCGCATTGAATACATCATGGCAATGTCCGCAACGCACCAGACCGTCGTGCGCGTCGAGTTGCGCATCGGTCACCTTGAAACGGGTGCGGCATTCTGGGCATTGGGTGATCTCAGTCATCTGAACGCCTCGGAAAACTCATCTTTTCACGCCGGACAGGCAACACCAGCCATCTTCCAGCACGGCGGGCGCGAGGTCAAACCATTGCGCGTAGATGCGCATGATGTCCTCCGCCTGTTCGGCCAGGATGCCGGAAAGCACGATGCGTCCGCCGGATATGGTAGCGCTTGCCAGCAATGGAGCCAGCGCGCGCAACGGGTTGGTCAGTATGTTGGCGACGACGACGTCATATTGACCGAGGGCCGCGCCGTCGGGCAGGTGGAAGTCGGCGCGGACCCGGTTGGCTTCCGCATTGTCGCGGCTGGCAACCACGGCTTGCGCATCCACGTCCACGCCGACGGCGCTGCCCGCGCCGAGCTTCATCGCTGCAATGGCGAGGATGCCGGAGCCGCAACCGTAGTCCAGCACCGTTTCGCCGCCCTTGATGTTCTCGTCCAGCCAGCGCAGGCACAGGCGCGTGGTGGGGTGGCTGCCGGTGCCGAAAGCGAGGCCCGGGTCGAGCGCGATGTTGATGGCGGCGGGGTCGGTGGGTTCGTGCCAAGTCGGGACGATCCACAGGCGCGCGCTGATGCGGATGGGGTCGAACTGCGCCTGGGTGAGGCGCACCCAGTCGTTCTCTTCCAGCGTCTCGATGCGGTGCTCGGGAATGGAGGTCAGGCCGAGTTCGGTGCAGCAGGCTTGCAGGACGCCGGCGACGTCGGCGCCGCTTTCGAATAGGGCGTTGACGAGATTATGTTGCCAGACCGCCGAAGTGGGTTCGCCCGGTTCGCCGAAAATGGCCTGCTCGTCGGGCGTGTCGGCGTCCGCGTCCAGCAGGTCCACCGACAGCGCGCCGTGCGCCAGCAGCGCCTCGCTCAGCGCTTCGGCGTAGTCGGCCGAAGCTTTCACCGACAGCGTGAGCCAGGACACTGCTTACTTAGCCTTCGATTTTTCAGCCAGCTTGTGTTCCAGGTAATGGATGCTGGTGCCGCCGCGCACGAACGCCGCGTCGTTCATCAATTCCTGGTGCAGCGGGATGTTGGTGTTGATGCCTTCCACCACCATCTCGGACAGTGCCGTGCGCATGCGGGCGATGGCCTGGTCGCGCGTGTCGCCGTAGGCGATGATCTTGCCGATCATCGAATCGTAATGCGGCGGGATGAAGTAGTTGTTGTACACATGCGAATCGACGCGGATCCCGGGGCCGCCGGGCACGTGCCAGTTGGTAATGCGTCCTGGCGAGGGCACGAAGGTGTAGGGATGCTCGGCGTTGACGCGGCATTCCACGGCATGGCCCCGGAACTCGATGTCCTTTTGGCGGAACGGCAGTTTCTCGCCCGCGGCGATGCGGATCTGCTGCTGCACGATGTCGACGCCGGTGATCATCTCGGTGACCGGGTGCTCCACCTGCACGCGCGTGTTCATCTCGATGAAATAGAACTCGTCGTTTTCGTACAGGAACTCGAAGGTACCGGCGCCGCGATAACCGATCTTGCGGCAGGCTTCGGCACAGCGTTCGCCGATTTTGTCGCGCAGCTTGGTGTTGAGCAACGGCGCCGGCGCTTCTTCGATGATCTTCTGGTGGCGGCGCTGCATGGAGCAGTCGCGCTCGCCCAGGAACACGGCATTGCCGTGCTGGTCGGCCAGCACCTGGATCTCGATGTGGCGCGGGTTCTCCAGGAACTTCTCCATGTACACCATGGGGTTGTTGAAAGCCGCCTGTGCCTCGGTCTTGGTCATGGTCACTGCGTTGAGCAGCGCTGCTTCGGTGTGCACCACGCGCATGCCGCGACCGCCGCCGCCGCCCGAGGCCTTGATGATGACCGGGTAGCCGATGAACTTGGCGATGCGCATGATCTCGGCCGGATCGTCCGGCAAGGCGCCGTCCACGCCGGGCACGACAGGCACGCCCGCCTTCTTCATGGCGTTCTTGGCGGAAACCTTGTCGCCCATCAGGCGGATGGTCTCGGCACGCGGACCGATGAAGACGAAGCCGGACTTCTCGCAGCGCTCGGAGAAGTCGGCGTTCTCGGACAGGAAGCCATAACCGGGGTGGATGGCCTGGGCGTCGGTCACTTCGGCTGCGCTGATGATCGCGGGGACATGCAGATAACTCTGGCTCGAAGGCGCCGGGCCGATGCAAACCGATTCGTCCGCCAGCTTCACGTATTTGGCTTCGGCGTCCGCTTCGGAATGCACTGCGACGGTCTTGATACCCATCTCGCGGCAGGCGCGCTGAATGCGCAGCGCGATCTCGCCGCGGTTGGCAATAAGGATCTTTTCAAACATGACGGGAGTCTCCGGCGGTGCTGGGGTTCGGGATTTGCGTTCGAACACGGCCATGACGGATCAGCCGATGATGAACAATGGTTGACCGAACTCGACTGCCTGGCCGTTCTCCACGAGGATGGCCTTGATCACGCCAGCCTTGTCCGCTTCGATCTCGTTCAGCAGCTTCATCGCTTCGATGATGCACAGGGTGTCGCCGGCGTTGACGCTCTGGCCGATGTCCACGAAGGACTTGGCGCCAGGCGAAGGCGCGCGGTAGAAGCTGCCCACCATCGGCGATTTGACTACATGGCCTTCCGGCACGGCGGGTGCGGCTGGGGCTGCCGGAGCGGCAGCAACGGCTGGTGCGGGCGCAGCCTGGGGGGCGGCGGCATACACATGCTGCACGGGAGCGGCGACCGAGCTGGCGCGCGAGATGCGCACATGCTCTTCACCTTCGGTCAGTTCCAGCTCGGCGATGCCCGAGTTCTCAACCAGTTCGATCAGTGTCTTCAGTTTGCGCAAATCCATTTGTCAGTCCTCCTCAATAGTTTGTCTTGGTTATTGCAGTGCGTATTCGAGAGCGAGCTCATAGCCCTTGGCGCCCAACCCGCTGATGACGCCGACGGCGATGTCGGAGAAATAGGATTCCTTGCGGAACGCCTCGCGCGCGTGCACGTTGGAAAGGTGCACCTCGATGAACGGGATGGCGACCGCCGCCAGGGCATCGCGCAGGGCGACGCTGGTGTGGGTGAAGGCCGCCGGATTGATGATGATGAAGTCGGTGCCGTCGATTCGCGCCTGTTGCACGCGCTCCACCAACGCCGCTTCGGCATTGCTCTGGAGGTGCGTCAACTTTGCGCCGTTCTTTTGCGCTTGTGCTGCCAACTTGGTATTAATTTCGTCCAACGTGACGCGACCATAGACTTCCGGCTCGCGTGTGCCGAGCAGGTTCAGGTTGGGGCCGTGTAATACCAGGATGTTCTTCATGGGGGGCGGAGTTTGCCGAAAATGGGTGAGTTTGTCTACCTTTTCGGAGGAATTGCAAAAAAACAGCTTGTTTGCAGGGAGTTAGGCGCCCTGATGAAAACAGACCGTCAGAATCTGGCGACAGTTCCGGGCGAGCAGGGTGGAGAACACTCTTGGTCGTTCAAGCCGGACACTGGTCTTCCCGACTACAACCCGGCACTCTCCAGCGACTGCAGGAACTGGGGCGCGTCCTGAAAGCCGGTCACGCGGAAGTCGGAGAGTTCCCTGCCTTGCGCGTCGAAGAACAGCGTCGCGGGCGGCCCGAACAACTGGAAGCGCTGCATCAGGGCCTTGTCGTCTGCGTTGTTGGCGGTGACGTCGGCCTGCAGCAACAGGATGTTCCTCAGTCTGGCCTGTACCGCGGCATCGCTGAAAGTGAAGCGGTCCATTTCCTTGCACGATACGCACCAGTCGGCGTAGAAATCCAGCATCACGGGCTTGCCCTGCGCCTGGGCGATGCGCGCGTCCAGCTCCGCCGCGCTCTTCACGCGTTCGAAGCGCAAGGTGGCGGGCGTTTCGCCGGTGGACCGGCCGATGTTGCCGAGCGGGCGCAGGATGTCGCGCGCGCCGGACAGCGCGCCGATCAGGTAGGCCACGCCGAGCAGCAGGGCGAGGATGCCAAGGCCCTTGCCCAGCCTGTGCCAGCCTTTGGCGTTGTGCGGCAACGGATCGAGCGCGTGCAATCCGACCGCCGAGAAGATCAGCAGCGTTGCCCATAGCAGCATATGCGCGCTGACCGGGATGACGGGGGAGACGATCCAGATCGCCATGGCCAGCATCAATACCCCGAAGAAGCGCTTCACCGCCTCCATCCAGGCGCCGGCTTTGGGCAAAAGCACGCCAGCCGAGCTGCCGATCAGCAGTAGCGGGGCGCCCATGCCCAGCGCCAGCGCGAACAGTGCGACGCCGCCGAGAACCGCATCATGCGTCTGACTGATATATAGGAGTGCGCCCGCCAGCGGGGCGGCGACGCACGGCCCCATGATGACGGCGGACAGAGCGCCCATCGCGAACACGCCGGAGAGGTGGCCGCCGTGCAGTTTGTTGCTGGTGTCGGTGAGTCTGCTTTGCAGCGCGGAGGGCAGCTGCAACTCATAGAGGCCGAACATGGACAGCGACAGCAGCACGAACAGCGCGGCGAAGCTGCCCAGCACCCAGGGCGTCTGCAG